>JAGCYH010000007.1 GCA_017960905.1 Bacteroidales bacterium
ATATATGTTGTTCCCGTTTTACCTGCTGGATAACATATCAGATTGGTTCCCACCATATCGAACAATACTCCATCTTCTGATGAATATGCTGTATTACCGCTTTCCACATTTATTTCTGTCAATTTGCTGCAACTGAGGAACGCACTTACGCCGATGCTTGTTACTGAATTGGGGATGGTGACTGATGTCAGATTGCTGCAAAATTGAAACGCACAGTCGCCGATGCTTGTTACTGAATTGCCGATGGTGACTGATGTAAGACCAAAGCAACTAGAAAACGCATATTCGCCAATGCTTGTTACAGAATTGCCGATGGTGACTGATGTCAGACTGTTGCAACTTTGGAACGCTCTGTTGCCGATGCTTGTGACCGAATTGGGAATGGTGACTGATTTCAGACCACTGCAACTATAAAACGCATATTCGCCAATGCTTGTTACAGAATTGCCGATGGTGACTGATGTCAAACCACTACAATAAGAGAACGCAAAGTTGCCAATGTTTGTTACTGAATTGCCGATGGTGACTGATGTCAGACTGCTGCAATTGTAAAACGCCAAATCGTCGATGCTTGTTACTGAATTAGGGATGGTGACTGATGTCAGACCGCTGCAACTTTCAAACGCTCTGTTGCCGATGCCTGTAACCGTATATAACTGTTCATTGTTGGGGTTGGTTACTTTTTCCAGGATAACGAGAGCATCGGTAGGTGCAGTTGAACCTTTTGAAACAGAAACATTGGTGGTGCCTTCAATAACGGTGTATTTCAGTTTGCCAACAGTGAAAGTTGTGGCTGCCCATGCCTGCGTGGCGAGCAGGGCGGTAAATAAAAAAGATACAAATTTCTTCATTTTGTTTTATTTTTAGTAATTATTTGGGCAAATATATTTGTTTTTTATGAGAGAAAAATGGTTGAAGTTGAAAAACTTATGCCTCTTTTTTGACTTTCAAACCAGTTCGTCGTATATTGGTCAGATTGCAGAAAAATGGAACAATCGGAAAGGGACATATTGATACGATGCCAGCATGGCGACAAAGAGGCGTTCCGAACTATAGTTCGGAACTATCAGCGAATGGTTTTCTCGCTGTCGCTGAAGATGCTTTGCGACGAAGACGAGGCCAAAGACGCTGTGCAGGAGACATTCATCCGCGCGTGGCAAAACATCGGCTTGTACGACATTCGCCGGCCGCTGAGCACCTGGCTCTACACCATCGGCACTCGGCTGTGCCTCGACCGTATTAAGAGCCGCCGCCGTTTTGCGCCATTGCCGGCCGACGAAAACGCGCTTGCGCGTTTCGCCGCCGACACCGACAGCCAGCTTACCCTCGAAAACAACGAGTGGATATCGATTGTCAGACTGCTGGTCGAGAAGCTGAGTACGATGCAGCAGACTGTGTTCACTCTCAGTCAGTTGGAAGGCCTCTCGGCTGCCGAAATAGAACAGATAACAGGCCTCGACGCCACACAGATAAAGAGCAACCTCTACGTGGCGCGGCAAACGATACGCAAACAATTAAAAGAATTGGGATATGAATAAAACAGACGAAATACTCGAAAGGCTCAAAGGGCGGCAACCTATGGTTGCCGACGCCGACGACCTCACCGAACGCATCATGGCCAGTCTGCCCGATGTGGCCGACAGCAAGGCCGGCGCGCCAGTGCGCACTTTAGTGCGCACCCTGCGCCTGGTATCGACAGCGGCCGCCGTCTGGCTTATTGGTCTTTTCCTCTACCAGAAGTCGTATTCGGCTGAAGAACAGATAGAAACAAAAACAAATTACTATACTACCGATTTCTCGTACGGCGCAACTCTTAAGAATGTGTACACAGGCCGCCAGAAGAGAAACCAGACAAGTTTTTATTCACAAATAAAAGAGATGTATTATGAAAAGAAATAGTTTTTTCGGAATGTTATCGGCTGTGGCAGTGGTGTTTACGTCGTGCAACGACTTCGATGGCGCGCAGATGCGCACCATCGTCAACAACGACGGCAGCTGCACACGCGAAGTGAGCTACAGCCAGCGCAAGTCGCAGCCCCAAGGTCTCTCGTTCGGCAGCCAATGGCAGTCGCGGACCGAAGTAGGGCAGAACGACTCAGCGCTAACTGTCTACAGCAGAGAGTTTTCGAGTGTCGAAGAGCTGAGCACCGACATGCCGTTGCTCTACGACGGCGAGCCGCTCAAGGCGCAGTCGTCGCTCGAAAAACGTTTTCGGTGGTTCTACACCGAATACGTTTTCAGTGAGCGGTTTGCCTGTCTCGATGGTGTTTTCAAGCTGCCGCCGACCGACTACGCCGACTCCGACGAGGTGGGCTATTGGTTTACCGGTCAGCCCAACATTGTGCAAGGGCTCAATGGCGCTGAAGCTTCGATGAAAATTGCCAGTCTCGACCATAAGTTCGACCGTTGGATAAGTGACAACCTGATACTGACGTGCATCGAATACATCGAGTCGCACTACGACTCGATAGACAATCCGCCGGTTGGACGCGCGGAGTTCGCGCAGCTGCGCGACTCGCTCGCGCAGTTCTGCCACGTAAAGTGCGAAGAATGGTCGGATATGGTGGTGCAACCAACCGATTTGCTCCGTGAGTTCTTCCACAGCGACGCCTACGCATTCTTCTTCGACGAGAAGAGCCCGTGCGCTCAGGAACTTAACTCGGTGTGCAAGAAGCAGATGCGGTTGCTCGACATGGCTATGCCGTACTCGCTTGTGATGCCGGGCGAGGTAACCGACGCTGGCACAGGCACTTACACCGGCACCGAAGTGCAATATGCGCTCACCGGCGACCGCCTCATTCCGGCCGATTACTGCATAGGCGCCACTTCGCGGGTGACAAACGTCTGGGCTTACGTAGTTACCGTGCTGGTGATACTCTTCCCGATTTTAGCAAAGTTTTTCGGTCGCTATAAATGACTGTAGGAAAATAATTTGATAAAAAATGCCTTGCTCAGCGCAAGGCATTTTTTTGTGCGTTTTTTCAACCGAAAAAAAATCAAATAATTGCATTTTTCAGGCAGAAAAATTATTTTTGCATTATGGAAAAGAAACAGAGATTGGCATATTATGTAGCATGTGTGCGCGATTTTGGTGAAAGATTCAATCTTACGCCCAACGATTCTTTTGCTTATCTCGAGTCGCATGGTGGAATGCGGTTTCTCATAGATTGCTATGAGGCAGAGCACACCTTGTCGCTCGAAGATGCTGTAGCCGATCTGATTACTGTTTGCAAGCGGAACGGAGGTATGTTGGGATGAGACTTTACCACGGTACAAATTGCGAAATACACTGGTTCATACGCGTATGACAACTCCTGCCGAACAGAAATTCATGATTGACTGCATCGTTACCGATCTCAGTCTTTTCCTCATGCGAGACCATGGCATGACGGAAGAACAGTCATTGTCAACTATCTATAAATCAGACTTTTTTAGTAGATTGAACGATGTTGAGTCGGGGTTGTTTGCAGAAAGCTCAAACTACAATTATCATCTATTGCAGCTCGAAGTTTTCAAATAATTGCATTTTTCAGGCAGAAAAATTATTTTTGCAGAAAATCAGAAACAAAGAGAATTCTAAAATATGAACAAAACACATTCACTTCTTTTGATTGCGGCCTTCGCCCTCGCAGCCTGCTCGAGCAAACAGGCCGACAACGCCACTCTGGCATCGACCAATGGAGCCGAAACACCGCAAATTACCGACGCTAACGTCGCCGAAACGGTTTTCAAACAGCACTTCCCCGAAATAACGAATTTCTGGAATCAGAATAATCAGCTTTCGTATAGCGGAAGCTACGAAGAGGAATCGGAAGGTTGCGACATGGGCGAAGAACTTGCCTGCTATCCGCTTGCCGATGGCGGCTATCTCGTTGCCTTCGGGCATAACGTCTCTGGCCCCGGATGCGCCACCGAATATTACTACTGGACCGAACAGTACAAAGACGGTGTGCTCGATACCGCCACAATAATAAAACTGCCCGAGCCTGCTCTCGAAGATTTGCTAAATCCCAGCAAAACAGGCGATTATCAAGCCGAAATAGCCGAGTTCAAAGAGATGTACGACGAGTCGCCGCTGAGCTTCGTTTATATTACTTTCAATCCGCCGACTGGCCTCAGCATTGTGCTTCATCCGTACGACTGCGATGAGACATATCCCGGAATGGCGGAAAGCATGCGCCATTTGAATGAAAGTCCGCTCGAATACGCCTGGAACGGCAAAGAATTTGTAAAACAATAACTCATTTATAATCACTCTGTTATGAAAAAGCAACTTATACTTTCAGCTTTAGCAGCGCTGGCGCTTTGCGCCTGCAGCAATAAAAATAAAATTGAACCGCCTACCGCTTTCGGCGTTCTCGAACGCCTGAACCCCGAACAGGCCAAAGCAATCGAACCTTCCGACGACAGCCCCGTCGGGAACCAGTGCATAGTGTGGTACGCCGATGGTGATTATGAACGCGATGTTATGACGCGCGTATTCCAAAATGTTGATGGTGAGTGGTTTGCACTGTATCAAGAAGCCAGATTCATACCCGACGAGTTCGAAGAGATACTCCGCTTCGAGGCGTACCGCTTCAACGGCACCGAGCTCACTCTCGACAACTCGCTGCTGCCACGACCTACATTCGACGACTATGCCGCAATGGACGAACTGCTTTGGTACAAAAACGAAGACATGTTCAACAAGGCTGTTGCCGACCACGGATATATCTACCAGATGTGCGACACCGATGGGGTCTTCGTGCGTGCGCACGAAGACATGCCGGCGCTCTACTTCAAGTGGGACGGCCGACAGTTCGCTCCCAACGCCGAAGACTATAACGACGGCATCTGCCACACCGTGATAACTATGCAAGGTCTTGGTAATGTGCATATTGGCGATGTGCCGCCAGCCACTTTCAGAGGATACACTTACGAGAATGGCATTTACAACTTCCGCCGCAGTGGCGAAGCGTTCAGCTTCGCGCTCAACGCTGAAGGCGCCATCGACACCATATCCGTTTACAACCTGCTCTACCTCTATAAGATGTGCGCTGGTGACGAGTGCGACTACTACGGCGTGACGAGCCAGAATATAGGTTATGCCTTTGGCGAGAGCGGTGCCGCAGCCGACTACTTCGTGTTCAAAAACGGCGTCTGGGTGCGCACTCTCGAAGATGCCGATGGCGGTGCGATTGATTTCTACACCACACGCGAAGCCATAAGCAACATCTATCCCGAAGAGGGCAAGAAGGTTCTCCCTGCCGACAATCCCGAATTTGCTGATTTCGAGAGTATTTCGGAAGTGAAAATCTACCGTAAGAAATAATTTCGCAACCCCATAACGCCATACTTATGAAATCACTTTCAGATATCCGCCCCGCATCGGCAATGCGCCGCATCATGCTGATGCTCACCGCTTTGCTTTTCGCCGCCAATGCTGCTGTGGCTCAGATGATTGTTTCTGGTGCATGTGGCAAGACAGAAAACGACAACGTTACTTGGTCGTATACTACTCTTGCGAATACGAATATACTCACTATAGCAGGCACAGGCGAAATGGCAGATTATAATTCTAATAATCACGCACCATGGTATGAGTATAAGGACGACATAAAAACTGTGGTTATAGGCGAAGGTGTTACAAGCATTGGTAAATACGCGTTCTATGGGTTAAGCAAACTAACCTCAGTTTCTATTTCCGCAAGCGTAGCATGCATTTGTAGTAATGCTTTCGAAGAGAGCGGACTGACTTCGATTGCGTTTGCTGAGGGCTCACAACTGACAAGCATTGGCATTTCTGCGTTCTGTGATTGTAGCCGTCTGGCCTCAATAACCATTCCTGTAAAAGTAACAAACATTGATAATTTTGCTTTCTGGGGATGCGGACTCACCTCGGTTACTTTTGCCGAAGGCTCTCAACTGACAAGCATTGGCGCCTGGGCGTTCAGTGAATGCAGCGTTCTAACATCAATAACTATTCCTGCAAGTGTAACAATAATTGGCGAAAATGCTTTCTTTAGTTGCAGTGCATTGCCTAACATTAATGTAGAAGAAGGTAATACAGAATATGCATCCGAAAATGGTGTTCTGTTCAACAAGGATAAAACAACACTACTATGTTATCCTGCTGGCAAGACTGAATCTTCGTATAATATTCCCCTTGCTGTAACAAACATTAGCACAAATGCATTCTTTAAATGCAGCGATCTGACTTCGATAACTATTCCTGCAAGCGTTACGAGCATTGGCTATTCCTCATTTATGAATTGCGGCGGACTGACTTCGGTAACCATACTTGCCCCTTCATTAGAAACATATGGGAATAAAGCTTTCGACAACAACGCCGCAGGGCGTAAGATATATGTGCCCGAAGAGAGTGTGGATACCTATAAAGCCGGATGGCCCTACTATACATATGATATATTCCCTATACCCGATGACCCTACAAGCATTGGCAACGCCACAATGCCGAGCGGCAACGCTCAGGCAGCCGACGAGGCGTGGTACTCGCTCAGCGGCGCCAAACTCAACGGCAAACCGACCGAGCGCGGTGTATATCTGCACCAAGGGCGCAAAGTGGTGGTGAAGTGATGATTATCACAGAGGGCGCTGAGGAAACAGAGGACACGGAGATAATTACGAATTACGAATTAGGAAACGAAGTTCGGCGCAGCCAATTACAAAAATTAACTACGGAACACACGAAAAACACGGAATAATTCATCACCGAATAAAACAAACGGAACGAATGACGCCTTACGGCGTCTGACGAAAGGAACTAATTGATAATGAACGATTAATAATGCACATTAGACGCACGTCCGTGCGTCTCTACACATTACGCATTACTCTTTACGCATTACTCTTTACTCTTTAAAATCTATACTCTAAAATACTGGCTCAGAGATGTTTCTTTGTCGTTGGCGGCGGCTGCGAAGAGATAGCAGTGCAGTTCGCCGTCGGGAGCGGGCATAGATAGGCGGCCCTCGGCGCGTAGCGCCGGGGCGCTAACCACGCGTATGTAGTTTTCGGCGGTAGAGTATACCGCCAGATACACTTCGTCGGTACCATCGGCGGGCGGAATGTTGCCTTTGGGCGCCCAAGTGGCCACAATGTTGTCGCCGTCGCGCTCTACGCGCGCCTCGGCCAGATTT
Organism: Bacteroidales bacterium; assembly: GCA_017960905.1. GTDB lineage: Bacteria > Bacteroidota > Bacteroidia > Bacteroidales > Marinilabiliaceae > W3P20-009. Next base: position 7,140 of record JAGCYH010000007.1, read on the forward strand.
GGCCGGCGCCCTTTGCTCACAATCACTTTCGAGTAGTCGATGGCGCATTCGGGAGCATCGCCCACCACGCCCAGCGCCCACAGCTCCGAGAAGGCCACGCAGTGCACCATCTTCTCGTCGAGCTGGGCACGGAACCCTATGCTGAACGCCGGAACAAACGATGGTATTATCTTGCGCAATGCGGCAAACCGCATTCGCGCATTCTTCTGATTTTCAGACGCTTCGACCTGAGGCTTCTGCGGCAGCGCGCGTATCACGGGCTGCCCTTTGCGTATGTAACCTACCACTGTGCCCACCTTGCCGGTGAATCCGCCTAATATTCCCATGTTCAGTTTTGCCATCGTTGCTCTGTTTTAATGGTTTATCTGTCTTGTTTTATTCTTGTTTTTACACCGGCAAATATATGTATTATTTTTGAATCAAACAAATATTTTTTTAGAAAAAAAATAGTACCTTAGTAGTAGAAAAGTAGTAGAAAAGTAGTGGCGAACGACTATTCGCCACTACTTTCCCCAAATAGGAAAAACACTCGCGCCAGTTTTATCACAGCCAGGAAATCCACGCCGTTGTCTGCCAGTCAGATAGTTAATCTTTGTTAATTCTGTACAAAACGGAAAAGAGTGTAGTATTTTTGTCGGTATTGTAGCATAACTATATGGCAAAACAAAACAACAAAGCTGCTGCGCGCAAGCTGCGCAGCTCGTATTTTACAACGACTATAAGCATCACGCTGGTGCTTTTTCTGCTGGGCATGATAGGTTTATTGATGCTCAATGCAAGCAAGTTATCAACTTATGTGAAGGAGAATCTGGGTCTGACCGTAATGCTTCAGGACGAAGCGCGCGACGCCGAGGTGAAGAAGATAGAAAAGTCGCTTCAGGCCTCGCCTCGCGTGAAGTCGGTTACTTATCTCAACAAGGAGCAGGCCGCCGAGAAGCTGATGAGCGAGCTTGGCGAGGATTTCATCGGTTTCTTGGGTTACAACCCGCTGCTCTCGTCGATCGATGTCAAGCTGCACGCGCAGTACGCCACGCCCGAAGGTATGGAGGAGATAGAGAAGATGGTGAAGGCTTTCCCTGAGGTGAAAGAGGTTCATTACCAGAAAGATATGGTGTATCTGATACACGAGAATGTGAAGAAGATATCGCTCGTGCTGCTGGCCTTGTCGGCTCTGATGTTGCTGGTGGCTATAACGCTGATAAACAACACGGTACGACTCATGGTATACTCCAAGCGATTCATCATACGCACCATGCAGCTTGTGGGTGCCACCAACGGATTCATACGGCGGCCGTTCATCGGCAGCAGCATCATACAAGGCATCATAGGCGCGTTGATAGCCAACGCGCTGATAGCCGGCGTGATATACGTCTCGGCGCGTGAGCTGTCGGGTGTGGTGAGCTTCAGCAACATCTACGTCGTAATATTCTTATTTGCAATGGTTTTCGCCGTCGGCATAATGCTGACGCTAATATCGACAACAGTCTCGGTGAACCGCTATCTCAACGTCCGCACCGCCGACTTATACATTTAAACAGAAATGGCAATAAACAGTAAAAACAACAAAAACGAATTTGGATTTGCCTTAGGCAAAGAGAATTACCGATTGCTGGCAATCGGTTTCGTCATCATCATCATCGGGTTTGTTCTCATGGCAGGCAAAGGCAGCGACGACCCCAACGTGTTCGACCCCAGCATCTACGGTTTCCGTCAGATAACACTTGCGCCGATAATCGTATTGGCGGGTTTCGTTTTCGAGATATACGCGATAATGAAAAAGCCCAAAGACGACGAGCAACTTAAAGAAACGAAATAACAACAAATAGAAAATGAGCGGCATAGAAGCATTTTTGTTGGGCCTCATACAAGGTCTGACCGAATATCTGCCCGTAAGCAGCAGCGGGCATTTGGCCATAGCGTCGAACTTCTTCGGTCTCGACGGGGCTGAAAATCTGACATTTACAGTTGCGGTGCATGTGGCCACCGTTTTAAGCACTCTGGTGATACTCTGGAAGGAGATAGCGTGGATTTTCAAAGGTCTGTTCAAATTCAAGTACAACGACGAGACACGCTACACCGTCAACATACTCATTTCGATGATTCCCGTAGCCATTGTCGGCTTCTTCTTCAAAGACGCCGTCGAGGAAGTGTTTGGTTCGGGTCTTACGGTAATAGGCATCATGTTGTTTGTAACAGCCTTGCTGTTAGCGTTTTCGTATTTCTACAAGCCACGTCAGAAAGAGCAGATAACGATGCTCGACGCGTTCATCATAGGCATCGCGCAGGCATGCGCGGTGATGCCTGGTTTGTCGCGCTCGGGTTCGACGATAGCCACCGGCCTCTTGCTTGGCAACAGCAAGGAGCGGCTGGCGCAATTCTCGTTCATCATGGTCATTCCGCCCATTTTGGGCGAAGCCCTGCTCGACGTGCTTAAGATGCTCAAAGACGGCGCCGAGGTTGTCATGGGTTCCATACCCACAAGCTCGCTCCTGATAGGCTTCATCACAGCATTTGTGTCGGGCTGCTTGGCTTGCAAGCTGATGATAGGCATTGTGCGCAAAGGCAAACTCATCTACTTCGCCATTTACTGCGCCTTGGCAGCTGCGGCAGTACTGATATTCGGATAGAGATGAATTTCGAGACGGGCGAAATATTCTACATCGACAAACCGCTGAAATGGACTTCGTTCGATGTGGTGAACAAGATACGACTGATGCTCAAGCAGACGCTTGGCATCAAAAAGATAAAAGTGGGGCACGCCGGCACACTCGACCCGCTGGCTACGGGCATAGTAACGGTATGCATTGGCCGCGCCACAAAGAAGATTGACGAGCTGATGGGGCACGACAAGGAGTATGTGGCCACGTTGCGCTTTGGCGCAACGACGCCGTCGTTCGACCTCGAGAAGGAGATCGATGCCACGTATCCTACCGAGCACCTGACGCGCGAGATGATAGAAAATGCTCTTAAAGAGCATTTTACGGGCGAAATAGAGCAGACGCCGCCGCTCTTTTCGGCCATAAGGGTCAATGGCAAACGCGCCTACGAGCTGGCCCGCAAAGGCTCTACCGATGTGGAGCTCAAGAGCCGCAAGGTGACGGTGTACAGCATTGGCATCGAAGAGTGCGACTTGCCCGATGTGACGCTCAGAATACGTTGCAGCAAAGGCACTTACATTCGCTCGCTGGCTCGCGACATTGGTCTGGCTGTTGGTTCGGGCGCGCATCTCATCAGGCTTGAACGCGTTGCCGTAGGCAACGTGGACAAGTCGGCCGCGCTGACGCTCGAGCAGTTGCAGAAGCTCTTCGACGCCGAGAAAGAGGCGCAAGGCATTGATACAGAGGAAAAACAATAAAAAAACATATAACCTATGAAACTATCAGAGTTCGATTACAAACACCCTGCCGACGCCATAGCGCAGTTCCCGGCGGAGAATCGTGACGAAGCCCGCATGCTCGTTTTGCACCGCAACAGTGGCGAAATAGAGCATCGCAACTTCAAGGAGATAATTGAATACTTCGACGACCGCGATGCGATGGTATTCAACGACACCAAAGTCTTCCCGGCCAAGCTCTATGGCAACAAGGAGAAGACCGGCGCTCAAATAGAGGTTTTCCTTCTGCGCGAACTCAACTCCGACCAGCATCTGTGGGACGTGCTTGTCGACCCGGCACGCAAAATCAGAATCGGCAACAAACTCTACTTCGGTGAGGACAATACGCTTGTAGCCGAAGTAATCGACAATACCACATCGCGCGGACGCACGCTGCGATTCCTCTTCGATGGTTCGCACGACGAATTCAAGAAAGTGCTCTACAACTTAGGCCTTACGCCGCTGCCAAGCTACATCAAACGCGAGCCGACGGCCGAAGATGAGAAGAACTACCAGACGATTTTCGCCAAGAACGAAGGCGCAGTGGCTGCACCGACGGCCGGTATGCACTTCAGCCGCGAACTGCTCAAACGCTTCGAAATCAAAGGCGTGGAGATGGGCTATCTGACACTGCACATAGGTCTGGGCATTTTCGACAATGTTGAGGTCGAAGACCTCACAAAACACAAGATGCCGTCGGACCAGCTGTTTGTCGAGGACCAAGTGTGCGACATAGTCAACCGCGCCAAAGACGACAAGCGCAAAGTATGTGCCGTAGGCACATCTGTTTTGCGCGCCCTCGAAACAGCCAACTCGACACTCGGACACATCAAGCCGTTCGAAGGCTGGACCAACAAATTCATCTTCCCGCCTTACGAATTTGCCGTTGCCAACGCTCTGGTTACCAACTTCCAGCTGCCGCTCTCGACGATGCTCATGACGGTATGCGCCTTCGGCGGATACAAGAAGGTGATGACTGCTTACAACGTGGCCGTGAAAGAAGGCTACAAGATAGGCGCCTATGGCGATGCTATGCTTATAATCGACTAATATTCAACAGAATACAATGAAACAGTTTTTCATCACGCTGCTTGCGGTAATAGTCGGACAGCTACTTTGGGGCATAGTGTCGGTATTCTTCTACCTGATCATGTTTTTCATGATAATAAGCGCCGCCTCGTCGGCGTCGACATCGGTGCAGGTGCCCGTGAAGGACAACTCGCTGCTGGTCATCGACCTGACTACTGAGATAGCCGACCGCTCTGCGTCGGACTATATGGCTTCGGCCAATGCTCTGATGGTGGCTCTCAACGGCGGCTCGCCGCAGTTGGGCCTCTACGAGACACTCGAAAAGATTAACGATGCCGCTACCGACAAGAAGATAAACGGCATATATCTGAAAGGCGAGACCTCGGCATCGTCGATACCGGTGATGACCGAGCTGCGCAAGGCTCTTGCGCAGTTTAAAGAGACGAGCGGCAAGCCCGTGTTCTACTACTCGTCGTCGACATCGCAAAGCGCGCTCTACGTAGCATCGGTGGCCGATGCGGTTTACATCACACCGCAAGGCACAGCCGACGTGAACGGCATAACGGGCAGTGTGATGTTCTACAAAGACATGCTCGACAAGCTCGATGTCGATATTCAGGTGTTCCGCCACGGCAAATTTAAGTCGGCTGTTGAGCCTTATACGCTCAACAAGATGAGCGACGCCTCGCGCGAGCAGACACAGACTTATATCGACGCTATGTGGGCCGATGTGCGCGACGGCATAGCCGCCTCGCGCGGCATAAGCGCAAAGTCGGTCGACGACTTTGCCAACAACGTCAACTCGTTCAATCCGCAAGCCGCTCTCGACGCGCGGCTTGTCGACGGGCTCATCTACTACGACCAGTTCCTCGCCCTGCTGCGCGACACGCTGGGCCTCAAAGCCAATGCCGATATACCCATTAGCGACATAGCCGACTACAACAAAGGCAACAAACTGACAAAACTCAACCGCGGATCAAACAATAAGATTGCTGTCATTTACGCCGTTGGCGAAATACAAGAAGGTTCGAACAAAATGGACTTGGCCAACATATATGCCGACGACCTTGCGCGAACGATACGTGAAGCGCGCAACGACGAGTCGGTGAAGGCCGTTGTGATGCGTGTCAATTCGCCTGGCGGTTCGGCACTTGCATCGGATATCATCTGGCGCGAAGTGGCAGAGACAAAGCGAGTTAAGCCGTTCGTAGTATCAATGGGCGAATGTGCCGCCTCGGGCGGATACTATATCTCGTGCGCCGCCGACGTCATTGTGGCCGAACCGGCCACGCTGACGGGCTCAATAGGCGTTTTCGGTCTCGTCCCTTGCCTGAAAAAGACAATAGGCAATATAGGTCTCAACATTGAGACCGTCAACAGCAACCAAGAGGGCGCACTGACGGCCTACAGTCCGCTTACGGCCAAGCAGAGCGCCGCTGTGCAAGCGACGATAGAGCGAGTTTACTCTACCTTCGTCGGTCGTTGCGCCGAAGGGCGCAACAAAACCGACAGTCAGATCGACGACATAGCGCAGGGCCGTGTTTGGGCTGGCACCGACGCCAAGCGTCTGGGCCTTATCGATGAGTTTGGCGGGCTTACCGAAGCCATAGAGATAGCCGCCGACCGTGCGGACCTCGGCACCAACTATTCGGTGACGCATCTGCCCAATGTCGAAGACTCGTTCATGTTCATGCTTAAGCAGTTGGGCCTGAGCGCCAAGGCGCTCATAGGCAATATGCTGCTTGGCGACAGCTATAAAGCGGCCACCAACATACAGCCGTACGTCTGCGACAAACCGCGCGCAATGCTGCGAATGGAATATGATATAAATATTAATAAATAAAAACCCGAAACAAAATGAAAACATTAATTTTCAGTGTATTATGCATGGCAACGATAGTTGCATGCAGCACAAAAAACAGTTGTTGTGACAAAGATTGCTGCAAAGATTCTTGCTGCAAAGAATCTTGCTGTGAAGAATCGTGTTGTAAAGAATCTTGCTGTAAGGAATCTTGCTGCAAAGAATCGTGTTGTGAGAAAACAAGTTGCTCAAATGCAGCTGAAGCAGCTCAGCAACCTATCAATCATGCTGAATACAAAACGCAAAACGATAGTGTGATGAATGAAGTATGTGAATTTCTGAAAAACTGCGGTGTGTATTACATCGCCACAGTAGAGGGCAACCAGCCGCGCGTGCGTCCCTTTGGTACGCAGAGCATTTACGAGGGCAAGCTCTACATCATGTCGGGGCACAAGAAGAATGTGGCAAAGCAGATAGCCGCCAACCCCAAAGTTGAGATTTGCGCCTACGACGGCAAAGGCGAGTGGCTTCGCGTAAGTGCGACGCTCGTCGACGACGAACGCGTCGAGGCCAAGCAGGCACTGATAGACCTCAATCCGTCGTTGGCATCGATGTATAGCGCAACCGACCCTAATACAGCTATTTACTACCTGACAAACGCTGAGGCGACATTCAGTTCGTTCGCCGGCGGCGAACGCAAAGTGAAGTTTTAAAGACGCCTGTTGGGTGTGCTTCGTTTCATAGAACAATTTTAAATTAAGAAAAAAATACACATTGTTCTTTGGCTTAGCATTACTATGAACTAAATTTGCGACTTAAAAACAAAGAAAACTTTACATTAAGAAATAATTAAAACAAATATTTTATGAGTGGTTTATTTAAATCTTCAATCGGAAAGAAACTGATAATGAGCGTAACAGGTCTCTGCCTCGTTCTCTTTCTGCTATTTCACATGTCCATGAACCTTGTGGCCATTTTCTCAGGAGAAGCCTACAACAAGGTTTGTGAATTTTTGGGCACAAACTGGTATGCACTTGCAGGTACCGCAGTTTTGGCTGTAGGTTTCTTGCTTCATATCGTTTACGCCTTCATTCTCACTATCCAGAACCGCCGTGCTCGTGGCAACGTTCGCTATGCATACAGCGTACGCCCGAAGATGGTTGAATGGGCATCGCAAAACATGCTCATCTTGGGTATCATCGTACTTGTTGGCTTAGGTCTGCACTTTAGCCATTTCTGGTACAAGATGATGTTCGCCGAACTCGTTGGTGCTGAGCATCAATTCGGTCCTACCGATGGTGCTGCATGGCTTCAGTTCTACTTCAGCCAACCGGTAATCGTAGTTCTTTACCTTGTTTGGTTTGTAGCTATCTGGTTCCACCTCACACACGGTTTCTGGTCGGCCATTCAGACTATCGGCTGGAACAACCTTGTTTGGATGTCGAGAATCCAGAAGATTTCGACAATCTTCGCAACTATCATCTGTCTCGGCTTCGCCGCTGTGGTGATTACATTCTTTGTTAAATCGCTATGCTGTTGCGCTGCTTAATGTTAATCATTTAATTAGAAGTAAATTATGTCAACTATAGATTCTAAAATACCAGAAGGTCCGGTAGCTGAGAAATGGACCAACTATAAGGCACATCAGAGACTTGTCAATCCGGCCAACAAACGTAAGCTCGACATTATCGTTGTAGGTACAGGTTTGGCAGGTGCTTCGGCAGCTTCGACATTGGCCGAGATGGGTTTCAACGTATACAACTTCTGCATACAGGACTCGCCCCGTCGTGCGCACTCTATTGCAGCACAGGGCGGTATCAATGCAGCTAAAAACTATCAGAACGACGGCGACTCAGTATATCGTCTCTTCTACGACACCGTAAAAGGCGGCGACTACCGCGCACGCGAAGCCAACGTTCACCGTTTGGCCGAAGTGTCGAACAACATTATCGACCAGTGCGTTGCACAAGGCGTTCCTTTCGCACGTGAATATGGCGGTTTGCTTGCAAACCGCTCGTTCGGTGGCGCGCAGGTAAGCCGTACGTTCTACGCAAAAGGACAGACAGGCCAGCAGCTTCTGCTTGGCGCCTATTCGTCGCTCAACCGTCAGATTAACGCCGGTAAAGTTAAAAGCTTCAACCGCTACGAAATGCACGACGTAGTCATCGTTGACGGTCGCGCACGCGGTATCATTGCCAAAAACCTCGTTACCGGCAAATTTGAGCGTTTCTCGGCAAATGCCGTTGTAATAGCAACAGGCGGATACGGGAACACATATTTCCTCTCTACCAACGCCATGGGCTGCAACTGCTCGGCTGCTATCGCAGCATACCGCAAAGGCGCTTATTTCGCCAACCCGTCATACGTACAAATCCACCCGACTTGTATCCCCGTTCACGGCGACAAACAATCGAAACTGACACTTATGTCGGAGTCGCTTCGTAACGACGGCCGCATCTGGGTGCCAAAAAACATTGAAGACGCCAAAAAACTTCAAAAAGGCGAAATAAAAGGTTCGGACATTCCCGAAGAAAACCGCGACTACTACCTCGAACGCCGCTATCCGGCATTCGGTAACCTCGTGCCGCGCGACGTTGCCAGCCGCGCCGCTAAAGAGCGTTGCGACAAAGGCTTCGGCGTGAACAACACCGGCCTCGCTGTCTTCCTCGACTTCTCCGACGCCATCAAACGTCTCGGCATCGACGTAGTACGCCAGCGTTATGGCAACCTCTTCGACATGTACGAAGAGATTACCGACGTGAACCCCGGACAGCTTGCCCGTGAGATTAACGGCGAGAAATATTACAACCCGATGATGATTTTCCCGGCCGTACACTACACTATGGGCGGCATCTGGGTCGATTACGAGCTTCAGACATCTATTCCGGGTTTGTTCGCCATCGGCGAATGCAACTTCTCTGACCATGGTGCAAACCGCCTCGGTGCCTCGGCGCTTATGCAAGGTTTGGCCGACGGTTATTTCGTATTGCCATATACCATTCAGAACTACCTGGCCGACCAGGCTATCTGGCCTAAGATTCCGACCGACAACGAAGAGTTCGCCAAGGTCGAAAAACACTGCGTCGAAGAGCAGACTCGCCTTATGAACATCAAAGGCAAACGTTCGGTTGACTCAATTCACAAAGAGCTCGGCCACATCATGTGGGAATATGTAGGTATGGGACGTACCGCTGAAGGCTTGAAAACAGCCCTCGAAAAACTCAAAGAACTGCGTAAAGAATTCGAAACCAATCTGTTCATTCCGGGTTCGCAAGAGGGACTTAACATAGAGCTCGACAAAGCTATTCACTTGCGCGACTTCATCATCATGGGTGAACTCATCGCAACTGACGCTCTTCACCGCAACGAAAGTTGCGGCGGTCACTTCCGCGTCGAATATCAGACCGAAGAAGGTGAAGCTAAACGTGATGATGAAAACTTCTTCTATGTAGGCTGCTGGAAATACGAAGGCGACGACAACACCGCTCCTTCGCTCATCAAAGAGCCACTCGAATACGAAGCGATCAAAGTACAAACTCGTAACTACAAAAATTAATGTAAAATACTGATTACGAAGTAAATAGTATTTTAAATTTAAAATTAAGCGATTATGAAAGTAACCTTAAAAGTTTGGCGTCAGGCCAATGCAAAAGCCAAAGGCGAATTCGTTACATATAAAGATGTTGAAACAACACCAGATACTTCGTTCCTCGAGACTCTTGACATTCTCAACGAGTCGCTCGTAGAACGGGGCGAAGAACCAATAACATTCGACCACGACTGCCGCGAAGGTATTTGCGGTATGTGCTCGCTCTACATTAACGGACACCCTCACGGACCGGCAACAAAAGCAACGACATGCCAGCTCTACATGCGCCGCTTCAAAGACGGCGAGACTATCACCGTTGAGCCATGGCGTTCGGCCGGTTTCCCGGTCATCAAAGACCTTATGGTCGACCGTTCGGCATACGACAAGATACAGCAGGCTGGCGGCTACGTGTCGTTCAACTGCGGTGGCGCCCCCGACGCCAACGCCCTGCCTATCTCGAAAGAGAAAGCCGACCTGGCTATGGACGCCGCTACATGCATCGGCTGTGGCGCTTGCGCCGCAGCTTGCAAAAACGGTTCTGCAATGCTCTTCGTTTCGGCTAAAATCAGCCAGTTCGCGCTCCTTCCACAAGGACGCCCCGAAGCTGCACGCCGTGCAAGAGCCATGGTGGCCAAAATGGACGAACTCGGCTTCGGTAACTGCACCAACACCCGCGCATGCGAGGCAGAATGCCCCAAAGGCATCTCTATCACCAACATCGCACGTATGAACCGTGAGTTCCTCAAAGCCAAATTCAAGGACTAAGAGATTTCTTCATACTTTGAATGTTTTACGGGGCTGTCTGACTTGTCAGACAGCCCCGTAAATTTTGCTACTTAAGTACACCTTGTGTAAACAAAAAAGCCTGTTAATCAATCGATTAACAGGCTTTTGTGGTACCCAGAGCCGGGATCGAACCGGCACGCCTTGCAGCATTGGTGTTTGAGACCAACGCGTCTACCAATTCCGCCATCTGGGCATCGGAACCTATGGTAGGTTGCGCTTTTGCGGTGCAAATATACGAGCTTTATCTTTTTTATCAAAAAATGAATAATGTTTTTTGCGATATTTTTTTGCCGCTGTTGTATTGCGTTTTATTTCAGTCCGTTCCATGAGCCTTTGATGGGCTGGCATTGCGTGTAGAATGCCGGACAGTTGTTCACTTTGTAGAGCCCAGTCTCTTCGTCGTCCTCAAACATTACAATGTCGCAAGCGCGTTGGTGTGTGTCCCAACCGCCTCCCAGAACGTAGATGTAGTATATGGTTCCGTATTTCGGGAAAGTCAGTTGTTTGATGCCGTTAGGGCTGCCCTGACACCTGACGGTGTATGGTTCGTTGGGCGTGTAGCTGTTGGTGCGCACAGCGCCGTCGATGAGGGCGGCGGCTATGTAGCGTTGCGAATAGCCGTCGTAGTCGGCGTAGCGGTCGCGGAGAATGCTCATAGCAGGCGAGACGTTGTTGGGCGAGCAGACAAGGCGTATGCAGCGTTCTCCAACGGTTTTGTCGCGACCGTACATCTCCATTGCCATTATCATCATGGCGGCCGTTCCGTTGATGTGTTTACCGAGATATTCTCGGTAAACGGTTTCAAATTCGGTGTAGTCCGATGGTATGTTGCTGAAAATCACTTCGTTGAAGTCGCTCGTAGTGATGCTTTGCTTACCGAAGTCGCCTCTTACCATGTAAGTGTGGCTGCCGTAAGCGTAGCTTCCGTCAGCCTGAAGTCCGTTTGCTAAGTTGTTGGTGTTCATGTTGTTAGAGTTTTTATTATTGTTTGCAGATATCATTTCCGTATCGTTCGGCAATTTCGTCGAGGCAGGCGCAAACGTCGCTTATTGTGTCGGCGCGCAGGAGGCGAATTTTGAGTTGGCGGAAGTCGGGCAGTCCTTTGAACGACACCGCAAGGTGTCGTCGGATGTGCAGTATGGCTCTGCGTTCGTCGGCAATCCAGCGGAAGGTGTCGTCGAGTTGCTGTTTGAGTCGCTCGGTGTGCTCGCGAATGCCGACGGGCGGCATCTCACAACCAGTTGTGAGATAGTGTTTTATCTCTTCAAAAATCCAAGGTGAGCCAATGGCGGCGCGCCCTACCATTATGGCATCGACGCCGTAGCGGTCGAAACATTCAGCAGCGCGTTGTGCGCTGGTGATGTCGCCGTTGCCAATGATTGGAATTGTCATGCGCGGGTTGCGTTTCACTTCGCCAATGAGTGTCCAGTCGGCCTCGCCTGTGTACATCTGTGCGCGAGTGCGCCCATGTATTGTAAGTGCGCTTATACCAACGTCTTGCAGCCTTTCGGCGGTGTCGACGATGAACTTTGTGTTCTCGTCCCAGCCGAGGCGAGTCTTCACTGTAACAGGCGTATGCTCAACGGCACGGACAATCTGTCGCGTCATTTCAATCATCTTTGGAATGTCGCGTAGCATACCTGCGCCGGCACCTTTGCCGGCGATTTTCTTTACTGGGCAGCCGAAGTTGATGTCGATGATGTCGGGGTTGGCCGCTTCGACGATGCGTGCGGCTTCTACCATAGGTTCTATCTCGCGTCCGTAAATCTGCACTCCCACAGGGCGTTCGTGCGGCATTATTTCGAGTTTGCGCATCGAGCTGTCAATCTCGCGCACAATGGCGTCGGCGCTGACGAACTCAGTGTACATGAGGTCGGCGCCGTAGCGTTTGCAGAGGTTGCGAAACGGTACGTCGGTAACGTCTTCCATTGGTGCGAGAAGCACCGGTTTGTCGCCAAGGTCAAGTTGTCCTATTTTCATTGGTAGGTTTTGATGCGCAAAGATATAAAAAAGAGCAGAGAATAATAGAAACTGCCTTTTTCGGGCAAAAAAACAGACGTTTGTCTCACGGCTTATTTTCCTAAAATTTTATAAAATGCAGAAACATAGACGATTAGCGCGTTTTTCGCGAAAGCGAAAAAAAACAAGAAAAGCATTTTGTTGTACCAAAATTTGGTACAACAGCTTTTGAACTTTGTAAGAAGCGAAACACAAAATTTTGAACCATGAGCATTACAACAGAATTTGCAAATGAGATTATCAATGACAGGTCGTTGCGCGACAAGCGTCACGCACTTATTTACATTGGCATTCGCGAGCCTGAGCTGAGCGAATACCTGAGCCGCGCTGTGCCTTACGATGCGCAGAGCCGATTGCTGTCCGACGAGCGGACAGAAATAGAGGTGCTGCAGCCTCAAATGGTTATAGAGCTTCAACCCGATGAGATGCTTTGCGACACTTCGCTCCAGTATACGTTTGGCGTTGAGATAGAGTGCGGTGTGAGTCTGGCGAAGTTTAGCAACAAGGCTAAGGACTTGAATTTCAACGGTTATCGGCGACAGCATTACAACCATGTCGATTCGCGCGAGTATTTCAAATTTGTGAGCGACAGTTCGGTACGGGTGCAATATGCCGCTGAGTGTGTCTCGCCGGTTCTCGAAGGCGAAGAGGGCCTCAGCCGTTTGCAGTCGCTATGCGGCGCGTTGAAAGAGGCTGGCGCGAAGGTCAATAGCACGTGCGGACTGCACGTGCATATTGGCGCGGCACTGTTTTCGGCGATGCACTATCTCAATGTGTTCGTCAACTACAAACACATTGAGCGAGTGATAGATACGTTTATGGCCGAGTCGCGCCGAGGCAATAAAAACCGATATTGCCGCACGCTTGCCGACAAGAATCTCGATGCCATAGCTGTGACAGCCGCCGACACCGTCGGCGATGTGGCCGAGAAGGTAGGCATTGTTCTGGAAAACAGGTATTTCAAGGTTAATTGCGAAGCCTTTCGTGTGCACGGCACGATAGAATTCCGCCAACATCAGGGCACTGTCGATTATGCTAAGATATCGAACTGGATAAAGTTTCTGCAGCAGATGGTGGCATGGTCGGAGCACTACCGTCTGGGGCGCGATGTCGAGAGCATCGACGAGCTGCCGTTCATCTCCCGCGAGCTGAAAGCCTTCTACAAAAAGCGCCAGCAGCAATTGTCAATTGAAAAATTGGCAACAGAAAATTGATAAAAATATCCGGATATCACGGCTAAATCGGTAAAAATTTTACCGTTTTAGCCGTCGAATCGCGATTTGATGGCTAAATCTCGTGTTTTTTGACGGATTTAGCCGCGCAATAATGCAAAAAAGTCAGAACTTATCTTTGTGGCTGAAATAAATCATCGAGAGAAATGTGTGCACCAAGCCGTTCGGAGTATGCGTTGCGTTGCAGAGCGTTGGCTGTGATGAGCGTAGGCACCACACCGCCAGCGAACGACGTCAGTTCTTTGAAGCGCGAAGCGCGAAGCGCCAGCTTGTCGTATTCGTCTTTGTCGAGCGTGTAAGGCTTGTCGCTGTATTTTGCTTCGCAAATATTTGCCATTCGGTCGGCGCGCTCTATAACGAGGTCCACTTGCGACTTTTGTTTATTGTCGCCGTCTGTGTTTGTGGCTTGCCACGAATAGTATTCGGTTTTTATCCCATCGATGCGCAATGCTTGTATTATTTGCCGTATGTGTGCAAGGCAAACACGTTCGAATGCCAGTCCGAGCCACGAGTTAACTGTCGGTGTGTTAATGCTTTGCGTCCAGAAATGTTCGTTTGTGGTACGCTGTTTCAAATATTGCAGATAGAAAATTGTGTAGAAGTCGAGCAGTTGGTAAAGTCCGTTGCGCGCCCCGATAGTTTTGTTCTTCACACGGTAGAAACGCACAAGGTCGCAGTCGACGAGGTTTTGCAGCATTTTAGTGAGGTTGCCGTTGGCCCTGACACCGACTGCTTGGGCAATCTCGTTGCGCGATAGTCCTTTCTTCTTCTCGAAAAGAGCTTCAACAATTGCTAAGTATGAATCGGGTGAAGAGAAAAGTGTCTTATACAGACGTTGGAATTCGCGTCGCATTTCGCCATTGGCACTGAAGAAGAGGCGGTCGATGTTCTGCGGCAGACTTTCTGCCGCATCGAGCAGACTCAGATAGTATGGCACACCGCCCATAATCATATATGTTTGCAGAACTATGGTCCGGTCGCAGGGAAAACCGGCGTTGAGCATGAACTCTTCTGTTTCGTGGAGGTTAAACTCGCCTATGTGCATCTCGTGAGTAATGCGGTCGTGCAGACCGCCGCGGCTGTCGACGACGTTGCGCATCATCCACGAAGTGGCTGATCCGCAGACAATTAGCGTCAGGTTGTTTTGCTTCGAAGCCCAACTGTTCCAGAAGTAGCCGAGTGCGTTGACGAAGTTTGCCTTGCGTGTTTCGAAACACGGCAGTTCGTCGATGAAGATGATGCATTCGGCGCCGGTATTCTCGCTCATTCTCTGCGTAAGGCAGCGACGAAGCACACTGAAAGCTTCGTACCAGTCTTTCGGGCGTTTTACGCCCGAAAAGCCGTACATGTCCATTGCGTCGGCAAAAGCATGAAACTGAGCGGTCTTGTCACCATCGATGACGCCAGTCATCGAAAATGTCAGACGGTCGGCGAATACCTGATTGACAAGGAAAGTCTTGCCAACACGGCGGCGACCATATACTGCTACAAATTCCGCTCTGCCCGACGATGCGTAGCTGTTGAGCTGTTTTATTTCCTCTTTTCGCCCGATAATTGTACTCTGCATGGCTGTTAATTTTGGGGTTAACCCTGCAAATGTATAAAAATATCCGGATATCACGGCTAAATCGGTAAAAAATTTACCGATTTAGCCGTCGAATCGCGATTTGGTGGCTAAATCTCGTGTTTTTTGACGGATTTAGCCGCGCAATAATGCGCGGCTGTCAGGAAATGAATAAAATAAAAATTTTTAGTATTTTTTTAAATAAAAATTAGTATCTTTGCACCTGCAAATTGTGCATAAAACAAAGCAAGATGGATAAAGCCAAAATTCTGTTCGTGTCGCAGGAGATAATGCCCTACCTGCCCGAAACTGAGATTTCGCGCGCAAGCCGGAATCTGCCGCAGGGTATCCTTGAAAAAGGTAAGGAAATCAGAACGTTCATGCCACGTTTTGGCAACATTAACGAGCGTCGGAACCAGCTTCACGAGGTCATCAGGCTTTCGGGCATGAACCTGATAATCGACGACACCGACCATCCGCTGCTTATCAAAGTTGCGAGTATACAAGCTGCTCGCATGCAGATTTACTTCATCGACAACGATGATTATTTCCACCGCAAGGGCTCGTACATAGCCGACGGCGAAGAGTATGCCGACAACGACGAACGTACTATTTTCTACGCTCGCGGCGTGCTCGAAACCACCAAAAAGCTCCGTTGGGCGCCCGACATCATTCACTGTCATGGCTGGTTCACTGCTTTTGTGCCGTTTTATGTGAAAAAACTCGTCAACGACGACCCGCACTTTGTTAAGTCGAAAGTGGTTTTCTCGCTTTACGCGAGCGACTTCAAGCAGAAATGGGACGGGAATATACAGGCCAAAGCCTTTGTCGAGGGTATCGACAAAGAGGCTTTGTCGGGAATCAACGTCGATGACTTCGAGAGCCTTATGCGTTTTGCCATCGACTACGCCGATGCCGTGGTTCAAGGCGGCCCCGAAGTTCCGCAGAGCCTTATCGACTACGCTAAGCAGAGCGGCAAGCCGTTCCTCGAATATACCGACGACAGCAGCCTCGTAGAGTCGTGCAACGACTTCTACAACAATCTGTTAGGCATAACTGAAGAAGAAGATTAAAACTTGGGTTGATAAAAACTCAGCACGCCATTGTCCTGCATAGGGCAGTGGCGTGCTGCTTTTATGTGGGCGGCAGGTTACCTACCGCCGTTTTTTCTTCGATCGGCCTTCTTCGCGTGCAATCTCTTCATCTATAAGGCTTTGCCAGTCGTCGACATTGTCTTCTGAGAAGTCGAGAGTCTCTTCGTGAGTGGCTTTGTCGATTTCAATCACATTGATGGGGCCGCCGATGTACTCTTCGACGGCTTTGAGGTAGTCCGATTCCTCTGGGGCACAGAACGTTATGGCAAAGCCTTTGTCCATGCCGCGACCGGTACGACCGACGCGGTGAACGTAGTTCTCCGCCACGTCGGGCACGTCGTAGTTGACCACGTAGCCTACCGCCGGGATATCGATGCCTCGCGCGCTCACGTCGGTGGCGATGAGCATCCGCGAATCGCCGTGGCGGAACTTCTCGAGAGCCTGCGTGCGCTCCTTCTGGCTTTTGTCGCCGTGCATGTTCACGGCATTGATGCCCACGCGCTCCATGGCGGCGAGCACACGCTCGGCGCGCACTCGTGTGCGTACGAATACAATTATCTGTGTATCAGGGTTTTCGTTGTATATACGTTCAAGGAAAAAGCGCTTCTCGTCCATCGGAATTTTTATGAGGCTGTGCGTAACGTTGCGAGCCACAACGTTTTTGGGCGAGATGCGGATGTTGACGGGTTTGACGACAATAGAGTAGGCGAGTTTCTTGATTTTCTCGTCGATGGTGGCCGAGAAGAAAAGCGTCTGCCGGCGTTTTGGTAAGAAACGGACCAACTGTCGGATGTCGTCGATGAAGCCGAGGTCGAGCATGTGGTCGGCCTCGTCGAGGATGAGAATCTCGCAGCCTGTGGTGCGCAAATGTTTTTGCGCAGCGAGGTCGAAGAGGCGTCCGGGCGTGGCGACGACTATGTCGGCGCCCTTGTCGAGCTGAGCTATCTGTGGGTCTTGCTCCACGCCGCCGTACACAGCCACCGTGATGAGGCCTGTGCCTTGCGTGAGCAGGTTAATCACCTCGCCCACTTGGTGGGCGAGCTCGTGCGTGGGCTCCATTATCAGGCAGCGGACGCCCGTGTAGCCTTCGCAACGGCGCCGCCGCATAAGCAGCTCTACCGACGGAATGGCAAATGCCGCAGTCTTGCCCGTGCCGGTTTGCGCTATAGCCAGCACATCGTCGCCTGCAAGTATAGGCCGTATGGCTTTGTACTGTATGTCAGTTGGTTTTCTGAATCCTTGCTTGGCAATGTTGCCAAGCAGAGTCTCGTTAAGTCCGAATGCCTCAAATTTCATTTCCCGCGTTTTTAGATTGAAATACGTTCAGACTGCAAAAATAGTGATTTTTTGTAAGAAATACCTTTCTGAATATACTCATGAAGCTTCTGTGTCGCCCATCTGCGAAAACGCACTGCCACAGGCGATTGTACGCGGTAGTCCAAAGCTATAATCATGTCAAGATTGTAGTGGTCAATATTGCGTTAACCTGCCTGGTGCCTTCTTGGCGAACTAATATGAATTTTTTATAAGTTGCTTGTGGACACATTATTGTTTTGCCGGCTTGGGGTATTCGGTTTCGTCCTCGGCGGCGATTGGTAGTGGGGCGTCGAAGGCGATGTAGGGCTTGGGTTTCCGCCGCCTTTGGCGGCGGATGATGTCGAGCAGGTTGTGGTTGAGGTTCCACTCCACTTGTGCCATGGTCTGCTCAATGTTGCGCGGCGTGAGCTGGCACTCCCAAACCACTATCACTTGCCAACCGTTTTGGCTCAGTATCTGATAGTTGCGCTGGTCGCGCTCGCGGTTGCGGCTTACTTTGGCCTGCCAGAAATCTACATTGGTCTGTGGCAGCCGGTATTTCGGACAGCCCTCGTGCCCATGCCAGAAGCACCCATTGACAAATATGGCGGTGCGGAAGCGCCGCATGACAATGTCGGGCTTGCCAGGTACGCCCGACACATTGAGCCGGTAGCGGTAGCCGTGCTGCCACAACCAACGCCGCACCTTCAGCTCGGGCTTGGTGTTGCGACTGCGTATGTGCGACATGCAACGGTGACGCTGTTCGGGGGTTAATGGGTCGGGCATAGTCGTCTCTGAGGGTTAAAATATTATTAACAAGATAGTTATCTATGCTAATAGCACGATTTTTATATAGCAAAGATAGTGTTTATTCTTAATTTACACGGCCTATTGGCCGTTGAAATTTCAGCCACAAAAAAGTTATTTTGCAATCAATTGCAAAATAGAATATTATGACACTGCAGGAAAAACTCGGGAAAGCCATCGTTCAGCTGCGCAAGCAGCGCGGTATGGCGCAGGAGAAATTCGCCAACGATGCTGAAATCGACCGCCGCTATATGAGCGACATTGAGAATGGCAAACGCAACATTTCAATCGATGTTATCGAAAGGCTTGCCAACAGTTTCGGAATCAGTGTGAGCGAGTTGTTTCAGATGGCCGAAAATATTGATAACCAACTCACTATCGACCAACTGAAAGAATGGCTCTGCGACCGCGACTACGAAGACACCGTAGTGCTGGAATCGCCAGATTACCTCTCGGCCATTGTGGGCATTAGCAACGATGGCCGTCTGATTTACGATTACGAGAAAATGGTTGAACACCTTGTCGCCACCGACGGAATGGACTATGAAGAAGCCTGCGAGTTCATTGATTTCAACACCATTGGCGCGCTGCCCTATATGGGCGAGAAACGGCCGGTGATAATGAATAAGGTGGAAGATTAAACT
This sequence comes from Bacteroidales bacterium, assembly GCA_017960905.1. Lineage (GTDB taxonomy): Bacteria > Bacteroidota > Bacteroidia > Bacteroidales > Marinilabiliaceae > W3P20-009. Next base: position 26,374 of record JAGCYH010000007.1, read on the forward strand.
GATATGATAATGAGCTCTCAATTCTTAACTAATTATACGGAAGTTTCTTTTTTAGAGAGAATTAAAGCTAATCTGCGTTCATGCAAATCATTTTACTTTTCTGTCAGTTTCATAAAAAAAGCAGGACTTGTTTTGCTTGCAAATGATATAGTGGCAGCCATTGAAAGAGGCGCTGTTGGAAAATTAATAACTACTACATACCAGAATTTCACTGATATTGAATCATTAAAGTTCTTTTTGACTTTATCAAGTCATTCAAACTTTGAGTGTCATTTGGATTTTAATTGTTTTTATGATGAAAGGAACTATTCAAAATTCGGATTCCATTCGAAAGGATATATGTTTGAATTTGATAATGAATGGGAAATAGTAATCGGCTCTTCAAATATAACACGGTATGCATTATTGAAGAATATAGAATGGGATATGGCAGTCAAAGTCCCCAATTATGATATAATAATAACTAAAACAAAAGAAGAGTTCGAAAATTTATGGGAAAGGACAAAACCTCTAAATATAACGTTAATCAATGATTATTCTAAACAACTAAATTTTGCTATTGAACGTTGGGATATGGATTACGATTTAACAGGATATGAAATAAAACCCAACTTCATGCAACGTAAGGCATTACGAGAGTTGAATCGGTACAGAGCAATGGGGCAAAACAAAGCACTTGTGGTGGCAGCAACAGGTAGTGGTAAAACTTACCTTGCAGCATTTGATGCTTTGAATTTTAATCCAGAAAAACTGCTTTATATTGTACACGAAAGCTCTATTTTGAAGCGTTCACTATCAACTTTTCAAAATGTTTTTGGCCCCGATGTGTTTATGGGTGAATATAATGGCGAGCACAAAGACATTGATGCCCAATTTCTTTTCTCTACCAATGTTTCAATGTGCAAGTCTCTCTATTTGTTCGCTAAAAAAGAGTTTGATTACATAATAATTGATGAATGCCACCATGCTGCTGCGGAATCGTACAAAAAGATAATAGACTATTTTGAACCAGAGTTTTTGCTTGGACTTACAGCGACACCGGAACGAATGGATAATCAAGATGTGTTTGAATTGTTCGGAAATAACGTGCCGTATGAACTTAGATTAAGAGATGCCTTGATTAATGATTTGATAGTTCCTTTTAAGTATTATGGAATCAGAGACGAGCAAGTTGATTTCTCGAAAGAAAATGAAAGGAGAATGATTTCGCAATTTGCTACTGACGAACATTGTAAATTTATAGTTGAAAACATTAAAACGCACCGCGTTCCTAATCAAAAACTGAAGGCTCTCGCTTTTTGCAAAAGCATATCGCATGCTCGATTGATGGCTGAAGCACTTGAACCATATTATAAAACAGCTTACTTAACAGGGAAAAATGATGCGGGTGAACGTATTAGAGCATTTGAAGATTTACAAAGTGACAAAGAAGGCACATTAGAGGTTTTATGCGCTGTTGACATTCTTAACGAAGGTGTTGATATTCCTGGTGTTAATATGGTATTATTTATGAGGCCTACAGAATCTTCAACTATTTTTATTCAACAATTAGGACGTGGATTAAGAAAGTACGACAATAAAAGTTATGTTCCTGTAATCGACTTCATTGGTAACAATTATAAACGAAGTACACAAATAGCTTTGGCATTAGGCGGATTGGCTCAAGAATTCATTCTAGAAAAACGTCTACTTTGCGCACTTATAAAAGATGATTTCAAACCTATTGGCCTTTTTGAGTATGGTGTAGAAATACATATTGACAATCTTTCAAAAGAAGAAATTCTAAACTATGTGGAAAAAGAGAATTTCTATAGTTTGAAATATCTAAAGCAAGACTACAATAACTTCAAAAACTATTTGAATTCAGATACTTATCCGAAACACATGGATTATTTGAATAGTGATAATGCGCCTGATTTACTGAAGTTTATGCAAATTAAAATCAATCAGAAAAAGACAGGTTCATATTATGGTTTTTTAAAAGGTATAAACGAAGAAAACATTGTGGAATTTGACGAAGAACAATTACTTGTAGTCAATTATTTGTCAAGTCTTTTGCATTTGGTTCGTCCTCATGATTATATGATTTGCCAACAATTGCTTTTGGGCGAAAATAGTATTAAAAACATTAATGAAAATCTGAAATCAGAAATCGCAAATTATAATGTAGAAGAATTCAATCATGCGTTAAAGTATTTGCAAGAAAATGAAGTAATAACAATAAAGGATGATTATGTAACTATTGCAGGAAAGCAAACTAGTGTATACAAAGAATATTTGGCTGATTTACTTGAATATGGACTGACAAAATACAAGATTGACTATGAAGATTCAACAGACATGTTCTTGCTTTGGAAAGATTATAGATACGACCAAGTTCAAATAAAACGTTGTGTTAATCCTAATTACACAGCAGTTGGCACATATTATGATGATTCTGAAAATGTTGTTTATATTTTTGCTTCAATTAAAAAAGATGAAGTTGAAGGAAAGGAATATTTGAATTATAAAGATAAATTCATTGAACCTTCCGTATTTCAATGGGAATGTATGGCAAATATCAGTGACAAACATTTAAACGCATTAAATGATAGCAAATATGCACATTTGTTTATCAGAAAGATGGATAGTGAAAATGGAATCACGCTTCCATTCACATATGTTGGAAAAGGACATTTGCAGAACCCTCGACGGTCTCAAAACAAAGATGATAAGCGGACTTTCATTTTTGATATACATATGGAAAACGAACTGCCAGATTACCTTCAGTACGATTTTGGATTGACAAAAGGCATTATATGAAAACAATCGAAGTCTCAGCCGCCATAATTCACGACAGCGCCGGTCGCATTTTTGCTACTCAGCGCGGGTATGGCGATATGCAGGGCGGTTGGGAATTCCCGGGTGGAAAAATTGAAGCTGGCGAAACGCCTGAAGCGGCTCTGAAACGCGAGATTTTGGAAGAATTGGACACGCAAATCGTTGTTGAGCAATTTATTACCACAGTCGAATACGATTATCCCAACTTTCACCTTACAATGCACTGCTATTTGTGCAGTGTCGCAAACGGCAATCTGACATTGAAAGAACACAAGGCCGCCCGTTGGTTGTCGGCAAACGAGCTCGACAGCGTTGACTGGCTGACAGCGGACAAGGTGGTAGTGGAAGAGGAGAAGAGCTTTTGCAATAGATAAGAAAACTGTTTCTGCAAAATATAAAGTCAAACTTACATTGGCATTTCTTGAAACACTTTACCATTGATTAATTTTCCATTCTTGTGTTTGCTTCGTTTAACGCCATCGCTACCCCAAGTGCCCCATTGTTTGAAAAAGAAGGCAGCATCTTGTTTCTCAGTTTGGTCTTTTATTGAAAGCACCCATTCTTCTTTCATAGGACGTGCTTGCTGTCCGCTTTCACCTCCTACTATCACCCAATCGATATTTTTTAAATCTAAAACACCCAGATCCTCAATAAGCGGCTCGCATGAAAGGAAACGTATTGGCGCTTCGAGAACTCTTAAACATTCAATTCTTGATTTAGAGGATTGTGCTTCTACGGTTACGCCAAGCCAAACATTGTCAGGAACGTCGTGAGTTAGGAAGTACTCAGCCATACGTTCGGCACGTTTAGTAAGTAATTGATATCTGTGTTGTGGTGTCCGACGGATGGTGTACATCACTTTATCGACGAACTCAAACGGAACCTCTTTATGAAATAAATCACTCATTGAACATACAAAAATAGTATGCGGTTGTTTCCAAAGCAATGGTTCGTCAAGGCATTCGTTGTGCAGAGTTACATTAAAACCATTGGCATATTTATCCAATCCCATCGCATTCAGCCTCCGAGTCATTGTTTCTGCGTAGCAATGAGCACATCCTTGCGAAATCTTGGTACATCCAGTAACAGGATTCCAAGTTTTGTCAGTCCATTCTATTTTGGTAGATTTTGTCGCCATGATTATTTGTTTATTATCTGATGTGCTATTTTAACCGCACTCTGATTGTTTGATGCAAAAGCAAAATGAAATATGGGTATATTTCTTGTATTATATAGTACCAAAGGCATTTCAGTAACGTACTTGAAAATAGTTTGCATTTGCTGTATATACAGGTTCGCTATTTTCTCTATCGGGTTTTTGACTTTTTCTACTATTTCAGTCTCTCCGAATAATGTATTCTCATATCGTGTGTTATAGAAATAGTTTTTTAGGAAGGTCTCGTCCTTGCCAAAAAAAGAAGTCAATTTTTCAATGTGCGTTAATTTACACTTTCTGTCTAACAAGCGATTTACAATGACACCTGTTGGTATAAGAATCCATAAATCAGTACCAGTCCCTTCTAATTTGCTTATAGAGTTCCAATTGACCTGCATTCCAAAGGGGTCCAAAAGTACTAGTGATTTTAGTTTTGTATTCTTGTGCATTGCATCTGCAAGTAACTCTAGTTGCTCATTTGCATCGGAGTGACGGAACACTAGTTCTTTGTCGGTTTGAATTCTAGAAAGTTTTTCTTTTAGTTGATTGCTGGAAGTTTCGTCTTTGTCTATAAAATAGTAATAATCAAAACCATTTAGTGTAGTATTTAACACGCGTTCCGCAGCACCTTTATATGGAGTTAGTTCTTCTTCTTTGATTTCAAGCTCATTAAATATTTTGAGTGTGTCTTCGTCATACAATATTTCTACATCTTCATTCTCGTTGCGAGAACCACTTCCTGCAAATCCATCAAAGTAAATCAATTTCCATTCGTTCTTATCTCTATAAGCATTCATTATCGTCAAATATGCATTGACATATTTTTCAAAAGCAATAAGTTTGCGTTCTGTCCATGGACCACCCCATGTAGTATATGCTTCGCTTGCTAATAACGCATCATTGTCTTCTGATATTTTGTATTTTTTGTCCATTTGTATTCTTTCTCTGAAGTTATAGTTGGTTAGTTTTTATACATTCACTCGCGAAAAGTCTTCAATTCTCAGATGGTCGATACCTCTGAAATTCTTGATTTCGATGTTTTTGAACCCGTCCATAATGTTATAAATCTCAGAATAATAGCAGTGAAGTAATATTAAAGTGCAAAAATAACATTTTTTCATTCCACAACTTTTTCACACCACAAAAATACTATCAACCGTCTGTGTCTCGTAAAAATCCATGCAACGAAATTTGCATTAGGAGCGTAAAAACCGAAAGAAAGTTTTCCGGAATGTAAAAAGGAAAGTTTTGCGTTTATGCTGCTTAGCAGCATAATTGAGCAGTTGTTTGTTAATTGTTTGTTTGACCGCGTCGGTGGACTTGTCCGCCGGCGCGGTTTATTTTTTTGCATTTTCATTCGAATTTTATCACCAATCGAGACGGATTAAACAAATAAAAAATGCGTTTTTCAGCCGGAAAAACATAAATTTGTTGCCGCTACGCAGATAGATTGCGTAGCACGTTTTTTTCTTTGCGCTGAAATCAGAAAAGCAACTACTATGAAAGAGATTACAGGCAAATACTCGTCGGCGAAGATATTCACCGACAATGTAGACGAGGCGTCGATGCAGCAGATCGAAACGCTTTGCAATCAGGAATTTACGTCGGGCGCGCGGATACGTCTGATGCCCGACGTGCATGCCGGTGCTGGCTGCACGATAGGCACTACGATGACGATTCGGGACAAAATTGTCCCGAACCTCGTAGGCGTAGATATCGGTTGCGGCATGGAGACGGTGGTGCTCAGGGCCGGCAGCGAGGCTGCCGAGGCCTTCAACCCGGCATTGCTCGACAGCGTAATCCGCAAGAATATCCCTTGCGGATACGACATCCGCAAGATGCCGCATCAGTATGCGCAAGGGGTTGAGTTTGAGAAAGTTCGCGCACAATACAACAAGGCGCGCGCCATGCGTAGCGTGGGCACGCTCGGCGGCGGCAACCATTTCATAGAGGCCGACCGCGACGACGAGGGCAACCTCTACCTCGTGGTGCACTCGGGCAGCCGCCACGCCGGTCTCGAGGTGGCCGAATACTATCAGGAAGAGGCTTGGCGGCAGCTGAACCACAATCAGAAACGCGACCTCGATGAGGTGATAGCCCAGATGAAGGCTGAGCACCGCGAGAGCGAGATAGAGGAGCGCCTGAAGGAACTGAAGGCGCAGATTCTGACCACCGTTCCGAAAAGTCTGGCCTACGTAAGCGGCTCATTGTTCGACGATTACATTAATGATATGGGCATAATGCAGCATTTTGCCATGATGAACCGCAAAGCGATGATGGACGAGATACTCAACGGATTGAAAATCAGCGAGAACGACATTGCAGAGCAGTTCACTACGATACACAACTACATCGACATCGGCAACATGATACTGCGCAAAGGTTCGGTGAGCGCGCAAAAAGGCGAGAAGCTGCTGATACCCATCAACATGCGCGACGGCAGTCTGGTGTGCGTGGGCAAGGGCAACGAAGACTGGAACTTCTCGGCACCGCACGGTGCCGGAAGAATAATGAGCCGTCGGCAGGCAAAGAAAACGCTTGACTTAGAGGAATTTAAAGCCGAGATGTCGGGCATTTTCTCCACCACGGTCAACCTCGACACCATCGACGAGGCGCCGATGGCCTACAAAACAATGGACGACATAGTGGACAACATAGCGCCCACGGCCGACATTGTGAAAGTGATAAAACCGGTGTTCAACTTCAAAGCAGGGGAGGAATAGCCATGCCAGCCAACAAAAACGCTCTGATACGCTACAAGACCATCGACAACTGCCTGCGCAACAAATACCGCCGCTGGACGATAGACGATTTGGTGGAGGCCTGCTGCGACGCGCTTTACGACTGCGAAGGAGTCGTAAAAGGCGTGTCGCTGCGCACGGTGCAGAGCGACATACAGATGATGCGCAGCGACAAACTCGGCTACAACGCGCCCATAGAGGTGTACGAAAACAAATACTACCGTTACGCCGACCCCGACTTCTCGATAACGAAGATGCCGCTGTCGAAAAACGACTACGATGTCATTCGCGAAGCGACTGACATGCTTCGTCAGTTGGCCGACTTTGAAGAGTTCGACAAGTTCGACGACGTCATCGGTCGCCTCGACGACCGATTGGCTACGGGTCTCAACCGACGCAAGCCCATTATTCACTACGACACCGTGAAGGACCTGAAAGGTCTGCACCTGCTGAGTCCGCTCTACCGCTACATCGACAGACGGCAGACACTACGCATTATGTATCAGTCGTTTAATGCCGACGAGCCTACCGAAATAATCTTCTTCCCGTACTTGCTCAAGGAGTTCCGCAACCGTTGGTTTGTATTCGGGTCGAAGCAAGAATCGATGCTGATGTACAACCTCGCTTTGGACCGTATCAAAAGCATTGAACCAGTTGATATTGAGTATGTTGAAAATCCGGCATTCGATGCGGAGCATTACTTCGACAACGTCATTGGCGTAAGCAAATCGATAAAAAGCTTCCCGCGCAGAATTAGATTCTGGGCGTCGGAAGAGCAAAGTAAGTACATCAAGACCAAGCCTTTGCATCATTCGCAAAAACTCACCAAAGAGAATCCCGACGGCTCGTGCGAGTTCGAGATTTTTGTGGTTATCAACTTCGAGCTGTTCTCTGTCCTGCTTAGCTTCGGTGCAGGCGTGAAGGTTATTTCACCGCGTCATGCGGTGAAATATATGCGGAGTCAGGTGGAGCTGATGCATTTGGCGTATGGCGAGCAGGAAGAATAAAGTGCAAATTCAGAACGGCAGGAAACGGCCCGTGCGGCGGCAGTAGACTTCGTATTCGTCGCCGAAGTCGCGGCGCAAACGCCGCTCTTCGGTGCTTACTTGAATGAGCATTATGACTACGAAACCGGCAAAGACAGCCACCGACTGCCACGTCCACAGTCCGACACAAATGCCTGACAGATAGACGAATGTGCCTGTGAGCATTGGGTTGCGGCTTAGTCGGTAGGGTCCGTCGGTCATCAGGTGCTGCGTACGCGGCGCCACCTCGTGCCCGAAGGCGTCCATGGGGTTGCCGTTGCCCTTGCAGCGCATATAAACGATAGACCACACGCTGATGGCCAGTCCGGCGACGGCGAGAGCCGCGCCGATCGCAAGTCGCACTATATCAATAGGAAACACCGCCGGTCTTCCCGAGGCTAGCCACATCAGAAACGGTATCAACCCCACAAACAACACCCCGCCCAACACGTATCCGAATATTTCTTTAAGAATTTTCATATAAGAGTAGTTTTTTTGAATTATATCTTCTTTTCCATCCACAATTGGTCGCGGCCGCGTGCTTCGAGGGCTTTTTGCCAGTAGCCTTGGTTGCGGGTGAGGAATTCGTGCCAGACGGATTCGAGAGTGGCCGCTTGGTGCTCGTTGAGCACCAATCCCGAATGTCCTCTGTACCAGTCGAAATCGGGTATTCGGGCGGTGAGGTCCTGGCTTGTCAATATTGGCAGCGTGTCGGGGTTTATCATCACGTCGGGTTTGAAATCGACGTAGTAAGTCTCGCGACCGTGCCCGCTCCAATCCTCGTCTTGGTACGGCTCGGAAGTTATTGAGCCTGAGGCCACAATGCCCACTTGTCCGAATCCCAGTTTCACCCAGAAGACGCGGTCGCCGGTGTGAATTTTGTCGTGGTCCCACACGCTCCAGTTGTAGTCGAATTCTTTGAAATTAATTACCTTGTACAAATCGCTGAGGTAGTGGCCTATCGTGTACGACGAGAAGGCCGGATTCCATTTTAAAATTACTGTATTCATAGTGCTAAAGTTTTATTATTCAACCATATATATTTTTGCATCGATTTTGAGCCACGAGCGTATGTTTTCTGTCGAAGTTATGCGGCAGAAGAACGCCTTCCCGGCGTCCATCAGCCGGCTGATGACGGCGTTGAGGTGCTGCGGCACCCAGCCTATGCGCACGTTGTTGAAGTAAATGCCAATGGCGAGTTCGTCGTGTTCGTTTTGCGGCTGGCGAACCATGCGCAGTACGGTGCCTTCGGTGAGCTGCGACTCTACTTCGTTTATGCGGTCGCAATATGTTGTGCCAGCGACAGTTATGTCGAGCAGGAAAATCTCGCGGCTGAAGGGCATCAGGCTGCTGGCGTAGTCGGGGTTGATGAGCGCGAGCAGTTCGGGCGTCAGTTGTACAATACCGGTGTTCATAGTTTCTGTGCTTTATATTCTTCCATCACTTCGACGATAGCAGCCATGCGGTCGCGCGTGGCTGTGAGTTCGGCAATAGTGGCTTCGTTTTTTTCTTGCTCCTGCCGTATCCAATCTTTGTCGGCGAGGTTCTCCTTCATGTTGTAGGGGAATGTGTTTCTCAGCGACTCAATGTTCTTTCCGACAGTTTCGATTTTAGTTTTGAGGTCGGCAATGTATTTGCGAATGTCGCCCAAGTAATCTTCAGTCTGGACGAGTTTCTTAGTGTCGAGAGTCAGGCAGATGTCGCGCAGTTTCTCAAGGTCGCAATGGTCGTAAGCGGCCTGCACGACCAGAAACAGGTCGTGCTCTTTTTCAGTTTGTTCGGGGTTAGCGTCGGGGTGCAGATGCTTCACGAGCATACGGTAGAGTGTGCGCAGTTCGGCAGCGTCTTCTTTGCTCATCAGTGGCGATTCGAGGTACTCTTTGGCAGCTTTCATCTTTTTAGCCTCCTCTTCGAGTATCTTGTTGTACTCGGCCACAGCATCGTCTATTTTGGTTTTTATCTCGTTCATGTCGGGCGTCTCGTCGCGGTTTATGTAGCTCTGTAGCAGCTGCTTGCGCATATCGAGCGTTTTTATCTCAACCTGAAGGTTGAGAATGTCGTATTTCTGTTTTCCGAAGGCGCTGATATACAAAGCGCACAGGCGCGGCTCTTCCTGCTGTTTCATCTCTCTGAGAGTGAGCATCAGGCCGGCGAATTTCTTTTTAAGCTCGTCGTACTCCTTGCGCAGCAGACGTTCTTCGGGCGATATGTCGGGTAGTTTTTCCATAGTAGTATTTTTTACGATTGAGCCTCCGTAGAGTTGTTTTTTTATAAAACTATGCCATTGTTGCGTGTAATGCGCAAATTATCAGGTTGTTATATTGTTTGTTCAATAACAAGGAAAAACAACAAAATCTACATTTAACCAAATTTAACACAAAAAGACACAAAATAATTGCGATTGATTGATGACTCGTATATATTTGCATTTTGTAAATAGTTTAAAACAAATGCTATGAGAAAACTGATTTTTTTAATGATGTTAGTTTCGTTTGCGGCCTTCTCGGCATGCAGCGACAACGACGACGACTTGCAGTCCGATGTGAATAAGGGCAGCGGTGCAAGTCTTGGTAACACTCAGCTCAGTGCGGGCACTTACGCCTTCGAGGGCGAAGGCTTCGGTGGCCCGTTTACTATTACGCTTGCTAGCGACGGTAGTGCATCGTTTTACGAAGGCTATCTGAGCAGCTACATAGGCGAAGGCACTTGGAAGGTGAAAGGCGGCATTCTGACTGTGGACGACGGTACTTTCTCCAACAACTTCAAAGTATGCGACGACGGGTTTGAGTTCTTGCCCGACGGCTCTACGAACTTCATTCACATTAAGCTCAAAGAGGGCGACAAGTTCTCTCTCTACGAGAATCCGTTTCTGACGCCCGAGATACAGGAAGTTGAAGATTGAGAAAAGAAGACAACAATCGCGAGAAGTTTTCCGATCAGAAAAACTTCCCGCGATTTTTATGAAATGTAGAAATAAACAACTTAAACAGCATAAACCGATGAAAACAAGACAAATACTACTTTTTGCATTTGCATTTACAACGGCTACGGCGAGGGCCGAAATTACGGGCGGATATTGTGGTTACGATGTCAGTGAGGATGTCTCGTGGTCGTACAACAGCGAAACAAAAACGCTGACTATAAGCGGGACGGGCGAAATGAACTCGTACGACCAGTACAACGAAGATCCTGGTACGCCGTGGTATAGTTTGCGCAACGATATTACAACTTTGGTTGTTTCTGATGGTGTTACCTCAATCGGGAATGCTGCTTTCCAAGGTCTGTCGGCGCTTACCGCCGTTCAGTTTGGCAACGATATTGTGAGTATTAATGATGCTGGCTTTTGTCGTTGCTCTTCGCTTACTGGAGTTGTGCTGCCGGAAGGTTTGACATATTTGGGATACTATGTTTTTCAATATTGCTCTTCGTTGGGTGAAATTGCTGTTCCAGAGGGAGTTACGTATCTGAATAATGAACTTTTTGCTGATTGTGGCGATCTTATAGTGTTCCTACCGTCATCTATTGATGAAGATGATATTTCCGAGTGGGCTTTTAATAATACCAACGTGAGTCTTTGCCGCAATTCTTGTGGTTCTGGGGTCTATTATAAGTATAATTCTCAGACGCAGACACTTGCCATTTTAGGCAGTGGAAGAATGAAAGATTATGATTATGGGGGCGAATTGCCGTATGGAAATTTTGAATTTACAAAAATAATTGTCGAGGAAGGAGTAACTTACTTAGGAGAAATGACCTGTACTTGCGACTTCTGCTCATGTGATATACAGTCGATTACCCTCTCTGCGAGTGTGGAGGAAATTTCATATTTAGCAATATGTCGCTGCCCCAATTTGACAACTATAACCATCAAAGCCGCAACGCCGCCCGAACTTGGTAGCAACAATTTTGAAGAGTGCCCAAACCTGACTAAAATCATAGTCCCTGCGTCGAGTGTCGATGCGTATAAGGAAGATGGGAAGTGGGGCGCGTTCGCAAGTATAATTATGTCCGAGGAAGAGACAGTTACATCAGTTGTAATGCATAAAAACGAAGATATAAGTGTTTTTGCTGCTTGTGGCAAAATCTGCATAAGTGGCGCCTCTGTAGGAAGTGCGTATGTAATAACCGACCTTGGCGGTCGCACCATTGCGACTGGCAAAATTGATTCATCGAATAGTAGTATAAGTGTCAATAATTCAGGTGTTTACTTTGTAGCAATAGGCGGCCAGACATTTAAAGTGGCATTCTGACATTGCCGATTTAGCAAAAAAAACGACAGCCCCGACGATTCGTCGGGGCTGTCGTTTTATATGTTTCAGGCTTTGGCGTTGTTTTTGAGGGTGTTGAGCAGCTGGCGAATGCGAGTCCAGCGCTGCGTATCCATCTTAGTGCCAATCACTTCTATCACGTTGCCCGATAAGATGGCGCCGGCTTCGCCGCATTTCTGCGGCGAAAGGCCGTTCATCATTCCGTATATGAAGCCGGCGGCGTACATGTCGCCCGCGCCCGTCGTGTCGATGCAGTTGGCTTTGATAATCCCCACGCGCTCAATGTCGTCGTAGTACTTTATCAGACTGCCGCGGCGGCCTACTTTCATTATCACTATGTCGGCCAGTTCGCCTATCTCGTTGAGGGCTTCGAGGTCCTCTTTGCCGGTGAAGGCCGTGGCTTCCTGCTCGTTGGCGAAAACCACATCTACGTATTTCTTTATCAGTGTTTTGAGGAAATCGAGATTCTCCTCCACCACGTTGTAGCTCGACAGGTCGATGCAGGTCATAAGTCCCTTCTCGTGAGCTATCTTGAGCGCTTTCTCTATAAGTTCGTAGTTCTGAACCAGATAGCCTTCGACGTAGAAGTGCGAGTAACCGTCGAACATTGCCTCGTTAATCTCGTCGGCCGATAGTTCTATCGCCGCGCCGAGGCACGTCGCCATGGTGCGTTCCGAGTCGGTACTGATGAGCGAGATGCAGTTGCCCGTCGAGGTGTCGGACCTGAGCATTGCCGCATCGACGCCCGACTTCTGCATGTCGTTGAGAAACATCGTACCGAGTTCGTCGTTGCCTATTTTGCCCACCATGCCCACTTGCACGCCGAGGTTGGCCAGTCCGCTTATGGTGTTCGACGAGCTTCCGCCCGCCACAATCTGCGGTTGCATGCTGCTCACGGCCTCGTATATCTCGGCCGAACGCGCCGGATCGACAAGCTGCATGCTGCCGCGTGGTATTTCAAATTTTTTCAAAATGTCGTCGTTTGGTATCCTAACCAAAATGTCGACTAAGGCATTGCCCATTCCTAACAATTTTGCTTCCATCGCTTTTTGCTTAAAAAAATCTCACAAATATATTCGTTATTTATCAAAACGCTATATATTTGCATCGCATTTCGCTCTGCGGAATGCCTTTTTTCACTCTCGTGATAGGGAGTCCGACATATTTCAAACTCTTCAATAGCTCAGTTGGTTAGAGCACCTGACTGTTAATCAGGGGGTCGTAGGTTCAAGTCCTACTTGAAGAGCCAAAATCTGCAAGCCGACGGCTTGCAGATTTTTTTTATGCCCGAAAAATGCCCCCAAAAAAAGTTTATTGCCTTGGATTTTTGCAAATTTTGAGCGTTTTATGCCTTGGATTTTTGCAAAAATGAATGTATTTTTGCCTTGGATTTTTGCAAAAAGCGATGGTTTTATGCCTTGGATTTTTGCAAATTATGAGTATAAATATTTATAAATGAGCATTATGGGTAGATATTACAAACGACATGTTGATGAGGCTCTTCTTGAGTGGAAAAACTCGAGAGAACACAAACCGTTGTTGATACGCGGAGCGCGTCAGGTTGGCAAATCGACTGCGATAAGACATTTGGGGCAGTCGTTTGAATATTTTGTTGAGGTAAATCTTGAGAAACAGCCCGATTTATGTCAGCTTTTCCCCGATAACATCGATGTGCGAAAAACGTGTGAGAAACTCAGTGGCACATTATCCGTGCCCATCGAACCTGGACGTACGTTGCTTTTTATTGATGAGATTCAGGTTTGTCGTGGCGCGATAATGGCTTTGCGATATTTCTGGGAGGACTATCCTGAGTTGCATATTATCGCCGCGGGTTCGTTACTTGAGTTTGCTCTCGATGAAATTCCGTCGTTCGGTGTCGGACGGATTCGCTCGCTATACATGTATCCGTTCTCGTTCGACGAATTCCTTATGGCTCAGCAACTTGACAAAATGCTTGAGTATAAGAAGAGTGTTGTCGACAGCGAACCTCTGCCAGATATGGCGCATAAAGAACTTGTCGACCAGCTGCGGTCGTTCTACCTCGTGGGCGGAATGCCGGCTGCTGTGGCTAAGTGGGTTGAAACGCGCAGTTACATCGAAACAGCTCGGATTCATAACGATATTCTCGATACCTATCACGACGACTTTGCAAAATATAAGAAGCGGGTTTCCCCGCTTCTTCTGAAGCAGGTGCTACGTTCGGTCGCATTGCAGGCGGGACGTAAATTTGTTTACTCAATGGCCGACAAGGACCAACGCATTACGAAAATAAAGGAAGCCCTTAACTTGCTCACTCTTGCTGGGCTGATAACACCTGTGAAACATACTGACGCAAGCGGTGTGCCGCTTGGCGCTGAGGAAGACGACAACTATGCGAAGTATCTTTTTTTCGACTTGGGCGTTATGCAGACTTTGCTCGATATCCCTTCTGCTGACATATTATTGGCATCTGAAGTCGATTTTGTCAACAAAGGCGCAGCTTCGGAAATGTTCGCAGGTTTGGAAATGATGAAATACAGCAGTTGTTTTCAAAAGGCAGAAATGCACTATTGGCAAAATATGACAAGAAACAGCAACGCTGAAGTCGATTACCTGAGAGTGCGCAATGGCGTGGTTCTGCCTGTCGAGGTGAAAGCCAATACACACGGCAGTATGCAGAGCCTTTGGCTCTTCATGCGCCGGCGCAGGCTTGGTGCGGCGGTACGAACGTCGCTCGAAAATTTCGGCTCGTTTGATTATACCGACCCCGAAAACGGCGAAATCCGCCATGTAGAAGTTATCCCGCTATATGCGTTGAGCAACATGTAGCAGTCGAAGAACGGCCATAAGACAAACTTTTCGGCAATAAATTTTCTATTCTTATTTCTTAAAGCTAATTTTGCAACGAATGAGGCAAGGGGTGCCGCATTCTGTTTAATTTATTCAGAAAAATGGAAAGTACACGCCAGAAAAAGATATCGCGCTTGCTGCAGAAAGAGGCGGCAGAAATGTTTCAACAGGAGTTGCGCGAACTCATCAGCGGAACTATGCTCTCGATAACCATCGCACGTGTGTCGAGCGACCTGTCGATTGTGAAATTCTACGTCAGCATTTTCCCAACTGAGAAAACCGAACAGGTGCTTCAGAATATCAACGACAACAAAGTGCGAGTGCGTTACGCACTCGGTCAGCGCATAGGCAAGCAGCTCCGCATTGTGCCTGAGCCGGTTTTCTTCGTCGACGACAGTCTCGACTATCTCGACAATATCGACAAATTGCTCAGCAACAATTGATTACGCCATGCAGTACGACCCAATAAAACGTTCGTTAGGCAAAGTATTCAACGCAAGTCCGTTTCTGCGGGTGTGTTTCTACAAGATGCTCGATGTGCTGCTTCTGCGCTCGTGGCATATCCGCAAGCAGCTCCGCCGCTGGCGCAAGTCGCACCGCGGCACTGAGGCCTGCATCCTCGATGCAGGCAGCGGTTTCGGACAGTACACTCACCGCATTGCCAAGATGGACCGCAAATACCGTGTGCTCGGCATCGACGTAAAGACCGAACAGATAGACGATTGCAATGGTTTTTTCAGTAAAATAGGCCTTGCCGACCGTGTGCGTTTCGAGGAGCACGACCTGACGGCTTTTGTCGACCCCGACAAATACGACCTCATTCTTTCGGTCGATGTGATGGAGCATATTCTCGAAGACCGAAAGGTCTTCGAAAATTTCTACAAGTCGATGCGCCAGGGTGGTACGTTGCTCATTTCAACTCCCTCTGACTTAGGCGGTTCCGATAGCGATGAACATGCCGAAGGCGAGGTGCATGGCTTCATCGATGAGCACGTTCGCGACGGGTACAATATCGACGACATTCGCGAGAAACTCGCGAATGCGGGTTTCAGCCAAGTCGACGCTTCGTATTCGTATGGCACGCCAGGCCACATCTCGTGGGTGTTGTCGATGAAATGGCCCATTTCGATGCTCAACGTGTCGAAGCTTTTCTTCATCATCATTCCTGTCTACTACATCATTTTCTTCCCGTGGTGTCTGCTGCTCAACGTCTTCGATGTCAACATGACCCACAAGAAAGGTACCGGCCTGATAGTAAACGCCACAAAATAAACCGCTTACGTCATGCAAAGCCTGCCGTTTCTCATTGCCCACCGATATCTTTTTGCGAAAAAATCGCAAAACATCATCAATATCATTTCCGTCATTTCGGCTTTGGGAATTATGGTTGGCACTGCGGCGCTGATTATAGTGCTGAGCGTTTTCAACGGGTTGAACAACTTTGTCGGGTCGCTCTTCGGCTCGTTCGACCCCGACCTGAAAATAGTTCCCGTCGAAGGTAAAACCTTCGACGCTGACTCGGCTTATGTGGCGCAACTCGAAGATATTGAGGGCGTTGCGGCTGTGTCGGCGGTTCTCGCCGACAACGCGCTTCTGCGCTACGGCGAAAAACAGATGCCCGCCATGGTTATGGGTGTCGACGACCAGTACTCGCGCGTTACCGACATCGACAGCATCATTTACAACGGCACGTTCAACGTTGGCCTCTGGAAGGTGAACAATTGCGCCCTTGGCGCAATTCTTGCTAATCAGCTGGGTATCAATCTGCAATACAGTTCCGACAAACTAATTCTCTACTCGCCCAAACGCACCGGCAACATCAATATGGCAATGCCCGAGCAGTCGTTTGTGCAGCAATCGGCTAACGTTACAGGCATCTTCGCCGTACAACAGATCGATTATGACTCGAACTACGCCATCGTCGGTCTGCAGCAGGCCAAAGACCTCTTCTGCTATACAGCCGATGAGGTTTCGGCGCTCTGCGTGAGGGTAGAGCCTTCGGCAAATGCCGACCGTGTGAAGGCGCTTATTGCCGCCGCTAGTCCCGAAACGGTCTGTGTGAAAGACAAATGGGAGCAGCACGAGTCGTTTTTCAAAATGATGGAGGTGGAAAAACTAATGGCTTTTCTCATTCTCGCTTTCATCATCGTCATTGCCGCCTTCAACATCATCGGGTCGCTCTCGATGCTCATTTTCGAAAAGAAGGAAAGCATATTTATTCTGAAAAGTATGGGCGCCAGTAAATCGCTGGTTACTAGGGTTTTCCTCTTCGAAGGCTGGCTTGTGTCGATTGGCGGAGTGCTCATCGGACTTGTCATTGGTGCAGTCCTCGTGCTGCTTCAGCAGCACTACGGTTTCATCAGTTTCGCCGATGCCGAAAACTACATCATCGACGCATATCCTGTCGATTTGCAAATGTCGGATGTATTGCTTACCTTCGTAACCGTAGTCATCGTCGGCATTCTGGCGGCATGGTATCCCGTGAAGTCGATTGTCGGAAAGTACTATAGTTCAGCCGAATAATAACAAACTGAAAATAATACACTATGAAAAAATCGTTTTTTACGAGCGCGCTGATAGCGTCATTTTTAAGCATTTGCGCAATGGCTCAATTCCCGCAGCGCGAACCGCTGCCCGAAAATTCGTCGGCTTTGCCGACGAACATCAACCGCAATTCGTATCCGCGCATTCTTGCTGACAAAAGTCTGATGTTCAGACTTTTGGCACCCGAAGCGAAACTCGTTCAGGTTGATATTTGCGGAAAAAAATACGACATGACACGCGACGACCGTGGCGCATGGACGGCAACCATTCCGCCGCAAGTGCCTGGTTTCCACTACTATTCGCTTGTTGTTGACGGCGTAGCCGTCAACGACCCAGCGTCGGAGACCTTCTATGGCTGCGGCAAGATGATGAGCGGTATCGACATCCCCGAGGAAGGCACCGAACTCTTTGAAGTTCAGAATGTTCCGCACGGCGAAGTGCGTCAGATAAACTACTTCTCGAAAGTCGATAATGAATGGCGCCCTGTATTTGTCTATACGCCAGCCGGTTACAACGACAACAACGACCGCTATCCGGTGGTCTATATACAGCACGGCGGTGGTGAAGACCACCGCGGCTGGGTGCAGCAAGGCCGCATGGCCAATATTCTCGATAATCTGATTGCCGCTGGCAAGGCAGTGCCCATGATAGTCGTAAGTGCCAACAGCAATGTGCAGAAACGCGGTTCGGGCGGTCCGGCCTACTCGGTGCAGGGCATGGCGCCTTTCCGCGAGGAGATGGTTGACAACATCGTTCCGTTCATCGACCGCACCTATCGCACCAAGGCCGATGCTGCTCACCGCGCCATGTGCGGCCTCTCGATGGGTGGCGGACAGTCGTTCTATGTGGGTCTGCTCTCGCCCGAAGTGTTTGCCAACATCGGCATCTTCTCTACGGGTATGTTCGGCGGCATCGCCGGTGCCGCCAATTTCGACCTCGAGAAGGAGTGCCCGGGCATTTTGTCTGATACTAAAATATTCAACGACAAGCATTTGGTGTTCTACATCAGCTGCGGCGAACAGGACCCGCGCATAACATACAACAAAGCCATTGCCGAGAAGATGCGCCAAGGCGGTGTGAATGTGCAGTTTAACTCTTTCGCAGGCGATCACGAATGGCAGCCGTGGCGTAAGTCGCTCGCCGACTTCGCGCAAAAGCTGTTTAAATAGATTTTTGAGATAAATAATTATAATTCAAACCATTAAAAACTTTTATAGGCATGAAGAAATATGTTTGCGAGCCATGTGGCTACGAGTACGACCCCGAAGTGGGCGACCCCGACAACGGCATTGCACCGGGCACTGCCTTCGAAGACCTTCCCGACGATTGGGTTTGCCCTATCTGCGGTGTCGGTAAAGACGAATTCAAACCGGCAGAGTAACAGCCGATTCGCTTGAAGTGCGGACAGAAATGTCCGCACTTTTTTTATTCCCGATGCACAACTTTTAGAATTTTTATTATTTTTGCAAAAAAAATAACTACCTTTACTATGAAGTCGCAACAAGAATATATCTCTATTTTGAAAAATAATGCCCCAAAATTAGAAAGTGATTTTGGCATTACTTTTATGCGGCTTTTTGGGAGCGTGGCGCTCAACAAACATGACGAAGGAAGCGATGTTGATTTGTTTGTCAAAATGCCGCCTTCGTTTTACAATGCCATTGCGGCAGCTCAGTTTCTCGAAGAACTGCTCGGTTGCAAAGTCGACCTTATTTGCGACCATAAGAATTTAAGTCCTTTTTTCCGCAAGCAAATTGAAGAAAATGGAATCGATATTTTTACAGCAGCGTGAGTTGTAAATATCAGAACCTCCCTCTTGTTGCCCAGAACCAGAAGAATTTGATGCCAATAGGTATGTGCCGCAATATGGTTGTGAATAGGCCATAATGCTTGCGCATTATGCCGAAGCGCTCTTTCAGGCCAGCGGCAATGTGGTGTTTTGTTATTCCGCCGTCTAAAAAACGCGACAGAGTCAGGTGTGTATTACAGACTGATTGTGAGCGCTTTAGCGCGTTGATGCACCAATCGAAATCGGCCGAGAAGCGGTATTTCAGGTCGTAGTGGCTGCAAACGGCTTTGCGCGCTACGAACGACTGATGGCTCACCAACATGCCATTGCGGAAACTCTTCCAAGTGAGGCGTTCAGGCGGCTTAAGCCGCCTGTCGCCTATCTCGTGACCGTCCATGTCGGTCATAACAGTATTGCCGTAGTAAATGTCGGCATCGGCGGCGGCGGCAAACATCTCGGCCACTGTTTCGGGCTTGTAAATCTCATCGCCGGCATTGACAAACCACACGTAGTCGCCCGTAGCCAAGTCGAGGCCTTTGTTCATGGCGTCGTAGAGCCCGTTGTCGGGCTCGCTGACGGCCTTTGCCACTATCTGCGAGTGGCGCGCAACAATCTGCATTGTCGCATCGGTCGATGCGCCATCCACAATTATGTATTCAATGTTTTGGTATGTCTGCCGTTCGATGCTTTCTATGGTCCGCTCGAGAGTGGCGGCGGCGTTGTACGTGATGGTTATTACCGACAGTCGTGGACAGCTCATCGTTCAGACTTTAAGCGCTTTTTTATACACGTCGATATATTGCTGTGCTACAACCTGTTCGGAGAATTTCGATATGGCATGTTCGCGTATATATTGGCGCTGTTCTTCGCTGTTGAACCACAGCATGCTGTAGATGCCGTTGGCGAGGCTGAGTGAGTTTTTCATCTCGGCCAGATAGCCGGTCTTGTTATGCTCAATCATTTCGGGCACACCGCCAATGCCGAATCCGACAACAGGCGTGCCGCAGCATTGGCTCTCCACTACCGTGTTCGGGAGGTTGTCCTGCAGCGACGGCAATATGAACATGTCGGCGGCGTTGTAGAGTTTCACGAGCGTCATAGGGTTCGAGATGAACTCCATGGGGTGCGTCTCGAACACGAAGCGTTCTCTGATGTCTTTGTTGAGCTTGCCGAACACCACGAGTGCCAGTTTTTCTGCCAAATCGGGGAAGCCGCTTTTCAGGATGCTGAGCGCCTCTTCGAGGTAGCGCAGACCTTTGCGAGCGTCGAGTAGGTTGGCGGCGCCGAAGAGCAGTATCTTCTTGTCGAGGGGCAGTCCCAACTCGCTACGACACAGACTTTTATCGTGAATACGATAAAAGTTGGTGTCAATTGGGTTAGGAATAGATGTTATTGTGTTGGCGCGGAAGAGCGTGCTGCTTCGGGCCAGAGTGCCCAGCCAGCGGCTGCACGACACAATAGTCATATTGGCTTTTGAGTAAATGCTTTTTTTCTGGTTGAAAACCGAAGTCGACAGGTCGTTTTTGCTTGGCGAGCGAAGGAAAGGGCAGTAGCCGCAGTGCTCGTTGAACTCGAGACATGCGCCGGCATAATGGCAGCCACCAGTGAACGGCCACATGTCGTGAAGTGTCCAAACGATTGGTTTACCGAGATTTACAAGTTTCTCGAGTCCGTGAAGCGATAGGAAACCCTGATTGACCCAATGTAGGTTGATGATGTCGGCGTTGCGCACCACTTCGAGTTCCGAAAGGTCGCGCCCCGTGTTGGCTATCGAGAAGTAGTAGCGTATGGCCGACTCTTTCTCGTAGGGCAGAATGGTGAGTCGCTCGCCCACGAAGTTTTTGAAGTTGTTCATACGGTACAGGAACCCGTTGCCAGCTTGGAATTCGTTGGCTTCGCTGCGTTTTTTCTCCTGCACCAGCATACTCGAATCGACACCGGCTCGTATCAGAGCACGGTGTATGCGCAATGCCGCTACCGAGGCACCGCCACCCGCATCACTCTTATTTATATGAACAATTCTCAAAACTACTTCGTTTTCAATCGGCTAAATTAGTGTTTTCTGATGATAGAAAAAAATATAAGTGGCTTTGTTGCGCGTTTTTTTTCTGCAAAAACAGATTGTTTTGTTTTGTAATATGCAGATAGTCAAAGTGTTATTTGCTGTTGTTAAAAATGCGGTTCGTGCAAAATACGTCTGGCTCAATTTTCGTTAGAAAATTGAGCCGGATTAAGTTTTTATCTGTTCCGAACGTTGTTATTCGGTGAGGATCCAGGCTTTTTCGAAACCGCTAATTGTCTTCACAATCTTGCTTTGGCGCGCGGCTTCGTTGTAGTCGTCGAACGAGGCGGCCGATACGCGGATGCGTTTGCCACTGACGATTTTCTCGAGTCCGTCGGTGCCGCGGCTGCGCATGGTGCTAATGTATTTATCGGCGTCGGAATGCGAGGCGAAACTGCCCACGATGATGTGGAAACGCTGTTGCGCAGGTATCTGCGCAACAAATGTCTCTTCTGCGGTGGCGTCATCATCGACAACGACCGTTGCCGATGGCGCAAACGATTGGAACAGCGATGCTTCGGAAATCTGCGGTGTCTGCGAGTCGCGAACGTTGGGCGACACGAGCAGCAGTCCGAGTACTATGGCCGCCGACGATGCCACGTGGCGCAACGACTTGATGTTCAGCGTATTTGTGCGCTGTGCGCGCAAATCGGTTATAGTTATCGGTGCGAAACCGTAGCTGTCGGGCAGGAAGTTGGCTTTGCGGTCGGCCACGAAAAGTTTCTGTCCGTTTTCGAGGCGCAGCGTGCCGAGGCCGGCAAGCATCACCGCGCTGCCGGCGGCGAGCGAAGAGTTCATTCGGCGTACCTCGTCGAGCACACGGGCGTTGGCCGTCTCGAAGGTGATGTGCTCGCACTGCGCTATGTGGCTGACGAGCAAACCGTCGTTGTAAGAGAGGTTTGCGTTGAAAATCAGCTCTTTGCAAGCCGGACTGATGATGCCGCGCTTCGTGTCGATCGCAGCCGCTATGCGGCTTGCGACAAACGCGCCCAAGGTGGGAACTGTCACGCAGTCGTAACGGTAGAGCAACTCTGATATGTAATGACTTATCGTTTTCATCTCTCAGTTTTGTTTTGCAAATATACTAATTCCGTTTCAATCGGCGTCTGAAAATGTTATACGAAATTGTTGATAACTTGTTCATAACCATTATAATAAAATTTCGCTCATGTAAATTAAATCATTGAAAAACAACGTTTTACTATGTTGATAAAAATCTGTTGATTATTTTTTTGAAGCTACACGTTGCGTGGTTCTAAGGTCAGAAAAACAAGAGAAATGAAAATGCTTTTCATTTTGTAAAATTTTACTATTTTTGCACCTCGAAAAAAGCGACCCTTGGCTTGCCGGTTTTATGCTTGATTTTTATCAAATTAGCATCGGAATCATACAATAAAAACGTTGTTTTTTCGTTTTTGAGTTAAGGGTAAAAATGCATAATAAAATGCATAATGACTGTTAAATGAAGAAGATAAATTTTGCCGTAGTAGGTGCAGGAAGGATTGGTAAACGCCATATATCGATAATAGAGGCAAATGCAAATGCAGATTTGTGTGCCGTGTGCGATATACGCCCGCGTGAAGTTACCGGCATCGACAGTCGCACCGACTACTACAACTCGATAAGCGAGATGCTTGGCTCGCACCCCGAAATAGACATAGTGAACGTCTGCACGCCCAATTCGTTCCACAGCCGAATGGCTGTGGAAGTTCTCAATGCTGGCTATAATGTGTTGGTAGAGAAACCGTTGGCACTCAGTGTGGCCGACGCGCGCGAAGTGGTCGACGCCGAAAAACGTTCGGGTAAAAAGGTGTTTTGCGTTTCGCAAAACAGATTCTCGCCTTCGCTGCAATGGATAAAGCTCATTCTCGACAAGCAATGTCTGGGCCGTGTCAACGCAGTCAACGTCTATTGCCTATGGAACCGCGACAACAACTACTACAATACCAACGGCTGGCACGGCACTCAGGAGTTCGACGGCGGTGTGCTCTACACGCAGTTCGCGCATTTCATCGACATTCTGCTGTGGCTCTTCGGCACAGTGAAGTCGGTCGATGCGGCGCAGTTCAGCAACTTCGCCCACCAGTCGACAACCGAATTTGAAGACACCGGCTCGGTGCTGCTTACGCTCGACAACGGCGCCAGCGTCAACTTCATGTATACAACCGCTGTGGCCCACGCCAACTTCGAAAGCTCAATAATTATCATGGGCAGCAAGGGCACTATAAAGCTCGACGGGCAATATATGGACCATCTGTCGTACTGCAACATACCTGATTGCGATGTGCCTTCGATGGACGATATGTACAAAAGCGGCGACCAGAAACCTACGGCCATGAATCATAACTTCGTGATACAAAACGTTATAGACACGCTCAATGGAGTTGGCAATGTCTCTACCACAGCCGCCGAAGGCATGGCGATATCCGACCTGATAGGTCGGATATATCAACTGCGCAAGAATCAGTTTAAGCCTGATAAAAAACTGATATACAAACCTTTGTAAATGAACAGTATTCTCGAGCAGTTGGAACGTGGCGAGCGCCGGATAGGCGTGATAGGACTTGGATACGTAGGTCTGCCGCTCGCTGTAACTTTTGCCCGTAAATACCCCGTGGTGGCTTACGACCACAATCCGCAGCGTATTGCCTTGCTGCAGCAAGTCAACGACCCGAGCCACGAAATACCGCCCGAAGATTTCGAAAATCTTAACATAGAATTCACTGCCGACGAGCAACGACTCGACAATGCGCACATATACATCGTCGCTGTGCCTACGCCCATCGACCGTTACAACCGGCCCGACATAACTCTGCTGCTCAAGGCAACGCAAAGCGTTGCCCGGCACCTGAAACGCGGCGACATAGTGGTGTACGAAAGCACCGTTTATCCGTGCTGCACCGAAGACGAGTGTCTGCCTCTGCTCGAGAGCATCAGCGGACTCAAAGTCGGCACCGACTTCGGCCTCGGCTACAGCCCCGAGCGCATCAACCCGGGCGACAAAACCCACCGACTTAAGTCGGTGGTGAAGGTTGTTTCGGCTGCCGACACCGACACTTGCCAAACTCTCGCTCAGCTCTACTCAAGCGTTATCGATGCCGGAGTGTACGTGGCACCGTCGATAAAAGTGGCCGAGGCAGCCAAGATTATCGAGAACACACAGCGCGATGTTAACATCGCGCTGATGAACGAGCTCTCTATCATTTGCAATATGATAGACATTGACACACAGGACGTTATCAATGCAGCATCGACCAAGTGGAACTTCATACGCTTCGTGCCCGGCCTTGTCGGCGGGCACTGCATCGGCATCGACCCGTATTACCTCGACTACAAGGCAAGCGAGCTCGGCTACCACACGCAGATAATCAACCGCGGGCGCTTCATCAACGACAATATGAGCCGGCACGTGGTGAACATCACCATCAAGAAGATGCTCAACAAGAAAACCGACATCATCAGTTCGCGCGTGCTCATCATGGGCTTCACCTACAAAGAGAACGTGTGCGACTGCCGCAACACGCGCGCCATCGACATACTGCACGAAATGCAGTCGTACGGCATAAAACAGATTGACATTGTTGACCCAGTTGCCATCGAGCAAGATGTTGAGCAACAATACAATATACAACTTCAGCCGAAGCCCGAAGGCCGCTACAACGCCATCTTCGTCACTGTCGGTCACGACTGTTTTCGCCAGCTCGACGAGGAGTTTTTCAAAGAGCGGCTTCTGCCCAACGGCGTTGTGTGCGACGTGCGCGGACTCTTCCGTGGCAAATTCCACGACATTGATATCTGGTATTTATAAGAATACCAAATATCAATTTTCAACTTTCAATTTTCAATTATTACCACTTCGGGTTCTTCGCGCGGGGCGAAATGCTTTGCTTGCTTGCGGCCATAACCCAATCGCAAAAGCACTGACGGATAGCTGTTTACGCTAAGTTCGCTGCGCAGCTGCTCTGCCAGTTCGGGCACTTCGCACGGCTGGTTGCTGAAGCTGTACGCCAACCCCGACGCTGTCACGTTGAGCAGAAAGCGCTCAAGCGCTTTCCCGACTTTTATCCAGTTGGCGGCTGTGTTTTCTTTTGCGCTGAAAAGGCAATATGCTGATGCCGAGCTGTTTACGGCCATGTCGGTCTTGTTCTGCGACTTTGGTTTCAGAAACATCTTTATTATGCGTCGTCCGAAGATTTTCGGCGTAGCCGGAAATCCCAAAACGTTGTAGCACAGACCGTTGCGCGTCTGCGCAACGTGCCGTTTGTTGAAGCGCATCCATTGCGTCAGTTCGTTTTTGAAAGCCGTGTCGGACATTTGTATTATGTTGCCTTCGTAAATAAGCCGGCTCAGAGTTTGCGCCTCGGCCGACTCGCTGTGAAATATTGCCGTCGTTACATCTTCTTGATTCTCAGCGAAATTCAGTTTTTCGGGTGAGATTCTCTCACCCGAAAACTGTCCGCGGTATGTATGGCGGTTCTTTATCGAAGCGAAAAGCGTATCTTCGGCGCAATTGCCTTTGCCAGAGAACGTTACCACAATCTTTTCGCCGTCGAACGTGTAGTCGGACGAGTATCCGTAGTGGTTGGCGGCAATCTGCATATTTTCGAGCGCGCAGCCCAGACTGATGAAAAGTTCGCGGTCGGTGGAGTCGACCACGGGCAGATGCTTTGAGAAATCGGGCTCTATAATTATCTGATTTTCAGATATCTGATATTTCCATGGTTGCGAGTTGTGCCCCGACGGGGCACAAACCGCAAACGAAATCAGAATTTTGGCCAGTTCGATGAATGTGAGTGTTTCCATTTTAGTCGAGTATTTTGTCGAATATATAATCAATAGTTTCGGTAATTTGTTGCCAGCCGCTGTCGGCATTGATTTCGAGCGAGTTGTACACGGGGCAGCTCTCGCTCAGAATGCTAAGGTATGGTACAGAGGCAGTTATGAGCGAGGCGACTGCTGCCACTCGGCTGCGCTCGTGGCCGGTTTGTTGGCATACAGAGTCGATAATCTTCATGCCCATCTCCTCGCGCATTCGGCGCAGGCGGTCTATTGCCGGGTTCTGCGTCGACAGCTCCCAGCGGTAAAGTTTACGTAGCGCCGGCGACTTGCGCAGCATGTCGATGTAGGCTCTGAAAATCTGCTTCGCAAACTCGCGCACATCGCTGCATGGCAGCGATGCAAAGTCGGCGTTGAGCCAGAAATCGTTTGTCTCTATGTATTTTACGAGCAGTTGGTCAACGTTGTTGAAGTATCTGTATATCAGCACTTTCGAAACGCCCGAAGCCGCCGCTACGGCGTTCACGCCCACGGCCTCGAAGCCGTCGCGCTCGACTATCGTGCCCACCGCATCCAAGATGCGTTTTTCGGTCATGTCTCTGTCTTTTTTCATAATATAAAAAACGAATGTTACTTTGCGGTTACAAAAGTATGTTACCTTTTGGTAACAAACAAGAGAATTTTCATTTTTTTTCTGAAAAAGGCAAAAAAAGTGCGGATTGTCATATTTTTATGACAATCCGCACCAATGGAAAAATTGTGATAAAAATTAGATTATTTCTTTGCTTCTCGGGCTTCGTTGAGGAAGCCTACCATCTTGTTGAGGTTCTCCTCGGTATACATGTTCATGCCGTGTCCGCCCTTTTCGACAACAGTAATGTCGGTTTTTACTTTGCCCATTTTCAGCATGTTGTAGAGTTTCAGGCCTTGGCAGGGCGGCACAACATTGTCGTCGGTGCCGTGGAAGATGATGAGAGGCGGGTCGTTCTCGTCGATGTAGGTAATAGGGCTGAGCGAGCGGTATGTGTCCTCGTTGCCTGGCACTTCGCAGCCCAGCAGGGCTGCTTCGGGGCTCATAGGCATAGTAACGGGGCCACCGCAGTCCATGCAGAGCAAGTCGATAGGTCCCGACCAGTCGCAGGCGGCGTCAACCTTGCTGCTTTGCGAGGTGTATTTGCCGAGCGAGCCTTCGAGGTCGATTTCAACAGCGCCCACTTTCTCTTTGGCGGTGCCGCTTGTGGTGGCGGCGAGCGAAGCCAAATGGCCGCCCGACGAGAAGCCTGAGGTGGCTATGAACGAGGTGTCGAATTTGTATTTCGCGGCTTCGCCGCGAACAAATCGGAGAACAGCCTTAATGTCGTGTATCTGAGCCGGATATTTGGCATCGGAGCTTGAACGGTGGTTGGGCGTAACGACGGCGTAGCCGGCGTTGAGCAGGGCTTGCACGATAGTGCCAAGGTCGGCCATGCCTTTAGAGTTGTTGCTGAACCACGCGCTGCCGTAGATGTGAACAACAACAGGGTATTTGTCTTTTTTCTCTTTGGGCAGATAGATGTCGAGCTTGTGATATACCTGATCGTCGCCGACATAGTCGATGTCGGCGAACTTTTCGGAGTATTCCATTTTCACTTCGGGCATTTGGAAACCTCCAAAACCGCCTGCCGGCTGCGCTTTCGCAACCATCGCGCCGCACAAAGCCAACGCACTGATTATTAATGATTTCATTGTCATTTTTTATTTATATGTTTCAAATTAATAATGCAAGTATAGTCATTTCTGACAGAAAAAAGAAATTAAATAGATAAAAAGAAACGTTCAGACGCTGAAAAGGTCATTTTTATCTTTTATACAAATAACAGAAAGGATGTTTTTGTTTATAGTAACAAACTAATTATCTTTGTTCGCAAAAGAAAAAGACAAATGAAAGCGAAACCATTCGTCAAGTGGGTTGGCGGCAAAGGCCAACTCATTGACCAACTGGAAGCATTGCTTCCCGCTGACTTTGACCAATGGGAAAACGTCACTTACATTGAGCCTTTTGTGGGCGGAGGAGCTATGCTCTTCCATATGTTGCAGACGCATTCCAATATCAAGTCGGCTATAATCAATGATATTAACGCGGATTTAACTACTTGCTACAGAGTGGTTAAGGAACAACCGTCGGCTCTCGTCGATTCACTAAAGCAGATACAAAAAGAGTATTATGCGCTAAAATCTGAAGAAGCCCGACGCGATTTCTTTATGCAGATGCGTGACGAATTCAATACCAAAGCGCTTGATACGATTCGAAATACAACGTTGTTTTTCTTTCTGAACCGCACTTGTTTCAATGGCTTGTATCGGGTAAACAAGGCTGGACTTTTCAATGTGCCGTTCGGCAGATACGAAACACCCACAATCTGCGACCCCATAACCATTTACGCCGATAGCGAACTTTTGCAAAATGTTGAAATTTTGACAGGTGATTATCAGCAGACGTTGGAATATGCGGTTGGAAACACTCTTTTCTATTTCGACCCGCCGTATCGCCCGTTGAGCAACACAAGCAGTTTCAACGATTACGCAAAAGAAGCCTTCAACGACCTTGCTCAAAAGCGATTGAAAGATTTTTGCGATACGGTTGAAGATGCAGGGTTCAACTTTATGTTAAGCAATTCCGATTGCTTCAATACACCGCTTAAAGACCGCTTCTTCGAAGATTTGTATTTGGCATATAAAATTGAGCGTGTTTGGGCGTCACGTAGCGTTAATGCCAATCCAAACAAACGTGGAAAACTACAAGAAATACTTGTGCACAATTACGAACATACTAAACTTAAACTGGCAGTATAAATATGGCGGCACATACAACTAAACAATTTGATATTTTCATTTCGCAATTAAAAGAAACCAATCAAACATTGGATTTCTTTTGTGACTTTGAAAAAATCGGTCGAAACGTTGACGATATAAAGTTAAGTCTCTGTATGCTGAATAGTTTAATTGGAACTTCTGATTTAAGAAAATCTGTTGAAACTATTTGGAACAGGGATAAAACGGCGTTTTCTGTTCTGCCAATTTTAATTGCGGTTAGAGACGAAGGCAGCAAAAAAGTTCTTGATTCGCTAAATAATATTGTCGATATAAAAACTTTTTTCGGTTCTGTTGACAGAGTAATTGAGTTTTTAGAGAACACGGGATTGGCTGATTTATTCCGAAATCGCACAATTAAAGACCTTGTTGATTATGTTTTTGGCATAGAAACGGGATTGGATACCAATGCCCGCAAAAACCGCAGCGGTCATATTATGGAAAATACTGTGGCTCAGATATTTAAAGATAACAACATAAAATATCGTCAAGAAATATATTCCTCTGAATGGCAAGCAATTACAGATGTTCTCGGCGACGATGAAAAACGGTTTGATTTTGTGATTGAAACGTCAGAAAAAACATATTTGATTGAAGTTAATTTTTACAGCGCTGGCGGCTCAAAACTCAACGAAGTTGCTCGCTCTTATTCAGAACTTGCGCCCAAAATTAACTCTGTCAATGGTTTTGAGTTTGTTTGGATTACTGATGGAATCGGTTGGAAATCAGCCAAAAACAAACTTCAAGAAGCGTACAGTATCATTCCGCGTGTTTACAACTTGACGGATATTGTTAACTTTATAAACGAAATCAAATAAAATGGCTAAAAATATTTATCCTCATAAAATTGACTTGAAGGCATTGAGTATAAGAAATACCAATCGTCAAGATTTTGCTGCCCAATTGATTGGTATAGAATACCGTGGCTATGAAGTAGAGCAATGTGATGACGGTCGCAAAATAGTTATCACCAAGCCGGGCGGAAAGCGTGTTTTTGGACAACCCAAAAAAGAGGATATTTTAGTATTTATCTTCAATCCAACAGACGAAACGCTTTGGCAGATAACACATAAGCAAATTTTTGAGGATGTAGAAGCCAAATGTCAAGAAAACAAAGAAGAGGGCAAGAAGTTTATCTCTTTGCTTGAACGGACATTAAACGGTGAAGAACCAATGGATTTTATTGAAGATATTCGTTCGTTATCATTTCACACAGGTGAAAAACCCGAAGTGTTGATTAAGGCTTACAAATGGATTTGGGGACAAGAAGATGTCAATTATCCCAACGGCGAAGGTCGTTTTAAATCTTGGTCAGGCTATGTCGAATTATTAAAATCATTGTGAAAAGTGCAGACATTTCCAAACTTCACTCTCCACCTTGCCGACTGCATCGACATTATTCCGCAACTACCTGATAATTCCCTCGATGCCATCTTTGCCGACCCGCCGTATTTTCTCTCAAATGGAGGAATTTCGGTTCAGAGCGGCAAACAGGTTTGCGTTGACAAAGGCGATTGGGACAAAGGCGGAACGCCCGAATATATTTATAACTTTAATCGTCGTTGGTTGGAACTTTGCCGCCCGAAACTTAAAGATAACGGAACGATTTGGATTTCAGGAACATATCATAATATATTTACCGTTCAACGTTGTTTGCAGGAACTTGGTTACAAAATTCTGAATATCATTACGTGGCAGAAAACCGACCCGCCGCCAAACCTTTCGTGTCGGTATTTTAATTTTTCTACTGAATTGATAATTTGGGCGCGGAAGTCCGAAAAAGTGCCTCACAAATTCAATTACGAGGTAATGAGACACCTCAACGGCGACAAGCAAATGACAGATGTTTGGCGTTTGCCTGCCGTTGGCAAATGGGAAAAAACTTGTGGCAAACACCCAACGCAAAAGCCATTGCGTTTGCTTTATCGCATTATTTTAGCATCTACCGACGAAGGCGGAACAATTTTAGACCCCTTTGCCGGAAGTAGCACTACGGGCATTGCTGCAAATCTTTTGGGCAGAAACTATATTGGAATTGAAAAAGAAAAAGAGTTTTTCGATTTGAGCATTGCCCGCCGCAACGAATTGGAAGACAACGAAAAACGTCAAAAACTTTTAGACAATATTCGCAAAACTGAGAACAGTGCAACCGTTCTCGTTAATCACGCTCGCAAAGAATTGCGCGAGTTGATGATAGAGAAAGGGATTTGCTATCTTCGCGCAGGAGATTCCAAAGGTTCTTTGCAAGTAACGCCCGGTTTTGAGCGGATGAAATATGTTCTTTTGCACACCAACGGCGAAAACTGTCAGATGTTCAAATTGAAAAAAGAAGGAACTTTTCAGATTTGGACAAAAGAAAACCTCGAAAAATATGGTTTTTCGCCCGAACATTCAACGCATTACATTGTTTTGCATTTTGATAACACAAAAGAAGTTGGTTTTGAAAAACAGCTAAATCTGAAACAAAAGATCAACACTTATCGCGCTAAAATCAGACCGTTAAGTGATTTTGTCGGAATAATGTAAAAAAAACCACTACATTTGCGCCTACATAACGGAGCAATTAATAACATAAAAAATATAAAGACATGCGATTCAAAAGAATTTTATTGAAGTTGAGTGGCGAGTCGCTCATGGGCAAGCAGGGCTACGGCATCGACCCTGAGCGTTTGGGCGAGTATGCCCGTCAGATAAAAGAGATAGCCGACTTGGGCGTTCAGATTGGCATAGTGATAGGAGGTGGCAACATCTTCCGCGGACTGAGCGGAGCATCGAAAGGATTCGACCGTTACAAAGGCGACCAGATGGGAATGCTGGCTACTGTAATCAACGCTATGGCTCTCTCGTCGGCGCTCGAGAGCGTGGGCCAGAAAGCGCGCGTGCTCACTGCCATACGCATGGAGCCTGTTGGCGAGATGTATTCGAAGCCAAAGGCCATCGAAGCACTTAACCGCGGCGAAGTGGCCATCTTCTCGGCTGGCACGGGTAACCCATATTTTACTACCGACACAGGTTCGTCGCTTCGCGGCATCGAAATAGAAGCCGATGTAATGCTCAAAGGCACGCGCGTCGACGGCATCTACACCGCCGACCCCGAGAAAGACCCAACGGCAACGAAGTTCGACGACATCACTTACGACGAGATTTATAACAAAGGTCTGAAAGTGATGGATCTCACTGCCACCACCATGTGCAAAGAGAACAACCTGCCTATCATTGTGTTCAACATGGACAAGCCCGGAAACCTCATTAAGGTCATCAAAGGCGAGAAAATTGGCACGTATGTGCATAATTGATTGAAATTTAGAAACATAAACAATAAAAAGAATTAGTATGAAACAAAAAATATTACTCTTATGCTTTGTGCTTGCTTCTGCAATAGGCGCTTCAGCACAATCTGTCCTCTTTAAGAATCTAATGGTAAAGCCTGGAGGGAAATCCTTTATCGAGTTTACAATCACTGATGTGGCGTCTTGGAATGATTATTCAGGAATGCAATTTGGTATTCCTGTTCCAGAAGGTGTTAAGCCTGGAAGTAAGAAGGATATCGATTTTGGAGGTCTTTTGTTAGAGGGGGATCGAGAAACTACGATTGAAAACACTGATATTAAGTTGGTGAGAGATAATCCAGACTTTGATTTTGAAGGGACCTATATTTATTTTTCACTAACGGGAGGCTATTATAACCTCTCTTATGAGGGAGAGGATGATGTGACAATTAAACTTCCTATCATTGTGAGTGAGGAGGCGGAAGAGGTAACTGAATTTGAGATGGATCTTGATGCTGTCAAGCAATCTTTTTTGATTCTAACTGAAGGTTTTCAATACGATTTTGTCGATGAGCAAGAATATGAAAATGGACTCATCACGATTTCTTCAGGCTTTAGGGGAACGATTTTTGACCCTCGATCTGTTTCTGAGGATAAAAAATTTGAAACAGAGGATGAGTTGAAGGCTGTTTTGAGTAAAACCGAAAATACAATCGTAGAGTTTGCCGTTGAGGTACCAAGGGAATGGGCAAAGTTGCCAAATGTAGTCGTTAAGGGTAGGGCAAAGGAAATCATTTTGTCAAACAAAGAGGCCTACACTTATAAAAATGAAGAAGAAAAAGGATTTATGACGCAGAAAGTTTCCTTCACTTACAACTTCTCTGCAAAAGCTAAATCTTACACTGATTGTGGCTGGAACTCATTGGTAATTCCTTTCGATGGTAAGCCTGAGATCGAACCATTCACAAAAGCGACATCGGAGTCTGGTAAGTTCTGGGCGATGCAATTTTATGGATCCGATGAAAAAGGTCTTATATTCAACGACATGGAGGATGTAGTTTTCATGTCTAACCAACTTTATATCCTCGCATTTCCAGGAGAGTCTTTTGGTGAAAAAGAGTTTGAAGGTAACTCTCTCCTAATTACAGGAGAAGATGTTTGGGTTGCACATTCAGTTCCAGACTATAAACTCGGTGGCGATCCTTATTATTCAATGATTATTAATTATGGTGGTAAGACTACAAGTCCTAACGCATTTGTTCTTGATCCAGAGAAAAACAAGTATGTTTATAGTGAGTCGCCAGTTGATGTTCCTCCCTTCTCTACATTTGCTGTGAAAGATATAGGATCTGGTGATGAAGAGGGGTTGTCAACTCCTATCTTGGAAAAATATCAGTTCACTATTACGTCAGTAGAGCCCGCGCCGGTGGCTACAGGTATTGTGGTTTACACCCAAGGAGCCGACATTGTAATTAAAGCCGCAACAGGAGGTGAGGTCTCGGTTTACAGTCTCGGAGGCCAGTTGGTACGTAACGGTGTGAAGTACCACGAGGGCGAAACCCGTATAAAAGGTCTTAACCCTGGTGCTTACATTGTGGCCGGCAAGATTGTAGTGATTAAATAAGAATACCATAATAACTTTATTTAACACACGTCTAACCGTCGGATAATCAGCGCGTCGGCGAAGCCGCCGCGAAAACTGCGCAAAAAACCTTGGAAAATATTTGCGGGGAAAGAGAGAAACGTCTACCTTTGCACCCGCTTTTCGACGGAAGAGTGGCCGGGACGCAGTTCCGACCGTCTGCAAAAAGAGATTTTTTAGCAAAGGACAAAAGAGCGCCGTCCTTCGAGGGCGGCCTATTGACATAGTGGACATAGTGCAACAAAAGGGAAAAGCAACAAAAGTCAATTCTTTCGGGCTCAAGGAAAAAACAAGAAAAAGTAATAAAATTACAATGAAGCGTGTGATCCTGGCTCAGGATGAACGCTAGCGACAGGCCTAACACATGCAAGTCGAGGGGCATCGGGGTGGCAACACCGCCGGCGACCGGCGCACGGGTGCGTAACGCGTATGCAACCTGTAGCACAGAGGGGGATAGCCCGCCGAAAGGCGGATTAATACCCCGTAAC
>JAGCYH010000008.1 GCA_017960905.1 Bacteroidales bacterium
CCCACGCGGTAGGCAATGCTCACAAACACAACGCCTTTGCTTGCAAGGTCGGCGCCGTCGTAGGTGGGTTCCGAGGTTGAGCCGAACGAGAATCCGCCGCCGTAAATCCAAACCAGCACTGGTAATTTGTCGTCAGCCGACTTCGCGGGTGTCCAGACGTTCAGATAGAGACAATCTTCGCTCACGCCGTAGGGCGATTGTCCGCCCTGCATAGGGATTGCGGCGTATTGCGTGGCTTGTCGGATTGTGTCCCAAGGCACCACGGGCTGCGGGGCTTTCCAACGCAAATCGCCAACAGGCGGCGCGGCAAACGGAATGCCCTTGAAGATTGACATACTGTCGGTTACCGTGCCTTGAATCTTGCCACCCGTGACGGCGACAATATCACCTATCTTGCTCGTTTCCTGAGTGTTGCTGCCGCACGAGCACATCATCGTTGCAGCTAACGCGAAACCTAAAACTATTTTTTTCATGGTTTTCAATTCTATTTTTTTTCAAAAATAGATATTTGTAGGTAAAAACTACTCATAAAAGCGCCTGAAAAGCGAAAAATTAACATTTTGGCAAAAGCAAAAAACGACTTTGTGATTTGTAAAAACACTTTTTTTCTATAATTTTGCTAACTCAATGTGCCGTCGGACTAGGTGGCGCATTGTATTGAACGGATAGTATAACGTATTATAAATAAATATTTTATGAAAACATTCAGACATCTTTTTGCTGCATCGGCTTTGCTTTTGTGCATGGCGAATGCCAATGCACAATATGCAGTAGCAGCGGCCGGTGGCAACACTACTGGCGAAGGCGGTTCGATATCATACACCGTTGGCCAGACGTTCTACACAACAGCCGAAGCCACCTCGGGAGCCTCGGTGGCAGCCGGCGTGCAGCAAGCTTACGTGGTAGAGACTGTTACCTCCCTGCCCGACGACCCAGAGGCGTTCCAGCTCTATGCCGCTTACCCTAACCCCGTGAAGGACCAGCTTACTCTGCGTACAAAATCAGACACCGCTGAAAAACTTGTGTATCAGATACTTGATGCTCAAGGTAAACTACTGGCACAGGACAAAGTTGCCGGTGCGATAACCTCGATAAGCATGGCGCAGTTTACTCCGGCCGTGTACATCGTGCGCGTGGTCGACGGACAGAAAACTGTTGCTTCGTTCAAAGTGATTAAGAATTGATTTTTCGCACGTTTCCGTGCGAAAACATACCAAAAACCAAAGGGGCGAATTCATATTCGCCCCTTTGGTTTTATAATCTATGTTTGTTACGTATAAAACCTATCGGTTTGCCACCGCGCAACATTGTTTTCGATGTAATCGGCTATGCCGTTCATCTCAGTCGTATCACGCACAATGTGGTCGTGGAAACGCGTTTGCCATGCAAACGGAATATTATTGACACGTGCGTATTTGGTAATGGCGGATTTGATACCGCGTATTATAACCGCCAACGATCCAGATTTTGGCGATTTTCCCGACATATAATCATTTTTGCCATTCCATGTAGAGACGTTGCGTGCAACGTCTAATGGTTCATTTATTTCCGCATCACACGAGACGTTGCACGCAACGTCTCTACAATCACCATGGATTATCACAATCGCGTGGATATGATTGGGCATAACGACCCACAATGGTATTTCGGCGTATGGGTAATGGTTGACGGCGTTGCGTAATTGTTCCTCTGCATAACGTCCAATTGCCGACATGTGCATTCCATTCGTATCTATTTCACCAAAATAATGCTGGTGTTCTTTGGTGCAAATTGTTACAAAATACATTCCGCCATTGTATGCGTGCCATACGGCACGCGCCGATGGAATGCGATACGTGTCGCGAAACAGATTATCGGACATTGGGTTGTTCTATGGTTTTGTTTATGCCTCGGTTTTTGGTGCTTAATGGATTGTTTTACAATGTCATCTTTACATGTCCCGCACGAGGCGAACCGACAGACCACCTTCGAGGTCTCCGATACCGGAAACGGCATCATTATATTTACCTTTACGTTCTTAACTCGCTTGTCGCCAGTATATTGCATAGTTACTTTGCCGTCGGAACCTTTCGTGGCGGTCCAATTTTCGGGGACTATTACGCTTGCGGCGCCTGCGCCGCAGCGGTTACGGTTGCAATCAGCAACCCAACGAAGGCAAATATTTTTTTCATTTTAAATATATATGTTTTTTACAAAAAAATAAATGTTTGGTGAATTTGAAAAGGTTTAAGAATCGTTTTTTTGGGTGATTGGTTTTTGTAAAAAAAACAGGCTGCCGGAAGTATACTTCCGAGCAGCCCATCCAACTTAAAACCAATCTTATGAAAAACGTAAAAATCTTGTTCTATTCTTCGCTTTGTTCGCGTTTGGCGAGGCGTTTGCGTTCGTTCTCGTCGAGAATTATCTTGCGCAGGCGCATCGAGTGCGGCGTTACTTCAACGTATTCGTCGCCCTGAATGTATTCGAGCGCCTCTTCGAGGCTGAATATTGTTGGCGGCGGCAGATGCACTGCCTCGTCGGAACTCTTCGAACGCATGTTGGTGAGTTTCTTGCTCTTGGTGACGTTGATAACGATGTCGCCCTCGCGTGTATTCTCACCTACAACCTGTCCGGCGTAAACTTCGTCCTGCGGGTTGATGAAGAACTTGCCATGGTCTTGCAGTTTGTCGAGAGCGTAGGCGAATGCCGTACCACTCTCCATGGCAATAAGCGAACCGTTGGTTCGCTTCTCGATAGGTCCGCGCCACGGTTCGAAGTCGATAAGGCGGTGCGCAATGACGGCTTCGCCGGCAGTGGCGGTCATCATTGTTGAGCGCAGGCCTATGATGCCGCGCGACGGTATCTTGAATTCTTGGTGTATGCGGTCGCCACGGCGTTCCATGTTCACGAGTTCGCCTTTGCGCTGAGTAACCATCTCTATCGCTTTGCCCGAAAAATCTTCGGGCAAGTCGATGGTCAGCTCTTCGATAGGTTCGCATTTCTCACCATCTATTTCTTTTATAATCACCTGAGGCTGACCCACTTGCAGCTCGTAGCCTTCGCGGCGCATAGTCTCTATGAGCACCGAGAGGTGCAGCACGCCGCGCCCGAAGACATTCCATGCGTCGGCGCTGTCGGTAGGTTCAACGCGCAGAGCGAGGTTTTTCTCGAGCTCGCGGTCGAGGCGCTCTTTGATATGTCGCGAAGTAACGAATTTACCGTCTTTGCCGAAGAATGGTGAGTTGTTGATAGTGAACAACATACTCATTGTAGGCTCGTCGATGGCTATTGTGGGCAGTGGTTCCGGATTTTCGAAATCGGCGATGGTATCGCCGATTTCAAAGCCTTCGAGACCGACTATGGCGCAAATATCGCCGCACGGTGCCACATCAACTTTCACTTTGCCCATGCCGTCGTAGAGGTAGAGCTCTTTGATGCGCGACTTGACAATGCTGCCGTCGCGTTTGCAGAGGCTTATGGCCTGTCCGGCACGCAGCTCGCCGCGGTGTACTCGCCCTATGGCTATACGGCCGGTGTAGTTTGAGTATTCGAGCGAGGTGATGAGCATCTGCGTCGTGCCGATGTTCTCGGGCGGCGCGGGTATGTATTTTATAATCGATTCAAAAACAGCGTTTATGTTGTCGGTCTTCTTGTTCCAGTCGTCGCTCATCCAGTTCTGTTTGGCCGAACCGTAGATGGTTGGGAAGTCGAGCTGCTCTTCGGTGGCGTCGAGGGCGAACATGAGGTCGAAGACCGCCTCGTGAACCTCGTCGGGTCGGCAGTTGGGCTTGTCGACTTTGTTGATGACAACTATTGGCTTGAGGTTGAGCTGAATGGCCTTCTGTAGAACGAAACGTGTTTGCGGCATAGGACCTTCGAAAGCATCGACGAGGAGCAGCACGCCGTCAGCCATGTTGAGCACACGCTCAACCTCGCCGCCAAAGTCGGAGTGGCCCGGAGTGTCGATGATGTTTATCTTGTAGTCGCCCCAGCGGACTGCTACGTTCTTCGACAGAATGGTGATGCCGCGCTCGCGTTCGAGCTCGTTATTGTCCATCATCAGCTCGCCTGTCTTCTGATTGTCGCGGAACAACTTGCCCGCTATCAGCATCTTATCCACGAGTGTCGTCTTTCCGTGGTCGACATGCGCTATAATTGCAACGTTTCTTATCTTCTGCATAAATGTCATTTTTTGAGGGTGCAAAATTACTCATTTCTAACCACTTGATATACACCCGACAGAGTTAAAAGATTTAAAAATTATTTATGATATATGAATGGTGCGCGCGCTTCAATTGTTAATTTTTATTTTTAAACGCGCCGACGTGGCATTTTCCGTGTTTTGCGTAGTTGATTTACCACATAATAGTATTACTTTTGCAAAGTATTCAAGCAAAGCAAATTTTATCAGACATGAATATACTACTTATCGGTTCGGGCGGTCGTGAAAACGCCCTTGCATGGAAGATGTCGCAAAGCGCGAAGCTCTCTAAACTCTACATCGCGCCGGGCAATGCCGGCACGGGCAATTACGGTACCAACGTCAACCTCGACCCAAACAATCACGCTGAGGTTAAGCGTTTTATCACCGACAACCACATCGATATGGTTGTTGTCGGTCCCGAAGAGCCGCTCGTCAAAGGGCTTCACGATGCCATACTGGCCGACCCGCTTACAGCCTCTGTGCCCGTCATAGGACCGCAGGCGCAAGGCGCCGCGCTCGAAGGCTCCAAAGAGTTCGCCAAGGCGTTCATGATGCGCCACAACATACCCACAGCGCAGTACAAGAGTTTCACTTCGGCAAATATTGCCGAAGGCGAGGCTTTTCTCGCTACGCTCAAAGCTCCTTACGTGCTTAAGGCCGACGGCCTTGCCGCCGGCAAGGGCGTGCTGATACTCAACGACTTAGACGAAGCTAAACGCGAACTGCGCGAGATGCTCGGCGGCAAGTTCGGCTCAGCAAGCAACACGGTGGTCATTGAGGAGTATCTGAGCGGCATCGAGCTCTCGGTGTTTGTGCTTACCGATGGCAAGTCGTACGTCATTCTGCCAGAGGCCAAAGACTACAAGCGCGTTGGCGAGGGCGACACCGGCCTCAACACTGGCGGCATGGGCGCCGTTTCGCCCGTTCCGTTTGCCGGCGATGAGTTTATGCGTAAAGTCGAAGAGCGCATCGTACGTCCTACAGTCGACGGCCTGCGCAAAGACAACATACCCTACAAAGGTTTCATCTTCGTGGGTCTGATGAACTGCGACGGCGAACCTATGGTGATAGAATACAACGTGCGCATGGGCGACCCTGAAACAGAGGTAGTTATGCCGCGTATCGAGAGCGACCTTGTGGAACTCTTCGAGGCCGTGGCGCAAGAGCGCCTCGGCGAAAAACGCATCGCTGTGAGCAGCAAGACATGCTGCACGGTGATGATGGTTGCCGGCGGTTACCCGGGCAGCTACAAGAAAGGCACGCCCATGACCGGTTTCGATGAGGTGGAGGGAAGCATCCTCTTCCACGCCGGCACGAAACAGACTGACAGTGGCGTAGTTACAAACGGCGGCCGCGTCATTGCCGTCAGCTCGCTCGGCGCAAGCAAAGACGAGGCGCTCGCGCTCTCGTACCGCAACGTGGAGCATATCAAGTACGAAGGCCGCTATTTCCGCCGCGACATAGGCAAAGACCTCGATAAATACTACAAGTAAGATGTTCAGGTTCTTCAGTCGGAATTCGTTTTTGGCGTATGCCGCTCTGCCGGTAATGCTCATACTGTACAGGCTGCGCCTCATCTCGTCGCCCGAGATAAGTTTCGTGGCGGCCGATACCGACTTGTACACTCCGCTGTGGAACCTCGTCTTCGGCGGTATCGCCGAAGGCAGTACGCTGAGCGTGGCCATTGCCATCATCTTTGCCTTTGTGGTAACGCTTGTGGTCAATGCGCTCACCGTTACGTTTAAGTTCGTAGAGCACGCCAACAATCTCGGCGGCTTTTTCTTCATCATCTTGTCGAGCGGCTTTATCGTCTCGCAGAGTCTGCACCCTGTGAGCGTGTTTGCAATACTCTTTGGCACAGCTGTTTACCGAATGTTCCGTGGCGCAATGAGCGAGTCGTACGAGCGCACCTGCTTCGAGTCGGCTTTTCTGATGTCGACGGCGTTTCTCTTTTGGGCCAAGACGGTGTGGTTCGTTCCGCTTCACGCAGTCATTCTGTTCACCTTGCGCACCGTATCGGTGCGCTCGTTTGTGGCCATTCTGCTCGGCATAGCATCGCCTTTGGCCATTGCGGCCACATACTTCTTCTGCACCGACAGTCTGGTGCCCGTGGTGGAGACGTACCTCAAAGAGATGCTCGTTCCTACAGCGTTTTACAAGACCAACTTCTTCGCCCGTTCGTACATTGTGGTTTATGCGCTCATACTTATCACGGCTATATTGAATAGTATGCGCAATATGCAGAAAATCAAGATTATAGAGAGCCGTTTCTGCCGCGCGGTGATATGGATAGTCTTCTGCGCGTCGCTCTTCATCATTCTGCCGCTCTTCTCGTTCGAGATGCAGATACTCATAGCCATGGGCGGCGCCATGCTGCTCACGTCGTATGTGATGCGCCTGCCGCGTTACCGCTGGCAGGAGATTTTCACTTCGGTGCTCGCCCTCGCCGCCTGGATCGTGCAGTGGTATTTTTAACGTTCCTCAGTGCGAAAATATTGAAAATGAGTGTATATTTGCATTTCATTCGTTGAATCGAACAATTTAAAACATATTAAGATTATGAAAACACTGATTTTAGCAATCGCTGCGATGGCCGTACTGGCTTCGTGCAGCAAACCGGACCCTATTCCTGAGGCTCTCAAACTCTGGGACGCCAACGAAACCATTCAGAATTGGCGTGGCGGTGACGCGACAATGTACATACCCGACCAATACGCCTATGCCGACCTCGACAAAGACGGCACGCCCGAGTTGCTTCTGCGCGAGCATCAGGTGAGCGAATATGGCGAAAGCACTGGTTTCCTTGCCGTTTACACCAACGGCAAGAGCGGACTGAAACTCGTTGCTCTCGATACCAAAGAGGCTCAGATTGGCGATATATTCATCTGCAAAAACGGTATTGTCATTGTCGAAGCCGGTAACGAAAGCGGAACTTGGTCAGAGACAAGCTACTTCATGCTGAAAAACAGCGAGTTGGCTTCTGTATACTATAGCGAGTACCAGACCGAAGAAGAAGAGTTTGAAGAAGGCGACGAAGAAGAATACACCGAAGAAGAAGGCGATGAGGAAGAATACGAAGAGGTGGAAGCTGAATTCACCGTAACGTACTATAAGAGCGAACCCGCCACCGCTGAGCCCAAGGAGATTTCGTCCGACGAATTCGACAAAGCTACTGCCGGCACCGACAATCATTGCGAGATTAACGATTTCGAATGGAAGGACATAACCAAAAAATAACAGCTTTATGAAAACACGTTTTCTGGCAATAGCAGCCTTGGCAGTGCTGGCGTCGTGCAGCAAGTCAGACCCGCTTCCCGAGGCCATTAAAATATGGAACGCCGACGAGATGGTGCAGCGTTTTCAGGACGAACAGTTGGGGAGCGCCGCCAACGAATACGCCTACGTCGACATTGATGCCGACGGCACGCAGGAGTTGCTTCTGCGCCAGCATATTGAGGAAGAGTGGGGCGAAGGAACTGGTTTTATGGCCGTTTTTACCAACGGTAAAAGCGGACTGAAACTCGTGGGCCTGTCGCACAACATGGCACAGACTGGCGGCATAACGGTCAGCAAGAACGGCGTGGTGAAAGTGAGCGACGGCAACGAAAGCGGCACGAAGGGCGAAGTGAATAGCTATGTGCTGAAAAACAGCGAGATAGCCGCTGTTTATTCCGACGTGTACGAGTATGTTGAACCCGAGGAAGACGCCGAGTACGACGAGAACTGGGTTTACGACCGCGAGTCGTATTTCGTTAGCGAGCCGGCCGGCTCGCAACGCAAAGAAATCACGGCCGCTGAGTTCGAAAAAGCCCTCGCCGGTGCCGACGATGAATACTATTCAAGTGATTTCAACTGGCAGAAAATTGAGGTTAAATAGCAATGTATAAAGAACAAAGAACGGACACGGCTTGCCGCGTCCGTTCTTTGCATTATTTCAAGCTGATAATTATGGGGAAACGGTCTATACTTGCCGAAAATGCCGAAGTTATATGCATCCTGATAGTGCTGGCTTCGGTGGCTATATATCTGCATATTTTTTTGCCGACAGAAAGTAAAAATAATCGCTATGAGCCTGTCGACAATGAATACCGGTTTGAAATGGATTATAATGATGTGGGCATGACTTTTATATATATCGGCAAAGAAAATGAACCGGCGCTTGAAATCGAAAATATTGGTTATATTGGCTATAGACAGAATCTTATAATACCTGGTTATGTCGAAAAGAATGGTGCAAGATACAAGGTGTTGTCGGTAACAGAAGATCATTCAGTCGATTGCGACACGCTTTTCATACCCGCCACAGTTGAATATTTCAATTATAACAAGATTCTCGACAAGTGCTGCGCCGATGTGAATTATATAATTGTTGAGCCAGGCAACAAGTACTACAAGTCGGTCGATGGCAATCTCTTCCGCGGCGACTCGCTGGTGTTCGATGTAAGAGCAGTTTATCACAATAAAAGCTTGTTTTGATTATGAGTAACCCTAATTCTCAAAAATCAATAGTTTTCATGTGGCTGCTTACAGTGGCTAATCTGATAACGTTCTACAACCAACCATCAGATTTTTCAATATTCAATGATGTAACCAACAAGTGGGCAGGTTTGGGCACACTTCTTATGACTCCTGTGGTCTTTGTTTATGCCGTGTTGGTTATAGCCGGAATGATCTCATTAATAAAAACATTATATCCGATTTTAGATGGCGAAAAATGCAGCACACTTACTAAAGTTACAGTAGCTGCTGTATCAGTCTCGTTATTGGCAGTTGGTTACGGAACATTCCTACAAAAACAGTCTCCTTTGGATTTTTTCGAAACAATGAAAAGAAAAACAAGTATCGCTCAAAGTGATCAAGAGAGTGTTCTGCTCAAATATGGCGGTGGCTACAAAATGTATCGTCACAGTTGTATTTGGCGTGGCGACACGATTCTTTATAAAGATACAAAACAAAAAATTGCCACATTAGTGGTTGACGAAGCGAGCAATACCTGCCACTGGACCTACAAGCCAATGGTTAATTACAAAATCCACTTCTTTAACAAGGATAATTTTACTCAGGATGCTGCTAATGTTACATTTTGCCCTGAAGGATATTCGGCTAAAATACAGTATATTATCAACTCTGTCAACAACAAGAAGGTTGGCGATTTTTATTATGATAAAAATGCCACAAGCGATGTTTTTCAAAACGATTCCATTATCTGTTTTCTGTTCGATAAAAGCTATCATGGTGAAGACAGTGTAGGTTACTTATTATTCGGTATTGAAAACGGCGTAGCCGTGCTGCGCGATTCAATGTCTAATATATATGATTTGTTCGATGATGAAACGTCTGATAATGAGTATCATGTGATAGAATATCATCTTAATAAGTCAAATGGCGTACCGATTGTAAAAATTACAGTAGAAGAAAAAACCAAATCGATCTTTGATGAAGAATTCTTCTATTATTATGATTATTTTGATATCGAAACGAAAGATTTTGTGCTCTATCATGCCCCGTATATACTAAGTCGCAATGACACTGTCAATAGGCGGTATGTGCGTGATGATATGAGCTTGTCTGATGGTTTTTGCTTCTATAATGACAGTTGGCCAAAAGAAAATGGTTACCCTGTAATTGAGTATTATACAGTTCGTTCAATCAGAGATTACGATTATAATGAGCTTCTACCTGCCGACACCCTAGAGGTAGGCCGCTATGTTATGCGCAATGGCAAATATGTGAAGGAAGTGCAGATGCAGAAGGAGTAAATCAAACTCTTTTTTTCTCGAATAACGACGATACAAACCAAATCAGTATGCCCAGAGCAATGAGAGCAGCGATGCCCATAAGCAGATAGCCGAAGACCTTATAGATGATGGAACTTACTGATTCCATGTCGCTTACGGGAATGCGGTCGCTGCCTATGATTATGGCGTTGCGGTCGTCGAAGACTCTCATCGAGGCTTTGCCGCCGCCCAGCC
Source organism: Bacteroidales bacterium (assembly GCA_017960905.1). GTDB lineage: Bacteria > Bacteroidota > Bacteroidia > Bacteroidales > Marinilabiliaceae > W3P20-009. The sequence continues at coordinate 10,156 of JAGCYH010000008.1, forward strand.
GGGCGGCGAAGGTCGCCTCATCGTCGGCTGTCATGCAGGTGAAGTTGAGGCGCGTGCCGAAGGTTATGCTTTTGTTGCCGAACTCTTCGGCCAGTTTTTCGGCATTGTCCGAAAACTGGCTTATAAAATCCTCTGCCGCCGCCTCGGGGTTGGCTATGTTCACCGTGCGGTCGGGGTAGTAGCGCGACATTGAGAAATGCTCTCTCTTGTCGTCGCATATCTCAGCGTCGGGCGTGCGGAGGTTCTTTTTCCAGAGCGAGAAGATGAATTCTATCGAGTCGGGCAGGGCGATGGGTGTGCCGTCGTTCAGACGGAACTTGCTGAATGTCTGGCAGTAAGGCTTCTCGACCCAAATGCTGTTATAGAGGCTTTCGCCGGCTCGTGCGCTACGGCGCTCGAGCGTCAGTGTCTCTTGTGTTACGTAGATGCAGAGGTAACGGCCGTTGAGCACGTGGAAAACGGTGTCGGCAATGGCGGGTGTGTTACTGAAGACGTAGTTGCGTATGAGGTAGTCTTGCGGAGCGCCGCCAATGGCGGCGCTTATCTCATCGTCGGTGGTGAGCACGGGCAGTTTGTCGAGCCGGTCTTGCAGCTGGCGGTCGGCCTCGCTCAGACTGTCGGAGTGGCTGCGCAGGCTCATCCCGAATCGGAAAACACCGAAGCACACTGCCAGTGCTACGATGGCTATTATAACTCTTTTCTTCATAATAATCTGATTCTCATGTCATTTGTCCCAATCAAGCACTTTCGGCGCCATGATGATTGCGAGAGCCATCGCAGCGAGAATGATGCCGACGGTGATATGCCAGGCCAGCTTGAACGACGATTCGGTATCGCCGCGTTGCGACATGTCGTCGCAAGCGACGAGCATGTAGTTGTTGCCGCCTAAGGCTGCGAAGTCGGCTTTGCCGCCACCGAGCCTTACGGCGAAGGTGGCCGGCTCGCCCTTTCGGAGAAAGCACAGAGTGAAGCGCGAGTCGTACACTTTCTTGCGTTTAAAAGCCTGGTCGACAGTTTGTTCCACGCTTTTCTTGAACCGCTCGGGCATGTCGGCGAGAATGGCGCCTATGCTGTCGAAGTTCATTGCATATTCGGGGTAATAGTACATGTCCTGCGCCACGTGTTTGAGCTTCTCAGGTCTTACGTATTCGTCTTTGAGGTTTTGCCAATATTTATCAGATGCAAATGTAAACTTCAATGAGTCAGCGTTTTGTATCTCGGTGCCGTTGCCGAAGGCGAATTGTCCGACGAGCGTGCAGAACGGGCCGTCGGTCCACATTTCGGTCTCAGTGTCGGAGCTTCTGCGTGTGATGGTGAATCTCTGCCGGCGTATGTTGATGACCATATACTCGCCGTCGAGGACGTCGAGAATGGTGTCGCGGATAGTTTGTCCGCCGCTGAAGCAGTAGTTTTTAACGAGATATGTCTGCGGCTCGCCACTTATGGCGGCCGCAATCTCGCTGTCGGTGGTGAGCACCGGCAGTTCGTTGGCCTGCTCCTGCCACTTGTCCTGCGAACTCGTTACGTAGAAAAACGAGAAGACCCACCAGCCTATCAGTGCCACTGGCGTCAGCATCAGCACCATGATAAGCCTTGGCAGTATATGCTCTTTAAATACGTCCTCGAAATCAATCATCTGACAGTCAGCGTGTTATTTATTCATAATCGTCGCAATGATACTCGCCTATTTTTATTTCGGAGAGTTTCTTGAGCGGCAGTTTTTTGAGGTCGGTAATCTTTTGTTCTACATCATCCTCGTCGAAGCCCGATTCAGATATTTTTTTGAAATTGATGAGGTCGTAGGTGTCGCTGGTAGCCGGTTCGTAGGTGCAGTCGTAGGCAATGAGCACGAAGTTGCCGTCGTGATAGCGAGCGGTGTAGTTGTCGGTGCCGCTGGCACCGCGTTCGTTGGTCCATTCGGTTTCAACTTTGAAATCGCCGTTAGCGGCGATTGTCACATTTGTGATAATGCTGTTGGCGTTTTCGTTTTCCAACACGAATCCTTCAATTGGGTCGAGAGTTTCGTCGTCGTCCTGGCCAAAATAAATAGAGAATTCATTTTCGGAGTATGAAATGCAGTCGGTGTGGCCGTCATTATTGATGTCGCTGCAAACAGATTTTTCGCCATTGTTGTAGTCCTCGTAGTCGCCGACTTCAGGTTCGTACTCTTCGCGGTTGACGTAAGCCAGAACTTGCTCGTACTCTTCGTCGGAAGGGTATGTGCTTGCCAATTTGCGGCGTAGGTTGTTCCACGAGTTGAAGTTTTTGGGGTAGAGGTTTCCCATCGTGTCGAAAAAGATTTTTATAGGTCGTTGTTTAGGGTCTTCGTTGCGTGCGATGCAGGCCTCTTCGTATTCGGTCTGAATAGAAACGTTCGTTTCGGGCAGATTGTCGTTGCCGATGGTTGAAAATATCCAGTAATAGGCGTCGGGATTGGCCTCTTCGGTCGACGAATTGAGGTCGAGCTGGCAGACAGTCTCATTTTTACCGTCGGAAATGGTCATTTTGTCGCCTTTGAAGACTATTTTCTTGGCGTTTGCGACCACTGGCGCAACATTTGTTGCGTCAGAAAGACCGTGAAATTCAAGGTTGTCGAACACGAGTTCGGGCAAGCCGCCCTCGATGTCGGTTGCTGCTTGATCTGTAGCCGACTCAGAACCGTTCTGATTCTGGTTGTTGTTGCCGCCGCATGCGCAAAGCGCGAGCGCTGCAAACGTCAGGATTGTGATTTGTTTTTTCATATCTAATTGATTACTATAAAATTCAGTGCGAAGGTATGTTTTTTATTTGACATTGAAAAGAATTATGCTTAACTTTGCAAGACAAGTAAATGAAAAATGGCAAAAGATACAAAGATTAAAGTTTTCGAAGATAAAAAAATACGCACTCTGTGGGATGATGAAACCGAAGAGTGGTTTTTTTCTGTGCGGTACTGACCGACAGTGTTAATTCGAATAATTATTGGAAAGTATTAAAAAACAGACTTAAAAAAGAGGGAAGTGAGTTGGTTACAAATTGTAACCAACTGAAAATGCCATCTTCCGACGGTAAGATGTATAAATTCTCTTATTGTTTTACAAAATCTTCGCCGTTCCATTTGTAGGTCGGGCGTTTGTCCCATTTGCCAATGTTGTAAAGCTCGTTGTATTTCTCGTTGCCTATTTCCTCTTCAATGTCGTAATCGAGATTGTAGTTTATCTCCAGTTTCTGTTCTTCGGCGTTGAGGTGATACTCTCTCACGAGCGAAGGATCTTTGGTAAAAAAAGCCTCAAGTTTCTCAATATCAGCTTCGTGGCCTTTGCTCTTCTCGTCGTCGAGAAGGTCGGCCAGCGGACAGTCCGGCAGTTTGAAGCCCGACGGCTTCAAATCGCCGCCGTCGTAAGTGTAGGCAGTATATTTGTGCAGTCCGTATTGAGCGTTCTTTCCGGTAATTACGAGGTATCCGCCCTTTGTTAGCGGGAAGCACATCACATCGAACGACGGCGCGTCGGGGCCTTCTTCGCGGAACGAGAAATGATGCTCGTTCTCGCAGTTCTCGTTGGGCGCAGTGCTGTCGAGCAGTCGCGAGACCTTATATGCTACCGTGGCTTTGCATTCGGGCGAAAATTGCTCAAAATAAGCCAAATCCTCCGTAAGGGGCTTGTTCTGCGGGTCGCGCACGAATTTCTCACCGTTCCAGTTGTAAGCGATTGTCGGCACGGGGTCGTCATCCTTGCGGCCGAACCCTTTGAGCGCCACGGGCATGTGCGAGCCGTACTCGTCGCACTCCCATATCGAGAAGTTCACATTGAGTTGTCCGGTGTTGGCGTCGTACAAATAGTTGTTTTCCGTCATCAGCATCTCGAGCGCCTTGCGGCCTTCCTCGGGAAATTTGTCGGCGTTGGAGTAGTAGTCGTCGATGCGCGGGTCGGGCAGCAGCGTCTCGTCTTTAGTAAGTCGCCCGTCGCGGTAGATGTAGGTGTAGTAGGTTATGTGGGCGCAGTCGCAGAAGTCGAAGTCTCTGAAAATCACGAAGTAACCGCCTTTTGTGAACGGAAAGCAGTCGAGCCGTCCCGTTTCTATATCGCCGAGGTGACCATCGAAGAGCTCCTCGCAGTCGTCGCAGTCGGGCAGTAGAAGGTCGAAATTCTCGAGGCGTTCCGCGAGTTCTGGTGTCTCCGACAGCGCTTTAAGAACGTTGTATGATAGTTTTTCTTGCGTTTCTTCTGTCTGCGAGTCCGACTCCAAAACGCCTTCGGCGTTTTGCTCTGTCGTTTCTGATGTGTTTGTGCTGTTGTCGGCAGCGTTGCTGCCGTCATGACCTTGTTGTGCGTTGCCGTTGCAGGCGCAAAGAACGAGCGCCGTGGAAGTGATTATTGCTGAAAGTTTTTTCATTTTTAATTGAATGTTAGAAAAACAATGCGAAGATATGGATAATTATTTGAAAAAGGGGATTAAAAGCGTTATTTTTGGCAGAAATACTAACCGTTTTTTCACATGCCACACGCAGAAACAACTAAAACTAACGCCAAGCGCGGATATTTGCCCGACGACGATAAGAAATTCTCGCCGCAGGCATTGGCAACGATGCAGACCGCATCGCGCCACGTCTTTTATCTCATCAACGAGGGCTACGACATTAAGACGGCCTCAACTTTCGTGGGCAATCATTTCAAACTCTCTGAGCGCCAGCGTCTTGCCATTGTCCGTAGCATAGCTACGGCCGAGCAGTTGAATGTCCGCAAGGCCAAAGAGCTGACCTCGGTGGCCGGTGCCGATGTATGGATCGACGGCTTCAATACCATCATCACGCTCGAAGTAATGCTCAGCAACTCAATGCTTTTCTCGTGCATGGACGGCACCATACGCGACCTCGCCGCATTGCGTGGCACCTACCGTATGATTCCCGAGACGGCCGAAGCCGCTCAGGTGCTTTTTGAGCAACTGACGGTCCAGGGCGTCGCTTCGGCACACATACTGCTCGACGAGCCCGTGTCGAACTCCGGCAGACTCAAGTCGCTCCTTGCCGATGTGAAGGAAGAACTGGGCACGACGTGCCCGTTCGACCTTGATATACAGATAATTAAGGAAGTTGACCGCACTCTGTGGGAAAAAGCTAATGTCATCACGGCCGACGCAATAATACTCGACCATTGCGTGAGCTGGTTCAACCTTATGGCGCGGTGCGCCGAACGGCGCACCGTAAAAACGCTTAAAGTGTGGGAATAGGGATTAAATAGATGGAAATAATAACAAAACGATTCGTAGTAACAACTAACTAAGCGAAATGAACTATTACAACAAAGCGCTAACACAGAATAATTAAACAAAACAATCTAAAATTCGTTATACATATAAAAAAACAATAATCATATGAACGCAGAAAATACTCCTAAAGAACAGCTATGTAAAGAAGTTTTCCAAGATGTAGGGAAAGCTGTTCAAGCTCTCCGTGAGTACCGTAGACTATCTCTCGTAGATGCCGCTACTCGTATGGAAATTACAGATAAAAAACTGAATGCAATAGAACGCGGTATATTATACAACAATATAAACTCATTATGTCGCCTAGTTGAAGCTCTTGGTGGTAGGCTAGTTATCGTTCCCGCAGAAAAAGAAAATGACCCACATTGTAAGTTCATTGAGGTCGAATACTGATTTAATAATTTGTTTAAATGCCTAAAAGACACACAACATTAGAATTCATAGAAAGCGCGAAAAAAGTACATGGGGATATGTATGATTATTCAAAAGTAGTTTACCGCGACATTCATACTAAAGTTTGCATTATTTGTCCCGAACATGGGGAGTTTTGGCAAGAACCGAATAATCATATTAGTAGAAAATCTATTTGTCCAAAATGCGCGGTTAATTCAAAGGCTGCAATATTTAGATTAAGTAAAGAAAGCTTTGTTCAGAAAGCTAATTTGGTTCATAAAGATAAATATGACTATTCGAAAGTAGAATACCATAATACTGACGATAAAGTATGTATAATATGCCCCGAACATGGAGATTTTTGGCAAGCGCCACATAATCATCTACATGGATTTGGTTGCCCTAAATGCTCGGGTTCGTATATCCCTACTACAGAAGAGTTTGTTGAAGCGGCGAAAGCTAAGTATGGGGATAAATATGACTACTCAAAAGTGGTATACAAAAGTTCAAAAGAAAAAGTATGCATAATTTGTCCCAAGCATGGAGAGTTTTGGTGTTCTCCCAATAACCATCTTAGTCATCAAAAAGGATGTCCAAAGTGTAGCGGCAATTACGGTATAGACAAAGACTATTTTATTAAACTTGCAAATGAACGATTTGAAGGCAAATATGATTACTCTAAAATTGAATGGAAAGGATACAGAAAGCATGTTATAATAGGTTGTCCTATCCATGGTGAGTTTAAACAAAGTCCAATTTTGCATTTAAAAACTTTAGGATGTCCAAAATGTAGTGGAACATATATGGACAAGGAACTATTCATTGAGAAAAGCAAGTCTATTCATGGTGATAAATATGATTATTCCAAAGTTAAATATGATGGGAATAAAACACCTGTTTGTATAATATGTCCCAAGCATGGTGAGTTTTTCCAAAAGCCTAACGGTCATCTTATGGGGCATGGTTGCAAAAAATGTTTTTCAGAAGAAAACAGTATCCGGTTGAGAAAAACAGAAGCAGATTTCATTGCGGCAGCAAATAGTATTCATAAAGGGAAATATGACTATTCACAAATACAATATGTTGATAGAAGTGTTCCTATTAAAATTATTTGTCCAAGACATGGCCCTTTCATTCAAGTCCCCCAAAACCATCTTCATGGCTCCGGTTGCCCAATGTGTAATAACAGTGTTTTGGAAGACACTATTGCAAATCTTTTAAAAAGGCATAATATTCGATTTGTTCCACAAAAGACTTTTAGTTGGCTTCGGTTTAATGGTATAATGTTTCTTGATTTTTATCTGCCCGATTACGATATGGCTATTGAATGTCAAGGTATTCAGCATTTTAAAACCATTGATTTCTTTGGTGGAGACGAAGGATTAGAACAGACTAAAAAGAGAGATTTGACTAAGAAGCAATTGTGTGAAGAGAAGGGAATACAAGTGTTGTATTTTTCTAATCTTGGGATTAAATACCCTTATCCTGTTATAGAAGATAAGGGTCGCCTTATACATTTCATATTATCAAAAGGTACTTCTGAAAAACCATATTGGACTCCTGACACAGAATTACCCTTTACTTATTAGGTGAAATTGCAGCGTATGATTGGTTAATCCGAAGCAGTCATAAGCAGGACTTAACTCGCGACAAGAGACACCTATAGTTTCCTGTTTTACTCTGTGTCTTATTTCAAACCTCCCAAAGAGAGCAGAAATATGAAATATGTTTTAGGTATCTATAACCCTAATTATCCCTACTTCGCCCGCTATTCCACAAACACTTTGGCGCCGTTCATAATATACACACCCTTCTTTGTCGGTTTGCCTTGCAGTTTGCGCCCGCTCAAGTCGTAGTAATCGCCTGTGGTCTTGGGTAGATAGCAGCACCTTTATTATTCCTTTCCATTTTAAAAGTGTTGCTGCCGTCAACAACAGCCTCTGTGACGTCATATACAACCAAACCGTATCCATACGAGCCATAATTGCCCAAATTCGTTTGGTCACGGTAGCTGGCGAGGGGAGTGACTGCATACCCGTTGAATGTGGTCGTCCATGTGTTGAAGTCGCCATCGGCATTATTATCCCAATTGTACGATACGTACAGCAACGCCTTGTGTACGAGCACGTTTTCGCCGCTGAGGTCAACCGTCCAATTCTCTTCTCTCGAAGTGGTACTTGCGGTGCAATATGCATCTTCTTCGCTGACCATAACTTGAACCTCGCCAGTGAAAGAGAAGTTGCGTTTGGTAGGGTTAGCGGTAGGGTAGGCATAATCTTTGCCTAAGTTGCCGTTGTATAAAACAACGAACGAGAAATCTTTCTCAGTGTTTTCAACACCGTCAGAAAGTACAACTTTGTAACTGATATTCTGATTGTCATTACCGTTTACTGTTTTCTCGGTAATAGGGCGTATGGTCGGGTCATCGAAAACACAAGTAATCCTATCTCCAGCAGGTAGATTATCAATAGTCTCTGTTCCGATCAACTCTTCGCCCTGGTAAACGCTGACAGCAATATTCGAACCGGCATTCTCGCTGGAGTTTGTTACTGTTACTGTAAGTTGATTTTGTGTACCTGCGTAAATGGTTGGCACAGAATTGAACTCCGAAGTCATACTCACGGAGTACTTTTCGGCAAATGCATCGTTGGCAGCGGTAAGCATCAGCGCTATAAGCGGAAGTAATATCTTTTTCATAATTCTGATTTTTTTATGTCGTTAATAGTTTGCGTTATTCTCGCCCAAATTATTGGGCGAGAATTAACACATCACAAATATACGAAGTTTTTCCGAACCGCAATCGTTTTTCCCGTTTTTTAGTGTTGGTATCGTCATTTTTTTTATATATTTGCAATACTAATGTGGTAAATGAATAAGAGTATGAGAAAAATAACTGTTTTAGTATTGCTTGCAACGTTCGCGGCAGCAATCGCAGTCGATGCGCAGACGCATATTTACAGGGTGTCGAACGTGCAGATGGGTTTCGAAAACTCAGAGTCGGGATTGTGGACTCAAGACGATCAATCGACCGCCTACACGCATATCATTATGTCAGATAGCGAAAGCGGCGGGACCTCCCTTTCGTTTTTTAGCTCTTCGATGGACTATAATCATAAATATCTGATGACGCCAATCCGTGACGACGGCGCCGGACAGTATGTTTACGAAGTGGTACGTGTGTCGCCACATGGTCCTATGTGGCAGCAAGTTATAATCACCAATCAAGGTGGCGGCGCGACCGAATTTGTGCTGAAAAACGCGTCAGACAAGTGGAACGGCAAGATCTTTATGGTCTATTCGACCCGAGAAACCAAAAGCCGCGAAGGGTTGGATGATTTTTTCAATACGGCCATTGGATACTACGACCCTTTTATAGTTGATGTAGATGATTACGACGACGATGACCCTTGCGACGGCTCTTTGTGCGTGATAGACGGCTTGCAGTATAGTATTTCGGGCCGTAATGTCGCAGTTGTGGGGTATTCTACTACCGCGACAGACATTGTTATTCCGTCAGAAGTAATCATACACGGCAAAGGATACCCCGTTACTACCATTGGCGACCAGAGTTTCCGCGATTTTAACGGACTGCGTTCGGTGGTGCTGCCCAACACTATTACGAGCATCGAGAGCAATGCATTCCGCCATTGTATCAATCTGGAAACGATAACCATACCAAGCTCGGTCGAGAAGATTGGCCTGGGACCGTTCTCTGAGTGCCGCAGCCTTGCCAGTATTATGGTCGAGAAAGGCAACAAGTACTTTGTCTCGGTCGACGGTATTCTGTACAATACCGAAAAGACCAAAATCGTTCACTATCCGGCCAACAAGGCGGGCAAAACGTTTGTAATACCTTCGACGGTCGAAACAATTGAGTATGGGTCGTTTAGCAATGTGAGGAATTTGGTATCGGTAACGATACCAAATTCGGTGAAAAGCATCGAGTGGTGGGCGTTTCCGGGTTGTGGCTCGTTGCGCTCGGTAGAGATACCGAGTTCGGTGAGCAACATTGGGCAGGGCGCATTCAGCTATTGCCGCCAGCTCGAAGCGGTTTACATCCCCCAAACCGTTACCCAAATTGGCGACCGCGCATTCTTAACTTGCCCAAAGCTGACTATTTACAGCGAAGCTGCTTCAGAACCCGAAGGCTGGCTCCGTCCCTACGACCCCGAAACAGTTAAGGTGGTCTGGAACAGCAATCGTAACGATTTCCGCCGCGTGCAAAAGAAAATGAAATAACAAAGACTAAAAATGAGACCGGTAATGATGAATGCAGCCGAATTGTCAAAAGGTTTTATTTTATCAGCAGCTTTGCTGCTGATGAGTTCATGCTCGTACATGCAGCAAGTTGCCGACGCGGGGCAAACAACTGCCGCAAAGGCCGAGGCATCTGAAAAAACATCGGCACAGCCCGTGGCGGTAAATACCGCCACGAAGCAGCCGGCCCAGCAGCCGTCAGCAACCCGACCGACTGCATCAAACACAGCTGGTAACGCACTCAGAATCAATAACCCGAAATACGGAAGAATAACGGCCGACAAAAGCTCGCCTAAAGCCGGCGAGCAAGTTGCACTCACAGTCCACCTCCCGGCGGACTGCGAGTTGGCATCTCTTTCTGTTGCCGACTCAAAAGGTAACCTTTTGAGCGTATCAGCCGACGGCTCGTTCGTAATGCCAAGCGGCACCGCAACCGTAAGCGCCCAGGTAGTGAAACCCGACAACACCGACATGGTCGCGGTGAAAGGCGCTACGATAGAAAAGAAAGTAATGGCCTCACCGTCAATCTTCCACGACAAAGTGCCGCTCACGGTCAACGACTATTATATTTGCGACCATCCTATAACCCAGGGAGAATGGGAGCGCTACATGACTTACTACGGCGTGGCCTCCAAGGGAACGGAATACGGCCAGTCGGACGCCTACGACGCCTACAAGCCGAAACCTGAGCTCGGCATCGGAAAGGATTACCCCGTTTACTATGTCAGTCCGATGGAGGTCATCATCTACTGCAACCTGATGAGCATGGCTCAAGGTCTTGAGCCATGCTATTACGACGAACAGCATCAGTGCGACCCAAAAGAGTGGGCCAAGAACCCTGCGTTCAAAATAGCAACCGACGCTAATGGTAAATACTACGTAAACGATTACGTTTTCAGTGGTTTCGCACTCGACTGCAACGAACAGGCTAACGGATACCGCATCCTCTCCGAAGCGGAGTGGGAATATGCCGCGCGCGAAGGAAACGACGGTTTTAAGCCAGAACACTACAAGATAACCACTTGGGACCGTGAGACTTACGAGAGCACACGCTGGGCCGATGGCGAGCCGCATCCCATAAAGCAAAAGGCACCTAACGCGCTCGGTATTTACGACCTGATGGACAATCAGGCCTACACGTCCGACGGCGTGCTGCGCGGCGGACAGGCCTACCCGGTAAGCAACAACTACACCGTGCGCGCCCGCTACACCTTCAACATCTCGTCCGACACCCGCAACAGCTTCGGCTTCCGCTTGGTTCGCACAAAAAAACAGCCGAAATATGTTGTGTATCAGTAGAGAATGTGTTTTCGGGATATACTGACAGAAACAAAAAGAAAAGAACATGTATATTTGCTTACGTGAAAACAACTAAAAATGAGATTTATGGCAACAATGACAATAAATTACGATGCGCGAAACAAGGCTGTCCGCTCAATTGTGAGAATGATTGAGGAGTCGGGTCTGTTTGACATAATGAAAGCTCTGCCGAAAAAAAGCCCTTATAGCAAGGCTTTTGTTGATAAAATAAAAAAGGCCGAAGCTGAATTGGATAACGGATTAGGAATTGAAGTAACTGACATAAATGCCTTATAGAGTTATTTTATCGCCTACTGCAATGAATGATTTCTGGTGTTTTTTGTAGATTTGGTAGTTTAGTCAGTTGTTCTCGGTTTTTTGTTAAAAATCAGTTGATTATTTATTTTTTATTTTGGTGATATAAAATGAAAATGCCGTGTGATATTCTTTGATTTTTGCTTTTTGGCGGTTATCTTTGCAAATCATACATTACACATATTCGAGGATTATGAATAATACGCTTATAGACAATTCGACAGAGGCGTTATCAATGACTGCCGTTTTGCGTGAATGTATAAACACCAACGGCATTGATACAATACGCATAGCCACAGGCTTTTGGGACTTGCCAGGAATGGCACTTGTAGAAAGTGAATTGAGGCAATTTCTTGTTGCCAATCCAGAGCACAAGTTGAAATTGCTTATTGGCAAAGATGCCTATGTCTATGCCTCGATGTTGAAAGAACCAAAATTCAAAGACGCTTCGTACCCAGACGATTTCATTCGCATTGGGCTTGACGAATTGGCTGATAATCTGAAAGAGGAACATTTGAACGCTTTGCAGTTGTTGTTGGACTTCTGCAAAGGCGATAACCCACAGATTGAGGTGCGGAAATTCAAACATAACGAGAACGACGAAACGCAGTTCCTGCATTCAAAATGTTATGTTTTTACGCAAGGTGTTGACAGAACGGGCATTGGAATAGTCGGCAGTTCTAACTTCACCAAGCAAGGGCTTGAAGGCAACGCCGAACTCAATTATTGCGAGGAAGAAGCAAGAATAGTGTGCTATCCAAACGTAGAAGGCAGCACGAAAAAAGGCCACGTTGTTTGGTTCGAGGAAAAATGGGCGTTGGCCGACGATTGGACAAAAGAATTTTTGGAGCAAGTTGTAAAGAAATCGAAAGCAGTTGAGGAACTGAAAAAGCAACACCCCGAACCGCAGCCAGAACAACAACCCGAACTCGAACCGCAAAAGGAAACTCTCTCACCGTACGAGGTTTATATCAAATATTTGCAAATGCACTTCGGCGACATTGCCGACACGGCAAACGACGGATTGCTCAAATCGTATCTGCCAAGCGAATACAAACCTTTGTCGTATCAGATTGACGCAGTAAAACAATGTTTTCACATAATGAAGCATTATGGCGGTTTCTTCCTTGCCGATGTGGTAGGACTTGGCAAAACGGTGGTAGCGTTGTTGGTAGTAAAACGTTTCATAGAAGAAACGAGAGACAACAACAAAGTTCTGTTAATAATGCCGCCTGCCATACGACCTGCATGGGAGAGCACTATAAAAGCGTTTGATGCTGAAGCATCAAACAAAATGGTTGACCACATAACAATAGTAACAACTGGCAGTATAGGCAAAATAGACGGTACTGATAATATAGATACTGAAATCGACGCCGACGAATTCGAAAGCACTTTACCTACAGAACCGTTCGGACTGATAATGATAGATGAAAGTCACAACTTCCGTAACAGCGAAACGTTGAAATATAAGGCTCTCGATGCGCTGATAGACAATATTACTATGCAAACAGGCCAGCCGCCATACGTGGGTCTAATGAGTGCTACTCCGCAAAACAACTCCCCAAAAGACCTTCAGAATCAAATATATTTGTTTGAACGCAATCCGCAGAAGTCGCACTTTACTGACGTTCCCGGTGGACGCCTTGATAGCTTCTTCGCCGACAAACAGCAAATATTCAAGAACTATCGCAACGACCCGTCGGAAGCGGCGCGGAAAGCTCTTAAAGAGCTTTCTGCCGACATACGCCAGCGTGTGCTCGACCACATTGTGGTGCGCCGTACGCGCACCGACATACAAAAACACTACGCTGCCGACAGTGCCTCGCTGCACTTTCCGACCGTTTGTCCGCCACACCGCATCGACTATGAGATGGACGAAAAGCTGGTCGCTCTGTTCGCCGACACGGTAAGAATAATTCTCCCTGCCGAAGAAGGCCAGCTTGACGATGGCGAACATCTTGGTTATTACCGCTATATGGCCATCAACTATTTTAGCGACAAGGCAAACGCACAGCAGTACGAAAAACACAATCTTACTGTAGAAGGCATCAGCGCTCGACTTGCAAAAATAATGCAGATACTGTTGGTAAAACGCCTCGAAAGCAGTTTCGAGGCCTTTAAGGAATCGCTCAACAACCTTCGGCAATATACTAAAAACATGCTCGAGATGCTCGAGCGCGACTGCGTTTTTGTTTGTCCCGATATTGATGTGAATGCCGAATTCCGCAACGCTGATTATGAATTCGATGCCACTGCGGCTGCTGTCAGAGCAAAAATCGCACATAAAAAGGGTAGGAACCACGAATTCCGTGCTTCAGATTTCAAATCGGGATACAAGAAGCTTCTTGAAGCCGACTATGACCTAATAGACAAACTTTGCAAACGTTGGGATAATAACGATTTAGACCCGAAATTCGACACCTTCAAAGAGGCTCTCAAAGAGCAGCTTTTCGCAGCCGACATCAACAATCCGCATCATTACGACGAGCCCCGCCTCGTCGTATTTACCGAAGCCATTGCCACACAAAAGACCCTCTCTCGCTATCTCAAGTCGAAGAAATACAAGGTTTTGGAGGTTAGTGCTGCCAATCGTAACGACTTGCAAGAGGCCATCCGTCGCAACTTCGACGCCAACTGCCCCGACAGTGAAAAAGAAGACCGCTACAACATACTGGTTACAACCGAAGTATTGGCCGAAGGCGTCAACTTGCACCGCGCCAATGTTATACTGAACTACGATACGCCGTGGAACGCCACACGCCTTATGCAGCGCATAGGGCGCGTGAACCGAATAGGGTCGAAAGAGGACAAAGTGCACGTATTCAACTTCTACCCAACAACGCAGTCGAACAGCCAGATACATCTGATAGAAAAGGCATACGCCAAACTGCAAGCCTTTCACACCATGTTTGGCGAAGACAATCAGGTATTCTCTGAGATGGAGGAACTGTCGGAAGCAAACTTCAACCAATTGGTGAATGGCGAGGAATCGGCATTCGCGCAGTATTTTGCTGATTTGAAGCAATTTGCGTCTGAACATACCGAACGATATGAAGTGTTGAAAACTATGGAAGCAAGGAATCTGGGCGGTAAAATAATTACCGACACCGACTCTCTTGTTCTTGTAGCTACCGACAGAAACCGGCAGACGTGCATACGGCTGGCGAAAAATGATGACGGCCAACAAACTGTAGTTTCGCCGTTGCAATTTATGGAAATACTTAAAAACCGAATGGCTGAGCAATTCGCCGAGCCGAGCGAGGCAGAATTGCAAAACATTAAAGAACGGGCATTCCGTTGTTTTCATAGTTTTGTCAACCAGTCGCTTACCGCTCAGACCACAAGTAAGCGAATGAAAAATGCTCAGAAAATTGCTAACGAAATACTCGGCAGATTAACTACAGCAGAAACAGAAGCACGACAGGCGCTTAAACATGCTAATATGGCAATACAAAACGGAAATATCACAGCTATAAAGATAATGGAGAACTACAAGGCAAACCAGAACCAAGGCTCGCTCTTCGGAATAGATGAAGATATAAATCAGTGGGTTACGGCCATGTTTGGCCACATAGCAGCACAGACAGCCCGCAACCACGGCGAACCATACTTGGCGTTGTATAGTATTTGAATGATAAAATAAAGTGCAGAATATATGGCAAAAATAAATGTACAAGACAACGAAATAACAATTGTTTCAATTGACAATCAAGATTATATCTCGCTGACCGATATGGCTCGCAGTCAGTTACAAGAACACATTATTTTCCGTTGGCTTAGCCTGAAAAGTACTATTGAATACATAGGCGAATGGGAGTCTTTGTATAACCCAAATTTTAATTGTACCGAATTCGGTACAATTAAAAACATGGCAGGAAGCAACAATTTTGTACTATCTGTAAAAACCTGGATTGAGAAAACTAATGCCATAGGGATTATATCAAAAGCCGGCCGGTATGGCGGA
Source organism: Bacteroidales bacterium (assembly GCA_017960905.1). Classification (GTDB taxonomy): domain Bacteria; phylum Bacteroidota; class Bacteroidia; order Bacteroidales; family Marinilabiliaceae; genus W3P20-009. The sequence continues at coordinate 25,631 of JAGCYH010000008.1, forward strand.
ACGTATGCACACCGCGATATTGCCTATCATTTTGGCATGTGGATAAGCCCTCGTTTCCAACTGTTACTTGTAAAAGAATATCAACGGCTTAAAGCCGAAGAACAAAAGATGCTGGGATGGTCGGCAAAACGCGAATTGGCAAAAATCAACTATCATATTCATACCGATGCTATTAAACAGAACCTAATCCCTGCTGAATTGAACCCTCAACAAACATCTGTCATTTATGCTTCGGAGGCCGATGTGCTCAATGTGGCAATGTTTGGCATCACGGCTAAAATGTGGCGCGAACAGAACCCCGACCTTAATGGCAATATTCGCGACTATGCCTCTATAAACCAATTAATTTGTCTTTCAAATATGGAAAACCTCAATGCCGTTTTTATCAACAAAGGAATGAGTCAGCACGAAAGACTTATTGAGCTGAACAAAATAGCCATACAACAAATGCAAATACTGGAAAATGCAGAAAAAAGAAATCTGCTCAAATAACATACAATTAAGTTAGATAGAACCTAAACAATTAAGCAATCATGACAACCGAAGAATACCGCATCCAGCTGCATAGCATACTGAGCGCCGACTTTAGCACCATCGCCAACTTTATCGATGGGGTCCTCCGACCGCTGTTCAAAGAGATAGACACAATAGACGAAGACATGTTCGAACGATACAATGGTGCCGACTATCGCACATACGGAATAAACAGTGTGCGCAAAGTGGCAACCATAACAGATCCTGTACAAAGCATTGAAATATATGATGTTACGCTTAACGACAATGTAAATGTCGCTCGGGCACGCGTGGGAATACAACGCTTCGTTAGAAGCGTTGCAAATTATTTCACACATACTTTCATCATTTTCCACTATGCCAACACTTACGGTCGCGAGTGGCGCTTCTCATATATGTTTAAAGAAGACTCACAAGCAGCTTCAACGCCAGCAAAACGCTTTACTTACCTACTAGGTAGCCAACACTCATGCCACACTGCTATAAATATGTTTGCATCTCTGTTTGGAAAAAAAATTGAAAAGGAAGACCTTCTCGATGCGTTCTCTGTAGAAGTACTGTCGCGTGAATTCTTCGCCGGATACAAAATGCGTTATGAGCAGTTTTGCAACTATCTGTACGAAAATAAAACTGATGGCACAAAGTTCGGGGCTGCCTTCGCCACTTGGGACGACAAGACTCTGCGCGACTACGTAAAAAAGATGCTTGGTCGTTTGGTTTTCATTCAGTTTCTTAACCGCAAAGGCTGGGCACCCAAACTCAGCGATGCTTTCAAAAAGCACCCCGAATTGCAAGACGATTTTCTCGATGCTTACCTCGAACCGCTATTTGGCGGCGTGCTCAACACGCCTGCCGCACAGCGCACCGAAGAATTCCGCCGAAATGCAGGCCGCGGATGGCGCGAATGCCTGATACCAGAATTTGCCAATGTGCCTTACCTCAATGGCGGTCTCTTTGAGACCGACATGCAAGACCCGCCACGTAGCAAATTCCCCAAAGAATATTTTGCTGATTTGTTCGATTTCTTCGAACAATACAACTTCACCATCGACGAGAACGACCCAACGGAAGCCGAAATAGGTGTAGATCCCGAAATGCTCGGAAACATATTTGAAAACCTCTTGGAGGACAACAAAGACAAAGGCGCATTCTACACACCAAAAGAAATTGTGCAATATATGTGCCGAGAGAGCCTGATAGCCTATTTGCAAACAGATGCTAAAGACGATGCACACCGTGAGCGTCTGCGCCAGTTTGTTGAAACTCACGACGCTAAAGTACTGCAAAAGCCTCAGTATGTGCGTGATAAAATAGCCGCAGTGAAGATTTGCGACCCCGCGATTGGTTCGGGCGCATTCCCTATGGGAATGCTCAACGAATTGGTATTCTGCACCGAAGCTCTCGATATGCACATCAAAAACTGCGCAAACCGCGCTGACATAAAGAAACACATCATTCAGAATTCTATATACGGCGTGGATATTGAAAAAGGCGCTGTGGATATAGCTCGTCTGCGCTTCTGGCTCTCGATAGTGGTCGATGAAGAAGAACCGCAAATGCTGCCAAACCTCGATTACAAAATCATGCAGGGAAATTCGCTGCTCGAAAGCTACAAAGGTATCGATTTGAGTAAAGTAGCTCATATTGGCGAACCAGCTACCGATTTAAACCGCAGTAAAGAGGCATACGTAGGCGATCTATTTGTTTCAGATGACTTGCCGAAAAGTCTTCAGGCATTACTATCTGAATATTATAACACACATGACCGCGATCGTAAAATAGAATTACGCACAAAAATATCAGACAATGTGCGTCAGCAGTTATCCCATACGACTTTTTCTAGCGAAATAAACCTTGCTGCCAACCCATACTTTTTCCTTTGGCACACTTGGTTTGCCGACGTGTTTAATCGGTCGTCCAATCAAGGCGGTTTTGACATAGTGATTGGCAATCCGCCATACGGAGCAAAACTTTCAGAAAATGATAAAAAAATCTGTAAAATATATTACGAAACCGCCAAAACGATAAAAGGGGTTCAAAAGGGTTCTTTAGATACTTACACGCTTTTTATTGAAAGAGGATATAATTTGCTAAAGAAAAATGCTGTTTTGTCATATATAGTACCAATTTCTGTTACTTCAAGTGATTCCTTGAAGGGTGTTCATAATCTATTGGAAAAAAACTGTAAAGAGATTCGCATATCTTCATATGCTGTAAGGCCAGAACCCGTTTTCCCTAATGCCGTTGTAAATACTTCTATAATAATGTTTACAAAGACATTGACAGAATACGAGCATTTATATACTACTAAAATGCACCGTAAGAAAGGCGGTGACTTTAGTTTGCAGAAACTTATCGACAATTTACAATTTGTTGATTCAAAAGGATTAGAATTGTATGGGAGAATACCCAAAATAGGGAGTGATATTGAAAAAATAATATTGCAAAAAATTTTAAGTAACAACAAATTGGGTACTTATCTCAAGCCGCAGGGGAGTAACATTTATTATCGGTTTGCAGGTGGTAGATATTTCAAAGTTGTTACCAATTATAGTACAGGTTCTTCTGCAGAAAGAACAATTTATTTTGAAAACGACAAAATTGCTAATGCGGTAGGTTGCATTTTAAGTAGCAATCTTTCATTTTGGTTCTATCAAATCTTTTCAGATAATTTGAATTGGAAGGGGTATGAAATTGAAAATTTCACCATTCCAAAATTATCTGAAACTGACATAGTATTTTTGGATGGGTTGTATGCCAAGTATCTTGACGACATCGAAGCAAATGCAAATGTAAGAACATCGTCGGGAGAATCTAAATATAATGTCGACACCTTTAAAGAATACAAAATTGTTCGTTCAAAAAATATAATTGACGAAATCGACGATTATATCTGTCCTCTCTATGGCTTAACCAAAGAAGAATCAGAGTTTATAAAAAAATATGATCTCGCTTTTAGATTGGCAGGAGAATAAACTTGCTCAAAACTCGAAGCTTAATTGTGTAGCATTCTGCATTTTTGGCGGGTAAAATGCGCCAATTATGATAAACGGATTTTTGGCGTAATTGTGGTGTCGTTGTGTTGTGCCAAGAAAAAAGTATAAATCGCGCTTCTTCGCCATCCAATCAAAATACTTTTCCTTAACTTTTTGGCAGGCTGTCAGTTCATCGCCGTACTGTTTCAAACAATTCCAATACAGTTCACCCACTTCCCAATCCTCTATCATTAGAGTGCGTTCTTTGCCATCTTCGGTGGTAAAAACATAACTGAATTTATACGGAAGTTTTTTTACAACTTGAAAAATCTTTTCGGTTGCTTTGGTCTCCTCAAACAGGCTGCCTTGTTGTTGGTTGGCATATACTGCCGCCAACTTATCTTTGTCCCACTCTCGTTCTTCTTCTTCCCAAATAAAGTCTTTAATCATTTTGGGTTTCAATACTGCCAACGATGTGCCTATTGATTGGTTTTGAGCCTCTTCTATCAATTCGTCCATATTGTAGCGGACGTTTTTCAATACGATTTCGCGGCGGTCTTTCCAATCATTATCAGTGCCAACAGTATCACCTAAAACGATTTCAGTATCAATGTCAATAGGACGGAAACTCTCTTTGCGGAAATCTTTGTTGTTACGAACAACGTCCACTTCTATCCACTGCCATTTTTTGTAACGGTCGGTGAATTGAAGTTTGCGATACGGGATGGGATAAATACGAATCCACGAGCCGTCTTCGCGGAATCCGGCTGTACAAACCAACTCGTCGTATTTTTTCGACAAGGTTGGATACGTTTTCACAGAAATCAATATCCTTGTTACCGCCATCTCTACAATAGTTTTAGTTCATAATCCCTATCGTCAAACCGCATAAGTGCCGCAGCCACTCTCGAACGGTGGCATTGTTTCGGGTCTTTCTCGAAACAGGTGAGTGCAACACGTTGGTCGGTCTTTATTAGGTCGCGGACATACTGCAATGCCTCTGTATTGTCTTTGAGAGTTGTCTTTTCGTACTCGTCGAAAAGACGGTCGTAATCTGCCTGCGTGTTAAGTTCTTGTCTTTTTTCGGATTCGATGCCGAGTTGCGGCACGTGTACATATTTGATGTCAACGCCTTCGCACTCTTTTTGCAACTGCGCTTTTGTAAAACCGTATTTTTGACTATAAGCGTTTTTGCGGACATCGCACAAGGTGTGTACATCGTTTATTATCAGTTTATTAAGGTATGTTTCTAACGAAACGCCCTCGTAACCGATAGTAAACAACTGAGGTTCGGTAAAATGACGTTTTTGGTTTTCGATTTTTTCTAATGATTCAGGGAAATCTGCCAAAACACTCTCCGCAATGGTGCTTTTGGTGGCATAATACGGAAATTTTTGGTATGTGTAGCGTATTACAGCATCTTTGGTGTACCCTTCAAATTCTGTTTTCAACTGTCGCAGATAACCTTGGTCGAACATATCAAGCATCAGCATATAATTGTCGGATTGCGATATTTTGAGCACGTTGTCATTTTCAGTAAGATATCCCTTGGTTTTTAACGCACTTATATCCCATTGCACCTGATACGAAAAACAGCCGTATTTATATGGAATAAAGTCGAATGCCTTATTATCTTGTTGTTTACGAGTAAACAAAAAGAGATACTTCTGCAATTCTATTGCAGATAGGCTTCCGCCAAAGCATTGAAGCACAGCCATTAATATTTTGCGACGATAGTATTTCATATCGCAAAGATAATATATCTTTTATTTGCGACCAAATTTATTTACCTTCTATTATTTTTATCTCTTCCTCGGTAAGTCCGTACAAATCATACACCAAACGGTCGATTTCTTTTTCGTCTTCGCTTGTGTCGGCTTGCGGATTCGCTTTCTTAGCCGCAAGGATGCTGTCAACAAGGTCGATGATGGGTTGTTGTTGGTCTGAGGTGGCGGCAGGAATGGGGATAGAATCTAATTCATAACCACCAATAGTTGGCATTCTATATTTCCTTGAATACCAAAAGTTTATGGTTTTTGAATTTAAAACGCCACAAATAAATTTGAGCGAATAATGAGTATTCAAAGTTTCATATCTTGAAACATTAGTGGTATCTAAAAAATAATTTTGTTCATTGTCATAAGCGACCAACAATTGCATCGAACTATTTACTCGCTGAGTAACAAGTTTTTCCGGCACTTCAAAGAATTCTTTTGAATGAGGCAAACATCCGACCTTTTCTCGCATTAAATCAGGTCTGTACCAAATATATTCACCTGCCCAATTGAGAGTATATGCTTTGATATTTCTTCCACGAAATACAGGTTTATAATCCATTCCATTCTTTTCATTGGAAATGAATCTGTTATCATCACTTGTTTTGATACCACGTGAAAAATTCACTATATCCGACAATCTTTTTTTGGCTTTTTCAACTTGGCAGAAAATGTATTTTTCTTCGATAGATGACTCTGAATCAATTGCATATGTAGGATTATTTTTGATTTCTGTATCTTCTAAATTATATTTAAAAGTCATTAATCCATCATAAACTTTGATTTTGTAATTCTCCTTATATTTATTGGAAAATATTGTAATCATAGGTCTAACTATGGCGTCAAAAACCCCCATTTTTAGATTAACAATTGTTGTAATAGAATGATTATCCATTACCAAATCTCTCAGTTTACTAAAACTATCTGTTGCTTTCCAAGTTTCAGGGGTAATGTAAGACAATACTCCATCTACGGCTAATATAGAAAATCCTTTTTCCATAAAGAAAGCATAAAAATCAGTTTTGTTCTTTGATATTGTAAATGTGTTTTTTAGCAATTCTCGGTATTTATTATCTCGAATATTTGCCACATTCACATACGGCGGATTGCCAATCACCACATCGAAGCCTTGATTTGACGACCGATTTATCAATAATATATACCGGTCGTAATCCATTTTTGACTTGTCGAGGTGTGCAATCCGCTGTAAATCAAATATCTGTAAAGCGTTGCCTTAGAAACACCGACACGTTTGGCTATCAGTGTTTTAGAAACATTGTTTTCAAGTTGTGAAACAATATAGCGATGCTTTGCAACACATTTTGGATTTGCGCGGCATCGGATGCCGCGTTGCCGTCCAAGTTTCGCACCCTCCGATTTTTTTCGTGCCAACGCTTCCTTTGTGCGCTGTGAAATAAGGTTTCGTTCAATTTCGGCCGAGAGACCGAAGGCAAAAGCGAGGACTTTGCTCTGAATGTCATCGCCAAGACGGTAATTGTCTTTTATTGTCCAAAC
>JAGCYH010000009.1 GCA_017960905.1 Bacteroidales bacterium
TCGGTTGCGTCCTGCCACCAAGCGTCGATGCCGTATGGCTTGAGTAGGCGGCTGCTGAAGTTTTCCCAGTAGAATTTTGCCGCATCGTTGTCGAAAAAGTCAATCCACGATGTGTTTTTAATATAGTGCCCTTGCTCGGTGGCCATTTTGCCAACTTCCGAATTCTCATCAATCTTCGACCACACCGAAATCATCAGCCTCGCGCCGATTTTGTGCAAGTCGTCAACAAGTTTTTTCGGGTTCGGATAGAAGGCTTCGTCAAAGCGCATCGCGTTCCAGCCGTAGCGGCCCCAATATTGCCAGTCCTGCACAATCACGTCCATCGGAATCTGGCGGCGGCGGAACTCGCGGGCCGTGCCGACGATTTCTGACTGCGAGTGGAACCGCTCGCGGCAGTGGATGTAACCCAGAGCCCAGCGCGGCATCAGCGGAGCGGGGCCTGTTGCGGCGCGGTAGGCGGCAATCACGGCGTCGGCCGAGCCGGCAAAAACAGTGTAATCAATGCCGTCGGCCACTGGAGAATTGTATGTGGTTGAATTAGTTACAAGTTGATACCAGACCACCGGACGGTCGTTTCCAGTGAGTTCGGCGGCAAGTGTGTGCGTGCCTTTCTCAAGTTCGACTATTGTGGACGATGTTGGCGGCAACCAAACGTTACGCATTTCCATAACAGTTTGTCCGTCAATCTGTAAATTGTGCCTGCGCGCCATCGACTGCCCAACATCGAGCAGCAGCGCGTAGCGACCGCTTTCGGCAATCTCAACAGTCGCTTCAAAGCGGTTGTTCTCACGGCGCTCGCGGCGGGTGCCTTCGGTTGTCGTTACATCAACTTCAACTGCCTCACTTTCAACGTTTTTCTTTGTCAAAGAAACGCTGTCGGCAGGAATGTTGAAGTTGGTCAGGCCATAATTGTTCCAAAGCAGGCCGTAGCCCTTGCTCGACAGCACAAACGGTATGGAAATCTGCGTGTTAACTTGCGTCAAACGGCGTGGCAACTGGCGCACGTCAAGGTAGCCGTCCTGAAACTGGCCAAGTCCGTAAAGATGCTCATCGGCTGGCGAATCGAACGTTTCTGTAACATTGAATGTGGCGCGGTCTTGCACTGAATCGGCCACAACGCTTCGACTTAATTCATTGAGAATCAAATTGCCATCAGCGTCGTAAAAACTGATTCTGGCCGTTGTCTTGTCAATCTTTGCCGACATCTGCGGAAGCGAGACGACAATGGCTTCGCCATTGTCGTTGGCGCTGATTGGCGCAGACGATTCTGCGCCAACGTAAATCCATTCGGGTAGCGACTGTTTGTCGGAAGTCTGGAACTTTACGCGCAATGCGTTGTCGCACAGAGGTTTCAGAACAAAAATGCCACTGTCAGTTTCGATGTTGACAACTCCGTTGGCGACATCAAACGATTTGACTTTTTGCGATTTTGAACACGAAAAAAGAATGCACACCAAAGCAAAGGCGGCTATTCTGAACGAATACAGCATATATCTCATTGTAGTTTTTTCTGACAAAATTAATGTTTTTTTCATTTCTGCAAGAAAAAAAGATGACAATTTCATTTTTATCTTTGCACAAAGCAAAAACCGTTAAAATGGCAAATGAAATAGAACTGAACCCGTCGGACACGGGCAGCGAGCTTGAGCTGTCGTATGCCGATGGCGGCATACGGGCCGGATTTCCGAGTCCGGCGCAAGATTATGTTGAGTCGGGTATCGACCTCAACCACGAGCTTATACGCCATCCGGCAAGCACGTTTTACGGGCGCGCCATTGGCGACTCGATGATTGAAGCCGGCATCACCGAAGGCGATATCTTAGTGATTGACAAATCGTTAGAACCACAAAACGGCGACATGGCGGTTTGCTTTATCAATGGCGAATTCACGCTGAAATTCATCGAGATTGACGAAGGCAAACTCTTTCTGCAACCAGCCAACAAGGCTTACAGCCGCATCGAAGTTACGCCCGAAAGCCAGTTTCAGATTTGGGGCATCGTAACTTACACGATAAAAAAACGCAATAAACGCATCTGACACAATGTTTTACGGTTTGATGGACTGCAACAACTTCTTCGTTTCGTGCGAGAGAGTGTTCCGCCCCGACTTGGAGGGGCGGCCTGTTGTGGTGCTGTCGAACAACGACGGCTGCGTGGTTTCACGCAGCGCCGAGGCAAAACAGTTGGGCATACCTATGGGTATGCCTATGTTTCAACTTCAGCAAAAGTTTGATACTCAGAATATTGTAACGGCATTCTCGTCGAACTACATACTCTACGCCGACATGTCGTCGCGTGTGATGTCGATTGCGCGCGACCACTACGGCGAGATTTTCCCCTACTCCATCGATGAGTCGTTTTTCCTGACCAACGGCACGCCCGAGCAACTGCTCGAAGAAGCCCGGCAGATGGTGAAAACCATCCGCCGAAGCACCGGAATCCCTGTAAGCATCGGCCTCGCGCCAACAAAAACACTGGCCAAAATGGCTTGCCATTTTGCAAAACGCTACAAAGGCTACAACGGCGCGTGCATAATAGCCAACGACGCTCAGCGGCATAAAGCACTGGAACTCACCGAGATAGGCGAAGTATGGGGCATCGGGCGACGCACTCTGCCTTTGCTCAAAAGCAAAGGCATCGACACGGCCGCCGTCTTTGCCGCGCTTAGCAAACCCGAAATATCGCGACTGCTGGCGAAACCCGGCGTACAGACGTGGGAAGAGCTCAACGGCCACGACTGCATCGCGTTCGACACCACCGACACGCGCAAAAGCATCTGCACTTCGCGGTCGTTTGCCGAGATGGTGTCGGACTTTGCGCAACTCGAAACGCACGTGGCGAATTTTGCGGCGCATTGCGCCGCAAAACTGCGCCGACAGCACTCTGTAGCCAGTATCGTAAGCGTTTTCATTGCTTCAAACCGCTTCCGCACCGACCTGCAGCAGTACAGCAACATGGCCTCGTCAACACTTACCGTTGCCGCCTCGAGCACCATCGACATTGTAGAAAACGCAGTGAAAGCGCTGCGACACATTTACCGTAAAGACATAATGTACAAAAAGGCAGGCGTCATCGTGGGCGGCATCTGCACCGACAGAGCGGTGCAGTCGGCCCTGTTCGACTACGACCCGCGACAGCGCGAGCAGCGCGACAAAGTGGCAAAAGTCATCGACCAGATAAACCTTCGCGAAGGCAACGATGCCATACATCTGGGCACGCAACTACCTGACAACAAGCAAGAAAGCGCCATTTTCGACCATAACCTGCGCCGCGAACACCTCTCGCCCCGATACACAACAAATCTGAGCGAAATAATAAAAGTAAAGATATAAGAAAGTTGTGTATATTTGCATTGCGCAAGACGACGCTTTATTTTATATACAACTAATTGAATATCATTTCTTTATAATAAAAAAAATATGACGAACGCAAACAAACAGCGCAACACGGTTGTGATTGTAACAATGTATTTCATCCTGATGATGATTTCGTTCATCACCAACATGGCCTCGCCGCTAGGCAACATCTGGGGCTACAAGTACGAATGGGCAGGCATGATGGGCAACATGATGAATTTCGCGGCCTACCTGGTAATGGGCATTCCCGCCGGACGAATGCTGATAAAACTCGGCTACCGGCTTACCGCCCAAATAGGCCTCTTCGTAGGCGCCGTCGGACTGTTCGTCCAATACCTTTCGAGTATTTTCGGCGACTCAACTGTCGCATTTTCAATGGATTCGGGCGATGTTTGCTGGAATCTGATAATATACCTCATAGGCGCACTCATCAGCGGGTTCAGCATGTGCATGCTGAACACCGTTGTGAATCCGACGCTCAAACTATCGGCTGCCGACCCTCGGAAAGCCAATCAGATAATGCAGGCCGGCGCTACGCTCAACTCGCTCACCGGCACTCTCTCGCCATACCTTGTGGGCGCAATGATTGGCACCGTTTCGAAAGAGACTAGTATGGCCGACGTAACACCACTGCTCTGGATCGGTATCGGAATCTTCATTCTGGCACTTATTGTAGTGATAATAAGCAAGATGCCCGAACCGCAGGGCGATCTGAGAGAAACAAAATTCGAGCGGTCGCCTTGGGCGTTCCGCCATTGCACACTGGGCGTCATTGCCATCTTTTTCTATGTCGGAATGGAGATTGGCATTCAGGGCGAAATGAATTTCTACATCACGCGGCTTGGGTTTGAGAACTCAGCGGCAATAGCTGGCAAATTTGTCGCAGCTTACTGGTTATTAATGCTTTGCGGACGATTTGTCAGCACACTCATAAGCAACAAAGTATCACCTCAACGGCAGCTTGCTGCCGTTGCAATTGTGGCCATTGGCTTCCTGCTCATCGCCATCTTCATGCCCGAAGACATCACTATCAGCTTCGCAACTGGCGATGTACCAACAAAATGCGTGTTCATAACGCTTTGCGGACTTTGCACATCGATAATGTGGGCGTGCATCTACAACCTCGCCACCGAAGGGCTCGGCAAATACACACCGGCTGCCTCGGGAATATTCATGATGATGGTTGTCGGTGGTGGCATAATGCCTCTTATTCAGGACTATATCGGCCGCACGTTCGACTACATTTCATCGTACTGGCTCATCATTGCAATGCTCGTTTACATATTGTTTTACAGCCTTAAAGGCTGTAAAAATGTCAATACCGACATCGACGTAAGCCTCTGATTCAAAACAAATTGACTACTACCATGGCTCTCAACGACAACCCTACCCCGACCAATAACGAATGGTTCGTAGTGTGCAACCGCGAACTCATTCTTCGCACCGACAACGAAAAGATGCAGTTTGCCGACATCGAAAAGATTAAGTCGCTGTGCGAGAGCGATATAACTGCTTTTTTTGAAGAAAAAGAAACCGGGATCGGCGTTTTGAGCCTCAAATCAAAACAAAACTTGCCACAAGGGTACACTGGCAAAGAGTTACGACTGTATTTTGCTGAAAATGACGAAGATACATCGGCAAAAGCATTTCGGGCGAAAGCATTGGCCGAATGGCGGCAAAGCACAGTGTTTTGTGCCCATTGTGGCACAAAACTCATTAACAGTCAGACGTTTACCGCCATGGATTGTCCCGCGTGTCAGCGTCAGTACTTCCCCCGCATCGACCCGTGTGTGATAGTGCTAGTGAGCAAAGGCGACAAGATACTGCTCGCCCGCCACGTGCAACGCAACCAGGACATCTACGCCTGCATTGCCGGCTTCGTAGAAGCCGGCGAATCAATAGAGCAAGCCGTGCGCCGCGAGATACTCGAGGAAGTTGGTCTGAAAGTAAAAAACATAACATACGCAGGCAGTCAGAGCTGGCCGTTCCCGCAGCAGCTAATGCTCGGATTCAGAGCCGAATACGAGAGCGGCGACATCGCGCTTCAGCGCGATGAGATTGCCGATGCGCAGTGGTTCGACCGCAACGCTTGCCCCGCCTGCCCCAAGCCCGGCTCTCTGGCCCACAAACTCATCTACGGCAAGTACTGAGAGGGAAAGTCAAATGGCTATTAATCAGCTAATAATAGTTCCTGCGGCATATAAAGGATAGTTGGTAAGCCACGATTGCTCCCTGTACTGCGACATGGAAATACGGACTCCATGCAACTGAGGATTATTATCAACAAAAAACTTCAAACTCTTGGCTTGTAAGTTCTCTTCTGCCTTCACTTCTATAGGGAATATACGATTGCCATTCTGCACCAGAAAATCTATTTCACCCTGCGAGTTGTCGGCCGACCAATAATATATACGGTTATTGGGCGACAGTCTAAGTTGCTGAAACACATATTGTTCGGTCAATGCACCTTTGTAATCGGTGAAAATTGCATTGCCTTCAAGAATTATCGACGGCTGTATATCGCTCATTGTGCTAAGCAGTCCGACATCGAGCATAAAAATCTTGAACGCAGAGAAATCCTCATAAGCCGACAATGGCAACTGCCCTTTTTTTGCTCGGTTCACTTTGTAAACCAAGCCAGCATCCTTCAACCACTCAATAGCTATTTCAAAATTCTTTGCCCTGGCGCCCTCTTTCAAAAAGCCATATATAAACTTTTTGTTTTCTTTCGACAATTGCCCGCTAATACTACGCCAAACCATGCGCAAGCGTGGTACTTCGTCGGCGGGGGCATGTTTCGAAAAATCACGTTCATAAGCATCGAGAATTCCTTGTTGTAATCGTCTAACCATCTGCATATCAGCTTCTTCGGCAAACGAATTGACCACCTCAGGCATTCCGCCGATAACATAATAAAGTCTCAACAACGACTGCAAATCGGCTTCGAACGACGACAGCAAATCCCAATCGCCTCGACGTATCACGTCAACAAAACGTCCCTTGCCAATAGCTTCAATAAACTCAAGAAACGACAACGGATAAAGTGTCATGAAATCGACCTTGCCAACAGGGAAGCTGTCGCCTCTATGCGTTGCTATTCCTAAAAGAGAACCCGCAGCTACGACCGGTATTTCAGGTGCGTTCTCCCGAAAATACTTCAACGCGGTAACGCCACGCTTCACCTCTTGTATCTCATCAAAAATGAGCAGCGTCTCGCTATCAGGTTTTATGCCCGTAGCAAGTTGTATTTCGAGAAGAATGCGTTGAATATCAAAATCTTTCTCAAACAGATGAACCAGACGCGCATCGCTTTCAAAGTTGATATATACGCTTTTCGCGAACGCCTCATCGGCAAACTTGCGCATAAGCCACGTTTTACCAACCTGCCTTGCACCCTGCACTATCAGAGGTTTGCGATCTTTTCGGTTTTTCCAATCATACAATTCTTTTATCGCGTATCTTTCCATATTCCAATATTTTAAATCGCACAAATATATATTGTTTTCGCACAAAAAACAAAAAGTCCGACTAAAAAGTGTATCAGCAATACAAAAAGTCCGACTAAAAAGTGTATCGACAATACAAAAAGTCCGACTAAAAAGTGTATTTAAGGGTAAAAACTGAACGATATTCGTTGTTTGTTAATTTTTAAACAACAACCCTCAAATCACCACCGTCGGCAAAGACACACGGCTCTTCGTAACGAAGAGCCACATTGGTGCATCTGCCGTTATTGTTTTTTGCAACGTTGATTTCGGCGTAATTGGTTAAAGAATTACCTCTGGGATCTTCATTAATATTGTAATAAGCTGGGCGATAAAGCAATAGCACCGTATCGGCGCAGACTTCTATCATACTCGATTCGCGCAAATCAGTCAACAATGGTTTGCAGTCCATGCCACGATGCTCAGGCGCGCGCGACAACGCGCTCAGCGCCACCACGGGAATGTCAAAGTCGCGGCTTATACGCCACAACGCCTTCGCCGCGCAAGCCGACTGACTCAGCGGATCGATATTCTGTCGCCCAGACCGATACCCTGCAACGACTCAACATAAACAATATCCACCGCGGCGCCGTTTTTCAACCGTTCTATTTCGCTATGCAAACTGTCGATACTGAGCTGAGGCTCAAGGTAAAAGGCCGGCGAAGCCGACGTTTTCGGCTGTTTGTAGTACTCGTAAATATGGTTTGTGCGCTCAACCAAATTATTGGTAGTGAGCGACATGAAGAAACACGCCACTTTGTGTCCCTGCCACGCCTGACGGCATGCCATGGTAAGCACAAACGAGCGGACGCCCATGGCGGGCCGCCCACCCACAACTATCAAGTTCGATTTACAGAAGCCCCGTATCGCCTCGTCGAGGTTGCCGAACAACGTAGGCACATACGAAACAGCCTCCGTCGGTATTTGTGGAATGAATAGTGGTTTCATAGTATTTAGTTATTGTATTTTTCTTTGTATAAGCCTATTACCCGCTTATTGGAACAAATAATCAGGCATTGCAAAGATAAGTATTTAAGGGTAAAAAACAAACGGGGCTTCACCCAGACCAAAGGTATTTTCAATTATCAAAGTGTTCGACGAACTCAACAAGCAAATTTCTACGTTTATCGATACCGACATTAACAAACTAATATTCTGCACATTAAGTTATTTTTTAGTAACTTTTGCACTAATTTTTGCGGTTTTGTGGTAACTTTTTGCACTTTGATGCCATTGGGGCGAGCCACAGAACGGTATTTTTCGGCAAATTTACAAACACCAATGACCGATTTAACCGATATAATTATCTGATATTGCAATCAACTGACAACCAACAGTTTAAACCTTAGCAAAAAAACATCCTTCATTTTTATCGAAAATGCCGGTACATTAAATAAATATTTTTTTTATATTTGTGGAGCAATCGAAGAAAAGAAGAGATGATAGTATACCCCAACGCTAAAATAAACTTAGGGCTCAATATAACAAGCTGCAGACCAGATGGTTACCACGACATAGAAACCATCTTCTACCCTATTGCCGTTTGCGACATGCTCGAGATGGTGTTTCCTGAGTCGGGCGATGCCGAATACGCATGGAGCAGCAGCGGCGATGCGCTCGATGTCGACGCCGAGCACAACATCTGCATACGGGCGTTGCGATTGCTGCGTCAGCGGTTCGACATACCCATGGTAGCGTTCCACCTGCACAAGAATATACCGTCGGGGGCAGGACTCGGCGGCGGCTCAGCCGACGCCGCCTTCGTCATACGGCATCTCAACGACCTGCTACACTTGGGAATGACCGACAACGAAATGATGGCTACTGCCGCAAAACTGGGCGCCGACTGCCCTTTCTTCATAAAGAACAAACCTATGTATGCGACAGGGATAGGCGATATTTTATCGCCTATAAACATCTCACTGAAAGGCAAATACATTGCCATTGCGAAGCCCGACGTGCACGTCTCGACAGCTGATGCATACCGCGGCGTTGTACCGCAGAAACCTGACGAAGACTTGCGCGACATAGTCAGTATGCCAATCGAAGAATGGCATAAGCATTTGAAAAACGATTTCGAACCGACGATATTCGCCCAGCACCCCGAGATACGGGCCATAAAAGAGTTCATGTACGACAAAGGGGCGCTGTACGCAAGCATGTCGGGAAGCGGCTCGGCGGTTTACGGCATCTTCGACAAGCCGACCGACTGCAAATACGAAAACTGCAAGAATTACTTCTGCACATTATAGAGCAAAGAAAGAAGCAAACGACTGATATGATGAGGAGTAGAAACATATTGATACTGATTTTATCGTGCATGGCATGCACGATAAAAGTCAGTGCGCAGCAACTGCCCGAAAAAATGGCATCGCTGTTCTACTCCGCCGTCGACTCCACGCTCAGCAAATTCATCGTCTTCGACCTTAAAGATGCCATGTACTGGGCCGACATTGCCCACAACGCAAAATGCGACAGCGACACCTATATGATTGATTATCTGCTCGCTGCCAACAAAGATTTGTCGAAACGCGACATAAACGAGGTAGGACACGAGATAAACATTGCGATGAACCACTTCCGCAACCGCACCGACTCGATAGGTTTGCGGGCTTTGGCCATGGCCGCGTTTACACGCGCCAAATACGAACTGATTGTCGGCGGCGACAGCGCTCTCTACTACTTCAACTTGAGCGACGAAACATCGGCGCCATTCGAGAATTGCCCGTTGCGGCTAATGAACAAACTGCTAAAAATCGACTATTACACAGCAAATGCCAACTTCGTGGGCGCCGCGAAAGAAGCCCGCAACCTGCGCGACAACAATAAGTTGTCGCCCGAAATGACATTCCTCGTGCAACTCAGAATGTATCACATATACACGCTTCTTGACGTGCAAGGCGCAGCCATCAAATACGGGCGTCAAATAGAAGCATCGAAACTCTATAAAGAGTCGCTAACCTTCGAAACCTTATACCTTTTCCGCAAATCGCAGTTTCTCACACGCTACCACGAATTTGTCAGAGCCGAAGAGATAACCAAACGTCTGCTTCAGACGACAGAACTCTACGGCACGCAATACGAAGTATGGCGGGCGCATCTGATGTACGCACACGTCTTGTCGTCGCTCAACGACAACAAAGGTGCACGCCTGCACCTCAACTACTGCAAAACCCACATCGACATTACCAACAACAACCCTTCGGCTCGCGAATACGTCAGCCTTTACATACCGTATATCGAAATACGTATATTGCTCAACGAGAAGCGTTTCGCCGAGGCAAAACACAAACTCGACAACTCGGGCATAAAACTTGAGAACATCAAAAACATCAATCTCAGCAACCTCTACTGCAAATTCTACAACCAGATATACCGCGAGCTGGGCGACTACAAAAGCGCCATCTACTGGCTCAAACGCGGCAACGCAGTACACGACTCTCTGACACGCGTTTACGTCAATCAGCGCATCGAAAACTTCAACGCCATATACAACGACGACACGACAATACTAAGCCAACAGACATCGATAGACGACAA
This sequence comes from Bacteroidales bacterium, assembly GCA_017960905.1. Classification (GTDB taxonomy): domain Bacteria; phylum Bacteroidota; class Bacteroidia; order Bacteroidales; family Marinilabiliaceae; genus W3P20-009. The sequence continues at coordinate 10,382 of JAGCYH010000009.1, forward strand.
CGAGTCGTTTATCACCTCAATGCAAATAAAATCAGTGTTTTGGGGACTTATTGTGCTGCTGCTCGTGCTCACAATAATCGTTTCGCACATAATAATACAGCGCCGCAATAGTGCGGCGCATACACAACGCGAGATAGAGCAGCGCAACAACCTGCGCACCGAAGTGGCCAAGCAAACCGAAGAGCTGCGCCGCCAGAAAGACCTCATCAGCGAACAGAACAACGACATAATGCTCAGCCAGTCGTACGCCAAACGCATACAACGAGGCATTCTGCCCAAAAACGACCTGCTGAACATCGAATGCATCAAAGACTCGCTAATATTCTACAAGCCAGCCGACAACATAAGCGGCGACTTCTATTGGTTCGACATTTATGAGAATAAAATAATAATCTGCTGCGCCGACTGCGCCGGACACGGAATACCAGGCGCTCTGATGTCGGTCGTGGGCATCACTCTCACTAGCGATATTGTCAGCCGATACCGCGACGCTCAGGCTCACGAGATTCTCGACCACATCAACAGCAACCTTGTGAAAATGATACCCAACATCAAAGGACGCGACGGTATCAACTTCTCCATTGCCATCATCGACACGCAACTGCACACCATACAACTCTCGGCTGCTTGGCAAAACATCATCGTCGTCGACGATGATCAAATGACCTACGTGCGCGGCGTACGCCGCCGCATTGGCGACTTCGACACCGCCGGGCGCGACTTCGAAGAGCACATTCTGCACTACCACGACGGATGCCGGCTCTACCTCTACACCGACGGACTGACAAGCCGCATTGGCAGCGACAACGATACAAAACTGAAAATCAGCGGCTTGAAAAAAATAATCGAACGAACCAGCGAAGCACCTAAAGGGAAACGGATGCAGGCGCTTAAACAAATAATTTCAGAATGGCGCGACGACTCTAAACAAACCGACGACATTCTGCTAATTGGTATAGAACTATGATAAAGGCAAGGCATATATCACTCATTTTCAGTATGTTTGCATTATTTATAATGCAAACAATACTCTTATGCCGTTGTTCCGAAACAGAAGAAAAGTCGTTGATTGACAAAGACATAGACAGAGCTGAAATATTTATCAGCTCCGCCAAAACCGACAGTGCGATATTATACCTACAACACGCATTAAACCTCACGCCCAATGACGACGAAAAAGCTGAGATACAGATAGATATGGCAAGGGCATACTACACCGCCGGCGATGCCGACGGTGCCCAGCACGCCCTCAACAAAGCCTTCGAATTCTTCGACAACTCATACATCACCGACACCGCTCTACTACACCGACAAATGACGGCCATAAAACTGCAAGCCGACATATACAACGACGCCAAAGACCTCAACAACATGTACAAAGAGTACAACCGCATTGCCGCCTTGGCGCAACGACTCGACGACACTGAATCATTCATACAATACAAATTGGCCATATACCAAAACGAGCAGCGCAAAGGACACTTCGCCGACGCTATCGAAGGTTATGAGCAACTTCTTGCCATCTGCGAGGACAACCCCGGCAACAGCCAGGAATTCAACGTATTAAGCTCACTTCAATCGGTATTCCTCAATGTCGGTGAAATAAAAGAATCAAAAAAATACATCGACCGCATGTGCCTCCTTGCCGACAATGGCGACAAAGACCGCGTTCTGTGCCTTGCCGAATACGCCAACAGCAAAGCTGTCGGCGACACTGTCACACAAAAAGAATGTATTAAAATGCTCACCACCATTGCCGACCACTTCAGCAGCAACAACAAAGACTCCGAATTGCTCTACATTCTCGCACAGCACTACATCGACAACAAACAATACCAAACCGCCGAAAAATACACGGAAAAAATCAACTACAACGAAAACGAAACAAGTTCAGACAATTACGTCAAAGCACATCTGCTGAAAGCCCAACTGCTTCTGGCAAACAACAACGCAAAACAGGCAATCGAAGCTCTCGACAGCATCAACCAGGGTGATCTCAGCAACAACGACGCCTCGCTCTACAACCGCTACCTGAGCATCATGTCTGATGCCTATTACAACTTGCACGACTACAAAAAATCTTTCGAATACGAACGGCAACGTACCGCCAGCTCCGACTCTATCCAGATAAGAAGCATAAGCAACAACTTTGCCTACCAACACTTTATATATCAGCGCGATACAACCATACTGACGCAAAATGCCAAGATAAAAGCCGACCAAAGCCGCATCGACACGCTCAACTTCTGGCACCAATTCCTACTAAGTATCGCTGCCATACTGCTTTACATCTGTATAATAGCATACCTCTACGTACGACTTTCGCGCCAGCACAAAAGCGAGAAAGAACTGCGCGAGATGAAAGAGAAGCTCCAACTCGAAGTGATGCGGCAAACCACTGTGCTGCAGCGACAAAGCGAAGAGCTGATGCGCAAAAACATCACACTCTACAACGAGATGAAATACGCCAGCCAGCTGCAAAACAACATACTGCCGTCAGAGAGCATTCTCGATGTCAACGCCATATCAGACCACTTCATACTCTACGAGCCGAGCGAAATGATTAGCGGCGACTTCTACTGGTTCCGCCACGTCAAGAACAAACTCTACATCTGTTGCGGCGACGCCACCGGACACGGCATCCCGGGCACATTCGTGGCTATGGTGTGCTGCACCATACTCAACGAGCTGATACACAAGCGACAAGACAAATCGCCACTGACCATCATGAACGAACTCGACCGCCGCATGCACGAGATTCTGCAAAACAACGAGAACATACACATAAACGACACCGTAGACATGACAATGCTCTGCATCGACACGGAGACGTGCGAGACACGCGGCGTGATGGCCCGACAAAGCGCCTACGTGGTACGACCCGACGGGTCGTACACACGTTACAAAGGCGACATGCGAAGCCTTGGCGAGACAGACCTTGCGTACAGCAACCGCGAATATACCGAAGTAACATTCGATATTGCCGACGGCGACTGCGTTTACCTCGCATCCGACGGATACGAGTCGCAGTTCGGAAGCGCCGAAAAGCGCAAAATGCAACGCGTGGAAATGATTAACGACCTGATTTCGGTTGCGCCATATCCTATGGCGCAACAAAAAAAGATGCTGAAAAACAAATTCGACGCGTGGAAAGGCGACAACGACCAAACCGACGACGTTCTGATTATAGGGTTGAAAATAAAAAAAGAGTAGAGAGTAAAGTGTAAAGTGTAGAGTGTAAAGTTGAGACGCACGGCCGTGCGTCTTTTAGATTTTAAAGATTTTAGAAAAAAACGACAAAAAATGCAGATAACCAGCGCAACATTTCTGACAAGCAGCGCCAAATTGAGTCAGTGCCCCGACAGTCAGCTGCCCGAATACGCATTCATAGGGCGGTCGAATGTGGGTAAATCATCGCTCATAAATATGCTGTGCAACAACGCATCGCTCGCCAAAGTTTCGGGCACGCCTGGCAAAACACAGCTAATCAACCACTTCCTGATAAACAAATCATGGCACATTGTCGACTTGCCCGGCTACGGATACGCCAAAGTGTCGAAAACGTCGAAAAAACTTTTTTTCGACATCATAACCGACTACGTACTGAAACGCCAGCAACTCGTATTGCTCTTTGTATTAATAGATTGCAGGCACAAACCGCAAAAAATAGACCTCGACTTCATGCGCATGCTCGGCGAAAACGGCGTGCCGTTTTCGATAGTTTTTACAAAAGCTGACAAGCTGAAAGAGAGCGAGTTGGAAGAAAATATTAATTTTTACAAGCAACAAATGCTCGAAGAATGGGAGGAATTGCCGATGAGTTTTGTAACTTCGTCGGCGAAAAAAGAAGGACGCGATGCAATATTGGATTACATCGAAGAGATAAACAACAAATTATAGAAGAAAATGAGTAAACTCAGAATGGCAGCCTCGACGCTGCTCTGTCTGTTCAGCATAACGCAATTATACACACAAACAAACAACTACTACAGCTCGCCCAAACGCGAGATGCGCGGTATTTGGATTGCAACAGTGAACAACATCGACTGGCCGTCGCAGCCAAACCTGCCCGTCGATAAGCTAAAACGCGAGACCGACATCATTCTCGACCGCGTGAAAAACATCGGACTCAACACCGTCTTTGTACAGGTGCGCCCTTCGAGCGACGCCATATACAGGTCTCAGTATGAGCCGTTTACAACATATCTGGTTGATGAGAACAGCACTCTGCCAGCCGACTTCGACCCGCTCGAATACTGGATAGCGCAAGCCCACAGCCGTGGGCTTGAGCTGCACGCATGGATAAACCCGTTCCGCATGACACCCAAAAAGGACTTCGCCTGCGCGCCGCTGCACCCTTCGCGCACGCACCAAAACTGGGCTGTGACATACGCCGGCAAGATGTACCTCGACCCGGGCATCCCCGATGCCCGGCAATATGTGCAGACCATCGTCGACGACATAGCCTCGCGCTACGACATCGACGGCATTCACATCGACGACTACTTCTACCCTTACCCCGTAGCCGGTGAGCCCGACTTCGCCGACACCGCCTCGTATCGCAAATACAACCCTTCGAAACTCAGTCTGGGCGACTGGCGGCGCGAAAACGTCAACGACGTAATATGCCGTATCAGTCAGTCGGTCAAGCAGATAAAGCCATGGATAGCCTTCGGCGTAAGCCCGTTCGGTGTTTGGCGCAACAAACGCGACGACCCGACAGGGTCGGACACGCGCGCCGGCACCACCAACTACGACATCCTCTATGCCGACGTGGCCAAATGGATTGATAATAAGTGGATTGACTACGTGGCACCGCAGATTTACTGGGAGCAAGGGCACAGCGCCGCCGACTTCGACAAACTCACCGAATGGTGGGCCGAGCGCAGCAAAGGCAAAACGCAAGTGTACGTTGGACACGCCATTTTCAAGGTCAACACTGGCGCCAAAGCGTGGGACAACCCCGAAGAGATACCTACACAGATAGCCAAAGTGCGAGAGCACACCGACCTCGACGGCAGCATATTCTTCAGCTACCGACAGTTCAATCGAGACCTTCTCGGTCTCGAAAAGAAGATGCAGACGACGATTTTCACCAACAAATCGCTCACACCGCTCACATTGCCCAACAAATATCCTAAAAACATAGAAGTGAGCGACTTAGAGCACAAGCGCGGAAAACTGCATTGGGACGTCAATGATGCGTCGGACGTGCGTTTCTATGCCGTTTACCGTTATAAGAAAGGTGATGATTTCGACACGAACAAAAGCAATTACCTCTACGAACTAACAGACCAACAGAGTATTACGTTAGAGCCATCGAATAAGAAGAAACGGACAAAATACATCTATTGCGTTTCCGCAATAGATAAATATCGCGAAGAGCATAACCTATCGCACAGAATATCAATCCGTTACTGAGTCTTGCAGCTGACGCTGCAAGAAGTCGATACGCTCGAGGCGGTCGAGAGAGAACTGGTCGGAACGCTGCTCTACGTACTGATAGAGCATCAGAGCTTTGCGAATGATGTCGATGCGCTGGTTGTGCGAGCCCATGTAACAACGGGCGTCGGCATACATTATGCCGGCCAGCATTTCGGCACGAAGTAGCAAATCGTCGTCGAACGAAGCGAGAAAAGGCAGCAGTTCGTCGGATTCGGCAGAGCGGAAAAAGTCGGCCGGACGATTGAAAAAAGAATAGAGCGCCTCCACGTCGCGCTGCTTTTCGGTCAGCGGTTTCTTGCTGACTATCAGCGCCGAAATAGCCGTCGCCAAGTCCTGAAGCATCTTCAGCAGATAATCTCGGTGTATCATTTGAAAAAATATTTCAAAAAAAACGCAACAAATATACTCAAGTCTATAAAAAAATAAATAAAAGATTACTATATTTGCGCTGATTGAAAAAAGCAAAAAAATCAATTATGAGAAAGATATTCCTGTCACTGCTGGCGCTGGTTTCGTTGGCATCGTGCAACGAGAACAAAACTTACATAATAGAAGGCGCATTGTACGGCGGAGGAAAATTTGAAGGCGAGACAATATATCTGGTTCCATTCGAAAACCCCGAGAACCGCATCGACTCGGCGTTCATTCACGAAGGTCGGTTCAGATTCGATGGCAAAGTGGAGAATGCCGAGATATGCAAAATACGCATGAGACCTATGATGAGGCTCTTCATTCAGGAACTCTTCATTGTGAAAGAGCCGGGGCATGTGCGCACCATACTGAGCAAACGAAGCTACACGCAAGGCACACCGCAAAACGACTCACTTCAGGCGTGGATCGACTACAAAGCGGCCACCGACAGCGTGATAATAGCTATCAACAAGCAGAAAAAACGCGCAAGCGACGACGAGCTGAAAGCTCTCTCGCAAAAACAGGATTCGATACAAATAGTGTTCGACAAGCACAACAGAGGCGTTGTGGAGCGCAACAACAACGCGTTCGGCGACTTTGTGAACAAATACGCAACGATTTCTGCATCGAAATAAATAAAATGGTGTAAATGAACAATTTACACCATTTTTATTTCTCTAAAAAAACAATTCTATACGCAAGGCTGGGCAAATGCACCATGCCATTCAAAAATCTGAAAATGAATATTTTAAAACGATATATTCCTTTTATTGCATTAGCGGCTACCGTATATGTCTTCTACGCTTTCGTTTATGGCGGAGCGCTCAAATATGCAGAGCAGTACCAACTGTTTCAGACCACGTGGGACTACTTTGCCTCTCTAACCCAGCGCCCGGGCGGCATAGCCATGTACATAGGGCGGTTCTGCACTCAGTTTTTCTTCAGGCCCGCCACAGGCGCATTATTCATTGCACTACTCACAACCGGCATATTTGCTTGTATTGTATCTCTTTCTGAATCAAACAAATACAAATATCAGGCGGGTGCGGCGGCAGCTTTGCTGTCGGCGTGCACACTACTCAACCAGTTTGCATTGGCCAACAGCCTTGTGTGCATCTGCATCGGCTGTTTTATTTTATTGATTATCAATAAAATAAAACACACAAAAGCGATAGCGTTTGTACTTCCGACAGTTATTGCCGCCACGTATTGGATCGCCGGCGGTGTGCCAGCATCGATGATTGTTATATACCTTATTTGCAACAACATAGCCACCAAAACTCACAACAAACGGCTTTGGACGGGCATAGCAGTCGCTACCTTATTAATAATAGTAGCACCAGCCATCGCACGCCAAGTATTTGGCGTGCAACTCAATACAGTGCGGGCATTCGTTGGTGCCGACTACTTCAGATACGTCGGCTACGTGTCGAAACTGCCAGTGCTTATTTGCGTCTTCATAGGTCTGCTGCCACTCACTATGCTCTGGCAACCCAAAACGCAAAAGAGCAAACGACAGAAAAAAAGCATTTCAGTTCGTTACATAACATCTTGGATATTAGTCATTTGCACATTCGTATTCATTTTCCAGCGCAAAGTAAGTTTCGACTTCAACTACAAATGCGAAATTGAGTTTTACGCACGGACACAGAAATGGGACAAAATAGTGGCGATAGCCGAAAAACATCATCCGACAGAGTATTCTGCGCTCATTTACACCAACTTAGGTCTTGCGAAAACCAACCAGCTTGGCGACCGCATGTTTGAGTTTCCGCAACACGGTGTTTTCGGCTTAGTGCCTGATTTCAAGCTGAATATGGACTATTCGATGGCGCTGAGCGAAGTGTACTACCAACTTGGCTTCATGAATTTTGCCGAACGTTTTGCGTTCGAGGCGCCCAAATCAAATCCCGACTATCAGGAGAGTGCGCGAGCCGTCAAGCGGCTCGCCGACATCAATATAATAAAGGAGAACTATCCGCTGGCGAAGAAATACCTCTTGCTGCTCGAGAACACCGTTTATTACTCAAAATGGGCGAAAAAAAGCCTCAAATACATCGAAGAGGGGCGCACCAACGAGAATGCCGAGTGGGCTATGTTGCGCAATTTGCAAGTCAACGACGAATTCTTCTACACTGAAGCTGAGCGCGATATGATGCTCGGAAAGATATTCCTGGCAAACGAAAGCAACAAACTGGCCTTCGACTATATGATGGCCTACTACCTGCTCGACAAAAAGCCCGAAAAATTCATGAATTACGTCAGTCTGGGCCAGCATTTTTACGTCGACAGAATGCCGCGAGCGTTTACCGAAGCGGCTTTGTACTTTATGCAATCGAAAAGCGAAAGTATGCTCAAGAATCTGAAAGCCGACGAAAACGTCATCTACAAACGCCTGCTCGACTTTGGCGATATTTACAACGTCAGCAAGGACGACCCGCGACTGAAGGAGAGATTCGGCGACACGTATTGGTACTACCTGATTACAAATTGAAAATTGGAAGTTGAAAATGAAGATATACAAATACATAACAATTTTATTATCAGCAGTTTGCGCAGCCTGTTCCGAAACGGTTACCGTTTCGGATACGGTCGGCGAATTGCCGCCCGTAGTGCCCGACTACTCGCAGGCGACAGTGCCCGTGAACATCGCGCCGCTCAACATCATGGCGGCCGATAACGTCGATAAAATCGACGTTACGGTCTGCTCGTCCGACGGGCAAGAAGCCTTTCACAGCCAAACCGCCAACTCGACCGATTTCGACATCGACAAATGGCATGAACTACTTGCCGCAAATACAGGCAAATCAATAACTTACAACGTCAGTGCGAAAGCCGATGGCAAATGGACGCAGTACAAACCCATAGAGATTTTCGTCAGCCCCGACAGCATCGACTACGGCTTGGCATACCGCCTCATAGCCCCTGGCTATGAGGGATATGCGGCAATGGGCATTTACGAACGCAACTTCTCGAACTTCGACCAGAAAGCCATTGTAGAAAACAACCTTCTGCAAAACAACTGCGTCAACTGCCACTCGTTCCATCAGTGGAAGACCGACAAAATGAGCTTGCACATACGTGGTTCGCACGGTTGCACTATGATATTGAAAGACAACAACATAGAACTTTTCAACACTAAAACCGACACAACGAAAGGCAACTGCGTATATCCGTCGTGGCACCCCGACGGCTCACACATAGCCTACTCGATAAACAACACCCGCCAGGTTTTCCACGTGCTGAATCCGAAACGCATAGAAGTAATAGACTTCTGGTCCGACGTGGTAGTGCTTGATACAAAGACAAATACGCTCGCGAGCTCGCCGCATTTGATGTCGGCCGACCACTTCGAGACGTTTCCATACTTCTCTTACGACGGTAAATGGCTCTACTTCTGCTGCGCGAAAGCCGTCGACATGACTGTCGATGTCGATAGCGCGTTGTACGACTTGTGCCGCATCGCATACGACAATGCCACAGGCACTTTCGGCGACAAAGTTGACACTCTTGTGAATGCGTCGGCAATGCAGAAAAGCGTGTCGTTTCCGCGCCCGTCGCCCGACGGGCGCTTTGTGGCCTACACGCTGTCGGACTACGGCCAATTCTCGATATGGCATCCCGAGTCGGACGTCTGGCTGCTCGACCTTGAGAGCGGCGAAAGCCGCTCTCTGACTGCCGCCAACAGCGACAACGTCGACAGTTACCACAGCTGGTCGTCGACAGGGCGTTGGATGGTGATATCGAGCCGCCGCGAAAACGGCTTATTCACACAGCTTTACCTCACGCACATCGATGCCGAAGGCGACGCTGCGAAGGCGTTCCGCCTTCCGCTCCGCTCGCCCGAAGAGTACGACGCCATGTTCTACTCGTTCAACGTCCCGGAATTCATCGTTGAGCCGTCGAAGCTGAACCCATTCGCGCTGGAAGGCAAAGTAAAGAATAAAAATCTGAACAATTTCATTTTCAAATAGTTACCGAATATCCCAACGATAGTTCGGCGAGCCATAGGTACGTATTTTTACTACCTTGTTTTTGGGTATTTTGTCGCCTACGCGGCAAAATAAGAATGGCTAATTTTGTGGCATAAACAACAAAAATGATCGATTACATAGAGAGACTCAACGAAGACTATCGTTTTTGCGAGGGTTTGAAAGCGTGTATGAATTGCGGAATGTGCACCGCGATTTGTCCTGCTGCGGCCGTATTCGACTACGACCCGCGTAAGATATGCCAGATAATGCAGAAGCGCGATAACGCGCTGACTGAACAGCTTTTAGCATCGGACATGATATGGTACTGCGGGCAATGCATAGGTTGCCGCACACGCTGTCCGCGCAACAACACACCGGGCTACATCATTCAGGCATTGCGCAAAGTGAGCCTTCAGACAGGCCTTTACCTCAAATCGGCCGAAGGCCGCAAACAGATAAAAATAGCGAAAACCGTTGGTGAGAACCTGCTCACAAAAGGCTATTGCGTTGATATAGATTTAGTTAAACCCGAAATGCATCCCGAACAAGGACCGATGTGGGAATGGGTTTACGCAAACCGCGAGAGCGTATGCAACCGTTGCGGCGGCAACTACCACGGCGATGGCGCTGGCGCTCAGCGAAAGCTGAGCGACGAGACAAAGAAAGAGCTTTTTGCCATACTGCGCGAAACGGGCGGCGAAAGTCTTATTCGTAAAATTCAAAACGCTGAATGACAATATGATAGAAAGCAGTCAATGGCATAAATATCAGAAAGAGATACCCGACGGGCCGTTCTTTTTCGTACGCAGCTGCATCCGTCAGACGTTCTCGATGGGCGCCGAAGCCATGCTTCAGAAAATACTCAAAGAGTATTTGGGACTGAAAGTATATGAAGACCCGCGCCACACTTGCTGCACGGGCATCGCTTACCACACCGACATTGTGCCTATAGAGACCTCGATGACGGTCATTGCACGTCAGTTCTCGCTCATGAACGAGATGGGATACGAGCATTTGCTCGTATCGTGCATCACCTCGTTCGGCATGTACAACGAGATTCTGGCTCTTTGGAAAGAGTATCCCGAAAAACTCGAAGAGGCTCGCAAAAACCTCTACAAAGCCACCGGCAGGACATTCGAAGTGCCGAAGTCGGTGATTCATACGTCGGACATCATATACAAATACCGTAACGAACTGGCCGCCAAGATGAAATACAAACTCGTCGACTGCAACACCGGCGAGCCATTGCGCATGGCCGACCACGTTGGTTGCCACTATGCGAAGATATTCCCGATGAAAGGTGTCGGCGGTGCAGAATTTCCGCAAGTGCTCTCGGGGCTTGCCGAGCCGTGGGGCGCACGCTGGATCGACTACACCGAACGCCGCCACTGCTGCGGCTTCGGATTCCGCCATTATCTGCTTCAGGAAAACCGCGGCTACTCGATAACGCACTCGAAGATAAAATTCGAGTCGCTTGCGCCGCACAATCCCGACCTCATCGTTACCAACTGTCCGGGCTGCAACATGTTCCTCGACCGTTGGCAATACACCATAGCCGAGATGGAAGGCCGCACATACGACAAATTCGGCCACGGCATTCCGGTTGTCTCGTACGAAGAACTCGCCGCACTGTTGCTTGGCGAAAATCCGTGGGATATCGGCTTGCAGATGCATCAGGTTCAGCTTGAGACACTTATGGACAAAATAGGCATTCCATACGACGAAAGCAAAAAATATCTGGGTAAAGACGGCGAATACATCGGCAAGCCCGACACGCCAGAGATTCTTTTAGTGTAACTTATTTATATTCAGAAGAATGAAAGAGTTAAACGATGCTGTAATAATTGGCGGCGGAATAGCCGGCCTACAGTGCGCCAATATATTGGCGCGCAGAGGCCGCAAAGTGGTCGTCGTGGAACGCGCCGACACCATCGGCGGCCATGTGGCGCAATGGCACACGTGCTACCCCTTCGGACTGACTGGCAAAGAGCTTGTCGACAAGCTGACAACGCATCTGGAACTTGCCGAAATAATAACCAACGCCGAAGTGGACAACATTGAACGCGAGCGCGACAAATACGCCGTTACCGTCAACGGCAAACGGCACGACACGCGCACTGTGCTTATAGCCACTGGCTACAACCTCTTCGACGCACACATAAAAGAAGAGCTCGGCTACGGCGTTTATCCGAGAGTGATAACGTCGGTAGAACTCGAAAACGCGTGGAACAACAACACTATGCCGTTCGACACATCGGACACCGACGCACCTCGCTTCGCCATAGTTCACTGCGTAGGCTCACGCGACCTCAAATGCAACGTAACACATTGCAGCAAAGTGTGTTGCATGGCCGGCATAAAAGCTGCGAAAGAACTTAAGCAGCACTACCCCACTTGCCAAGTAACAAACTACTATATGGACCTGCGCATGTTCGACACGAGCTACGAAGAGCTCTACCACAATGCGCAGACCGAATTCAACGTACAGTTTGTACGTGGCCGAATATCAGAGATTTCGCTCGGCAACAAAGGCCGCCTGAAACTCAAGTCGGAGGACACACTGCTCGGCATTCCCATCGTCGACCGTGTGCACGGAGTAGTGCTGATGATTGGAATGCAGCCGCCTGCAACAATAAAAGTCGACAACGAGGATTTGGCAAAAAACCAGAACGGTTTTTTGCTGCAGTCGGACCCGATAAACGCCAACCTGACCGAGCACCCGGGCATTTTCATTGCCGGCGCATGCAAAGGTCCGAAAACCATAACAGAGACTCTCGCCGATGCCAAAGCTGTCGCTTTGGCAATCGACGAATACGTAACTAAGTAATAATGAAACAGTTCGGCTATACTACATTGACCAAAAAGTCGGTCAACATATACGAGACCGACACGTCGCTCTGGAAAGAGTTGAGCGCGGCAAACCCCGAATTCAAAGGGTGTCTGTCGTGCGGGGCGTGCACTGCCGCATGCCCAATCAACAATTCAGGCACGACACTCAACAACCGCCGAACCATCATAGAACTCAACCGCGGCATGGCAATAACAAGCGACGCCGCAAACTGCCAAATGTGCAACCGCTGTTCGTTAGTTTGTCCTAAAGGACTGAATACCAGAAGGATATTCTTCGAACTCATACGAAAACGAACCGAAGAAAAACAGTAAACAGCCATGTACAAATTCGACCCGTTTGCAATACCGTTCCTTATTGGTTTCGCCTTCGTCATCGGCTGGGTGATTGTCCGTATGATACAGATTTTCATCGGAATGCCGAAAAAAGACAAGAAGAGGGTTTTTGTCAACATATTCACATTCAAGACTGTACGCGGCATAGGCGAGATAATTTCCGAAGTGCTCATACACCACCGAATCTGGCGCGAGAACAAACTCTTGGGCTTTATGCACATGAGTTTCGCCCTTGGCTGGTTTCTGCTCATCGTTACAGGCTGGATAGAGAGTTCGCTCCGCGCCAACGGTGAAACGCTGCCGATATGGCAGCATATATTCTACAAATACTTCTTCCCGGGCGAACACGTATTCCGTCTTTCCGATGTCATCAAACAGCTGATGGACTTATGGTTAGCCGTCATTTTGCTGGGTCAGCTGATAGCCGTGCTGAAACGCTTTTTCTACCGACGCGCCGGCATAAAAATACGCACACGCCACTCACGCATGAACCGCATAGCGCTTACAGCGCTATGGTTCATATTCCCTTTGCGATTGCTTGCCGAGAGTTGCACAGCCTCGCTCTACGGTGGCGGCGGTTTTCTCACTGGCTCGCTCGGCCAGCTGATAGCGTGGATAGGCGACGCCTCGTTCATCACATATCCGATGTGGTGGGCCTACTCAATAGCACTGGGCGTGTTCTTCTGCGTACTGCCCTTCTCGCGCTACCTGCACATACCCGTCGAAGCGTTCCTCATTCTCGCACGCCGTTGGCGTGTGAGCGACATAACAACAATAAACCGGCTCGAGACAATGGCTTGCAGCGCTTGTGGTATGTGCCTGAGCGACTGTCCGTTAGCCCGCAATAACATTGCGGGCGTACAACCGGTCTATTTCATCGAACGCCTGCGCGATGGCAAAGCAACCACCGACGATGCTTGGAAATGCCTGCAATGCGGCCGCTGCCAGCAGATATGCCCTGTACGCGTTCACGCCAACAACCTTCGCCAAGAACTCAAAGGCAGTACCGACAGAGTGGAATTCGGCCTCGACACACACAAACGCGTTCTGGCTAAGCGCGTTACGCTATTCAGCGGATGTATGGGCAAACTGACACCGCGCACCAAAGCTGCGATGGAGAAAATACTCAACGCCGCCGGCGTTGAGCAGACATGGATCGACGAAGAGCGAGACCTCTGCTGCGGTCGTCCGTTGCGCTTCAACGGCAACCAAAACACTGCAAATCAGAAGTTTAACGAGCTGCACGATGCCATTCTCGAGACACGTCCCGATGCCATCGTAACGACCTGTCCGATATGCTTCAACATGATGAAAAATCGATTTGAGACGATACCCGTTTACCATCATACCGACTACATCAGAATGCTCATTGAAGCCAAGCGAATAGACCTTGAGCGCAGCGAGGAGACACTGACATACCACGATCCGTGCGAACTCAGCCGTCAGGCTGAGTATGCACGCCAGCCGCTGAAGGTGCTCAACCGCGTGGGCACCATGCTGCAGCCCGAAGAGACAGGCGAAAAGACACGTTGCTGCGGCGGCGCGGTGGCCGCCATAGGCCTCAACAACAGCGAGCGTAAAACGCTCGCTCAAGAAACGGCCGACTACCTCAGCAATCGCAATGCCGACAAAATAGTTACGGCCTGCCCGCTCTGCAAGAAAACCATCGCACAACGAAGCAAACGTCCAGTAGCCGATTTTGCCGAAATTGTTGCAGATGCGTTGGTGGAGAGAGAGTAAAGTGTAAGGTGTAATGAGTAAAGTATAAAGTGTAATGAGTAAGGTGTAATGATATGAAACCTTCAACAAAAATAGTATTGCTGCGAATCTTGCATTCGGTAATATGCCTGATGATTGCGGTTGTTGGGCCAATAGTTGTTTCTATATTATTTGATAAATATGGGCCATGGCATTTTCACCACTCAAAAGGCTCTGGAGATGGTCCTGGATTATATGCGATATACTTTATGATGTACATAGGGATCTATATATTGTATTGTTTTGTTACTTTGATAATTATTCATTGCATAAAAAAGCGACTCTCAATAATTTTCACAATTGCTATGGCTGTCGCATCTATAATACCTTTTGTCAGTGAACTTCATGATTGTGATATTTCATTGCTGAATAAAAGCTATATAACCATGGTTCCTTTATACTGGTTGGTTAGTTGGGCGTTTGAGAAAAGGATTAATAAATTGAAAAACCATGAGCAATAATGCAAAAATAGTTTGGCTGCGAGTCTTGCATTCGGTAATATGCCTGATGATTGCGGTTGTTGGGCCAATGTTAACTATGACGTTTTTAGCAAACTTAAACTTCTTATCTATTGAGCCTAATTACCATGGCGGTGACGGTGCGGGAATGCAAGCAATAGGTTTTCTAATAGTAATGGTGGTTTATATTATTTGTTGCATTAATGCGCTATTGCTTAGTCACTTATTAGATCATTTTTTTAATCATTTGTCTATCACAATCACTATTTTAATGTTTTTTGCATCTGCAATACCATTCGTGTTTGTATTACTTGATAATTATAGTTTAACATGTGATTACGCAAAAAGATCATATTTATTATGTATAAGTTATGCAACTATGACGCCATTGTATTTGTTGCTAAGTTGGATGTTTAAAAGATGGATTAACAAATTAAACCTGAAAATTAAAATGACAAAACAAAAAGTCGTATATTTGCAATTCAAGAAGTGATATATCAACACAAATAAATATGAAACTACAGTTGTTTTTTATCAGCAGTTTGGCTGGTTTAACAACATCGTCAACCTTGCAATTGTTAAAAACAAAATACAATTAACTATGAGAAAACTCAAAAAAACTATTAGCTTGGCTATCTTTACGTTATTCGCATCATTCAATCAGACATTGGCGCAAGATCCGGTTCTAGAGACGATAACCGTACAAAAAGCTGAAAACACACAAGCCTCCATAGACGCCTTATTGCAGAATCTGCTCATTATGAACAATATACAAACGCGAAATGCAAATTCCACTATTGGCAACGAAGACACTCCTTTATCACGAACTACCCAAAAGTCCATTGATGCATTAACTTTCCTGCAGAACAATGTATATGTAAGAAAGATAAACGTATTCACCTTTACAGGCTTAGATATGGAAGTAATAGGTAGGGTTCTGGTGAACGAACGCAATAAAAGCGAGAAAGTGGGAACCATCATATTAGCTGAGAAGAACTATGCAACGGGCAAGCCTGGCGTATTTGTTCCACGCCGTCCTTTTGCCTATCTAAATCTGAATCAAGTAGATAGTCTTAGCTACGTACTTAACGAAATAGCATTGTCGAGCTATCAGTCGCCACAATACTCCTACGAAATCATCTATGTGGCAGAGGGCGGGCTTATGGTACAGTATTACAGCACGTTGCAAAAAGTAATTTTCAAAAACGTCGCACCCTCCGACCGCATTTCTAATTTTGATTTTTCGGCTTCGAAAGTCAATTATAGCAATTACTCCTTAGAAATGAAAGTTCAGAAAGATTTGCCACAAATAGCAGAAGCCTTGAAAAAAGCTAAGACTGAAGTAGAAAATTATCTGAATTCCAATTGATGATTGACATATAAGTCTATTTGACATGTTCTTGCCAATAAATATTCAAACAAACCCACATTCTCAAGGATGACTGCGGATAACTGTTTATGGCCTTGCACATTTTAACGGGCCATTTTTGATACATTAATAGTCAGGTTATCAGCGTTTGACAAAAAATGCACTTTTTTCGAGAATTCCCTGAAAGATTTTTCAGTTACGCAAAAAAGTGCGAATAATTCAGAAATATAGTAATTAACTCTTTAGCCAAGCGCCGTTTCACTCTCCGTCATCGAAGAGTTTGTCCATCTGTTTTTCGGCTTCGGTGAGCTGTTTTTTGCATTGTTTGAGTTTGTCGACGGCCTTTTCTACATTCTCCATCATAGCGTCCAACGACATGGAATCGTCATTCTGCAGTTTGTCGAGAATCTCCTCAACCTCGGCTATCAGTTTGTCGTACGAAAATTTATTGTTACTCTTTGCCATTTTTTAATCCAGATTATTGAACGTGATAGTTATCGAAGTGCCTTTGCCTAAGGTACTTGCAATATTCATAGTGCCTTTGTTGGCCTTAACGAGGTCGCGGCAAATGACGAGGCCGAGACCAATGCCGTTCTCGTTGTTGGTGCCCAACGTCGTTTCGACGGTGGAGCTGTTGAGCAGCAAATCGACCTTATCCTGCGACATGCCGATGCCAGTGTCGTCGATGGTGATGAGGGTTTTCGAACCATAGACAAAGCCCGTAACAGATATCCGGCCGCCCGACATGGTGTATTTTATAGCATTGATTATCAGATTTCTGATAATCATGCTGAGATGGTTTTCATCGACATAGATTTCAATCTTGTCGTCGACCGAAACCGATATGTGAATGTTCTTTTCCTCGGCCATCAGACGGCATATCGACAATATGCCGTCCATGGCGTGGGCGAGGTTAATCTTCTGCGGTCGGATGCTGAGTTGGTCGCCCAGCTGTGACCAAGCCAGCACGTTGCCCACCATCTGGTAAAGCACTTGCGACGAGTTGTATATGGCTCGGCTGTAATCTATCTGTTCCTTATCGTCTTGAGCCAGAGCATATTGCAATTGCATATCGGTGAAACTAACCAACTCGTTGAACGGGCGAACGAAGTCTTTTGCAACAAACGACATCACCCTGTTCTTCACTTCGGAACTGACGGCAAGTTCACGAACGCGCTTGCCGCGTTTCGACAAGCGTACCGCAAGCAAAACTGTTATGCAGAGCAGCAGCAAAGCTGCTGCTACAGCTATGTTGAAGTATGTGCTAAAACGCTCATGCAGAGCAGTTTCCTCGGCCAATTGTTCAGTCAGTTTCTTCACCTGTTTGTCGAGTTTCAGCATTGCCTCCACGTTGCGCCCCGCATCCTGATTGTCGCCCGAGAGCGAAAAACTGCGCATGTTTTTAATCGTTTCGAGCTGGTGAATGTACTTTGTCTTGTACTCAAAAGCCTGACGGTATTCGCCAAGCTTGTCGTAGAGCGCCGACTCGGCATCATAAACCGACGAGAGCGACATATTGTCGTTGTGCTTACGCGCAACGATTTCGGCCGTGTCGAGCAGCGCCTTGGCCTCTTGTATGTTGCCTGCCTCAAGGAGCGTCTTGGCG
Organism: Bacteroidales bacterium; assembly: GCA_017960905.1. GTDB lineage: Bacteria > Bacteroidota > Bacteroidia > Bacteroidales > Marinilabiliaceae > W3P20-009. Next base: position 28,586 of record JAGCYH010000009.1, read on the forward strand.
GTGTTGCAGTAAAGCTGCGGCAGATATTCATCTGTCGGTGCGAGGTATTTGCGAGCCTCTTTGTAGCTTTTTATCGATTTTACATAATCGCCTGTCATATAATATATTACACCAACCTCACCATATACACGCGCAAGGATTGAGGTTCGGTTGCGAATCTCGTCATTGACGAGCAAAGCGTCGTAGGTGTTGAGGGCGTCGTTGTATCGTTCGCCTTTGCTGTAGAGTGTTGCGAGCCTCTCCGAGGCGAGCCACAAGTCTTCGACCGTCGAAGCCGCCTCAACGGCGTCTTCGAATTGTCCGATGGCCTTCTCGGTATTGCCCGACTGCATGAAAGCCTCGCCTATGGTTATCAGACGCACTGTGGTTGATTTGTTGCTGTCGTCTTGCGCCGACGCAACAACCGACATTGATGTCAACGACATCAATATCAGCACAATACGATATTTCCACGAGGCGAAGTTCATCAGGATAAAAGTGTTACTGGTTGTCTTTCTGCTTAATGTACGTATTTATGTGGCGCTCAGACTTTTGCGCGTATAAATCGTGAAGATTGATGATAATGGCAGTCTCCTCCACATCGCCGAACTCGTCGTTGATGGCCGTTCCGAAAGTTTTCATCGACGGCGAGAGGTTCATGTAAGCGTTGACGAGCGGCGGAATATTCTCGCCGAGTTCGCGCACTTTTCTGACCAAGAGTTTGTAGTCGTCCTGGAAATTGCCGGTGTTGAAGAAACCGTCGCACTGCTCTTCGGTCAATCCGATTTTAATCGGATTGTAGGCGTAAATGAGGTTTTCGGTGTCGCGGAAGTATTTGCGCCAAAAGCCCAAGATATAGTCGCGCGCCTCTTGGTTGAAGTGAGTGTACATGGTAACCTTGCCGAAGAAATAGGTTATGTCGGGGTGGTCGACCACGAGCGAGCCGAGACCGTCCCAGAGGTTGTCGAGAGCGAAGAGACTCTTCGCGCCGGCCTTGCTACTCTGATAGAGCGGCTGCACGAACGAGCGGCCGAGCTCGATCATTTTCGGGAAATACTCGGTTATGAATTTGTCGGTAAAATGGAACATGTGCGAAGTGGCCAGGTACTGCGTACCTTCTTGATTCTGAGGCAGATGTTTACAGAGAATGTAGCGGTATCCGCCCAAAATCTCACGTTCCTCGGGGTCCCATACTATCAGCTGTCGGAAAGGTATGTCGCTCACGTCGTATTGGTCAATATCGACGCTTTTGCCAGTGCCACCTCCCGCCATGCGGAAGGCTATCTCGCGTAAGCGGCCCACCTCCTGCATGAGAGCAGGCGCCTCCTTGGCCGAAAAGTCGAAAATCTTATTGTTGCCCTTGTTGGTAGTACGCACGAAACGCTCTCTTGTAAGCTCTGCTTCAAGAGTTTCGCGCGGAATGGGTTGTATTATCGGTTCTGAATGTGCCATATTGTCTGAATAATAATGCGCTAATATCGTAATTATTTTTTGTCACACAAACTATAAACTGTTTTTTTTATGTCCTCAACAACTTCTTTCGGATTCAAGTTCTCAATCGATTGCCATTTCACTGGCTTACCGAAATAAACGTCGACGTGCTGTCCGTACTGCTTGTACATCTCGTCGACCAAATATATCATTTCGATATTTGCTTTTACGCCGAAGAATTTTCTGATGTTGCTCAAATTGTAGAAAAAATTGCTGTTACGGCCTGATATATAAACCGGTACGATATCGCGGTGCGACTGAATTGCTTTGGTTACGAACCCCTTTTTCCACTGCAAATCAACAATTTTGCCCTTCTGCTTGCGCGAGCAAAGTCCGGCGGGGAACATAAGTATCTGATTGTCAGAGGCAAAAGCCTCTTCCATCAGTTCGGCAGCTTTACGCCCTGTAGTACCTAACTTATTGACAGGCAAGAATATATCTTTGAAATTCTTTATAAACATAAGCAAGTCGTTGACAGGAAATTTCAGATTCTGAAATTTCTGTCCTACGGCATACATGAACGCCATGCCGTCGAGGCCGCCCATCGGGTGATTCGACGCGAAGACGTAGCGGCCGTAGTCGGGCACATTGTCGAGGCCGAAGACCGTAACATCGGCACCGAAATACTTCACGATAGTCTCGGCGTAAGGCAGGCCAACCACATCGCGGTTGGCCCAGATGAACTTGTTCGTCTGCTCCTGATGCAGCACACGCTTGAGATAGTTGATGACAAAATTCGGCAAACGGCGGCGCAGCTTAGGGTTGCGCGCCTCTATGACCGCCTCAATGTCGATAAGCATACCTCGGTATTTCTCATCTATGTTGTTGTTGTTCAGAACTACTTCTTCTTCCATTTCTTCAGTTGTGTTTTGTTTTATTTTCAGACCACAATTTTAATAAATTCAAATGTTTATTTGTATTTTTGCACCGCAAAAATAACAAAAAACACACATGAAATTAGCAAGTATCTTCATCAGTCTGGCAATAATAACAGCCATAGGCCTATTTGTTTACTCGACCGACCCATGCAGCGAAACGGACAAGACAAGTTGCACAAAGTGCGCCGATTGCGTATGTTGCTCGCACAGAAGCAATTGCGCAGCTGACTCTACTGCTGACTTTTTCGGCGGCGCAGAGGCCGCCGAAGCGTTCAACTATCCGCATATGACATATCTGCCCGAATTTCCCAAAGAGATGTCGTTTGCCAACGAGAAAGTGCCGCTCAACCGTCCTGACGTACAGGAAGCACTTGACCGTGAGATACTTAGCAACACATTCTGGCACACCAACACATTGCTCATTCTGAAACGCCGCGCGCGACTTTTCCCCGAAATAGAAAAAATACTGAAAGAGTGCGGCGTGCCCGACGACTTCAAATACCTCTGCGTGGCAGAGAGCAACTTGAGCCCGACGGCCAAATCGCCCGTCGGTGCGGCCGGACTATGGCAGATAATGGAGAAAACCGGCAAAGAGCTTGGCCTTGAGATAAATGAGGATGTCGACGAGCGGTACAACTTTGAGAAAAGCACGCGGGCCGCATGCCAATACCTGAAAAAATCGTACCGCGCGCTGGGCTCGTGGACTCTCGTGGCTGCCGCCTACAACGGCGGACAGGGCCGAGTGACGAAAAACATTGAGACACAGAAGCAAAACAACTACTACGACATAATGTGGGTTGAAGAGACTGGCCGCTACGTGTTCCGCATTCTCGCCCTGAAGCTCATAATGAACAACCCGCAGCTCTACGGCTTCAACCTGACCGACGCCGACAGCTACCACAGTACCAAATATTACGAAGTGAAGACCGACACTACCATTGCCGACATCGCGCAGTTCGCCATCGACAACAAGACGACATACAAAGCCATAAAAACACTTAATCCATGGCTTAAACAGAACAAACTCTCCAACCCGAAACGCAAAGAGTACACAATTCTCGTTCCGAGATAAAACATAAAAATCGCGGCAGTTTCAGGCACTTTCAGGCACTTTCCGACACTTTGTGGCAGTTTTTGGAAGTTTCTGGCAGTTTCGGGAAGTTTTGTGGCGGTTTCTGGCACTTTCGGGCACTTTCCGACACTTTTGTACACTTTCCGGCGCGTTAAGTGCCGTCTGAGCTTGCGAGGTCCTTACTCGGGGCTTAGACGGGGCTTGGACGAGCCTTACAAAAGGCTCGTAATAATCTCACAATCAAAATTTTACACAGAACGAAAAACTATGGTATTTTAATATCTTCGAGTGGGAAAACGATTTCGAGCGTATCGAGCGACTCGAGGCCGCAGAAGATATGCTTAATGCCCATGTCGGCGTTGGCACAGAGTTGTGCCGTGGCCACCTGTTCGGTTGGTCCTTCGCGGTACAAACCGAGCCAGACAGCACGGTAGATGCTGTCGTTCTCACGCATGAAATCGATAGGTTGCTCAAGTTCGTCATTATCAACCCAATAGCACACATAATTGCCTTCGATGCCAACTTTTTTTATAGTCATGTGCTCCGACAATTGCCGAGGGCAATTGGCATTGTCCTCACTTATGGCGCGTTCGAGCACAGAGCGGTCGTCGCAGCCACAACTAACTGAGATGCAAGATATTAGCGAAAGAAGTAAAGCATTTCTGATTTTCATGGTGTCAATCTTTATTAGAGTGATAAACAATGAGTCCGTCGATAGGCGACTGGACGATTTGTCCTACTTGCAGTCCGAGCGTCGACAGCGCATGGGCGAGCTGCTCGCTGAAGTGGAATGCGATGCTGCCAACGAAATGTATCGTAGTCTTCTGACAGTCAGGATATAACATCAGATTGCGGCGGGCAAAGTCGGTGAACGACTCGACGACGATTTTGTCGATAGCCGGCGACGCGATGTTTTCGCTCGCGAAGCGGGCGAAACGCGCGAGGAACCTGTTTGGATACGGCTGTCGGTAGATGTGATCGATGATTTCGGCATAGGAGAGCCCGCACCACTGGTAAACACGTTCGGTGAGTTCGGCTGGCAAGATGCCCTTAAGGGCATCGGCCACAAGGCGTTTGCCTATGTTGGCGCCGCTACCCTCGTCGCCCAGTATGAAGCCGAGCGGGCGCACCGACGACACGATAGAGCCGCCGTCGTAGAGGCACGAGTTGGCACCCGTGCCGAGTATAGAGACAATGCCCCGGCTATGGCCGCACATGGCGCGTGCCGCACCAAGCATATCGCTCTCGACAACGATGCTTTTGCACGCCGTAAGGCGTGCAAGCGCGCCTTCTATGGTTGCGTTGCTGTCGCCGCCTATACAGCCGGCGCCGTAGTAAAATATTTTGTCGGGCACAAGTTCAGACCAGTGGTCGTATTCGGTCGCGAGCACCTCGACAATCGAGTCCTCATCCTGATATATGGGATTGATGCCGCTCGTCGGAAAACGCTGTGCTACAGCGCCATCGGCAAGCAGTACCCAATCGGTTTTTGTTGAGCCGCTGTCGGCTATAAGTATATTCATCTAAATGTCGTTTTTCAAAACACCGTGTATTTTTACACAATTAAATTACACTAAGTTACACAAAAATGCCACACTTTTCGAAAAAAAACGCAATCGGGTGGCACTATTTTTGCATTGCAGAAACATTGAAGCCAATAACTATGCCAACAATCGTTTTTTCATCAATTTTCTTATCCATAATTGGCTCGTAAGATGAAAATAGTGTAATTTTGCAATCAAAGTAGAAAAAGGTGCTACATTTACGCCGACGCGAGCACATATTGGAATGATTTTTGTATACATTTCAGTAAAATTAAAACTACAAATTATGAACAGAAGTATTATACAATCGGCACTTGCGACAATGGTACTTGTCATAGTAACAAGCGGTTGCGCAAACATGGGAATGTCGTACACCAATTCGCCAACGAACGACCTGTACTACAACCCGAATGCTAACTTATTGACAGCATCCTCGTCCGAGACACCGCGTTCGGGCCAGAACGTCAATTCGTATAATCAGAGACTCAATGCTTACTCAAGATCAGGAGCTAATAGCGAGGCAGGATACGATGACAGCTACGCATACGATGACTCGTATGCCGAAGACGATTCATTATATTACGACGAATCGGCAACCGAAGGTTACTGGCTTGGCGGCTTCAACGGTTCCGACTACGACCGCGAGTATGCCGAGAGACTTATAAAGAACTTTGGTGCGTCGTCGTACACAAACGTAATGTCCGACGTGGTTTACGACAACGGCAACTACTCACAGTATTGGAATGTATATCTGGCCAACAACGGCAACACGTACTTCATACCTACGATATACAACAGCTTGTACAACAACTTCTACTTCGGCGGCACGTCGCACTTCTACAGAAACCCGGGATGGAGCACCGGTTTCTACCTTTCGCTCTACCGTCCGCATTTCAGAAGCTATTTTGCATGGAACGCACCGTATTATTACGATGTTGTCTCGCCGTACTACTACGACTACTGGTATGACTGGTACGACCCGTATTACTGGGGTTGGAGCTGGCGCAGCTATTATCCGTACCACTACAGCTATTATCCGGGCTACTACCACGGATACTACCACGGATATTACTACGGCTATCACCACTCATACTATGGCCACCACTTTGGCAGCCACAGATACTACGGCAACTTCCACTACGCTCGCCGCGACAACCGCATAGGCAACAGCAACAGAGTATCGTCGTCGCGTCTGCGTGGCGGTAATGGCGCTGGCCGCAACATGACGAGCCGCAACCTGTCGACACGCCGCAGCAACGACCGCGTCATAGGACGCGGGCTTGGCACAGCATCGCGCAACGCACAACTGGCAAGCTCGAGCAACCGCCGTGGCAACAACAACGGCGTGCGCCAAGGCGCAAGCCGCAACTCGCAAAGCCGCATCACGACATCGGCAAGCCGCAACAACTCTCGCTCATCGGTAAGCGCCAACCGTGGTCAGGGCGCACGCACATATACACGGTCGTCGGCTGCAGCGAGCGTAGCTCGCAGCAACAGCGCCGCCACAAACCGCTCGGGCGCATCGGCAAGCACGAGCTCTACACGCCGCAATGAGAACAGCGTAAGCTCGGCATCGCGCTCGCAATATACGCCAAACAACTCACGCACAGTGCGCAGCAGCGAAGCCACAAGGTCGTCATCGACATCGACGAGCCGCTCGTCGAGCCAGCGTTCGTCGACCTACACGCCATCGAACTCAAGAAGTTCGAGCAGCTACAACAACTCAAACCGCAGAGCCACAAGCGGCATAACGTACAACAGTGGCAGCTCGAGCCGCAGCTCATCGTCGTACAACAGTGGCAGCTCAAGCCGCAGCTCGTCGTCGTACAGCAACTCGAACCGCAGCAATTCGAGCCGCAGTTCGTCATCGTACAGTGGCGGTTCAAGCCGAAGCTCATCATCGTACAGCGGTGGATCGAGCCGCAGCTCTGGCGGCGGCTCACACAGCTCAGGTGGTTCACGCGGCGGTGGTCGCAGATAAGAAAATAATGTAACAAATCAATATTTAAAGATACTATTATGAAAAGTATAAATGTAATTGTCGCAGCGTTAATGTGCTCAGCATCTGCATATTCGCAATCGTATGCCGATGCATTGAGATTCAACCGCAACGACATAGAAGGTACAGCTCGTTCGCAAGCGATGGGTGGTGCGTTCGGCGCCTTAGGCGCCGACCTTACCTCGATATCGATAAATCCGGCAGGCTTGGGCAGCTACCGTTCTACAGAATTCAGTTTTTCGCTTGGTGTGAACACCAACATGACGAAAACAGACTATTACGGTTATCTGAACGAAGACGACAAGATTTCGGTGCCGCTCAACCACATGGGTTTGAACATACACTGGACAATGGACGAATCGACATTTGCACACAACTTTGCAATATCGTACAGCCAATTGGCCAATTACAATTCGAACGCGATATATAACGACCAGAACGAGTTCAACTCGCTTCTGGACAATATGACCGACGACTACATGATAGACTTTTACGGTCTAAACTATTACGGCGGCATGGCATACGACGCAGGTTACATAATTGACGACAAGACAAACAGAACCGCGTACAACATTTGGGAGATACCGTATGTGAGCCAGGCCAGCGTAAGCAAAGGCGACACCGTTGTCAGAATAGAGCGTGACGAGTTTGGCGACTTTGGTCCCATCGACCACTACAGACACGTGAAAGAGCGCGGCACAAAAGGCGAATTGGTTTTCGCCTACGGCGTAAACCTCGCCAATAACCTCCAAATAGGCGCCGCCCTCGGTTGCGACATTATCGACTACCGCGAGAAGATGCTTCACAACGAGCAATACTACGGTGGCGATGAGAATTATCAGTACAGCAAAGATTTCGACTATGGTACTGAGCTGAAACAAGATGGTTCGGGCGTCAACTTCAAAATAGGCGTTATCTACAAGCCTATCAACGAGTTACGTATCGGCTTTGCCCTCCATACGCCGACGGCTTACACCATAAAAGACAGATACTACGCCTACATGACCAACGAGTACAACAACCACTACCAGAACTACGACAGCGAATACGAATATCATTTCCGTTCGCCAGGCCGCTTTGTGGCAAGCGTAGCCGGCGTGATTGGCAACTTCGGTATTGTCAGCTTCGACTACGACCGCAGCAACTGGGGCCGCAGCAAATTCAGAGAGACCGACTACGATATTGACGATTTCAGCGATGTGAACGAAGACATGAAACTGGCTATGAAGTCGGTTGAAACGTTCCGTTTCGGTGTTGAAGGCCGTGTAACTGACTTCTGCTCAGTGCGCGCCGGTTACAGAAGATCGTCATCGCCGTTGAAAGACAAAGCCTGGATCAACTGCGACCATGCGACAACATCGTACTCATGCGGTATTGGTCTCAATTTCAACTTCTTCTATCTCGACGCGTCGTTTGTTCAGACCCGCACCGACAAAGACTACTGGGTACTGCCCGACAGCGACAACTACTACGTACCCAACGAGCCGGCACGCTGCGATATCAAAGCAAACAACGTAACTATTACAGCAGGATTTAAATTCTGAAAATAAGGACTTTACATAAACAAAACGCCGAGGCACTTAAGTGCCTCGGCTTTGTTTTTAGCAAAAGCGCCGAGGCTGTCGGGAATAAATCCCGACAGCCTCGACTTTGAACCTAAATCAATTAATTAAAACCTTATAATGAAGAAGTTATTCTGAGCTTTTCGTAGAAACACTGATACCAGAAGAGCCGCCTCCCGACATTTGGTCGTCGTTGTCGATAGAGCGTGTGTGCTTAACCGACGCTTTCAGCTCACCAAAGCGGAACGACACTCCGGCGCGCACATTCCACATAGGATAGGAGGCAGTTGTTGTGAGACGCGACACATCGGTCGTCTCGACACTCTTGTAATCGAGTATTGGAGTAAAGAAATTGGTAGACGAAAGCGACAGCATGAGGCGGTCGTTCATGAGCGACTTGGTGAAGCTGACATCGTAGAACGTGATGCTCATGCCTTCGCCCTGCAAGCGCACAGGCTTGCTCTGATGACCGGCGTACATGCTCATTTCTACTTTACCCGGCAATGTCTGCTGCAAACTCAAGTAGCCGTAGTAAGTAGTACCTTTGGCCACTTCATCGACTTTCGAGCTCGAAATGTGCGTATAACGCATATTTCCGCCAACATTCAAGCGTGTGCTCTTCGACAGAGTGAGCATTCCGTACATATTGAAACCCACGTTGTTGACAGTACCATAGTTACCGTAAGTGCTTTCGAGAATGCCGTTTTTGGTAAATCTGTAATCGACAATCTGATTGTTGCAGTAGCTATAGCTGACAGAGGCATTGAGCGAGGCACGCTGTCCGAAATTACTATACGAGATGTCGAAGTTGTGATAATGCTCTGACTCGAGGTCGATGTTGCCATAGCCAGCAGTGAACGGAGTCGACTCGATGCGGTGCGGATTGAGATACCAGATGCTTGGGCGCATTATGCGCATATTGTACGACGTTTTGATGGTAGAAGTGGGCGCCAGACTGTACGAGAAGAAAACCGACGGCACAAGGTCCGACTCGGAATAATCGAACTTTGTAGGATTGCTGGCGCTGTTAGCGCCAGCGCTGTAACGATCGTCGTTGTCGACATCGATATAAGTGCTCTCGTAACGCAGGCCGAGCTTTGCAGAGAACTTGCTAAGTCGCAGAGTATAAGACGAATATGCACCCAGCACATTCTGATTGTTCTTGAACGAAGTGAAAAGAGAGCTGTCGGCCACAGCCGACGAGATACCATTGTAGAAATAATTATTATAACCTTCTGATTTATTAGTTCTTGCCGTATATTTTGCCCCCAATTCGAGAGTATGGTGCTCGTTCAGATTTCCCACATAATCGATTTGTCCTGCCTGCTCGCTCGACTTCTGACGGTCTTGGGCATCGTTGTCGATGGCATTGCGGGGCGCAATGCCAACCTTATCGTAAAACAGATTGGTGCGGTCGGTACGGTTTTCGGGCGTTTTGTATAGCTTGTACGAAAGCGTCAGAGTGTTTTTCGTTCCGATTTTGCGTTCGTAGTTGAGATTCAACTCGTTGCCGCCCCAAGTGTCCTCGCTTTCGGTATAATCGGTCGAAGAATAAGTCATAGCGTTGTTGACATGCTGCTCGGTGTGGCTTCGGTTGTTGCTGGTAGAGAGACCGTTGCGGTAGTTGTACGATGCGGTCAGAAGCCGCATCGTATCTATTTCGAAACTCAGCTCCACATTGGCCATGCCGCTTTTGTCCTTCTGCGTCATCGATGTGGCGGTGTGGTATTGGTTGCTGCCGTCGAATGGTTGTGTCTCATAGAGCGACTCTACGTCCATGTCCTTCATTTTCGACTGATAGTAATAGCCGCGCGACGAGATCGTCAGGCGTTTTTTCTTCACCAAGAGGTTGAGGCCGGCATCGACCGCTGTCGGCAATTCGCCGTAGAGCGACACAGTAGCGGTGTATCCGTCGGTTGTAGTGCCCTGTGTCATAATGAGATTGATAATTCCACCGATGCCTTCGGCATCGTATTTGGCACCCGGATCAGTGATAATCTCGACTTTTTTGATGGCCGACGCCGGAATGCCTTTGAGAATCTTGCCCGGATTGCGGTCGAACATCGATGATGGGCGATTGTTGACGTGAATCTTGAAGTTTGTATTGCCGTTGAGCTTGATGTTGTCCTCGCCATCGACAGTGATGAGCGGCATTTTGCGAAGCATCTCGAGCGCCGTTTTTGCCTCTGTTTCAGGGTCTTCGTCGAGGTTATAGGTAATGCGGTCGACTTCGGCCTTGATGATAGGCTTTTGGGCTACGACGGTTACGTCGCTCAGGTTCTCAACATTCGGCGCGGCTTTTATCGCGCCGAAATCGACGGCTTGTCCTTTAGCGTCAAACTGCTGAGTATAAGGCTTGTAGCCAAGGTTTGTAACGGACAGTTTATACTGTCCGTTACTATGCGTAGTGGCTTCGAACTTGCCATTAAGGTCGGTAACGAAAACCTGTTCGGGCTTGTCGGCCGCGCCTTTGTAAACAGCCACTGTCGCATACGGTATTGGCTCGCTCGACAGCGAATCGACGTACTCACCGCGTATCTTTGTCTGCGCGGTTAATGCTACTGATGATGTAAGTGCGAAAACCGCAACTAACATTTTTTGTAAATTACTCATAATTAATTAATTAAATCTGTTATTGTATTATTGTATTGTTAAAGAGTCTTCATCATAATTTACAGAGAAACTGGAACTACTGTAAATCGGGCCGTTGTAGTAGATTTCCTTTTCGAGCCGGTCGGTAATCTGACGGGCAATATCGGAAAACTCGGGCGACAGAGTCTGTCGCATCTGTTCCAACGGCTTGGTATCCAATGGTTTATTGCTATTCTGCGTTTTCTCTTTCGGCATTTTATTAATACAATCGGCCACAAAGCAAAACTCTATTACAGAGCTATTTACGCCAAAGCGTTCAAAGGCAGCCTTATTGGAATCGTCGGCAGGGCTGAGTTCCTTGTACATACGAGAGGCGAAGCGGGCTGCGCTGTTGTTGAGGGCTATGTCGTCGATGGTTGGCATGAGCGGCAGGAGTTTTTCGGTAATTTCGTTGGCGTCAGCTAAGCTGTCGCCAACAATAGAGCCAAGCCACTTCTCTGCCATTTTGTATTTTAAATCATTGGTAATAAAGTCTTTATAGCGCGAAGAATATTCGCGATTGTCGAATAAACCAGAGTTTTCGTACATTTTCTGTTCGAAAAACACGCGCGGCTCAATAGTGTCGTATTTGCTCTGCAGATTACTTCCGAAGCTGAACAATTCGTTGTTCAGACGGCCATATTTGCCCATGTGCAATCGAGAGAATGTATCATCGACATTTACAAACACCACAAGCGTATCGCCAGGCTGTAACAGCATTTTGCCGTTAGGGCTTGGTAATCCGTCGACCAGACAGAGTCCGTTGACGGGCACGCGCACTATGTCGCATTTGCCAAACTGCGACTTTCGGTACGGCGCGCCAGGTACCCACCATTTGCAGCCAAACGGGTCGTTGCTCGTAAGCGACTGGCTGTTGAATTGCTGAAAACGGAAAAGCAGCGAGACGATGCCTTTGAGTGTGTTGCGGCCGTAAATGATAACTGTGGCGGTGTCGGTGGCCAAGCCGACTGTTTCGAGGCGTGTAGTATCGGGATGCGTGTAGTGCAAATAATAACTGGTGTGACGCATGTAACGATGCGGTGCGGCTTTGCCTACTGCAATAGCCAATGTACTGTCGGTGAGTGAATTAATGCTAAGATTGACTTTTTTATTTCCGTGTGTGAGCACTATGTCGGCGTTGGCGGCATCGCCGCCAACAGAGGCATAGTCCCAGCAGTCGTTGCGGTAGATGGCGAAATCTTCGAAGAGGCCCAACTCCCAATCCTGCGTGGTGTCGTTGAGCCAGCAGCCAACCAGACTTTGCGGAATCTGGCTTTTCGGTGCGCCGCACGATACGGCGATTGTTGCCAAGGCGACAATCATTATATATACTAATGTCCTCATAATCAAGATTTTTTATTGTTATACAATTTAACTATTTCATCGATAGAGATGCCCAGAACATCAATTTCGCGGAAAAATTCCGGAAGCGAGTTGTTCATAAACGTGTCGCGGCGCATGGCGACAATCTGGTTTTTGGCGCCTTCGGCGACAAAATATCCCAGTCCGCGTTTGTTGAAAATGATGTTGTTGCTTTGCATGTAGTCGTATGAGCGCACAACAGTGTTGGCATTCACCTCAACAATTGCCGCATATTCGCGTACCGAAGGTATGCGCTCTTGCTCCTTGTAGCGGTCGGTGAGTATCTCATCACAAATCCGGTCAACAATTTGCATATATATCGGTTTACTTTCTTTGAAATCCATAACGCGTGTGTTTATTTTTTGTTCAACTGAATTTTACCATACCTACGTCCTGTGATTGCAATGGCGCAAACGCCTATCACAAAAGATATTACGTGACTATACGAAAAATACAATTCCTCGAGAATACCATTTTCGGTATAGGCGACCACGTATAACAGGATGGCTACAGAAATCATTATCAGGACAGTTTTTAAGAATATTAAATGCCTGAAAATCAAGCCAGCCACTACAGACAGCGAAGCAGCGAGGAAAGCTACGGAAGACGTCAACTGAAAATTCTGTGCTTCAATTTCGTCTATTCTTTGCATATAGATATCCAGTGCCCATTGCTGGCTGCCTGCATGGTCCCGCAAAAACTGTTCATCAAAATTCAAAAACTTTTCTTCAAAATTCAAATGTATTGAAAAGTATAAGCCTACGGCAAAAATTATCATCGGCAACAGGAAAAACATCACGAACCGCGACAAGAATTTCTCGGCAGATGACGCAGGAAGTGTATAAGCTATTGCGCGCCCACGCTTGGTCTGCACGTTTTTGAGCAGATGCGATGCCACAAGCGGGAAACCAATCATGGTGGTCAACGGAATTACATTATCGTACAAAAAAAGATGCAGAGAATAGAAATATTCATTGTCGGTGAGTACATATAATCCCCAAAAGACAATCAGTATAAACATATAGGCCGCCGGCTTGTACCACGTGAGCGCCGCGTCGCGGCGCAGGACCTTAAGGAAACGGCCAAAATTGAATTGTTCGCTCATAATTAGTTAATTTTCAGTTAAATATAACGGTTGTACTTAAGGTTTTTGCGTCGGAAGACCAAAAACGAAACAACAAGACAGAATACGCTGATTGCAGCGCTGTAAGCCATCTCTAAATGGAAAATGTTCTGGCTGTTCTCTTCGCAATATTCAATGATCGGTTCGAGGAACTGAAAATCGGTGTCGAAAGAGATAAACGACGCTGCAAAAAGCTGCAGGACAGACAATAAGATGTTGCCTTTGATAATAGCAAAACGCCCGAACAGAGTGCCGTAGAGCACGCTCAGCATCAGTTGGTACATCATCATGTACGGATTGATGATGAAGTGGCGCAGAGCGCTGAACGCGCTCGATGACGCTTTGATATCGGTGAGCGAGCGAAGGCAGAAAAATGCCACAGCCGGAAGCACCACGAAAATAATCAGGCGCGAGATGTATTTCTCAACCCTCGATGCCGGCAAAACCAACGCCTTCATACGGTGCGTCTTACGGCGCATGTCTTTAAAGACATGCGTTGACAGATAGAGCAGCCCGAGCAAGCCAACAAAGAGATCCAACGCCACGAGCGAAAGCTCGTACCACGCTGTGTCGACGTCGGTCAGAAGCACCACAGCGACAAGAGCCGCCACAATGCCGACGTAGATGGCCGGTTCGCGCCACAACATGGTGAAATCGTACCGCAGCAACCGCCCGAAACGTCTGAAACTGAAAAAATCGTTCATAACACTCTCCCCCATTAATCGTTCGACTTGAAAATCTGCGCAACTTTCTGAGGCTCAGCAAGTACAGCATTGAAGAGCAGCTCAATATTGAGCTGCGTCTCGTCGTCGGCATCGGTGCGGCGCGCCACAGCCATATTGCCAATAGGCGACGGCTGGGTGAAAATTATGCTTTCGGCGTCGAGGTCGGCGGCACGGTCGGCAAACAAGAGTTTCGCGCTTATGCGCGAAACCGGCTCGTCGAATACAATACTGCGGTTGTTGACGATGGTTATCTCGTCGATAAGGTTCTCAACATCACGCACTTGGTGGGTCGAGATGATGATGGTGCGGTCGTCGGTCATGCACTCCGAAACGACCTTGCGGAACTGGCTTTTCGACGGGATGTCGAGGCCGTTGGTAGGTTCGTCGAGCAGAAGCAACGATGTGTTCGCCGCAAGGGCGAAACACATGAACGCCTTTTTCTTCTGCCCCATCGAGAGGTTGCCGAGGTTGATGTCGACGCTCATCTCGAAGCCCGACAGACAGCGTTCGAGCGTCTGGCGGCTGAAACGCGGATAAAACGGCGCGTTGATGCTGATGAACTTCTCGAACTTCATGTTCGGAAGTTCGAACTCTTCGGGCAGCAGAAACATATCGGCCAATGTCGAAGGGCGGCGGCTGGCAACATTTTTACCTTTATATGTTACAGTGCCTTTCTGAGCGAAAAGCAGTCCGCTCATCAGATAGAGCAAAGTAGATTTGCCTGCGCCATTGAGGCCGAGCAGGCCGTATATTTTACCTTCGTCGAAGGTAAAACTCAAATCCTCGAACAGTTTGGTCTTGCCATAACTGAAATTGATATTGTTTAACTGTATCATGGTGTATTAGTTAATTAGTACACTGCAAATATAGACTACTTATTCTTCAGCCTCCAAATTTTTTGGCAATTATTTTAGTTAAAAAACATTAAATGAATTATAAACGATTGATATACATTATATTACACAGAGACAAACACCTCGCATTTCTACCTTCAATGGGGCAAAAAACATAAACAATGACACATAAATGCGAGTGTATCACATTTTTGATTAACTTTGCAAGCCAATTGAAAAAAGGAATAATTATGGAACTCGCAAGCAAATACACACCTGCCGAAATAGAAGAGAGGTGGTATAAATATTGGATTGACAACGATCTGTTCAAGTCGGTCCCCGACAAACGTGAACCTTATACTATAGTGATTCCGCCACCCAACGTTACAGGCGTGCTTCACATGGGCCACATGCTCAACAACACCATACAGGACATACTCATACGCCGCGCCCGCATGACCGGCAAAAACGCCTGTTGGGTGCCCGGTACCGACCACGCCTCGATAGCCACCGAGGCCAAAGTGGTGAACAAGCTTGCACAACAAGGCATTAAGAAAACCGACCTTACGCGCGAAGAGTTCCTCAAACACGCCTGGGCCTGGACCGAAGAGCACGGCGGCATAATACTCAAGCAGTTGCGCAAACTCGGCGCCTCGTGCGACTGGTCGCGCACGGCATTCACTATGGACGAGAAACGCTCAGAGAGCGTTCTCAAAGTATTCTGCGACCTCTACAACAAAGGCCTTATATACCGCGGCGTGCGCATGGTCAACTGGGACCCGAAAGCACTCACCGCCCTCTCCGACGAAGAGGTAATATATAAAGAGCAGCACGGCAAACTCTACTACCTGCGCTACATGATAGATGGCGAGCCGGGCAAATACGCCGTTGTGGCCACTACCCGACCCGAAACAATAATGGGCGATACAGCAATGTGTATCAACCCCAACGACCCTAAAAACCAGCATCTTAAAGGCAAAAGAGTCATCGTGCCGCTCGTAGGGCGCTCGATACCCGTCATCGAAGACGAATACGTTGATATTGAGTTCGGTACGGGCTGTCTGAAGGTTACACCGGCACACGACATCAACGACTATATGCTCGGCGAGAAATACAACCTGCCGTCGATCGACATATTCAACGACAACGGCACCGTCAGTGAAGCTGCCGGGCTGTATGTCGGCATGGACCGCTTCGACGTGCGCAACCAGATAGAAGAAGACTTGGCCAAGGCCAATCTGCTCGAGAAAGTTGAGGACTACACCAACAAAGTTGGCTTCTCAGAGCGCACCAATGTGCCCATCGAGCCGAAACTCTCGATGCAGTGGTTCCTCAAGATGGAACAGCTCGCCAAACCGGCCCTCGAAGCCGTGATGAACGACGACATAAAATTCTACCCTGCGAAATACAAAAACACATACCGCTACTGGATGGAGAACATCAAAGACTGGTGCATCTCGCGCCAGCTCTGGTGGGGCCACCGCATTCCGGCTTACTTCCTGCCAAAAGGCGGCTTTGTCGTCGCGCCGACGCGCGACGAAGCCTTCAAACTCGCCAAGGAAAAGGCTGATTATGAGATAACTATCGACGACCTGCGTCAGGACAGCGACTGCCTCGACACGTGGTTCTCGTCGTGGCTGTGGCCAATATCGCTCTTCGACGGCATCAACAATCCGAACAACGAAGAGATAAACTACTACTACCCTACGAGCGACCTCGTTACGGGTCCCGACATCATTTTCTTCTGGGTGGCGCGTATGATAATGGCAGGCTACGAATATCAGGGCAAAATGCCGTTCAAGAACGTCTATTTCACTGGTATTGTACGCGATAAGATCGGCCGCAAGATGTCGAAATCGCTCGGCAACTCGCCCGACCCGCTCGAACTCATTGAGAAATACGGCGCCGACGGCGTCCGTATGGGTATGATGCTCTCGGCGCCCGCCGGCAACGACATCCTGTTCGACGATGCCCTTTGCGAGCAAGGCCGCAACTTCAACAACAAGATTTGGAACGCCTTCCGCCTTGTAAAAGGCTGGCAGACAGCCGATTTGGCGCAACCCGAATCATCGAAGACAGCAGTACGCTGGTTCGACGCCATTCTGCGCTCTACAGCCGCCGAAGTGGCCGACCTCTTCTCGAAATACCGCCTGAGCGAAGCGCTCATGGCTATTTACAAACTCTTCTGGGACGAGTTCTCGAGCTGGTATCTCGAACTCATAAAACCCGCTTACGGACAGCCCATCGACAAGACCACATACGACGCAACTCTCTCATTCTTTGACAATTTGCTCAAACTGCTGCACCCGTTCATGCCTTTCATCACCGAAGAACTCTGGCAGCACATCTACGAGCGCAAAGAGGGCGAGAGCATAATGAAAGCTCAAATAGATATTCCGACAGGCGATGTAGACAATAGCTTAATAGCTGATTTCGAGCGCGTTAAAGAAGTAGTTGCTGGTGTACGCACAATACGCAACCAGAAGAATATCGCTCAGAAAGAGCAACTTGCGCTGCAGATTGTCGGCAATAATCCTATTGCCGACCTCAACAGCTGCGTAGCGAAAATGGGCAACCTTTCGGAAATAAAAGTAGTTGATACAAAGGCTGATAGCGCTGTGTCGTTCATTGTGGGCACCACCGAATACGCAGTTCCGCTCGGCAACCTCATCGACACCGAAGCTGAGCTTGCGAAGCAAGAGGCCGAACTGAAATACCTCGAAGGATTCCTCGCCTCGGTGATGAAAAAACTCTCGAACGAGAAATTCGTCAACGGCGCACCGGCTGCTGTGGTGGAAAACGAGCGCAAGAAACAATCCGACGCCGAAAGCAAAATAGCAGCTCTCAAAGAGAGCATCGCTTCGCTCAAAAAATAGACTGACAAGCACTACAATAAAAGGCTGTTTCTCGTTGAGAAACAGCCTTTTAAATAAACAAAAGACAGAGATAATGAAAGACGCAGCAATCATACTATCGGGCGGAATGGACTCGGTAACAATGCTTTACGAGTACCAGCCCGACATTGCCCTTGCCATCAGTTTCGACTATGGCGCCAACCACGCCGCAAACGAGCTCTCGTTTGCGAAATACCATTGTAACGCATTGGGAATCAAGCATCTGATTATTCCGCTGAAATTCATGTCGGAGTATTTCAAATCGTCGCTGCTCGAAGGCGGCGACGCGATACCCGAAGCATCTTATAATGAGGATAATATGAAATCGACGGTGGTTCCGTTCCGCAACGGCATAATGCTGTCGATCGCTTGCGGCATAGCCGCAAGCAACGGTCTGAAAAAGATTATGATAGCCAACCATGGCGGCGACCACGACCTGTATCCCGACTGTCGCGAATCGTTTATAAAAGCCATGGACAGAGCCGTTTACGAAGGCACATACGAACGCATGGAGATTTTCGCGCCATACACCAACCTGTCGAAAGGCGAAATAGCGCGTCACGGGCGGCGCCTGGGCGTCGACTACGCCAAGACCTGGTCGTGCTACAAAGGCGGCGACAAGCATTGCGGCCACTGCGGCACATGCGAAGAACGCAAAGCGGCTCTTCGTGAAGCCGGCATCGACGACCCCACTGAGTATTTGAATTGAAAATCTGAAATTGAAATAAAAAAGAAAGCTCAGAACCAATTGGTTCTGAGCTTTTTGTAATAATATTAAATTATGAAAAAAACTTAACTCAGCAAACGGAATTTGCCTATCACAGGTAGCTCTTTCGCCTTTCCGTTCGCAGCATTTATAATACCTATTATCATCAAAGCTAAGAATACAAGACCGCAAAGACCTATAATAGACACAATAAAATGCAAGCGCCACGAAATAGCCAAAATTATGGCCGACAAAATGAAGTAAACTACCGAAAATGCTATACTTGCAATGCAGAGCAGAAGCCCCTGGTTAGCGTGGTAACGCGCAAATTTCGACTGGGGCGCCGCAAAAATGGGTACCAGCACGAGAATTCCCAAATAAGCCAAAATTGCCATCACTTTGTTGTCTTCTATATCTTTGGGGTCAAATTCGCTTGTGGTGTCGGGTGTGTTGCCAAGCGCCGCCACTTTCTGATCGAACGTCTGTTGTTGCTGTTCGTCTTTCTTTTCTTCTTCCATAGTGCTAATTATTAATTGGTTAGAATTAATCTGTGATTTTTTTCTGTCCGCAAATATAATTCGTTATTCGCTCAATTATTTCATTTTTTCCAAAAAAGTTTAATTTTTTTTACAATTTTCTGTTATTTTTTTCCAAACACGATTTTCCGCGACCACAAAAACAAAGGTTGCGATGCCCGAATGGGGCATCGCAACCTTTGCAATCTTATGTATTTCAGATATTTATCAGTTGATATAGAAATCTATTTTCTTGATAAGATTCTCAACAGTAAGAATCTCCAAGAAAGTAGTTCCACCGCCGATACCGAAACTACCGCCGATATAAGCCACGAGGTCGCCCATGTGCAGCTCTTCGTCGCCGAGCAGTTTCTCTATCGTGTGGCGCAGAATCTCCGATTTTGTCTTGCCGTTTGCAACTATTTCGGCAAAAACGCCATACGAGAGCGACAACTCGCGCGCAACGCGCGCTTCGTAGCTGAGCGAATACACAGGCACCGGGCTACGGAAAGCCGCCAGATAGCGTGCCGTCTTGCCGGTGAAGCTGTCGGTGATGATGGCTTTGATACGCAGTTCGCGCGAAGCGCCAACTGCAGTCTCGGCCAAGTATGCCGTGATTTCATTTTTAACGAACGGCACCGGAATGTCGTTGCGCGAATCCTTGGCAGCCTCAACTTCGTTGGCGATATTGGTCATAGTCTGCACCGCCTCGACAGGATATTTGCCGTAAGTTGTTTCGCCACTGAGCATTATGGCATCGGTGCGGTAATAGATGGCGTTAGCAACGTCGGTAACTTCGGCGCGTGTCGGACGCGGATTCTTAATCATAGTGTGAAGCATCTGCGTGGCAACAATCACAGGGCGTTTTGCCTCAACGCATTTGCGTATCATCTGGCGCTGCATGAGCGGAATACGCTCCTGCGGCACCTCGATGCCGAGGTCGCCGCGGGCAACCATAACACCATAAACCACTTCGAGAATCTCGTCGAGATTGTTGAAGCCCTCCTGATTTTCAATTTTTGCAATAATCTTGATAGGGCTATTGTACTGATCCAGAATATCTTGTATCTCTTTCACATCTTTCTTGCTACGCACGAAAGAGTGAGCAATGAAGTCGAGATTGTTTTCGATAGCCCAAAGCACAAACTCACGGTCTTTCTCGGTAAGCGAAGGCAGATTGATGCTCACGCCCGGCACATTGACACTCTTGCGGCCGCTTTCGATACAGCCGCTGTTTTCAACGCGGCAGACAAGCACATCGCTCTCCTTGGCCTCAACGACGAGCGACACGTCGCCGTCGTCGATAAGAATATGATTTCCGACCGACAAATCGTTGACAAAATTGTTGTACGACACACACAGCAACTCATTGGTAGAGTGTGTATTAGCATCGCCTTTCACTTTTATCGTCTTTCCCGTTTCAAACACGAGAGGCTCGTCGCACTGAGTGGTTCGTATTTCCGGACCTTTAGTGTCGACCAATATGGCTATTTTGTCAGATACTTCGCGTACGTTTTTCACAATCCGTCCGATGCCTTCGAAATCCATGTGCGCTGTGTTACAGCGCACTACATTCATGCCGGCATTGTGCAGTTTACGTATAAAATCTACATCACAACGGATGTCGGAAATTGTAGCGACAATTTTCGTTAACTTCTTCTTCATCAATATATTATCTATTATTTATTGTTATTTCTGAATGAGAGCTTCGATGGCCAGACGGTACGAGTCGAGGCCGAAACCGCAAATAGTTCCCACGCAAACCGGCGCGATGAACGAATGGTGCCTGAACTCTTCACGTTTGTTAACATTGCTAATGTGCACTTCGACCACAGGCGAGGTAACCGCGGCTATGGCATCGGCAATGGCCACCGACGTATGAGTGTATGCTCCGGCGTTCAAAACGATGCCTTTTGCGCTGAATCCGTACTTGTGGATTGCGTCGACAATGTCGCCTTCGTGATTCGATTGCAGATATATCAGATTGATATTCTGATACTTAACTTTAAGCTGGTTAAGATACTCATCGAAACCAGTAGAACCATAAATGCTCGGTTCGCGCACGCCCAAAAGATTCAAATTCGGGCCGTTGATGATTACTATGTCCATTTTTGTTCTTTTTGCGGCCACGAAATTACAAACGCTATAATTAAATAAAAAACAACTTATTGTTTTTTGCATTTAGTTAAATGTTTTTTAAAAACTTTGCTCAGAAAAACGAAGTTTCGTACTTTTGAAGTCGAAAACAGAAAGCGATGGATTGGAATAAGGAAATTGAAGATTTTGAGGAATACCTGAAACTACAGAAAGGCTTGTCGGACAATTCGATATACGCATACATATCCGACATGGGCAAATTCACCACATTCTTGCAAGAAAAAGGCATCGACGCCGCACCGGAAGACGTAACGCTCGACACTCTGCGCCAGTTTTTGCTGTGGCTCGCCGAAATAAACATTTCGGCGCGCACACAGGCCCGCATACTCAGCGGCATCAAATCGTTCTACAAACATCTGATTATCGAAGAGAAAATAGAGAACGACCCCACCCAACTGCTCGAAGTGCCCAAAATCGGTCGAAAATTGCCTACCATACTGACAGTAAGCGAGATAGAGATGGTGCTCAATTCGTTCGACACATCGAAAAGTGAAGGCCAGCGCAACAAGGCGATACTCGAGACGCTCTACAGCTGCGGTCTGCGCGTGTCGGAACTTGTCAATCTGAAACTGTCGAACCTGTTTTTCGAGTCGGGATACATTAAGGTAGAGGGCAAAGGCAGCAAAGAGCGTTTGGTGCCTATCGGCGCCAACGCTATAAAAGAGATTACGAACTACGTATCGACATGGCGCAGCAAAATAAAAATAGCGCCGCATAACGAAGATTTTGTCTTTCTCAACCGCCGAGGCACGGCATTGTCGAGAGTGATGGTCTTTCTCGTTGTAAAAGAAGCAGTTGCATTATGTGGAATAACCAAAGAGATAAGTCCGCACACACTGCGCCACTCATTCGCGACGCACCTTCTCGAAGGCGGCGCCAACCTGCACGCCGTGCAGGAAATGCTTGGGCACGAGTCGATTCTGACTACCGAATTCTACACTCATCTGAATAAGGAGTATCTCAAAGGCACCATCGACATGTACCACCCGAGGGCGAATGGGAAAAGCTGATATATACTAAATATATACTTCAAGCAATTCGCCTGCCCCTTCAATCTGTACGCTGTCGGTACTAGCGGCCACGAGAAGTGTCTCGCCGTACGAAAGCGCTGTGCCATCGATACTTACGCTACCGCCGACACAAACAAAGATAACAAAGCTGTCGAGGTTGGCATAGTCGCGCTTAAGCGCGCCGCCAACTTTTATAAAATTGGCCGTAAAATACTGACATGAAACAATTTGCGAGCCGTCGTTGACCTTAGCCAGGTACGAGCGCTTGCCAGAGTCCATGTCGTCGAAATCGATGGCGTCTTTGGCCTCATCGATGTGCAGCTCGCGCTTGTTGCCTTTGGCATCGACACGGTCGTAGTCGTAAATTCGATACGTCAGACCAGAAGTCTGCTGTATCTCAGCCACCATCACGCCTCGGCCGATGGCGTGAATACGCCCGGCCGGCATAAAAAACACATCGCCATGATGAACGGTATGCGAGGCCAGCACATCGGCAAAATGGCCCGACTCGACTAAACCGTGATACTGCTCTGGCTCAATTTTTCGGGCGAAGCCCGAAATAAGCTGCGCATCTTCTTCTGCTTCAATGACATACCACATTTCGGTCTTACCGAAACAATCGTGACGCGCACGCGCCAGTTCGTCATCGGGGTGAACCTGTATCGATAGCTTTTCGTTAGCGTCGATAAACTTCACAAGCAAAGGGAACTGCTTGCCATAAACATCCAAAATGCGCTTGCCAACAAGGTCTGCACCAAGTTTTTCAATCAGTTCGACAATAGACATTCCGGCAAATTCGCCATCGACGACAACCGACAAATCACCGTCGATGCCCGATATCTCCCAACTCTCGCCTCCGTTGGGCAGAGAGCCGAAATCCTTACCGAGCAAAGTACGCAGACGTTGGCCGCCCCATATCTTGTCCTTTATTATAGGTTTGAACTTTATATGCTGAATTCTCATAATTGTCTTTTTTCAAAAAAGAAATACAAAATTAATACAAAACTAAATAATTGATAGAATTAATTTCAAAAAAAATCATATCAAATTAAATAAAAAACTGTCGCTCAGGCTGTTAAAAAAGCAAGCAAAAAGCTATTGTCATATTATACGTACAAGATGCGAAAAAGCACCGATATTTACGATTTTTAATTTTTTCGGGCAATGCCCGAAAAATGTCTCAACTGCCTCAGCACAGCGCAAACTGCTCAGTAACAACATAGTAGGATGGCAATTGTTGTAAAACAACTGA
The DNA here is from genome assembly GCA_017960905.1 of Bacteroidales bacterium. Classification (GTDB taxonomy): domain Bacteria; phylum Bacteroidota; class Bacteroidia; order Bacteroidales; family Marinilabiliaceae; genus W3P20-009. The sequence goes on from JAGCYH010000009.1 coordinate 52,319, forward strand.
ATACCGATATGCAAAAAAGCAAAAAAAAACTGCACTTGTCGGCTTTTTTAATAATTTTGCACTGCCAATTGAAAGAAAAGAGACAAAATGAATTTTATAAACGAACTTTTCACAGGAAGTGGTATTGCAACAGCTCTCATACTGATATGCATCACAGCCTTTGTAGGAGTTTTGGTTGGTAAAATTGAAATCAAAAATGTTCGTTTGGGCGTAGCCGGCGTATTGTTTACCGGTATCATTCTGGCGCATTTCGGCGCTCACGTCAACGATGAAATCCTGCATTTCGCACAAGAATTCGGACTTATCCTTTTTGTATATGCCATAGGCATCGATGTTGGTCCGCGCTTTTTCAGCACTCTGCGCAGCGACGGTCTGAAACTCAACATTTTCGCTATATCGATAGTGCTAATGGGCTTTGGCATAGCGCTTTCGCTGCATTATTTTCTGGGCGTACGCCCAGAAGTCATCACCGGCATCATGTGCGGCGCCGTTACCAACACGCCAGGCTTAGGCGCTGCTCGCCAAGTAGTTAACGACTACAACGCCATGAACCCCGACAGCATGGTCGACGGCGACGTGCTCGGCACCGGATATGCGGTCGCATATCCGCTCGGCGTCATCGGCATCATCTTTTCGATGATTCTGATAAAAACGATTTTCAGAGTGAAAATCTCACACGAAGTCGATGAGTACAACGAATCGCTGAGTAATTCGAACAACCACCTCGAGAGCGTCGTGGTAAAGATTACAAACCCGAACCTTTTCGGCAAAACCGTTGAATATATTGTAGATTTTGTTGATAAAGAGCTGGTTTTCTCGCGCATAGAGCGCGATGGCGAATTCCTGATTCCGACGGCAACATTCGTCCTCGAAGAGGGCGATGTGGTTCACGGCGTTTCCGACGACAAGAACATCGACCGACTTCGCCTGAAGCTCGGCTCGGTGGAAATAGGCCAGAAACGCGACATCGACGGCGATTTGGTAATGCAACGATTCTTGGTTACCAACCATAAGATTGCCGGTAAAACCATAGAGCAGTTGGGTATCTACCGCCGCTATCCGGCAAACATCACCCGCATATATCGTACTGGTATTGAGATACTTCCAACGAAACGCACCACCATTGAAATTGGCGACTCGGTGCGCGTAGTGGGCAAACGCGCTGTGATGAACGAGATACAAGCCGAGATAGGCGACTCTATAAAAGAATGGTCGCACCCGAACGTCATTCCGCTCTTCATGGGCATCGCGCTGGGTATCTTGGTGGGCAGCATTCCGCTATTCATACCCGGATTGCCCGCCCCAGCCAAACTTGGTTTGGCGGGCGGTCCGCTCATTATTGCCATCCTTCTTGGCTGGCGCGGCCGTATAGGCAATTTCAACTTCTACATGAACTCGGGCGCCAACCTGCTCTTGCGCGAGATGGGCATCACGCTCTTCCTTGCCTGCGTCGGACTCGGCGCGGGCGGCAAGTTCGTCGAAACCATCACCAACGGCGGCTACATGTGGGTGCTCTACGGCGCTATTATCACTATTGTGCCAATTATGATAATTGGCACAATAGCACGACTGATGAAAGTAAATTATTTAAAAATATGCGGCTTCATGGCCGGGTCGATGACCGACCCGCCCGCCTTGGAATACGCCAACGGTCTGAGCTCAACTCACGCTCAATCAATGGCTTACGCATCTGTTTATCCGCTGACAATGTTCCTCAGAATATTGCTCGGACAAACATTAATTCTTATAACACTTTAAAATATGGGAAAAGCATTCGACAAATACATCGAGCGACAAAATTTACTCGACGTACAATATGACGAAAACTACTACGAGAAGCAACACAAACGCGGTAAACTGACTGCACGTGAGCGTATTATGATGCTCTTCGACGAAGGCTCGTTCGAAGAAATCGATGCTTTCGTTCCGTCGGCCGGCGGCACTACCTTCGGAAAATCGTCGAAAGCCTTCGGCGATGGCGTTATTGTTGGTTTCGGCACAATAAATGGCCGTCAGGCTTACGCTTACGCACAGGATTTCAACATCATGGGCGGCTCGCTAGGCTCTGTTCATGCAGCCAAAATAACCAAAATACAGGATATGGCGCTCAAGACAGGCTTGCCTGTCATTGCGCTCATCGACTCTGGCGGCGCACGTATTCAGGAAGGCGTATCGAGCCTCAACGGATATGCGAATATTTTCCGACGCAATGTACTTGCGTCGGGCGTTGTACCTCAGATTTCGGCCATCATGGGTCCGGCAGCCGGCGGCGCTGTGTACTCGCCCGCCCTCACCGACTTCATTTTCATGACCGAAGCCACAAGCTACATGTTCGTCACTGGTCCTGATGTTGTGCGCCAAGTGCTCAACGAGAGCGTGACACCCGACCAACTCGGCGGTGCTAAGGTACACACGTCGAAATCGGGCGTAGCCAATTTCGTCTATTCCGACGACGTGAACCTCATTCTCGGCATCAAGAAACTGCTGTCGTACCTGCCGTCGAACAACATTGAGAACCCGCCGTTCGTGCCCAACGACGACCCGACCGACCGCGTAGAGCCTGCTCTGCGCGACATCGTCCCCGAAGACCCCGACAAACCTTACGACGTGCGCGACGTGATAAAACTCGTCGTAGATAAAGGCCGATTGTTCGAAGTATCAGAGAATTACGCACAAAACCTCGTAGTAGGTTTTGCCCGCCTCGGCGGATATGTTGTTGGTGTGGTTGCCAACCAGCCCAAAGTTATGGCCGGCTCGCTCGACATCGACTCGTCGGTGAAGGGTGCGCGCTTCATCAATTTCTGCGACTCGTTCAACATTCCGATAATAACATTCGAAGACGTTCCAGGCTTTTTGCCAGGTACCGACCAAGAGCACCAAGGCATCATTCGCAACGGCGCCAAACTGCTCTACGCCTACACGCGCGCCACTGTGCCTAAGATCACAGTCATACTGCGCAAATCGTATGGCGGCGCCTACATCGTGATGAACAGCAAAGGCATAGGCGGCGACTACTCGTTCGCATGGCCTACTGCCGAAGTGGCCGTAATGGGTCCCGAAGGCGCCATTGCAATTCTCTATCGCAAAGAGCTTGCCGAGGCCGAAGACCCCGTTGCGCTTAAGCGCGAACTCGTTGCAAAATACCGCGACGAAGTGGCAAACCCTTACATTGCCGACGAGAAAGGTTTTATCGACGAAGTGATCGACCCGGCCGACACGCGTGTTAAAATATGCAGATTATTAAAGAGCCTTGACAAAAAATCTGTAAGTTTGCCACGTCGCAAACACGGCAATACGCCGCTATAAAATTTTGAACAATATAAACGGAATTGATAAATTCTTGATTCATAATAAATTAAGATGATAAAATCGATATTGATAGCAAACCGAGGCGAAATAGCCATTCGTATTGCGCGTACCGCGCACCGAATGGGTATAAAAACCTTCGGAATACGCACTAAGAAAGAGCCTAACGCTGTGTATCTGCAGAAAGTCGACAAAATTGTCGATTTCCCCGAAACCGACGGCTCGATTCCTGAATTCCTCGACATAGCCAACCTCGTAAAACTGGCTGTCGACAACAACATCGAGTCGATGCACCCTGGCTACGGCTATCTTTCAGAGAATGCCGAATTTGCAAAGGCTTGCCGCAACGCCGGCATTATATTCATAGGCCCGTCGCCCGAGATTATCAAAGCCATGGGCGACAAAATAATAGCCAAAGAGATTGCGCACCGCAGCAACGTGCCTATGCTCAGCGGCACTCTGGGCGGAATACCCAACGCCGATGCGGCAGTCGTAGAAGCCAACAGGCTCGGATACCCGATAATTATCAAAGCCGCCTCCGGCGGCGGCGGACGTGGCATGCGCATTTGCCGTCAGGAATCGGAAGTGCGGCCCAATTTCGAACTTGCCACAGCCGAAGCCCGTACTGCATTCAACGACCCGACTGTTTTCATAGAAAAATATCTTGAAAATCCGAAACACGTTGAGTTTCAGATCGTTGCCGATAAATACGGCAACGTGGTTCACCTTGGCGAACGCGAATGCTCTATACAGCGCAAACATCAGAAACTGATGGAGGAAGCTCCGTCACCAGCTCTCGACGACGAACTGCGCAGCCGTATGGCCGACGCAGCTGTGCGTCTGGCCAAAGAGGCCAAGTACGAAAGCCTCGGCACCGTAGAGTTTTTGCTCGATGCGAACAAAAACTTCTACTTCATGGAAATGAACACCCGTATTCAGGTCGAACACCCTGTAACAGAGATGATTACCGGCTTGAATCTTGTCGAATTGCAGCTGCTCATCGCCTCTGGCGAAGAGCTGCCGATAACGCAAAACGATGTTCACCTCGATGGCTGGGCCATCGAGTGCCGCATCAATGCCGAAGACGTTCAGTCGGGCTTCACGCCTTCGATTGGCATGATTAAAAACCTCCGACTGCCGTCGGACAACAACATACGCATCGACAGCGGTGTGCGCATCGGAACCGAAATCACGCCGTTCTTCGATTCTATGATTGCAAAACTCATCGTTCACGGCAAAGACCGCAACGACGCCATACAGCTCGCTTTGCATTCGCTGGAACACTTCCACGTGATGGGCGTCAAGACTACCATACCGTTCTGCAAAGCCGTGCTGCACAACGATGTATTCCGCAATGGCGATTTCAACACCTCGTTTATCGAGAAAGACCTCAAATCGCTCATTTACAAGGAAGTACACGAAGAACTCATCGCAGCGCTCTTCGCTGTTTCGAACTACAACATCGAGAACGAATACAATACCGGCGACGAAACCGAGACTTCTGAAGCCTCAGTTGACCCTTGGGTTTTGCAAAAACGCATACGCCACCTTTAATTTTTTGAAAAATGACACTCGACAAAAACATATTGAACCGTTCACTTATTGCGGTGGGCAAAGACAATTCGACTTACGAATTTCAGATAAACAACCGTTACGAGTACAGCACCAAAGGCCAGAAACTCAAAGTAGAGTTCATCGAAGAGGCCGACGGATTTCTGCTTATCTCGTGCGAAGGTGTGCGCTATCCGGTCGAGATAGCTTCGGTGCGCCAAAACGAATACGAAGTGCTGGTCAATGGTGTGAGCTACACTTTCAGCATCGAGACGCCGTTCTCACTCAAACGCCGCCAGATTCTGGCGGCGCAAAAGCCTGTAAATGAGTCGGAAGAGATACATGCGCCCATGCCCGGAAAAATCGTCAACGTACTGGTTGCTGCCGGACAGGAAGTTCAGCCTGGCGACGCCATTCTGGTTCTCGAAGCCATGAAAATGCAGAACACTCTCACGGCTACGTCGAAAGGTACCATATCGAAAATCGACGTAAAAATCGGACAAACGGTCAGCAAAGACGATTTGCTCGTAGAGATAAAAAGATAAATACAAACTATATCAGACAGTTATCTGATAATATGGTGCAAAACGACAACGTTTTGCACCATATTGTTATATCATGCTGTATATCAGCGATTTGAAACATTTATACATTTTTCATATCAGATTTAAAATCATAAAAATTATATTTGCAACGGACAAAATAATCTGACACGAAAATGGCAAAACAAACAAAGAAAAAGGAAACAGAAACCGATTCGATAGCAGCTATTGCCGCCCTCGGCGGCAAAATGCCGCCTCAAGCGATCGAGTTCGAAGAGGCGGTGTTGGGCGCACTCCTGCTCGACAGAGACGCCATGCAAGAAATCATCGACACGCTCAAGCCCGAACACTTCTACAAAGAGGCCAACAGAAAGATATTCGAAGCCATGCTGCAACTCTACGCACGCATGGCGCCCATCGACCTGCTTACCATATCTAACGAGCTCAAAACCAACGGTGACCTCGATTTCGTAGGCGGACGATTCTACCTTGCCCAGCTCACCAACAACGTCTCGACAGGCGCCAACATCGCTGCGCACGCACAAGTCATCTATCTCAAATACCTGCAGCGCAAACTTATCTCGCTCGGTACCGAACTTCAGAAAAACGGCTGGGACGAAACTATCGACGTGAAAGAGGCTATTGAGAGTGCCGAAGGTGCTCTCTTCGAGCTCTCGCAAGGCGCCATGGGTAATGAGATAACTCAAATAGCACCGGTAATCAGCGATGCTATAAGAAGCATGGAACAAGCTGCTACTAAGGATATTAGCGGTCTGCCTTCGGGCTTCCCGGCCATCGATGCCATCACTTCGGGCTGGCAACCGGCGACTCTTATCATTATCGCCGGTCGACCTGCGATGGGAAAAACAGCTTTCGTGCTTTCGATGGCTCGCAAAATGGCAATAGAATATAAAATCCCGATCGCGTTCTTCTCTCTCGAAATGTCTAATCTTGAGCTTGTTAAACGTCTGATGACTGCCGAAACGGAAATCGTTTCGGATAAAATAAAAAGCGGTCGACTCACAACCGAAGAATGGAAACATTTCAACTCCCGCATCGGGCGGCTCACCGAAGCGCCTATCTTCATCGACGACACGCCCGGCCTTTCGGTATTCGACCTTCGCACGAAAGCGCGCATACTTAAACAAAAGCACGACATAAGGATGGTAATCATTGATTATCTGCAACTTATGACAGCTTCGGCACTCCGCCCGGGCAACCGTCAGGAAGAGGTGTCGATGATTTCGCGTTCGCTCAAAGGATTGGCAAAAGAGCTAAATATACCAGTGGTGGCGCTCAGCCAGCTCAACCGTAACGTCGAAGGCCGCGGAAACAACGACAACAGCGACGGCAAACGCCCGCAGCTATCCGACCTGCGCGAGTCGGGCGCCATAGAGCAAGACGCCGACATTGTGGGCTTTCTGCACCGCCCCGAATATTACAAAATCTACGAAGACGCCAAGGGCAATTCGCTCATCGGAAAGGGTTATTTCATATTCGCAAAACACCGTAGCGGTAAACTCGACGACGTGCTGCTGCGCTGGCAAGGCGAATTTGTCCGTTTCGAAAACGACGACCCGTCGGCTTCGTCGTTCGCTGCCGCTGGCGGCAGCGACGACAACCGCCAAGTTTACGTGTCGAAAATGAGCGAAATGGGCAGCCAACCAAGCCCCACCGACATCCCTAACGACCCGCTCGGCTCCTTCCCCGATTCGGCCAGCTTGCAAGACGACGGCGTCCCATTTTAACCGACATTCGACCTTAAGTGTTTCACTTAAACAGATAAGAATTTTACGTAAAAAAAGCGAAAAAAAAAGTTCGGTATAAAAACTATAGTACATTTGCATTGTTAGAAAAAAGAAACAAATTTTTAACTGATATAAAAATGGCAAATTACGAAGCAGCGCTTAATGATTTTATGACTAAAATCATAGCAAAGAACCCAGGTGAACCAGAATTTCACCAAGCAGTAAAAGAAGTGGCAACAACTCTTATGCCCTACATCGAAGAAAATCCGAAGTACAAACGCGCAAAGATTCTTGAACGCATGGCTGAGCCAGAGCGTGTTATCATCTTCCGCGTACCTTGGATCGACGACAAAGGCGAAATTCAGATCAACCGCGGTTATCGTATCCAGATGAACAGCGCCATCGGCCCGTACAAAGGCGGTTTGCGCTTGCACCCGACTGTTAACTTGGGTATCCTCAAATTCTTAGCATTCGAACAAGTTCTCAAAAATAGCTTGACCACTCTCCCGATGGGCGGTGGCAAAGGTGGTTCTGACTTCGACCCGAAAGGCAAATCCGACAACGAAGTTATGCGTTTCTGCCAGAGCTTCATGACCGAACTCTGCAAACACATCGGCGCCGACACCGACGTTCCTGCTGGTGATATCGGCGTTGGCGGTCGCGAAATCGGCTACCTCTTTGGTCAGTACAAACGTATCCGCAACGAATTCACTGGCGTGCTCACCGGCAAAGCTCTCGGTTGGGGCGGTAGCTTGATTCGTCCTGAGGCTACTGGTTACGGCCTTGTTTACTTCACATCTGAAATGTTGAAGACCAAAGGCAAAGACTTCAAAGGCAAAACAGTTCTCATCTCTGGTTCGGGTAACGTTGCTCAATACGCTTGCGAAAAAGCAACTCAACTCGGCGGTAAAGTTGTTACCCTCTCTGACTCGAACGGTACAATCTACGATCCGGACGGCATCGACGCTGAGAAACTCGCTTTCGTAAAAGAACTCAAAAACGTAAAACGTGGACGTATCAAAGAATACGCAGCTAAATATCCTTCTTCGAAATATCTCGAAGGAGAACGTCCTTGGAACATCAAGTGCGATATCGCTCTTCCGTGCGCTACTCAGAACGAGGTTAACGAAGAAAACGCAAAAGCACTTGTTGCCAACGGTTGCTGGTGCTTGGCCGAAGGTGCCAACATGCCTTCTACCAACGAAGCTATCGCTGTTTACCAAAACGCAGGCATTCTCTACGCTCCGGGCAAAGCTTCGAACGCCGGCGGTGTAGCCACTTCGGGTCTCGAAATGACTCAGAACTCTATGCGCCTGCCTTGGACTAGCGAAGAAGTTGACGCTAAACTTCACCAGATCATGATCAACATCCACGCTACTTGCGTGAAATATGGCAAACAAGCTGACGGCAGCATCAACTACGTTATGGGTGCCAACATCGGCGGCTTCGTAAAAGTTGCTGATGCCATGATCGAACAAGGTCTCGTATAATTCGAATAGTTTTCCAACTTGATATGATAGGGTTTGCGCACGTTGTGCGCAAACCCTATTTGTTTTTTAGGTTTTGCCGTTGAGCTAGCTTTGCTACGCGATTTTATTGTTCAGAACACAGATGACACAGATTTGAACGGATTTTTGGATAGTGTAAAGTGTAGAGAGTATTGAGTAAAGTATAAAGAGTAATGAGTAAAGTGTAAAGTGTAAGGTGTAGAGAGTAATGAGTAAAGTATAAAGAGTAATGAGTAAAGTCAACCCATTAATTTTTCATTTTTAATTGTTCATTTTTAATTTTTCATTTTCAATTTCCAATTTTCAATTTTCAACTTTCAATTTCCAATTTCCATTTCGTGTTTTCCGTAGTCAATCGGCTGGCTGAGCCTGTCGAAGCCACATATTTCCGCTCTGCCTTCGACGAGCTCAGGCATCGCTTCGGCACCTAACTTTCAATTTTCAACTTTCAACTTTCAACTTTCCACTTTCAATTGTAATTTGTTATTTTTCAACTTTTAACTTTCTATTTTCAATTTAAATATTTACATTTGCCTTTTAATACAAAAATAGCAAAAGATGTAATTACTTAATGCGTTGTGCGCGAGCGCGTTAGCTATGCGCAATAAATTCAAGTTCACACTTTTTATTCTATTCTTTTTTTCATTTTTCTTTTCGCATAATGCCTATGCTGCCGATAAAGAGGCCTATGCTGTGAAATCCGCTGACGGCAAGACTCTTACCTTCTACTATGATACTCAGCGCGCTTCGCGCACTGAGACCACTTACGATTTGAATTATGGCGACAACGTTCCAGCATGGAATGACGATCGTGCGGGATTCACAAAAGTAGTTTTCGATAAATCGTTCGAAAACGCGCGACCGATTACGTGCTACCATTGGTTTTTTTATTTTATAAATCTGACTACCATTACAGATATTAAATATCTGAATACTTCGAAAGTAACGAATATGGAAGGTATGTTCGACAAATGCAAAGACTTAACTCAACTCGACCTTAGTAGCTTCAATACTGCCAATGTTACCAATATGAGAGGTATGTTCAGCGGCTGTAGTAGCCTTACCTATTCCGAACTAAATATTAGCAGTTTCAATACTGCCAATGTTACTGATATGAGCAGTATGTTCAGCGGCTGTAGTAGCCTTACCGAGCTCAATCTTAGCAATTTCAACACTGCCAATATTACAGATATGAGCCATATGTTCTACGCCTGTAGTAACCTTACAGAGCCCAATCTTAGCAGTTTCAATACTGCCAATGTTACATATATGATTGGTATGTTCAACGGCTGTAGTAGCCTTACAGGGCTCAATCTTAGCAATTTCAATACTGCAAATGTCACCGAAATGCGCCAGATGTTCTTAGCTTGTAGTAACCTTACCGTACTCGACCTTAGCAACTTCAATACTTCGCAAGTAAAGCGTATGAACAGTATGTTTAACGGTTGCACCAACCTTAAAACCATCTTTATTTCCGACAAATGGAATACGGATAAAGTAACGTATAGCGTTGATATGTTCAATAACTGCCCATCTCTCAAAGGCGAGCATGGCACAACATATAACTCTTCATATATCGGCCAAACATACGCGCACCGCGATGGCGGTGCGGCCAATCCGGGATATCTGACCTTAGCCAACAAAGAGGCCTATGCGGCATTATCTTATGATGGAAAGACTCTTACCTTCTACTACGATACGCACCGCGCTTCGCACGGAACCACTTACGATTTGAACACAGACAAAAGCCAGCCCGGCTGGTATACCGATGATTCATACAAAAATTATACGGATGTTGTTTTCGATATATCTTTTACGGATGCGCAACCGACTACGTGCTATCTTTGGTTTTATGGGTTCAACAAATTAACCACTATTACCGACCTACAATATCTCAATACTTCGAAAGTTACGGATATGAGCTATATGTTCTCTTATTGTACGAGCCTCACTGGACTCGACCTCAGTACTTTCGATACCAAAAATGTTACGAGTTTCGACCGTATGTTCTATAGCTGTTCAAGCCTTAACACTCTCAACCTTTGTGGTATCAATACCAAAAAGGTTACGAATATGTACTCTATGTTTTATGGTTGCTCGAGCCTAAGCGAACTCGACCTTTGCACTTTCAATACCGCAAATGTTGAGAAAATTGGCTATATGTTCGGCGCATGCAGCAACCTTGAAACCATATATGTTTCCGACAGATGGAAAACTGGTAATGTATCAGCCAGCGACGATATGTTCGCCGACTGCACTGATAAACTCAAAGGCGGCAAAGGAACAACATGGAACGATTCAAATCTGAAAGACAAAACCTACGCCCATGCCGATGGCGGCATCACAAACCCGGGCTACATGACCTTAAAAGAGCCCTACGCTGTAAAAACAGGTTCCACACTTACCTTTTATTTCGACGATCAGCGCGATTCGCGCGCTGAGCCCACATACAGCTTGAATGCAAATAATGAAGAACCAACATGGTACGACGACCGGGCAGAATTTACGAAAGTAGTTTTCGACGAGTCGTTCAAAAATGCACGACCAACTACGTGTTATTGGTGGTTTTATGGCTTCACCAATTTAACAACTATTACCGGCATACAATATCTCAATACCTCTGAAGTTGAGGATATGACTTATATGTTCTCTTATTGCACGAGCCTAAGCACACTCGACCTCAGCACTTTCGATACCGAAAATGTTACGAGTTTCGACCGAATGTTCTTTAGCTGTTCGAGCCTGAGCGCACTCGATCTTAGCAAATTCAATACCGCAAAGGTTACGAATATGTACTCTATGTTCTGTGAATGCGCCAACCTAACCAAGCTCGACCTTAGCAGTTTCAATACTGCAAATGTTGAGGATATGCGCTATCTATTTTATAAATGCAGCAACCTTAAAACCATATATGTTTCCGACAAATGGGAAACCGATAAAGTAACTATCAGTAAAGATATGTTCTATGGTTGCACAGCGCCACTCGCAGGCGGTCAAGGAACGGATTTCAACGATTCAAATCCTACCGACAAAACTTACGCCCACTTAGATGGCGGCACCTCAAACCCTGGCTACCTTACCTTAGCCAACAAAGAGGCCTATGCGGCATTATCTTATGATGAAACGACTCTTACCTTCTACTACGATACGCACCGCGCTTCGCACGGAACCACTTTTGATTTGAATAATGGATATGACGATCCCGGTTGGTTTTATTCTAATAGTCCTAACATTGAAAAAGTTGTTTTCGACGAATCTTTCAAAGATGCGCGACCGACTTCGTGCGGTAAGTGGTTTCTTGATTTTACAAATCTGACTACCATTACAGATATTAAATATCTGAATACTTCAAAAGTAACGAATATGAAAAGTATGTTCGGCCGTTGTAGGACTCTTACCGAACTCACTCTTAGCAGTTTCAATACTGCCAATGTCACTGATATGAGCGGTATGTTCAGCGGCTGTAGTAGCCTTACAGGGCTCAATCTTAACAACTTCAATACTGCCAATGTTACAGATATGGGCTGGATGTTCTACGACTGTAGTAACCTTACAGAACTCAATCTTAGCAACTTAAATACAGCCAATGTTACAGATATGAGCTGTATGTTCAGCGGCTGTAGTAGCCTTACCTATTCCGAACTAAATATTAGCAAATTCAATACTGCCAATGTTACTAATATGAGCGAAATGTTCAGCGGCTGTAGTGGTCTAACAGAACTCAACCTTAGCAACTTCAATACAGCCAATGTTACATATATGATTGGTATGTTCAGCGGCTGTAGTAGCCTTACAGGGCTCAATCTTAGCAATTTCAATACTGCTAATGTCACCGAGATGAGCCGTATGTTCTACGCCTGTAGTAACCTTACCAAGCTCGACCTTAGCAGTTTCAATACTTCGCAAGTAACGCATATGATCAGTATGTTTAACGGTTGCAGCAACCTTAAAACTATATATGTTTCCGACAAATGGAATGCCGACAATATATATGCCAGCGGTGATATGTTCAATAACTGCACCAACCTTAAAGGCGAATATGGCACAACATATAACTCTTCATATACCGACAAAACCTACGCGCACCGCGATGGCGGTGCGCCAAATCCGGGATATCTGTCGTATGCCGAAATGTATGCCGTGAAATCCTCTGATGGCACTACTCTTACCTTCTACTACGACAAACTGCGCGCTACGCGCACTGAAATAACTTACGGTTTGAATACCGGCGAAAACAACCCAGAGTGGTTTAGCGATAAAGAAAGTTTTACAACTGTAGTTTTCGACGAATCTTTCAAAGATGCACGGCCTTTTACTTGTTATGGCTGGTTTGGGGGATTTAAAAATCTGAAAAACATTGATCATTTGGAATACCTTAACACATCTGAGGTGACGAATATGTGTGCTATGTTCGGCCTTTGTGGGAACCTTAAATCTATCAACCTTAGCAGTTTCAATACTGCTAAGGTAAAAGATATGCAACAAATGTTCATTAGTTGTACCAGCCTTGCCTCATTGGACCTTAGTGCTTTCGATACCGGAAATGTAACAAATATGACGCAAATGTTCATGAGTTGCAGCACCCTTACCACCATATATGTTTCCGACAAATGGAATGCCAATAATGTAAATTTCAGCACATATATGTTCAATGGTTGCTCAAAACTCAAAGGCGGTAAAGAGACTGAATATAACTCTTCGAAAACAGACAAAACCTACGCCCATATCGATGGTGGTACTCCAAACCCCGGCTACCTGACCGAAGCCGGCGCCGCATCCTACGCGGCAAAATCCTCTGATGGAAAAACACTTACCTTCTACCACGATACCCACCGCGCATCGCACGGAACAACTTACGATTTGAATTATGGCAACAGCTTCCCTGCATGGTACAACGATCGAGAAGAATTTACAACAGTAGTCTTCGACGAATCGTTCCAAGTGGAGCGGCCAAAAACGTGCTATTGTTGGTTTTTTGGAATGACGAATTTATCCACCATTGAGAATATTGAGTATATGAATACTTCAGATGTTGAGTATATGAGTGAAATGTTCTATGATTGCTCAAGTCTAACCGAGCTCGACCTTAGCAGTTTCAATACTGCAAAGGTTACAACTATGGACTATATGTTCGCTGGTTGCAGTGGTCTAACAGAGCTCGACCTTAGCAGTTTCAATACTGCAAAAGTTATGATTATGAATAGTATGTTCCAAGGTTGCAGCGGTCTAACCGAGCTCGTCCTTAGCAGTTTCAATACTGCAAAGGTTGGGTATATGTTTTATATGTTCGATGGTTGCAGTGGTCTAACAGAGCTTGACCTCAGCAGCTTCAATACCGCAAATGTTGAGTCTATGAGCCATATGTTCAATGGATGCAGCAAGCTTGAAACCATCTATGTTTCTGGCAAATGGAATACTGATAAAGTAACAAACAGTGAAGATATGTTCTATGGTTGCACAGCGCCACTCAAAGGCGGTAAAGGAACAACATATAACGATTCAAATCCTAAAGATAAAGAATATGCCCGCGTAGATGGCGGCACTTCAAATCCCGGCTACCTGACATTAAGAGAAGCATACGCTGTAAAAAGTACAGAAGGGGCAGATGTTATCCTCACCTTCTACTGCGACGATCAGCGCTCTACGCGCACTGAAATAACTTACGATTTGAACACAGGCAAAAACAACCCTGTATGGTATAACGATCGATCAGGAATTACTAAAGTAGTCTTCGACGAGTCGTTCAAACAGGCACGACCAACTACTTGTTGTCGATGGTTTTTGGAATTTTCTGATTTGACTTCTATTGAACATTTGGACTATCTTAATACTCAAAACGTCACGAATATGAGTTATATGTTTTTGGGTTGTGAAAAACTTTCCAAACTCGACTTGAATAGCTTTAATACTGCTAATGTTGAAGATATGAGTGACATGTTCAAAGGATGTGAAAAACTCAAAAAACTCGACCTTAGCAGTTTTGGCACTCAGAACGTAACAGATATGTCAGCTATGTTTCTGAGCTGTATAGTCCTTGAAACAATAGAGGTGTCTGAAAAATGGAATACGAGTAGAGTTTTTAATTATTTGAATATGTTCGGTTCTTGTTCAAACCTCGTAGGCGGTAAAGGAACTACATTTAATTCTATTTATGATGGCATAACCTACGCCCACATAGATGGCGGCACATCTAATCCCGGCTATCTGACATTAGCCGTAGAAAAACCCTACGCCGTGAAATCGGCAGACGGCAAAACCTTTACATTCTACTACGATACGCATCGCGTATCGCGCATTGGAACGGTGTACGAAGTAGGCTACGACCCAACTAACCTTATCAATTGGCGTGGGCAGTGCGGCGAAGTAACGACAGTGAAATTCGACGAGTCATTTGATGCTTACCGCCCCGACAACTGCGACAGCTGGTTCGATGGCTTCGCAAAACTGGAAACAATCGAAGGCCTGGATTACCTGCATACCGACAATGTAACTTCAATGTCGAACATGTTCCAAGGCTGTTCAAGCCTCGAAACAATCGAGTTCCCACAAACATTCAAAACCGACAACGTCGAAAACATGATGTGGATGTTCGGCGACTGCAGCAATCTTAAAACACTTGATATCAAGTGTTTTAACACATCGAAAGTGAAAGATTTCAGCCACATGTTTTCGGGGTGCAAAACTATAGAGGAAATCGATTTAAGTTCGTTCGCGACACCGGCAGCGTTAGACCTATGGGGAACTTTCGAGAATTGTGAAAGCCTTAAGACACTCAAAGTTGACAAAAGCATGTTCGATACCAAGAATGTAACAGACATGCGTAATCTTTTCAAAGGGTGTAAAGCACTTTCGAACACATCGGCGACACCCTTCGATCCATCATTCCTCAATACGCAGAACGTTACAAAAATGAGTGGCATGTTCGACGGTTGTAGCGGTCTGACATCTCTCGATTTGAGCAATTTCTCAACCGACAATGTTCTTGAAATGGGCGGCATGTTCTTCAGCTGTTCAAACCTGAAAAACATCGATTTGAGCAGTTTCAATACCGCGAATGTTACCAGCATTAAGAATATGTTCTACGGCTGCTCGTCGCTCGAATGGGTTGACATCAGCAGTTTCGACACACAGAATGTAACTGATATGCAGTCGATGTTTGAGAATTGCAGCAATCTCAACACCGTTTTGGCACCGGCCAACAACTGGGTGGTAACCTCAAGTACCAATACCGGCTTTTCGTTCAACGGTTGCACCAATATCATTGGTGGCGAAGGCACGAAATATGATCCGAACCAAGTTAAGCTGATTAACATCGACGGCGGCGTAACCTCGCCGGGTTATCTGACGGCAGGCAACGCCTTCAAAGTATTCTACGAGCTCGACGGCGGCACAAACGACGCCGGCAATCCGCCATCGTTCGCCAAAGACATAACTGAAGACATAACCATCAAAGCACCCACAAAAGAAGGCTACACCTTCAGCGGTTGGACCGGCACAGCGGCATCGGGACTGTCGGCTACCACGCCGACAACCGATGTGAAAATAACGCCCGACCATCTGGGCAACCGCATCTATACCGCACATTGGACTGTAAACCAGTACACTATAACCTTCGACACCAAAGGCGGCAGCGCCTTCCGCGCACCGATAACGCAGTACTACGGCACGCAGATTCCCGACCTGTCGGGATTGTCCGAGCCGACAAAACTCGGCTACGACTTCGACGGTTGGGATAAGGCCATCCCAACCACAATGCCGGCCGAAGACGTCACCGTCAGCGCAAAGTGGAACGTGCATACATACAATATCACATACGATTTGGACGGCGGTCAAATGCCCGCCGGGAAGTCGAATCCGGCAACTTATACTATTGAATCAGAAACGTTTACGCTCGCAAATCCCGAGAAAGAAGGCCATACCTTCGAAGGCTGGAATAACGGCAAGACCACCGAGCCGACCGTTACAATAGCCAAAGGCTCTACAGAAGACATGGCGTTCACCGCACAGTGGACCAGAAACACGTACACGATAACTTTCGAAACAGGCTGTGACATAGCGGTGGCCGCTATGAACGTCGAATACGATGCCGATGTTACCGTGCCTCAGACACTCGACCGCGACGGATACACATTCCTCGGCTGGACACCCGATGTGCCGGCGAAAATGCCGGCACACGACATAAGCCTGACGGCAAAATGGAAAGAGTTTGACAAATACACGATAACCTTCAACACCGACGGCGGCACACCGGTAGAGCCTATAACCAAAAAACAGGGCGAAGCGGTAAGCAAGCCCGCCGACCCGACCAAAGTCGGCCATACATTCAAAGGCTGGGACACTGAAATCCCTGCCACCATGCCCGACGAAGACCTGACAATAACGGCACAGTGGGAAGTGCGCAAATACACCATAACCTTCACCGACGAGGACGGCAACAACCTCGGCTCTTACACCGACGAATACGGCAAACCAGTGCCCGCCCCGGCCGACCCGAAACGCGAAGGCTACGACTTCGTAGGTTGGGACAAAGAGTTTCCGATGCCAATGCCTGCCGAGGATGTAACAGTGAAGGCCACATGGAAGATACACACCCACACCATCACATTCGACACCAAGGGCGGAACAGCTATTGCAGCCATCACGCAGGATTACGGCACGGCAATCGCCGCGCCGCAGAATCCTGAGAAAGAGGGACATACCTTCACCGCATGGGACAAGACAATACCGGCCACCATGCCCGACGAGGACCTGACCATCACGGCGCAGTGGAAGGTCAACCAGTACACGCTGACCTTCAAGGACAGCGACGGCAACGTGATAGCCGCCATCACCGACGACTTCGGCGCGCCGATAACCGCGCCGGCCGACCCGGTGCGCAA
>JAGCYH010000010.1 GCA_017960905.1 Bacteroidales bacterium
AGCGAAGCGCGTTTGTTTTGCGCCGCCGAACGAAGCAAATTCTTAGCGAGGCAGGTCCAGCGGCGAGTTCTTTTGCAACTTTTCTCACGGCGAGAAAAGTTCTTTTTTTGTAAAAAAATAATGTTGCAAGGCAGGAGCCTTGCTATTAGCAACGACGTAGGCGGAGCCTACGCCGAACGCGTGAATCATTATGTTATAGGGCTGCCACATAGTGGCAGCCCTATAACCTTTATTTTATCGCTATTTTTTGCGTTGTATTGCCCACCTTCACAATGTACAAGCCGCGTGCGGGAACCGTGATGTTTATCTTGTCGGTGGCGGCCTTCTGGTTGTAGATGATGCGGCCGGCGAGGTCGCTCACTGTAATATGGCAACCGGCATTGGTTATAACAATGTCGCCACCTACTGCGGCTACCATCATCTCTTGCGTATCGTTGGCTGCCAGAGCCGTAGGCTCGTCAGCCTCGAACACAGCAGTGTACGTCCGGCTCTGCGTAACAGTCACATTACGCGGGTTGTCGGTAGCACTCTCATCATCATCGTCCCACCACACAAAGTGATAGCCCTCTTTTGCCGAGGCGGTAAGGGTGGCGGTTCCGTTTTTGGTCTCCTTCAGATACCACAGCGAACCGTCATCACCCTTTACGGCGAGGTTCTCGCCGCTGGTAGCCACACTACCGCATTCTTCATCATTCACAGCTGCTCTTATCACCTTGCATCCCACATACATGGCTTTAACATTATTTTTTGCTTTAGTATAAATTGAAGATGAACTAAACTGAGATTGGGGGTTCTCCGATTCAAAGTATAAAATTGTATTTTTTAAAGTAGCAAAATTAGTTCCTATAGCTTTCCCTGAGAGAAGTGGGATGGTTATCGATGTCAGGCCGCTGCAACCATGGAACGCAGAGCTGCCAATGCTTGTAACAGAATTGGGAATGGTGACTGATGTCAGGCCGCTGCAATCATAGAACGCAGCGCTGCGAATGCTTTTAACCGAATTGGGAATGGTGACTGATGTCAGGCCGCTGCAATCACGGAACGCAGCTTCGCCAATGCTTGTAACAGAATTGGGAATGGTGTATGTCCCAGTTTTACCTGCAGGGTAACATACAATAGTTGTCTTGTTTTTATCGAACAAAACACCGTTTTCGGATGAATAGTTTGTGTTGGCACTTTCCACATTTATTTCTGTCAATTTGCTGCAACCTAAGAACCCCCTCTCGCCAATGCTTGTAACCGAATTGGGAATGGTGACTGATGTCAGGCCGCTGCAACCAAAGAACGCTTCGTCGCCAATGCTTGTAACCGAATTGGGTATGGTGACTGATGTCAGGCCGCTGCAATCACGGAACGCATGGCCGCCAATGCTGGTAACCGAATTGCCAATGATGACTGTGGTCAGACCGCTGCAACAATAGAACGCAGAGACGCCAATGCTTGTAACAGAATTGGGAATGGTCACTGATGTTATGCTACTGCAATAGGAGAACGCAGATTGGCCAATGCTTGTAACCGAATTGGGAATGGTGACTGATGTAAGGACGTTGCAACCATCGAACGCACGGCTGCCAATGCTTGTAACCGAATTGCCGATGGTGACTGTTGTAAGGCCGCTGCAACCAAGGAACGCATAATCACCAATGCTTGTGACAGAATTGGGTATGGTGACTGATGTCAGGCCGCTGCAACCATAGAACGCCTCGCTGCCAATGCTTGTAACATCATACTCTGCACTAGTACTACTGTTTGTTACTTTGGCAGGGATATTTAAAGAGCCGGTCGGTTTGGTGTAACCATCGTAATATTCACTATTGCTACGTTTTGGATATGTAACTTCAGCTGTATTATCACCAGTGATGTTGAAATAAAGGCCTTCGGCTTCGAAATCGTATGCCCATGCCTGCGAGGCAAGCGCAAGGGCGAGGAATAGGGTGAGTGCGTTCTTCATGTGCGTTGTTTTTTTGTTATTTGCTGGTTTTCAGGTTTTTTATTGTGTTCAAAAATAATGTATTTTTTTCAATGAATAAACACCGTGGCGGATTTTTTTCAAATTAATGTTGTTTTTCACAGAAGGAATCTATCACCGAATAAAACAACAGACGCACGGCCGTGCGTCTCTACACATTACTCTTTAAACTTTACTCATTAAACCAATCAACCACAGGACGCAACGCGGGGCCCGAATGGCCGGGACGGCCAAAATACCGCATGAGCCGGCGAGCGCCCGAAGAATTTGCAAGAGAGGCGCAGAGCGCAAAACACCGTTCAAACGAAGCGCAGCGTAGTGCGTTTGTTTTGCGCCGCCGAACGAAGCAAATTCTTAGCGAGGCGGGTCCGCGGCGAGTTCTTTTGCAACTTTTCTCACGGCGAGAAAAGTTCTTTTTTTTGAAAAAAAAATATCGATTTTTGAACCACGGAATACACGAAAAACACGGAAAGATATTATCACCGAATAAAACAAAACGTAACGAATGACGCCTTGCGGCGTCGGGCGAATGAACAGACGCACGGCAGTGCGTCTCTACACATTACACATTACTCTTTACTCTTTACACATTACTCTTTACTCTTTCCCCTCAATACAACTCTTTCCATTCGTAGGCGTTGCCAGTGGCGTCCATAAACCGTTTGAAATCGTCGAGAGTGATGGAGAGCGAGGCGCGGTTGTCGTTAGGATGAAACGAGAGGCGCTCGGCCTGCAGCAGTTTGTCGTCGAGGAACACCTTCACGTGGTGTGTGGTGTCGTTCAGCAGCCCGAAAGGGCTGACTGAACCTGGCGCGAGGCCCAGATAGCGCATCATGCGCTCGGGCGAGGCAAAACTGAGCTTGCCCTGCATCAGGCGTTTCTCCAAGGCGTGAATGTCCATCTGCTGATTGCACTCAAACACAACGAGATAGTGCTGGTTGCCTTTGTGGTTGCGAAAGAAGAGGTTTTTGCAGTGCGTGCCCTTGAAATCTTTCCAGTATTGGCGCGCTATCTCTATTGTTGGCGCTTCGGGGTGCTCGAGGTAGTTGAACTCGATGCCCAGCTCCGCCAATTTGTCATATACTACTTGCTGGCCTATCATTTTTCTTCTGGTTTGCTGTAAACGAAAAGACTATTACCGCACTGGTGCGGTAATAGCCTTTCTGTTGTTCGACATATTGTTGTGTGTCAGAATTTTACCATTTCGGTTCTTATCCCGTACACGTCAGTTTTTATCTGTTGTATCTGAGCTTCGGTGATGCTGCCTTCCTCCATAGCCTGGTAAGCTTCGAAGAGCGGTGTTAGCAGTGCTTTGGCATTGTCGATGCTCTCGTTGCCCTGGTATTTGCCGAGCAGCTCCATGAGTTTCACGAGCGGGTCTTTCTGCGACATTATTATCTTCACCATCTCCTTGTTTTCGAATGTGTTGTCGGAGATGTGTGTGGTGATGTAGAGTCCTTCAACCCAGCTGCCTGTTACGATAAGCAGCGACACCGGGCCGCGGTCGTTGCGGTTGAGGTAGTCGTATACATCGTAGAACGACTCTGAGATGATTTGTGTCAGTCCCTCTTTGTTGTTCTCGTTGCTCTCGATTTTGTTGGGCAGGTCGGGGTCGACAGCCGACGTAATGTCCAGTCCGTCAATGAGTTTGCGGATGATGTCGATGTATTCCTTTACCGACTGCTGCTGGTTGTAAGTGCTTGCGTAGCAGAGGTCGGCGCTGTAGATACCCATGTTGAGCGCTTTTTTAGGCTCGGTGAGGTATTTCTCGTAGTTCGACTGCTCGTTGCACAGAGTCAGGATGTAAGGCGCGTCGATGCGGTTGAGCATTTCGGTTACTTCGAAAGCCGTAGGCAGAGGGTAAACGAACTCTCTGACATTCTCTTCGACGTTCTGACGGCTCATCACGTCTTGTTGTTGGTTGCTGCTCTTGCCAGAGCAGCTCAGTGTCAGCATTGCCACCGATGTGGCTGCTGCGAGTGCGAAAAGCGTTGTTTTCATATTTTTATTTGTTAGTTTCATTTTTTTGCTGCGCAAAGATAGCTTTTATTTTCACCACGGAAGCGTCAAGAGGCTTTTTTTGACAAATTCGAGTCCCAGAACCGACACATCGTCGAATATGAAGCCCTCGTCGCGGTAGTGGTGCACCATAGTTTTTATCTTGTCCATCGTGTCGGCAATGTTGTCGGTAGAGCGAAGGAAGTATTTGAGCCTCTCCACCGAGCTGCGTATGCGCGTGCCCTCGTCGATTTCGACGAGGCCGTCGGTGAATGCTATGATACGCGTGCCTTTGTGTATGCGTATGTGGCCCACTTCGAGGCCAGGTATCTCTTCGAGCATGCCTATGCCTATGCAGCCGCGCTCAAGTTCTATCATCTGGTCGCGCTCGCGGTTGTAGACTATTGGCGGCAGATGGCCGGCGTTCACGTAGCTCAGCCGACCCGTAACCATGTTGTAGCGGGCCAGGAACATGGTTATGAACTTGTCGTTCTTGGTGTTCTGGCTTACGCGTTTGTTGAGTTCCGAGACAAGTTTTTTGAGGCTTATGCGGTGTGTGAAAAGCGCCCGCACCATGGCTTGGAAGTTCGACATCAGCAGCGAGGCGCCAATACCTTTGCCCGACACGTCGGCTATGCAGAATCCGATGGAATACGGCGAAAGCCGTATTACATCGTAGTAGTCGCCGCCCACCTCGGCATGCGGATAGTATATCGAGCGCACGTCGGTGTGCGAGGTCTTAAGCAGCTCATTATCAGAGGGTACAAGTCCCGCCTGTATGCGCGACGCCAGCTCCAGCTCGCGTTTTATCGACTCCTGTCGCAGCAGTTCCTGCTGCATCTTTTTGTTTTCGATGAAGACGATAATCAGGTTGGCCAGTATCTGTATGAATTTCAGGTTACGAATGGTCGGACTGATGCCGTCTTCGTTGTCGTCGTCGCCCACGACGACGTAACCTATAATCTTGAATTTGTGGTACAATGGTATCACGGCGTCGAAACCGTCGAGGTTCTCCATACGGTCCATAGTGATGTTTCTGATCGACGTTATGGAGCAGAGGTCGCGCTCGACATCGATGGCGCGTTTCTGATGCCCCGAGACACCGCAGGCGAGTATGTTCTGCCATTTGCCGTGGCTCAGTGTGAATATCAGACACTTCGACACGCCCAGCTCTTCACGTATCAACGTCTCGAATTCGGACATAAGCGCCTCTATCGAGTTGTCTTCGTTTATCGTCTGAGCTACATCGAGCAGTACGTTGAGCTTCTCTTTGTATAGTCTTACTATGTTATGTTTCGACTCGTCCATTATTTTTCAAAATCGAGGTAAATATATTAATTATTTAACACATTTGTACCTAAAAACTCTAAAAAAAAACGATAAGGCTCACACTTTAGTGCGAGCCTTATCGTAAAACTATTCTGTAAAGTGCTTATTTCAAGCGCTCTACGTATGATTTGTCGCGAGTGTCGACTTTTATCTTGTCGCCGGTGTTGACGAAGAGCGGAACCATAATGGTAGCGCCCGTTTCGATGGTAGCCGGTTTGAGCGAGTTTGTCGACGAGGTATCGCCGCGTACGCCCGGCTCGGTGTATGTTACTTCGAATGTCATGAACGGAGGCATGTCGACAGCCAGAATTGTCTCTGTCTCAGCGTGAACCACCACTTCCACATTCTCACCTTCTTTGAGCAGTTCGGGGCTCGTGAGGAATTTCTCTTCGATGGGAATCTGCTCGTATGTCTCGGTGTTCATGAAGTTGTAGCCCATATCGTCTTTGTACAGATACTGATACGGACGGCGTTCTACGCGGGCTTCGTTTACGCGCACGCCCGAGTTGAATGTGTTGTCGATTACTTTGCCTGTCGCAACGTTTTTCAGTTTTGTGCGGACGAATGCCGGACCTTTACCAGGTTTTACATGGAGAAACTCTACTATGAAATAGAGCTGGCCGTTGTATTCTATACACATGCCATTGCGGAAATCTGCAGTAGTTGCCATATTTTATTTCGTATTTTTATTATGTTTTTTCAGCTGGCAAAGGTAGTTATTTCGCTTTAAGATTTATAAAAAAACATAGTTTTTTTATCGCTATTGCGTTGCTAATTCTTGTAATATGCTTATATTTAATATGTTACTACTGTAGCGTGGCTGCTTCGTTTTGTATATTTTTTTTCTTAAGGCGAAAACAATAAACCAATTAATTTTTTACTTTTGCGAAAAAATTTTTTGAACAACATAAAATTCTAAAACAAAATGGCTTATCAAGAAACAACTACAACGGGATATGGCACACGCATATCCAATTCGTTCAAAGGCATACTGACGGGCTTCGTCATGCTTATTGGCGGTACCGTGTTGCTTTGGTGGAACGAAGGCAGAGCGGTGAAAACAAGCGACTCTATCGAAGGCGCTGCTTCTCAGACAGTGGTCGTAAACGACTTATCTACAGTGGATAGCAGTCTGAACGGGAAAATGATTTGCGCTCCGGGCATGGCCAACACGTCCGACTCAATCTATGATTCGCAGTTCAGTATGGGCGCTGTGGCTATCCGCATCGAACGCGACGTGGAGTTTTATCAGTGGGTTGAGCATTCTGAATCGAAAACCGAGAATAAAATCGGCGGCAAGCAGGAGACTACCACAACTTACACGTACTCAAAGGAATGGACATCGAACGTGGTCAACTCAGCCGAGTTTAAAGACCCCGACTACAAAGGCAGCAACTTCGTTGTCGCCAATATCGAAGATGCTAGAATTCAGGCAAGTAACGTTACTGTTGGCGCTTACACGCTGCCTCAGAACATGATTTCGAGCATCTCCAACGCACAGGCAATGCCTGTAACCATCACCGATGAGAAGACCAACGAGCTTAACAAGCTCGTTGCCGATGCTCTCGCTCGTAACAACCAGCAGGTTGCCATCGACTCTACCAAAGCACAGTTCGTAACTGTCTCTGGCAACGTGATTTATCTGGGCAAAGACCCCAACGCACCGTCGATTGGTGATGTGAAAATCACATTCACCAAAGTCGTACCGCCAGTAGCCGTTACGGTTTGGGCAAAGGTGATGAATAACACATTCGAAATCTACACACATTCAAATGGTTACAGCACTGGTGGCTTGTACATGGGCACTCAGTCGCTCGAGACTCTCAAAGCCGATGCCGAAAGCACCAACTCAATGATTACTTGGATTCTTCGTCTTGTCGGCTTGCTCATCATCTACTTGGGTCTCAAGAGCATGCTCAGCCTGCTCACATCGATACTCATGGTTCTGCCGTTCCTTGGCAACATTATGAATGTTGCCACGAGCCTCGTTTGTGGCATTGTGGCTTTCGCATGGTCGTTGGTTGTCATCGCCATCGCATGGCTCTTCTACCGTCCGGTTTTGGCAATCATACTCATAGTCGTAGTTGTAGCGTTGTTCGTATTCTTGGCAAAACGCTCGAAAGCTGCTAAGGCACAGCAAGCTAACGGTCCGCAGCAGCCTAACAACTACCAGCAGCAGATACCGCAGCAACAACAGCAGCAGTATCAGCAGCCGCAGCAACCTCAGCAGCCTCAGCAGCCACAGCAATATCAGCAACCTCAGCAATCTCAGCAGGGTTGGGGTCAGCAACCTCAGCAGCCACAACAAGGCTGGGGTCAGCAACCACAGCAGCCTCAACAGGGTTGGGGACCGCAACCACAGCAGCCACAACAAGGTTGGGGACCGCAACCACAGCAACCACAACAAGGTTGGGGACAGCAACCACAGCAACCGCAACAGGGCTGGGGACAGCAACCACAACAGCCTCAACAGGGCTGGGGTCAGCAACCACAACAGCCGCAGCAAGGCTGGGGTCAGCAACCGCCTATGCCGCCGCAACAATAGTATTTAATGCGATATATAAAAATAGTCCGTGCACATTGTGCACGGACTATTTTTTTGTATGCCGATGTCTGTTTACTTGCTCTTAATCAGCTCTGTACGAGTCGGTGGCGTTTGGCTTATAGTGCCTTCGCCTCTCAGATAATCAATAAGGCATCCGCGGCTGCTTTTGTCCGACGGCTTGCCGTCGGACTCTTTCAGGTTGACTATCGAAAGCAGATAACTGCTGAATGCCGTGCGGTATTTTGTGCTGTTTTTCAGTTTCTTACCGTCTTCGGCGTATATTTTTACCTTCTTAGCTTTGCCGTCTTTACCTATATACATTTGGTATTTTAATCCGCTCACGTACGGTTGCACGTGCTCGTCGTTCTCGTAGCACTCGAGCAAAACTTGCTTCAACTGCTTGGGTTTCAGGTCGAAAACCCACATACTATTGTCGAACGGGTCGAGCATCATGGCGTCTTTCAGCGTGAATTTGCTTTGTTTGAAACTCTCAAGGCGCACACCGCCGCCGTTCATGATGCCTATTTGCGACTTAGTCGCAAATCGCTGTGCATCAGCTATCAGCGTGCCAAAGGTCGCTTTGTCTTCGATTTTCGTCTGAAATTTGCAAATCACTTCGTCGAAAGCCGGATTTGAGCAGTAGAAATCGACCATCTTCTTCACTTCCTGCGACTTACGCTTGGTGGCTCTGATGTTTATCAGTTCCGATGTCTTTCGGGTTACTTTGCCGTCTTCGACTTCGAATTTCAGCAGTGTGCAATATCTTACTTTGTTCGCACTCTGTGTTATCAATACATTGTTTTCCAGTGTGTTAGCATCGACTAAAGTATGGCTATGACCGCCAATTATCGCATCGAACATGGGAAATTTTCGTGCCATCTGCACGTCGTCGTCGTAGCCTATGTGCGAGAGCAGAATGGCTATTGCGCACTTAGTGCGCAATGAGTCGGCGTACAGCGCTATAGTCGGCTCTACCGGTCTGAAAGTCAGCCCTCTGACGTGGTCGGGGTGGCAGTCGGGTATGCCGCGGTTGCCCACTTGCACTACGCCCAAGAGTCCCACGCTCACTCCGCCGATGTCGTATATTTTATAAGGCGCGAAAGCGAAGCCCATACTGTCAGGGACGTCGATATTGGCGCAGAGAAAGTCGAACTTGGCGCGGAAGAACTCTGTTCTGAAGGCCGGGATGTCGGAGTCGAACTCGTGATTGCCAACGGCCGAGGCTCGGAAGCCGAGCGTGTTCATTATCTCGGTCATGGGTCGCGACGGCTCTTTGTAGGCGTCGTTGAACGGGTCGCCGGTGCGGTTGTCGCCCGCGCTCACTACGAACAAATCGGGGTAAACGGCTCGCAGACTGTCGATTATGGCGCCCAACTTTGGCATTTGGCCAAGGTTGGCGTGCATGTCGTTGATGGCCAATATGGTTACTGTTTTCGTTTCGGCGAAGGCCGAAACGAAAACCGACAGCAAAACTATCAGTGTTGTTAAACGCTTCAGTGCGAGCATTTTACTCAATAGTAGTGAAGAATCCGTCGTTTTCTATTTTCAGACTTTGTTTTTCGAAGTCGGCTATAGTGAGCGATTTCATCTCCTGCGCCACTTTGTTGAGTTTGTCGGTCTTAGGTCCGAACCCTTTCTGCTGAATGAACGAGTTGATACGGCCGTCGATGAGGTTGCCCTGGCGGTCGATGCGTATTGTTACCACAGGCGCGTAACCCGATATGCCGGCGAGGTTTATGCCGTAGGGCGTGCAGAAGTTGCCAAGGCTGTAGGCAATGAATTTGCCTTTGTAAGCTTCTATGGCGCGTGTTACGTGCGGACCATGCCCGAAGACAACATCGGCGCCGAGGTCGATGCACGTATGCGCGAATTCGCGCAACGCGCCTCGGTCTTCGCCCAAGAACACTTCACGGCCTTTGGGCAGGTGGGAGTGTTTCGACCCTTCGGCACCGCCATGGAACGACACAATGAGAATGTCGCAACTGTCGCGCAGCGCCTTGATGGTGCCTTTTGTAGAGTTGATGTCGAGGTGCTCGTAGGTGTGCGTGTTGTGGCCGTAGGCGCAGATGCCGTAGCGCACGCCGTTGCGCTCAACGATGGCATATTGACATCCGAGAGCCTTCGAGCCGGCATATTTTATGCCTTGCTCGTCGAGGCATTTTGCCGTCGACCGTATGCCGTCGGGGCCGAAGTCGTTGCTGTGGTTGTTGGCGAGGCTGAGGAAGTCGAAGCCCGCGTCCGACAGATTCGGCGCGTACGACGTTGGTATGCGGAAGGCGTAGCAGCGGCCAGCTGCTACGCGCTTGGTACATGTGCCGCCTTCGCACATGGCGCCTTCGAGGTTGCCGAGAGCCAAGTCGGCATCAACAAGTATTTGTTTCACGTCGTCGAACAGATTTTTGCCGTTGTTGGCCGGCAGTTCGACTTCGGGATATGTAGTTCCCATCATAATGTCGCCCACCATTGCTATTGTCAGCGTGTCGGCGGTTGGTGCTGCTGCAGCTGCTTGTGGTACAGTGGTTTGCAGGCTGTCAGTGTTAGCGGTGCATTGCAGGCTGTCGGTCTCTGTCTGCTGTGCGCCAGTGCAGTTGGCTGCGCCAAATGCGAATATTCCGAATAATAATATACGTAAGTACATAAGTATTAGACTATTAAAAGATTGTTGTTTTTACGTTGCAAAAATAATGATTCTTAATTAATTTTGTTGCTGAGAGTTACTCATAATGGCAAAAATCTTTTGCATTTCTCGTTTCGTATATTGGAGCTCTTTGACTAAATTTGCGCTATGATTGAACAGGGAGTAGTAGAGAATATCATCGAAACGGCAGGCGTGCACATAGTCGACATAATAAGCGACTTCGTAACGCTCAAGCGCCGTGGCGCCAACTATGTAGGTTGCTGTCCGTTTCATAATGAGAAGACAGGGTCGTTCACCGTCTCGCCATCGAAAGGCTTCTACAAGTGTTTCGGTTGCGGCAAAGCGGGCAACGCTGTCAAATTCATTATGGAGTATGAGCATCTCGAATTTCCCGAGGCTATAAAATATCTGGGTCAGAAACTCGGCATCGAAGTAAAAGAAGAAGAGCAATCGGCTGAGCAAAAGCAACTTAGAAGCGAGCGCGAGAGTATGATGGCTGTTTCGGAATTTGCTCGCCGCAAATTCATCAGTTATCTGTGGGACACCGACGAAGGCCAGAGCGTCGGACTGCCGTATTTCCGCGTGGAGCGCAGTTTCCGCGACGACATTATCCGCAAGTTCGACTTGGGCTACTCGCCAGCCAAACGCGACACGCTCACCAACGAAGCCCTCGCCGAGGGCTTCAAACTTGAGTTTCTGCAGAAAACCGGCATCACCATTGTCGGCGAGAACAATTACAAAGCCGACCGGTTTTTCGGCCGCGTAATTTTCCCGATACATAATGTATCGGGAAAAGTTGTGGCTTTCGGCGGCCGTGTGATGGTAAAAAGCGATAAGACAGCTAAATACGTCAATTCGCCAGGTTCGGAGATTTACAACAAAAGCGATATTGTATACGGCATCTATTTTGCTAAAAATGAGATAATTAAGCGCAACCGCTGCTACCTTGTCGAAGGCTATGCCGACGTAGTCAGCATGCACCAGTCGGGCATCGAGAATGTGGTTGCGTCGAGCGGCACTTCGCTCACTGTCAACCAGATACGGCTCATACAACGCTTCACCAACAACATCACCGTCCTTTACGACGGTGATGCAGCCGGCATAAAGGCTGCCGTGCGTGGCATCGACATGATTCTCGAGCAGGGCATGAATGTCAAAGTACTTCTCCTGCCCGACGGCGAGGACCCCGATTCGTTCGCCCGCTCGCACTCCGCCGACGATTTCATCAACTACATTGAGTCGCACCAGACCGACTTCATAAAATTCAAGACTCAGCTCTTCGCCAACGATATTGGCGACGACCCGATAAAAAAATCCGATTTGATAAATCAAATCGTTGCAACCATAGCACTGGTGCAGGATATAGCCCTGCGCACGGTTTATGTCTCGGAGTGCAGCAAACTGCTCAACGTCGAAGAGCATAGGCTCTTCGACATACTTGAACAGAAACTTGTGAAAGACTCGATGAAGAAAATAGACGAGCAGCACAAAAAAGAGAATCAGCAGAAACACCTCGAAGCGCACAACCTCGCCGAGCAGTCGCTCGACGCCACACCGCAGCAGCAGCTTCACCAGCCAACCAACGTCAATACCAACATCGACTACGAAAAATACTCTAAAACAAGGCAGAATCCGTTCTACGCCGAAGAGCGGCAGATACTATATTATTTTATAAAGTATATCGACAACAAACTTTTCGTCGGTACGAAAGACGAAATAACTGTAGGCCAGTATATTATCAATGCTCTGGCCGAAGACGACATAAAAAGCACCGACGAACTCTTCAATGCGGTTATACAATTATATATAGGTGATGCCGACAAGGATAAATTCACCGCGAAGAAATTTATCAATAGTACAAATCTGGATATCAGTACGTTGGCGGCAAGTATATTTGAGACGACATACACCCAGAGTGAGATTTTCGAAAAAGCTGTTCCCGAAGAAAAACAACTTGACGAACTTGTGAAGCGCACGATTTACGGTTTGAAGTTTAAAATTACCGTCAACAAGATAGAACAGCTGGCTATAGAGCTAAAAGAGGCCGAAGCAAACAACGACGATGAGGCTATCATGCGGATACTGAACGATATAGCTGTTTGGAGCAAAGTGAAGAAAAAAATGGGCGACGCCATCGGCGGTCGCACAATACTGAGCATTTAAGTGCCCGAAATGGCAAAAAATGAAAAAAACTGACATAAACTAAGCGTGTAATTTTTTTTATAATTCTTTTTTCAGAAAAAAAAGAATATCTTTGCGCCAAATTTCAAAAGTGTAAATAAAAAAAACAGTATAAAATTTACAAAAACAATGCAAAACAAAGGCGCTGTACGACTATTTGCCATCTTATTGGCTCTTGTATGTCTGTACCAATTATCATTTACCTATTTTACCAAAAGGGTAGAAAGTGACGCAAAAGCATTCGCCAAAGGCGATTATGCAAAAGAACAAGCTTATCTCGATTCAATCGCAAACGAGCCGGTTTACAACTTCTTGTTCCTGAAGGATTACACCTACATGGAGTGTAAAGGCAACGAGATCAACTTCGGCCTTGACCTTAAAGGCGGTATGAACCTCATACTCGAAGTGAAGGTCTCCGACATCGTCAAAGCTCTGTCGGGTTTCAACACCGATCCGGTCTTCAACGAGGCTGTCGCTTCGGCGGTTGAAAGAGAGAAATCATCGACCAAGGATTTCATCTCGCTTTTCCAAGAGGAGTTTGAAAAAGCCGATCCGAACGCTCAGCTTGCTTCTATTTTCGCAACATCGGATCTCAAAGGCCGCATCGACCGCAAAATGAGCAACAAAGACGTAGTCCGCGTGCTCAATGAAGAGACCGAAGCTGCTATTTCAAACGCATTCAACGTGTTGCGTACACGTATCGACCGTTTCGGCGTTACGCAGCCTAATATCCAACGCCTCGAAAAGGCCGGCCGAGTTCTCGTCGAGCTGCCTGGCGTTACCGACCCGCAACGTGTGCGTAAACTCTTGCAGGGTACTGCAAGTCTCGAATTCTGGGAGACTTACGACAACGAAGAGATTATACAATCTATCGTTGACGCCGATGTTGCAACTCGCGAGCTCATTGCTTCGAGCACTGAGGTTGAGCAAAGCACCGAAGCTGCTTTGCCCGATTCTACTCTCGCACTGCTTGGCGACCAAGCTGCCGATTCGCTCGCACAAAACAGCGACAAATACAAATCGTTGGCCACTTACCTCCGCGTAGTTCGCGGCAGCGGACCTGTTATCGGTTTCGCTTCGGCTAAGGATATGAAAATTGTCGACGAATACCTTCAGAGCGACAAGGTGCGCCGCATTCTGCCGCGCGACTTGCGCTTGCTCTGGACTGTTAAAGCCAAGACTGGCAAAGACGTAGCACGCTACTATCCGAACCTCGACTTCAATGAGAATGAGCTTGTTTATGAGCTCATTGCCATCAAAGTAACATCGACCAACAACCGCGCGCCGCTCGAGGGCGACGTTATTACCAACGCCCGCAGCCAGGTTAGCCAAGGCAGCGCACGCGGCGGCTACGAAGTGTCGATGACTATGAACAGCGACGGTACTCGCAAGTGGGCGCAGATGACAAAAGCCAACCTCGGCAAAAGCATCGCTATCGTTCTTGATGGCTACGTTTACAGCTTCCCGACTGTACAGTCGGAAATCACTGGTGGCAACAGCCAAATCACTGGCGACTTCACCACTGAAGAGGCTCAGGACTTGGCCAACGTGCTTAAATCAGGTAAGTTGCCGGCACCGGCAACTATCATCGAAGACACCGTCGTTGGTCCGTCACTCGGTCAGGAAGCCATCGAAAGCGGCTTGTGGTCGTTCCTCTTCGCATTCATAGTGGTACTTGTTTATATGGTATTCTTCTATGGTCCGAAAGCCGGTCTGGTAGCCGATGGCGCTCTCATCGCCAACTTGTTCTTCATCGTTGGCGTGCTCGCTTCGTTCGGCGCAGTACTGACACTGCCTGGTATCGCAGGTATCGTACTTACTATAGGTATGGCAGTCGATGCTAACGTGATTATATATGAACGTATCAAAGAAGAGATGCGCTCAGGCAAGACGGCGCGCAACGCGCTCGGCGAAGGCTACCGCAACGCTATGTCGGCCATCGTCGACTCTAACATCACAACGTTCCTTACCTCGCTTGTGCTGTTCCTCTTCGGTACCGGCCCTATCAAAGGCTTCGCAACAACTCTTATGATAGGTGTCATCACTTCGTTCTTCACTGCTGTGTTCCTCAGCCGTATCTTCATTGAAGCTCTTGCCGCTCGCAATGAGAACATGAAGTTCAGCACGAAACTCACAGAGCACTTCATGGAGAAAGTGAACATCAACTTCCTCGGACATCGCAAAGTTTACTACGTGGTTATCAGCATCATAATGCTGACTTGCATCTCGTCGCTCGCAATACGCGGCTTGAGCAAGGGCATCGACTTCACTGGTGGCCAGGTTTATGTGGTTCGATTCGACAATACCGTTTCTACCGTCGACGTTCAGAGCCGCCTCTCGGGTGAGTTCAGCGGAGCTACCGTTGAGGTTAAGACTTACGGTAACGACAATCAGGTGCGCATAGCAACCAACTACGGTATCGACGATGCGTCGATAACGCAGGACGACATAGAGACTAAACTCTACGAAGGCCTCAAATCGCTCGTGCCGGCCGACGTTACTCGCGACCAGTTCCTCAGCAACTACCGCATGAGCTCGCAGAAAGTAGGTCCTACAATGGCATCGGACATCACCGAGAAAGCATTCTATGCTATCATCTTCTCGCTGATAGTAATGTTCTTGTACATCTTCCTCCGATTCCGCAACTGGGCATACGGCTTCAGCGCCGTTATCGGTCTGACACACGACGTTATTTTCACGCTCGGCATGTTCTCGCTCTTGTATTCGGTAATGCCGTTCTCAATGGAAATCGACCAGTCGTTCGTTGCTGCTATCCTGACAATCGTCGGATACTCAATCAACAACACGGTGGTTATCTTCGACCGCGTACGTGAGTCGTTCCGCAACAACCCGAAATCTGATGCTCTCGATGTTATCAACAAAGCCCTCAACTCTACCTTGGGCCGTACGATAAACACATCGGTAACGACATTGGTAACACTCATCGTCATCTTCATCTTCGGCGGTGAGGTGGTTCGCGGCTTCGTCTTCGCAATGCTCGTTGGTATGTTCATCGGTACATTCTCTTCTCTGTTGCTCGCTACACCGCTCGCATACGAGATTGTAAAGAGAAATTCGAAGAAAAAATAATAATCAGATTATAGATTGAAAAAGCCTCAGGCGCATGCGCCTGAGGCTTTTTTTTTGCAGAAAACTTAAAACATTAAATAAAAAAAATTTTTTTTTCAATAAATTTTATATCTTTGGTACTTGGATAAAACGCTATTTTTAGAATGTTTTCTTTAGACTCATTACGGACCGAAATAGAGACGGAGTTGCAGCGTCTTGATTACAATCGCAGCCCTCAAACTCTCTATGAACCAATAGATTACTCATTGTCGCTGGGCGGGAAACGTATTCGCCCGATAATGTGTTTGGCTTCGTGCGAACTCTTCACCGACGAATATCAGAAAGCCATGCCGGCGGCATTGGCTCTCGAAATGTTTCACAATTTCACCCTTTTGCACGATGATGTGATGGACAAAGCCGAACTGCGCCGCAACAAACCGACGGTTTGTGCGCAGTGGAACAACAATGTGGCCATTCTTTCGGGCGATGCCATGCTCATCGAAGCTTACAAGCTGCTTTCGCAGGTCGATTCGCCTGCTTTCTCGCTGATACTCAATACGTTTAATCAGACTGCGATAGAGGTGTGCGAAGGCCAGCAATACGATATGGACTTTGAAAAGACGCTCAGTGTGAGCGTCGATGAATATATGGAGATGATACGGCTGAAAACAGCCGTATTGCTTGCCGCAAGCATTAAAATTGGCGCGCTCATTGGCGGCGCCACCGACTCCGAAATACAGTCTCTGTACCGTTTCGGTACAGAGATCGGGCTCTCGTTCCAGTTGCAGGACGATGTGCTCGACACTTACGGCGACGAAGCCACTTTCGGCAAAGCCATCGGCGGCGACATTATGGACAACAAAAAAACTTTTTTGCTTGTCGCCGCACTCGACAAAGCCTCGTCGGCACAGCGTCAGGAGCTTGTCGACTGGATAAATGCCGAGAACCCCGATAGAACAAAAAAAATAAATGCCGTAAAAAAGATATACGACAAAATTGGTGTCAGACGCGATGCCGAAGAGCGAATAAATGAGCTCTCGGCCTCGGCTCTTGAGATATTGCGCAGCATGGAAATCTCGGCCGAAGGCAAGCGTTTCCTGACCGATTTCGCCACGTCGCTTATAAAACGAACAAGATAGATAAAACATAATATTAACTTAAAACTTTAATTATGAGTAAGGTAGGAAATATCATTCAGATAGTGGGGCCTGTGGTCGATGTCAGTTTCGACATCAACGACGGTGAGCTGCCGCAGATATACGATGCCTTGGAGATTACCCGCCCTAACGGCAGTAAGGTAATTGTTGAATGTCAGCAGCACATTGGCGAGAACACGGTGCGCTGCATAGCGATGGACTCGACCGACGGTCTGACGCGCGGCATGGATGTGGTGAACACTGGTTCGCCAATCACGATGCCAGCCGGCGAGAATGTCAAAGGGCGTCTGCTCAATGTGATAGGCAGCCCTATCGACGGTTTGCCTGAGCCTTCGCGCGAAGGCGCTAATCCTATTCACAAGCCATCGCCTAAGTTCGAGGAGCTTACCACGCAAGCCGAGATACTTTTCACGGGTATCAAAGTCATCGACCTTATCGAACCTTACTCTAAAGGCGGTAAAATTGGTCTGTTCGGCGGTGCCGGTGTGGGCAAAACCGTTCTTATACAGGAACTTATAAACAACATTGCCAAAGGTCACAACGGCTTGTCGGTGTTTGCCGGCGTGGGCGAACGCACACGCGAGGGCAACGACTTGCTTCGCGAGATGATCGAATCGGGCATTGTGAACTATGGCGAAGAGTTTAAAAAGGGCATGGAGGAAGGCCGATGGGACTTGGATAAGGTTGACCAAGAGGCACTTAAATCGTCGCAAGTAACGATGGTGTTCGGTCAGATGAACGAACCGCCCGGAGCGCGTGCCCGTGTGGCTCTGTCGGGTCTGACCATTGCCGAGAGCTTCCGCGACGGCAATGGCGAAGGTGCGGGACGCGACATTCTGCTCTTCATCGACAACATATTCCGTTTCACGCAGGCGGGTTCCGAAGTGTCGGCGCTGCTTGGCCGAATGCCTTCGGCAGTCGGCTATCAGCCTACTTTGGCGTCGGAAATGGGTGCGCTGCAGGAGCGAATCACTTCTACGAAACACGGTTCAATTACCTCTGTACAAGCGGTTTACGTGCCGGCCGATGACTTAACCGACCCTGCGCCGGCTACCACGTTCGCACACCTCGACGCGACAACAGTGTTGTCGCGTAAGATATCGGAGCTTGGTATTTATCCGGCTGTCGACCCGCTCGACTCTACCTCGCGCATACTTACGCCCGACATTGTCGGCAAGGCACACTACGAGTGCGCTCAGCGCGTGAAAGAGATATTGCAGCGCTACAACGAACTTCAGGATATCATCTCGATTCTCGGTATGGAAGAGTTGTCGGAAGAGGACAAACTCGTTGTTGCCCGCGCACGCCGCGTGCAGCGTTTCCTCTCGCAGCCGTTCTTCGTGGCCGAGCAGTTTACGGGCCTGAAGGGTGCGTTTGTGAAGATAGAAGACACTATCAAGGGCTTCAACATGATTATGGACGGCGAACTCGACAAGTATCCTGAGGCCGCATTCCACATGGTGGGCACGATAGAAGAGGCGATCGAAAAAGGTGAAAAACTTCTCAAAGAAGCATAACCATGAGCAAAGAACTTCAGTTAGAGATAATTACGCCCGAAAAAGTACTGTTCAACGATGCCATACAAAGCGTTGAGGTGCCCGGGCAGAAAGGCCGTTTTGCCATTTTGCGCGACCACGCGCCGATTATTTCCGTATTGACCAAAGGCAATATAAGAGTAACCGACGCCGAAGGCAAAGAGCAGAACTTCGATTGCGCGGCCGGTTATATCGAATGTGCCGAAAACAAAGTTTCGATACTCTTGAATAGTTAAAAAATAGCTGATAATGTCGGTACGTGATTTTTATCGTTGATAAAAATCGCGTACCGATTTTTAAACCATTGAAAATGAGTGTGTCTAAAGGCGATAGGGTTGTTTTCTTGAACGAATCGGGTGGCGGTATTGTGTCGCGCATCGAGGGGCGCATTGTCTTCGTCGAAGACGAAGACGGATTTGAGATGCCGGTAAGCATGAGCGAAGTGGTTGTGGTGGAGCAACACGCCGCCCAAAAAGCCGAAGCCGAAGAGCGCCGTGCCGAGGAACGGCGCTCTGAAGTACCTGAAATTGAGACCGATACGGATTATAAATACGAAGAGGAACAAGCCGATGACGCTAATCCGCGTTTCGCCCTCGCTTTTCTCAAAAGCGACAAGGGCAACAGCGGATACCTCGATTTGTACGCAGTGAACGACAGCAACAACTTCGTTTTTTTCTCCATCACCGAACTTGCCGACGGCAACAACGTGCGTATGCTGCACTACGGCACCATAGAGCCTAACACCAAGCTGATGCTCGACCGCTACAACCCGCAACGCATTGATAATCAGAGCTGGCAATGCCAACTGATACTGTTTCGCAAAAACAAAGTTTTTGCGTCGTATCCGCCGGTGTGCAACGTGCTGAAAATCAAAGCGTCGAAGTTCTTCCGCGATGGCGGATTCACCGATAACGAATACTTCGACGAGAAAGCTGTTGTGTGTCAGGTTATTAAAGATGAGTTTCAATCGAAGATTGAAACACTGAGCGCGCACGACATGCACGCCATAGTCCGCCAAAAAGAACACGTTGAAAAACCTAAAAAGTCGAAACGCGCTACTAATGAGATAGTTGAAATTGATTTGCACATCGATGAGGTGCTCGATTCGACGGCGGGTCTGACAAATGGTGAGATGCTCGAAGCCCAGATACACCGTTTCCGCAGTGTGATGGAGGATTACGCCACATGCCACGGACAGCGGATTGTTTTCATCCATGGCGTGGGCAACGGCACATTGAAAGCCGAAGTGCGGAAGATTTTAGACCGCGAATACCGAAAATGCAACTACCAAGACGCGTCGTTTAAGGAATACGGCTACGGCGCGACTATGGTAACTATCGTATAATAAGCAATTTACAAAAACCAACAGAAAAACAATAATCGACAGAATATGTTAGTAAAAACCTTCGGATCAGCAGTGAGTGGCATCGACGCTTATACAATCACAATGGAAGTGAACGTCAGTGCCGGATTGAAATTTTTCATTGTCGGCTTGCCCGACAATGCAGTGAAAGAGAGCGAGCAGCGCATGGAGTCGGCGATAAAGGAGAACGGATGGCACTGGCCCGGACAGAAGATAGTGATAAACATGGCGCCGGCCGACATACGCAAAGAGGGCTCGGCCTACGACCTGCCGCTTGCCATAGGCATTCTGGCTTCGACCGAGCAGATACCGGCCGACAATCTGCACAAATACATAATAATGGGCGAGTTGTCGCTCGACGGCAGTCTGATGCCCGTGAAGGGCGTGTTGCCAATGGCTATCAAGGCCAAGGAAGAGGGTTTCGAAGGTTGCATTTTGCCAAGGCAAAATGCAAAAGAAGCCGCCATAGTAAGCGGTCTGAAAGTGTATGGCGCCGAGTCGATAAAACAAGTGGCTCAGTTTCTGACGGATGGCACCGGTCTTACGCCTATTGATGCAAATATAGAAGAGGAATTTAGAAATGGCATCAATCACGTCGATTTCGACTTTTCGGAGGTAAAAGGTCAGGAAAATGTGAAACGTGCTCTTGAAATAGCCGCCGCCGGTGGTCACAATATACTGCTTATCGGTGCGCCAGGTTCAGGTAAGAGTATGATGGCCAAGCGGTTACCGTCTATTTTGCCTCCGCTCACATTGAGCGAGGCTCTCGAAACAACAAAAATACATTCGGTGGCCGGAAAAATAAAATCTGACACATCGCTCATTACACAGCGGCCTTTCCGTAGTCCGCACCACACAATATCCGATGTGGCTCTTGTCGGCGGCGGAAGTTTTCCGCAGCCGGGCGAGATTTCGCTTTCGCACAACGGTGTGCTTTTTTTGGACGAATTGCCTGAGTTTAAGCGCACTGTGCTCGAAGTGATGCGTCAGCCGCTCGAAGACAGACATATAACGATCTCGCGTTCACGTTTTTCGGTCGAATATCCGGCCAGTTTCATGCTCGTTGCGAGCATGAACCCTTGCCCGTGCGGATACTTCAATCACCCTGAGCGTCAGTGTGTTTGCTCGCCCGGCATGGTGCAGAAGTATTTGGGACGAATCTCAGGACCGCTATTGGACCGTATCGACTTGCATATCGAAGTTGTGCCAGTGCCGTTCAACAAGTTGGCCGAAGCGCCGCCCGCCGAGCCGAGTGCTGAGATTCGCAAACGTGTTATAGCTGCGCGAAACATTCAAAATAAGCGTTATGCCGCCGACGACGGCATACACTGCAACGCACAGATGACATCGAAGTTGCTCACCAAATACGCACAACCCGATGCGCAAGGCCGCATGATACTC
Source organism: Bacteroidales bacterium (assembly GCA_017960905.1). Taxonomy (GTDB): domain Bacteria; phylum Bacteroidota; class Bacteroidia; order Bacteroidales; family Marinilabiliaceae; genus W3P20-009. The sequence continues at coordinate 21,186 of JAGCYH010000010.1, forward strand.
AAAGCCGCAATGGAAAAGCTCGGCCTTTCGGCTCGAGCTTACGACCGTATTCTTAAAGTGGCTCGTACCATTGCCGACCTCGACAATTCGGAGCATATTCAGGCCTCGCATATCGCCGAAGCCATTCAATATCGCTCGCTCGACCGCGACACGTGGGGCAACTGATGTTGTGGCTTCTACGAATTCAAATCCGTCAAAGACGTTCCGCCAGCCAACTTCCTTGAGCAGTTCGGCAAAGATTTGAAAAACACCGATGTTTCCGACCTGTCGCAGATTAAATGGATTTTCGACGGAAAGAAGGTGACGCAGCAGCAACTCACTGATGCTATCAAGGAAACTATTGATAAATGGAAAGTGCCTGAAGATGTTTTGAATAAGTGGGGCTATTCAAAATATCAATCAGATGTGTTCAAAACAGAAGTGTTGTATAAAGACGAGATATATAAAGAAATATTCAAATCATATTAGTATGAAGTTAATTTCAAAAACTATAGAAAAAGGAATGACAGGATTATATAGTGGTCATGGCGAAATAATAAAAGCATTTGCTGGAAGTTATTCTTTTGTGAATGGTGACATTAAATTTGAAAGTATAAATTCAAATGTGGATTATGTTCTGCAACCTATAGATAAATCTATAGTTAAGGTAGAAAACGGAATCCTATATTTATATTGGAATGGGGAATTCCAGAAAATGTCTTGTATGAATATAGATGATTCAATTGTTGTGTACAACAATAATTATTATGTTACTTATTGTAGGGTAAATGATATAATAAAAGTTTTATGCGTTGATAAAGATGATGAATATTTATTTGATATTCCGTCCAATGATAGTTTAAGATGTAAGAAATTAGTTTCAAAAGTAATCGTTTTTGGTGATGTATCTGACAAAGCTTTACTTTTCTACGCCAAAACCGGGCAACGCCTATGGGAATACAAAGAAGAAGACGAGAATCTGAAAATCAACGGTCGTTGCATTCCCGTTGTCGACGATGTGGTGGTGGTGATAAGCCAAGACTGTATAATACCGGAAAAGATTCAAGGGTTTAATATACAGACAGGTGAAAAATTGTGGGTTTTAGATTTGAGTGAAAGGGGATGCCCTAATACTTTTTTTTGCGGCGGTGATAATATGTTGTATGGTTGTGTTCCTTGTTATAAAGAACTTCTTTTGTTTTGTCTAAATCCTTACACAGGGAGTCTTGAGTCATGGAATCTTTTGTCTGACGAAGATTTAGATGTTATGCCTTGGAATGTCACCATGCACGGCCGCCAGCTATACTACACCGACAACCGCCGCGGCAACGAGATAGGCGTAATCGATGTCGACAAGCGCGAGCTCATTGAGCGCGTGCCGCTCAATATCAAGAAAAAAGTAACCATAGGCGAGCCTGTGGTTACTGACGATAAGGTATATGTATTTATTCGGGATTTGCAGGAGCTTAGAGTGTTTGAAAAATAGCATTTCATTAGCTCCATCGTTCGGCGTAGCCTCTAGGCTACGCCAAAGCTAAAAGCAAGGCTCCAGCCTTGCGAAAAAAAGATTAAACGAACAATGCCCGAAAGGGCGAAAATCCCAAGTTACCCCCATTTTGATACAAAAACGAGCCTCAGTTACCCCTGGTTTGATACAAAAATTACCCTAAGTTACCCCCAGTTTGATACAAAAAAATATTATTTTTACCTTGCTTTTGATACAAAAATGATTTATTTTTGCCTTGTGTTTGATACAAAAACACTATGGAAAGAGCTGCAATAGAGAAACTTAGAGAGTGGAAGAGCTCGGCCGGTCGTAAGCCGTTGGTAATTCGTGGCGCGCGACAGGTTGGAAAAACTACGCTTGTCAATCAATTCGCCAAGGAGTTTGATAGCTATTTGTACCTTAATTTGGACAAAAACGGCGATTTGAACCTTTTCGAAGAAGATGATGTCAATGTGCTGTTGGACAGGATATATTTCCATTGTAAGAAGCCCAAAAAACAAGGTACGACGCTTTTGTTTATCGATGAGATACAGAATTCGGCTAACGCGATAAAGCAGTTGAGGTATTTTTACGAGGAAATGCCTGATTTATACGTAATAGCAGCTGTTTCGCTTTTGGAAAGCCATATAGATTTCAAGGCGTCTTTCCCCGTTGGTCGGGTGCAGTATCTTGCCTTGCGTCCATGTTCGTTTTTGGAATTTCTTGAATGGATTGGCGAATCGTCTGATGCGCAGGCTGTTATGGAGCATAAGGGCCATTATGTACATGACCGTCTGATGTCTTATTTTATGAATTACATGCTCGTTGGAGGTATGCCTGCTGCAATTGAAAAGTATGCCGAAAAGCGTGATGTTATAGCAACCGATAGTGTTTATTCGTCGCTGATGAATTCGTATCGCGATGATGTGGAAAAATATGCGACGAAAGATTCTTCTGCGTCAGTTATTCGCTTGATAATCAACGATGGATGGCCTTTCGCGGCTGAGCAGATAACGTTAAATAATTTTGCCGGAAGTAACTATCGTTCGCGTGAGATAGGTGCTGCTTTGCAGACAATTTCGCGTGCGTTGCTGATGGAACTCGTTTATCCGGTTACAGACACCAAGTTGCCGTTAATGCCAAATTCCCGTCGCAGGCCGAAGTTGATATGGCTCGATACCGGACTTGTGAATTATATGGCCGGCGTACGAAACGAGATATTCAATATAAACGATATTTTGTCTGTCTGGCGCGGACGTATAGCAGAACATATTGTTGCACAAGAACTTATAGCTGATGATTTTGAGTTCTCGACGCGCCGTTTTTTCTGGGTGCGAGATAAAGATAGCTCATCGGCCGAGGTTGATTTCGTTTTCCGTTATAAAAATATGATGATACCGATTGAAGTTAAATCTGGTGTTAATTCAAAACTTAAATCATTGCATATTTTTATGGACAATGCGCCTCACGGCTACGCCGTGAGGGTTTGGCCACAACCATTTTCTGTCGATAATGTTAAAACACAGTCAGGTAAAGAGTTCTGTCTGATAAATCTGCCGTTTTATTATGTTGGTATATTGGAGAATGTGCTCGATACTGTAACTAAATCAACCGTTATTTGACAAAGTTTTTGTGCATCAGACTAAAAGTCATAACTTTGCAAATATTTTTAAAATAACGATGGCGAAATTATTTCTGTTGGTTTTAGCCGTTGTAGGCGTGGCAGTGATATTGCTGTGTATCAGAATATTACTGAAGCGTAACGGCACATTTCACTCTGAACATATAGGTCAGAGCAAGGCTATGCGCGAGCGTGGCATACACTGCGCACAGGCTACAGACAGGATAGAACACGCATCGACGTTGAACGTAACCGACATGGAGAAATGAAAAAAGGCGTAGCAAAACAAAACGAGCCCGTAGAGAGCTCGTTTTTCGACCAATACAGCAACATTATTTTCTGGGTGTTGATGGCTGTGACGACAGTGGTGTCGCTGCTGCTGTTCAACTTCCGCATCGACGAGGGCGGCGACGACAGCACTTACATCTGCCGCGCCATCGACCTGCTCAAAGAAGGCCGTTACCCGTCGTATCAGGGGCCGCTCTATCCGATGTTTCTGAGCCTGGTGATTGCGCTTTTCGGCACAAAGCTGTCGATGCTCAAATTCACCTCGCTGCTGTTCATAATTGCCGGTCAGATAGCGTTTTACCGGACTCTGAAAGGCCGAATCGGCATCCGGCTTCTGCTTAGTGTGCTGTTGCTTTTGTCGGTCAATTCGTGGTATCTGTTTTTTGCCAGCCAGACGTACAACGAGGCACTTTTCATCTTGCTGCAATATTTGCTTATGGGCGCTGTAATACGCTTTGAATCAAAGGATTTGCCAACGCTCAAGAGTGGCTTGGCAGCTTCGCTGCCAAGCGGTTTGCTCACTGTGGCCTGTCTGCTCACCCGCTCGATAGGGTGGGGCTTGTGCATGGTCAATGTGGCGTATCTCTGCGTGCGCCGTCAGTACCGAAAGGCACTGACGTACGTGGCGAGTGTGGCGGTGCTGTTCGGTGTGTTTCAGGGAGTTAAGGCGCTCATATGGGGCGATGTCAAAGAGCAGAGCCAGTTGGCAACGCTGCTTCAGGTCGATCCGTACGACCCGGCCGACGGTCAGGAGACGGTTGGCGGTTTCGCCAAGCGTTTCATCGACAATTCGCAACTATATGTGTCGAAGCATTTTATGCGCATCGTGGGGTTCAAAGACCCCAACAACCGCGAGACGTCGGCGCCGGTGACGGTGCTGGTGTATCTGCTATTCGGATACGGCTGTTATTGCGCCTTTCGGCGCAATAAATATCTGCTATACATGGCGTTGAGCTCGGCCATGATGCTCGGAATGACGTTTGTGATACTGCAGCCTATATGGGACCAACAACGACTGATAATGCCGTATGTGCCTATGGCAATGGTAGTTATGCTGTTCGGTGCGCGATGTCTGTTCAACCTGTTGTCGAAAAAAGTGTCGCTTTACTTGTGCGGAGCGTTGGTGGGCATTGTTACGCTGACCTCTTTCTCGCAGACGCGCGAGAAAGTTGATCTTGTTACTCTGCGGCAGAATTTCAAGGGCGATGTCTATTACGGCTACACGCCCGACTGGGTCAACTACCTGTCGATGTGCGAATATGCCGCCGGCAATCTGCCCGAAGGGTCGTATGTGGCTTGCCGTAAGCCCAATATGGCGCGCATCTATGGCAACGGACAGAAGTTTTACGGCATTTACACCATACCGTCGGAGGACCCCGACGAGCTGATGCAGCAACTGCGCGACCGCAACGTGACGCACATCATACTCGCGAGCCTGCGACGCGACCCGTTGATAAATGACGGTCAGGTGATTAACACCATTCACCGATATATGAATTTTGTAGTCAAAAAATATCCCGCCGCTTTCTTGTTGCGCTATCAGCTTGGCGACGACAAAAACGAGCCGGCTTATCTTTTCGAAATAGACTATAATTACATTGACAAAATGAAAGCCGCTGAAACGGCAAGTGAGGGAATCCAAAACACTGAAGATGAAAAGGTTGACTAATATGAAAGAGTATTTCGACAAGGCGGCTGCGAATTGGCGCAAATACCGCAAACGTCGGTCGTACTATTGGGATTCGATAACGAAATACTGCGATTACTACATACATACCGAAAACAGTGTGCTCGAGGTTGGTTGCGGCACAGGCGAACTGATAGGCGCGGTGAAGGGCCGGCGCAAAGTGGGCATCGACTTCAGCGAACGGCTCATAGAGCAGGCGCGCAAAAGCCAGACTACAGTAGAGTTCCGTGTCATGGCGGCCGAAAACATCACTCTCGATGAAACGTTCGACGTGATAATTGTGTCGAACCTGCTTTGCTATCTCAACGATGTTGAGCTGGTTTTCAACCAGTTGCACAAAGTCTGCCACGAAAAGACCCGCTTGATAATCACATCGTACAACCGCACATGGGAGCCGCTCATCCGTTTTGCCGAGTTCATTGGCATAAAACGCAAGACGCCCGAACTCAACTGGCTTTCGAAAGATGATATCACAAACCTGTTGTATCTTGCTGGTTTTGAGAAATATAGATGCAATAGCAGCATGTTGTTCCCGATATACATACCGCTGCTTTCTACGTTTTTCAACCGTGTGCTGTCGCATTTGCCGTTTTTCGGCTGGTTCTCGCTCAACGACTATCATTTCGCACGGCCGATACCTACTGAGGACGGTTGGGAGACGAAATACAGCGTGTCGGTGGTTGTGCCGGCGCGCAACGAGAGCGGCAACATACGTGCCGCTGTCGAGCGCATACCCGACATGGGCAGCCACACCGAGATAATCTTCGTGGAGGGTAACTCGACCGACGACACGTGGGACGAGATACAGCGCGTGGCTGAGGAATATCGCGGCAAGCGCGATATTAAAATCATGCAGCAGCCCGGCAAGGGCAAGGGCGATGCCGTGCGCAAGGGCTACTCCGAAGCCACCGGCGACGTGCTTATGATCCTCGATGCCGACCTGACGGTCAGCCCCGAAGATTTGCCAAAATTCTACAAAGCCATTGCCACAGGCAAGGGCGAGTTCATCAATGGCGTACGCCTTGTATATCCGATGGAAAATGGTGCGATGCGCACACTCAATACCATTGGTAATCACTTCTTTAGCTCGCTTTTCTCGTGGATACTCGAAAGCCCTATAAAAGACACGCTCTGCGGTACCAAAGTGATGTTCCGTACTGATTGGCAGCGGCTTACCGAAGGACGCAAGTTCTTCGGCGACTTCGACCCCTTTGGCGATTTCGATATGCTTTTCGGCGCTTATAAGCTCAACCTCAAACTGATAGACCTGCCAATACGCTACAAGGAACGCAAATATGGAACTACAAACATCTCGCGTTTCAGTCACGGCCTTTTGTTGCTGAAAATGAGCGCGTTCGCTGCAGCGAAAATCAGATTCAGATAGATGGCTGATGCAAAAAATGAACATTTTTTGCCCCAAAAAAGACTAAAAAACAGCCTCTGACGTTAGTCTTTACAGAAAAAAAACTTACTTTTATCCTTTGAAAATTACGAAAATGAGCAGAAAAGAGACAAAAGCGATATTTCCGGGGTCGTTCGACCCGTTCACCGTAGGGCACGAGAGCATTGTGCTGCGCGGTTTGAGCATGTTCGATAAGGTTGTTGTCGCCGTTGGCGTCAACAACGAGAAACATGGCTATTTCGCTGTCGATAAACGCATTATGCTTATCGAGAAGGTTTTCGAAGGCGTTGAGAATGTTGAGGTTGCATCGTACGAAGGGCTCACCGTCGATTACGCGCGTCAGATAGGCGCCACGCATATTCTGCGTGGCTTGCGCACCTCGTCCGATTTTGAGTTCGAACGTGCCATTGCGCTGACAAACAAGCAAATAAGCGGCATCGACACTGCCTTTTTGCTCACTGCGCCCGAGCACATGCACGTCAGCAGTTCTGTCATACGCGACATTATGCGCTACGGCGGCGATGTGTCGGCGTTTTTACCCGAACGTATCAGAGATTTGGTTAAATGACTGTAAAAAAACACGTTATATTACTTTTTGCCGCACTTGTGTCGTTCTTCGGCACTATAAGTGCTGAAGAGGTTCGTCTGCGTGGCATGGCACCCGATTATGCTGGCTTAAACATTGAAATAGAGCGATATGCCGATTTCGTCACACATCAGAAACAGACCTTGTCGGTGCTGAAAGTCAACGACGAAGGGCGTTTCGACTGTGGTTTTGATTTGGGCGAAATAACCTACGCTTTTCTCGAGCTAGGTTCGTTCCGCGCGTATATTTACCTTGAGCCCGGCACGAGCTACGAAGTTGTTTTGCCGCCCTTCGCGCCGCGCCCCGATGCCGACCGTTTCAACCCTTTCTTCGTGCCCGAAGTCATCGAACTGGGCATAGTGAACGAAACGGGCTGCCTCAACGAAGCGATACGCAATTACGACCTGTTTTTCAACGAGATATACAATCAGAACGCCATTCGGATGGTGCGTCTGCGCGACCGAAAACTGGCCGACGCGCTTATAGCGCGCTCGGATTCTGTAGCACTGGCGCAACAGTGTGACAATGAGTATTTTAAGCAATACGTTCACTATCGCAACGTGCAGATCTACGCCACGCCGCGTCTTCAGGCCTACCGCTCGGTGCTTAGCACCTCGTTTGTGCAGAGCGACGTGGCCTACAACGTGCCTTCGTATTGGGATGCGCTCGACCTTATTGGCCGCAATTTCGTATCTACTTTTATGCGAACCAAATACGGCCGTAAGATGGCCGCCGACGTCAAGATTTACAGCGAGATAGAAGAGGCCGTGAAGAAAGATTCGCTTTTCGGCGATAATCAGAAATTTCGCGAAGCGCTGATACTCAAGGGAATATACGACGACTTCTATAGCGATTTCCTCACATCGGGACAGACTGACACGCTGCTTGCCACGGCTTCGAACCAACTGAAGCACAGCGAGAATATTGAGCTTGCGCTCAATATGTTAGCCAAGAAAAACCGCCTCAAAATCGGCACCGAAGCGCCCGACTTCACGCTCTTCGACATGGAAGGCAACGAGGTCTCGCTCCACGACTTTAAAAACAAATTTGTCTATCTGGCATTCCTGCACACGCAGAATTTTGCGTGTGCGAAGGACATTCCGGCACTTTCGGGCCTCTCGCGCAAATACCGCAACGACATGGTCGTTGTGGGCATCATGACCGACGAGGACGTCGACAACCTGCCTAAGTTCGTGAGCAAGCGCAAGATAAATTGGACGGTGCTGTCGTTCTCGCTCATGCAGAGCGTGATGCTCGACTACAGCGTTGAGTCGTTGCCCGCATATTTCCTTGTCGACCCAGAGGGAAAGATAGCGCTCACCTCGGCGCCTGCGCCGTCGGAGAGCGTCGAAAAGGCGCTCTCGACAGAGATAAAACGTTACAGAACAGAATATTTGAAGCGTAATCCGCAAAAACCACGCGACATCTACGATGCCGTTAGATATGGACATTAAGTTATGATAAAGGCAGAAAACATAGTAAAACGGTTTGGCGATTTGGAAGTATTGCGAGGCATTAACCTTGCAATAAATAGGGGCGAAGTGGTGTCGATTGTCGGCGCCAGCGGCGCCGGCAAGACGACACTGTTGCAGATACTTGGCACGCTCGACAAGCCCACCTCGGGCCGTGTGCTGATTGACAATACCGATGTGGCGACACTGTCGCAAACGCAGCTCGCTGCGTTTCGCAACACGAAGATAGGCTTCGTATTTCAGTTCCATCAGCTTTTGCCCGAGTTTACAGCCATCGAAAATGCAATGATACCGGCTCTCATTGCCGGTCTGCCGAAACGCGAAGCCGAGAAGAAAGCAGCAGAACTGCTTGATTTTCTTGGACTTACCGAACGTGCGCAACATAAGCCGGCCGCTATGAGCGGCGGCGAAAAACAGCGCGTGGCCATTGCCCGCGCGCTCATAAACAACCCGGCCGTAGTCTTTGCCGACGAACCCTCGGGCAACCTCGACTCGCACAACGCCGAAGAACTTCAGCGTCTGTTCTTTTCGCTTCGCGAAAAGTACGGACAGACGTTCGTCGTGGTAACCCACGACATGCACCTCGCACAAATGTGCGACCGCGTCATTCGCATCAAAGACGGATTGGTGGAGAATTAGACGGGAAATGAAGTATATTCTGTTGCTCGTACTGGCTTTTTTGTGCGGATGTTCCACAAAAGTGCCCAATAATCCGCTCGACCATTTCGACGACGTTGTCGAAATGAAGGCTATGCGTATTATCGATTTGGGCGAATACGACATTTTGTCGCCGCGTAATATTGTCAAACACGACAATTGGTTCTTTTTTAGAGAGTTAGGCGACGAAATGGCTGCAGTGAAAGGCCTTTCCGATGATTTGTCGAAGAGTATCAAGGGATTGCGACAGGGGAATGGCCCGTTTGAAGTTGTTGGGCGCACCGTTTTATGCGTTATCGACGATACCGTCAGAGTAATAGATTCAAACCATAGGCGAATTTTCAGCATTTTGGTTGATGGTGATTCGCTGAAAGTGTTGTTGGCAAAAGAAAACTGTCTGGTCAATACAACCTCTATTGCGTTGGAAATGAACAGGTTCATTCAGACGTCAAGAAGAGATTCGATGATGTATAGCCTTGTTGATGCTGAAACCAACGTTGTTTCAAAAGTCATGTATCCTCAGAATGTCAGCCTTAACGAGTATAACTGGCTGGCTCAGAATTCGATATATATGAATACTGTTTTTGCATGCTCGCCTGATAAGCAGCATTATGCTTGGGGTGTAATGTATTACGCTTTGTTCGGTTTTGGCGAAATATTAGACCACGATTCATTGACGTTGAACACTGTGTATGAGTACTTTCCAATGAAAGTACAAGAAGTGGTTGAGTACGAAGATGGCAGAATGAGAATACAAATGGCCCACGATAATATAACGTCGACAATCTCTTGCGTCGGAACGGATGAGTACGCTTTGTTTTTGTATTCGGGAAGACTTGTAGACAACAATGGCAAACTTGATGATTGGTACGCCGACGACATACTCATTTACAAGTGGGACGGAACACCGTTCAGAAGGTTGAAGACCGACACGAGAATGGCTGATATTCAGTACGATGCGAAGCGCAATGTGCTCTTTGGTATTGCTTATATGCCCGAAGCCACACTCGTAGAATATGATATGAGCGCGATGAGTAAATGATTTGTCCGACGTAAGTCCGTCAGATATTGGATGATTCGACGGCGGAATCTTCTTCGAAATAGTATCCGAACCCTTGCCGGTTGGCAATATGCTGTGCGTAATTGCCTAATTTCTTGCGCAATCGTGTAATGCTAACATCAACAGTACGGTCGGAAACGACAACCCCGGCCCATACTTTGTTCATAAGTTGTTGTCGCGAACAAACAGTTCCTCGGTTCGACAGCAGTACGCACAGAAGCTCGAATTCTGTGACAGTAAGTTTGATAGGAACCCCGTCGATGTCGGCGCTCTTTTTGTCGAGGTCAACGTGTAGCCCTCTGAATGATAGACGTTGTTTCCCTAATCTTGCCTCTACAACGTTCATAATATAGTCGCCCATTTTCTCGCAACTGACTATGATGTCGGTGTATAGAGATGCGATAGCGTAAGAACATTCTTTAGCATTAACATCACTGACGCTTTCTGACTTCAATTCATCGCGCAGATTGTTGATATCTTGTTCTATCTCCACCGAGTGTGTGATGGTAGTGTCTTCTCGTCTTCCGCTCACTACCACCATCATTTGTGCCATAGCTTCATTGGTTACTTGCAGCATTTCGTGCAGTCGGGTGTATTGTCGTGGAGTGAAATCTTCACGTCCTTCCTTCCTTAGGCGAATAGTATGCGCCATTTTGAAACATGCATCACCAATTGATTCTAACTCATCAACCTGACGTAACATGGAACGTATTTTTCCTTTTGTCTCATCTGATAATCGTTCGTTGCTTACCTTTTCTAAATAAGAAGCAATCTCCATTTCCATGTTGTCGGCTATATTCTCATATTTGCAAATCCTATTGTATTGATGTTCAAATTCTTTGCTGTCGTTTTCGTCGAGTAGACTTTTTGCCATGTCAAACATTCGTTGCATGCGTTCGGCGAAGTGGACAACTTCCTTTTGTGCTTGAAGAACGGATATTTCGGGTGTTGCCATAAGTCCGCCATTGATGAAGCGTAGAGTTACAGGACGGCGTTCTTTTCCTTTGCTCTCAGGTAATAAGCGGCAGACGATGCCTTCCATCTGTGACACGAAAGGTAATAAGATGGTAGTGTTGGCCAAGTTGAAAAAAGTGTGGAAAAGCGCAAGAACAATGGGTATTCGGTCTGCTTGCCCCGAAAGGGTTGGAGCGTATCCGACCAACCCGCAAACCATATCGACAAAAGGATAGAATACACATAGTATCCAGCAGACTCCAAATGTGTTGAATAAAAGATGCGCTAGCGCGGCGCGTCGGGCAGGAATGCCCGCACTCAATGCCGCCAAATTCGCAGTCGCCGTCGTGCCAATGTTTTCACCTAATACCAATGCTATGCCAAGGTATATAGGAAGCACACCTGTCGAACAAAGTAAAATTGTGATGGCCATTACTGCTGCCGAAGACTGAACAACGCATGTGATTAATGTCCCGGCTACAAGGAAGATGAATATGGTTAGATAACTTTCTGTGTCGAAAGAGGAAAAAAAGTTTACCACTTCAGTATTGTGGGCCAAATCCATACTTTTGCCCGACTCGCTAAGCATAACGAGGGACCAAAAAAGAAAGGCCAAGCCAAATAGAAATTCACCTGCTACACGATGTTGTTTCTTATATATGAGTACAATGCCCGCTATGAATGTTGGGAATACCACATTGGTTAAGTCTGCGTTGTAGCCTAACGACATGATCCAAGCTGAGAGCGTAGTGCCTATGTTGGCGCCCATAATGATGCAAATTGCTTGAAAGAGAGTCAGTAGTCCGGCTGATACAAACGAAACTGTCATAACAGTTGTCGCTGATGATGATTGTACTGCGCAAGTTACGAATATACCTGTGAGCATTCCCGAAAAACGGTTGGCTGTCATTTTTGCAAGTACGTGACGCAAGCCTGTTCCTGTCATTTTTTGTAGCGATTCGCTCATTGTTTTCATCCCGTAAATGAGTAACGCAAGCGAGCCCAACAATTTAACAAAGATACCAATAGCCATATAGTGTAGTCTGTTTTTCCTTTTGCAAAGGTAGAAAATAACGCCGAAAGCGTATTTGACGTGCTGTTACAAATCTGTTACAACTGTCCTGGATGGTTTAATCTCATTCGGTTTAACACCATTAACAAGATTGCAATTCCGTTAGTGTGTTTTTTTCGTATCTTTGTACGGACAAATAAAGCTTTGTGTATTTGTATGACTTTCAGAGAATTAAAAGACATGCTCGATGAGCGTGTGGCGCGTTATCAGACGCGCGATTTCATCGAGGCCGACCCGATAAGTATTCCGCACCGCTTCAGCCGCAAGGAGGACATAGAGATTGCGGGAATATTGGCAGCAACAATTTCGTGGGGCAATCGCAAGGCGATTGTCGAGAAGGCCGGTCAGATGCTCGACTTGCTGTGCAACCAACCATACGACTTCGTGATGAACGCCTCCGCCCGCGATCTCGAAATGCTTTCGCATTTCGTCTATCGCACTTTTCAGCAGGACGATTTGCCCGGTTTCGTGCGAGCCTTGCGAGCAATTTACAAGAACGGTGGCTTGGAGCGCATCTTCACACCTCGTCAGGGCGAAGGTGTAAAAGACTGTATATCAATGTTTCGCGCTCAAATGCTTCCGCATTTGAGCCAGCGAACCCACAAGCATATAGCCGATGTCGACCGCGGTGCGGCTGCCAAACGCATCAACATGTTTCTGCGTTGGATGGTGCGTCCGGCGGAGGGCGGCGTCGATTTCGGATTGTGGAAGGGTCTCAGCCCGGCGCAGCTCTATCTGCCTCTCGATGTGCATTCGGGCCGTCAGGGTCGATTGCTCGGAATCCTCACTCGAAAACAGAACGATTGGAAGGCCGTAGAAGAAATAACCGCATTTTTGCGTAAGCTAAATCCATATGACCCAGTGAGTTACGACTTTGCGTTGTTTGGTTTGGGCATTTTTGAAGGAATGAAATAATCCGACCGCCTTATGTCGAATAACTACTTCAGATTCAAGCAGTTCACGGTGTGGCAGGAAAAAACCGCCATGAAGGTAGGCACCGATGGTGTGCTTTTGGGTGTGCTGGCGCATTGCGCCAGCACACCCAAAAGAGTGCTCGACATTGGCACGGGCACTGGTTTGGTGGCGCTTATTGTGGCCCAGCGCTTCACCGAAGCGCTGGTCGATGCTGTGGAGATAGATGCCCAGGCGAGTGTCCAGGCGACCGAAAACGTGGCCGCCTCGCCTTTCGCGGATCGCATAAACGTCATAAACACAGATATTTGCGCGTTCCGTCCACCGACGAAATACGACCTCATAGTGTGCAATCCGCCTTACTTTGTCAATTCGCTGCTCAACCCTGACCCGCAACGGGCTCAAGCTCGCCATACTATTGCACTCACATTCAGTCAGTTGGCTTGTTCAGCAGCTAAGCTGCTGAACCCAAGCGGCGAGTTTGCCGTGGTGTTGCCTGCTGATATGCTCGGCGAGTTCGTAAAGTGCTGTCTGTCAGAAGATTTGCATATGGTGTCGCAAGTCTCGATAAAAACTACGCCGCGCAAGCCGTCGAAGCGTGTTGTGGCGCATTTTTCATTTGATAAAAATAAAAAAACGGAAGTCGAGACACTTGTAATTGAGTCATCGCCAATGGTTTACACGCCAGAGTTTGACAATCTTATACACGATTTTTATTTAGACAGACAATAAATTACGCATGGCATATTGTTTTATGGTTTTATCGGTTTATTTTTGTCGTAGCGAATTTTTATAACATCAAAAACTCAAAATTATGGCAAAATTTATTTGTTCCGTATGCGGATATGTATATGAAGGCGATGAAGCGCCTGCTAAGTGCCCGCAATGTGGTGTTCCGGGCTCGAAATTCAACAAACTCGACGAGTCTAAAGGTCTCGAATTTGTTTCACAGCACGAACTTGGCGTGGCTAAAGGCTGCGACGACGAGATGATTAAAGACCTGAAAGCGCATTTCAATGGCGAGTGCAGCGAGGTTGGTATGTACTTGGCTATGAGCCGTCAGGCCGATCGTGAGGGCTATCCCGAAGTGGCTGAAGCTTTCAAGCGCTACGCTTGGGAAGAGGCTGAGCACGCTGCCAAATTCGCCGAATTGCTCGGCGAAGTGGTTTGGGACACTAAGACAAACCTCGAAAAACGTATGAACGCTGAGGCCGGCGCATGTGCCGACAAGTACCGTATTGCCAAGAGAGCCAAAGAGTTGAACCTCGACGCTATACACGACACAGTTCACGAAATGGCAAAAGACGAAGCCCGTCACGGCATGGGTTTCTACGGCCTTTTCAACAGATATTTCAAAAAATAAACCCGATTTGAAGAAAAAAACGGCTGTCGCAAGTAATCTTGCGACAGCCGTTTTTGCGTTTAACACTTCAAATTGCTAACTTTGTCAGCATTAAAACAGAGAGATATGTTGAATCAGAGTTTGCAACAGAAAATGCAGCAGAAGCTGACTGCATTGCAAATACAAGTGATAAAGCTGCTCGAAGTGCCTACGGCGCTTCTCGAACAGCGTATAAAAGAGGAACTTGAGATAAATCCGTTGCTCGAATACGACACTGAGGCAAAGTCCGAAGACGACATGCCTCAGGAGACCGAGATGTCGGAGGCCGAAGAACGCGACGCCTCTATCGAAGAGTATATGAGCATGGGCGACACGCCCGACTACAAACTGCAGACCAACAACTACTCTGAAGACGACAAACACGACGATATCCCATATTCCGAAGGATCAACATTTTACGAGCATCTCGAAGAACAAATCGGTCTGCACGACTTCGATGAGCGCCACGCCGAGATAGCTAAATATATCATTGGAAACATCGATGAGGACGGCTATCTGCGCCGCGAAACCATCGACATAGCCGACGATATTTCGTTCGCCACCAACAGCGAAGTAGATGAAAATGACGTGATTAGCGTGCTTAAGGTCGTTCAGAGCTTCGACCCGGTGGGCGTCGGCGCTCGCGACTTGCGCGAGTGCCTGTTGCTGCAATTGCAAAACGCCGACCTTACCAACGAAACCACAAAACTGGCTTATGATATTATAGATCAGTGTTTTGAAGAATTTACAAAAAAACACTACGACAAGATATTGAAACGCTTGCGCATTGTCGACGAAGATGAGCTGAAAGACGCCATCGATGAGATTCTGCATCTCAATCCGAAACCAGGCAGCGCCTACAGTGGTGCAACCGTAAAGGTTGCGCAGCACATCATTCCTGACTTCATCGTGGAGTACGACGAGGGCAAACTGACGTTCAGACTCAACTCGAGCCACGAGCCCGAACTGAAAATCAGTAACGCCTACAGCGACATGATAAGCGAATATGTGCACAACAAGGCCAACCAGAGCAAAGAGCAGAAGGAAGCAGTGATTTTTGTAAAGCAGAAACTCGACTCGGCCAAATGGTTCATCGATGCGTTGCGGCAACGCCGCAACACGCTTACGCAAGTTATGGGCGCCATTCTCGAATACCAGAAAGAGTACTTCGTCGACGGCGACGAGACCAAGCTTCGTCCGATGATACTCGACGACATAGCCAAAATTACCGGCCTCGACGCTTCGACCATCTCGCGCGTCTCCAACAGCAAATACGTGCAGGCGCCTTTCGGTATTTTCCCGCTGAAATATTTCTTCTCAGAAAAGATACAAACTACTGAAGGCGACGAAGTTAGCTCGCGCGAAGTGAAGAAAATTCTGCAAGAGAGCATCAACGGCGAAGACAAACGCCGCCCGCTTACCGACGACAAGCTTGCTGAAATTCTGGCGTCGCACTCGTACAACATTGCAAGGCGCACTGTGGCCAAATACCGCGAGCAGCTCGGTATACCAGTAGCCCGACTTAGAAAGGAATTGTAGAGCGATGAAACTTATTGCACAGATTTTTTCCGTACTTTTCCACCCGTTGCTGGCGCCTATTTTCCTGGTGCTCTACATGCTCTATGGCGATACGCCGTGGTCGTTCCTGCCGTCGCCTTACAAAACAGCCACTATAACGTCTATCGGCCTCGGACTCAGTGTGATGCCGGTTACTATCATCGGGGCGCTCATAGCCATAAAAGTGGTGAAAGACGTCGAGATGAAGTCGAAATCCGACCGGCTTATACCTGTGGCAATGACGTGCTTGTCGGCGTGGTTTGAGTTTTACCTCACCCACAGCAGTATGCAGATGCCAGTGCCAATGCTGCGTCTGGTGGAGAGTTTCACGCTTTGCACTACAGCGGCAACAATAATAACATTTTTCTGGAAAATCAGTCTGCACGGCATTTGTGCTGGTGCTATGTTGGTGTATATCTGCATATTAGGCACAATGTCGCAAATCGACTTCGGAACACCGCTCGTAGTAATAATCTGTATTTCAGGCATTTTATGCTGGGCCCGACTATATTTGCAGTCGCACACCCCGATGCAGGTTTTGGTAGGTTTTCTGGTGGGCGTTGCATCGACGCTTGCGTCGATGCTGTTCTGACGCCGTTTTTTTTGTAAAATATTAAAATAGAGACAATTATATGAATATAATAATAGTGGCAGGCGGAAGCGGAGTGCGTATGGGCAGTTCTGTGCCCAAGCAGTTTCTGCCGCTTGGCACAAAGCCGATATTGATGCACACCGTTGAGTGTTTCTTCAGGTTCAACAATCAGATAAACATTATTCTTGTTCTGCCCGAAGACCAGATAGACTATTGGCACGACTTATGCGCCAAATACAATTTCTATCTGCCTCATACTGTTGTTGTTGGCGGTTCTACTCGCTATCTGAGTGTGAAAAACGGACTTACCAAAGTCGACAAGGGCGGTTTGGTGGGCGTGCACGATGGCGTGCGCCCGCTTGTGTCGCAGGATACTATTCGGCGTTGTTTCAGCGAAGCTGAAACATACGGCTCGGCGGTTCCGGTGATGCCGTCGTCGGAGTCGGTGCGCATACTCGATGCCGACGGACGCAGCCGCGCGGTTAACCGCGCGGCCGTGCGTATGGTGCAGACGCCGCAAGTGTTTAAGTCAGAGGTTATTAAAAAAGCCTATCTGATGCCGTACAGCGATATGTTCACCGACGATGCGTCGGTTGTCGAAGCCGCCGGCTTCGACATACATCTCACCGACGGAAATCTTGAGAACGTCAAAATAACCACACCCGACGATTTGCTCTACGCCGAGTCGTTGTTGTGCAAAATGTGAGACATTTTGCGAACACAATTGATGTTTGATGGTTATATTTGCAACAGAAATAAAAACAACATATCATGATATCGTTTTTAATTGCATTTGTCCTGCTTGTAGTGGGATATTTCGTTTACGGGCGTTTCGTGGAGCATGTGTTCCGTCCCGATTATAGCCGCAAGACACCAGCGCTTGTGCATCCCGATGGCGTCGATTATGTGCCAATGAAACCTTGGCGCATCTTTCTCATTCAGTTCCTCAACATAGCGGGCGTCGGCCCGATATGCGGTGCCATAATGGGCGCACAGTTTGGAACGGCATCGTTTCTGTGGATTGTCTTGGGCAGTATTTTTGCCGGCGCCGTTCACGATTTCCTAGGCGGTATGATTTCGCTTCGCGAGGACGGTTGCAGTTTGCCCGAAATACACGGACGTTATTTGGGAAATGCGACGAAGCAGTTCATGCGCGGTTTCACCATACTGCTGATGGTGCTTGTGGGCGTTGTGTTCGTCAGCACTCCGGCGGGGTTGCTTATGGACAATTTCACACCCGACTGGAACGTATATGTCTGGATTACAATCATTATGGTTTATTACCTCATAGCCACGCTGTTGCCTATTGATAAAATCATAGGCAAGGTTTACCCAGTTTTCGGCTTTCTGCTTATAGGCATGGCGGTGGCCATAGTGGTGGCTTTTGTGATGTATCAGCCTGCCATTCCCGAGTTGTGGGATGGTTTGGAAAACCGTCACCCAAATGCGGCTCACAATCCGATATTCCCGATGATGTTCATCTCGATAGCGTGCGGTGCCATCTCGGGTTTCCATGCCACACAGTCGCCGCTTATGGCGCGTTGCATGGTCAATGAGCGCCAGGGACGGCCTATCTTCTACGGAGCAATGATTACAGAGGGCATTGTGGCTCTTATCTGGGCCGCCGCTGCAACATATTTCTTCGGTCCCGATAGTCCGGTCGATACTGCAGGCAAGGGCGGGCCGGCCATGGTGGGCATCATTGCCAACGAGTGGTTTATTCCTGTTGTGGCTGTCATCACGGTGCTTGGCGTTATCAGTGCCGCTGTTACTTCGGGCGATACTGCTTTGCGTTCGGCGCGTCTTATTATTGCCGATTTTATGCACATGGAACAACGTTCCATGAAACGACGTCTGTACATTGCCATACCTTTATTTGCGGTTACTACTTTAATCCTTATTTTCAGTCTTGCCGACAAAGAAGGCTTTGATGTCATTTGGCGTTATTTCGCGTGGACCAACCAAGTGTTAGCGACTATAACACTCTGGGCTATAACGGTTTATCTGACCAAAAACCGTAAAGGTTTTTGGTACGTCATCACACTGCTTCCGGCGTTGTTCATGACAATGGTTACGAGCAGTTTCATCTTCGTGGCCGAGAAAGAGGGCTTTGGAACACTTATTCCGCGCGAGATAGGTTACTGTATAGGCGGGTTCATTACGCTCTTGGCATTAGTACTTTATATCATTTCCTATCGGAAAATATCGAAGCAATAACTCTGTATAGCATATATGCGAAAGCGGCTGAACCTTTTGGTTCAGCCGCTTTTGGTTTGTTATAGCCATCACTTCATGGCTTTTATCATTGTATTGTACATCTGGCTGAGGTTCTGCACATCGAGCTGAGGTGTGGTCTCGGCCGGTATGTAGCATAGTTCTATACGCCCATCGGCTGCAACAACAAAGAAATATGGAAAGCCGATTTCGTCGGCGTTCAGCATATCCTCTTCTACAAAATACACTTGGAATTTCTCAATGCCGAACTGACTCACATACTTGCGGTAGAAACGCCGTTGCTCGCATGAAGCAAGAAATATAATGCGCTCATTATCTGGTTCTTTTAGTGTGCGGAAAACATCGATCAGATAGTTGTTGCACGACGAGCAATAGGTATCTGATATGCGGCATACGAGGGTGCGATGCCGAAGGGCATCGCCAAGGCGCACGTTATTGCCTGCGGTATCGCAGGCAACAACATCGGCTATCGAAGTGCCTATGTTGCTGTAGTTCAGCGGCATTTGCATGCTGAGTGTTCCGCGTTCGTCGATAGCGCTTTTGTTGGCTTGCAGCATAGTGGTGGCATCGTGCCGGTACGAGCGAAACTTATAAAGCGTGTATACGTTCATACCGACAAGTATTGCGGCCACTGCCGCAATGACTGTTTTATTCATAGTCAGAATTTTTTGAATTTATATAGTATAAGCATTGGGTTGTCGTCTTCTGTCATATCTTCCACTTTTTTCAAATCTTCGGGCGAAAGAAATGGGCGAAGGCATTTGAGATGCTGCGATTTGTATTCGTATCCTAAACTGCTTATGAAGTAATCACCACACGTATTAATTGGCACATTGGCAAATGTATTTAGAGTATTGTATCCATTTTCCTTCGTTTCCTTATTCCAAATAATATTTCCTGTCTCTTTGTTTCTGTAAACATGCAAAGCTTCTCTGTGATACAGATTTGTCAGTTGAAAATATTGAGTGTTTGACGCTTCAAAGAAAAAACCGAAATATGTGTATCCATTTTCTGCAGTAAGTCTGTCTATGAAATCCATACCATCTTCGACATCCGGTTGTTTGCCGCCAAATATGCTATTTGAATATACCAAATTGTACATTGGATATACTTTTTCACCATTGTAGCAATATACAGTATCAATGCCCATTTTGGTAAAAGCAATGCCTTCTTGAACTCTTGCAACGGATGTGTTGATTGACATAAGGCTTTTATTGTAACGTGGTGGCAACGCAGCGTATAGATTGTTATAATCTCTATCCTTCACAAAGATAGTATAATCAGAGTAGTATCCGTTAGGGTTCTGATTCTCAGTTGTTTTGAACATCAATTTGTCATCCAATACAGCCATTTCTAAGAAATACCAATCAGGTTTGTCATTTTTTATAAATTCCGCATCTAATGTTGTATAAATAATTCCTGCTGGATGATATGCCAATATCTGCTTATTCTTATAATCTACAGTCATACAAAATATGCCGGCCACTTCGCTTGGACCATTTCCACCCTTTATCGAAGCGATATACTTGCCGTTATTGTCAAATACTTTTATTGGTGCACTACCATCGCCTTTATTATTTATGATAATTCTATTATCAGTAAAAAATACATCATTAATAGAATATAAAAGTGAATTGTCGTTGGTTTCCAACGACACTATCTTAACTTCTTCAATTTTGTCGGCAAATGCAATATCGGTTATTTCAGACTTGCCTAAATCTGTTACATTGCCGTCTTCGACTGCTTTTGTTAAGTCAATTTGCACACACGATACGTCTGATGTGCCCTTGACATTGCTATTATTCCCTTGACAGGAATTAATTAAAATACTTATTATTGATAAGTAAATGATATTTATTCGCATAATTTTGTATATTAATGCGTAATGTGTATAGCAACGCCATGCACATTACGCAAGTTTTTTAATAGTGGCAAAGCCAACGCATATATTCAGTATAACCAGGGGAATGACAGCAGAATATTGGAGTGCATTCGCCAGCGCCAGATATACATCTAAGCCAATACCAACTACACTGAGTGCAATAATACATATCAGATTGCATTCCTATGTATGTTCTTCCGATTATTCCAAAACCACCACCAGGTTCTCCTTGTGCCACTTGTTCAACATCAGCCATCGACAAGTCGAAATCTGATTGAGCGTCGCAGTTAGCGAAATAGAAATTCAGACCAGCTACAAGCATAGTAACTGATACTATAATTGCATTTATTTTTTTCATTTTATTCTTTGAAATTTGTATTAATAATAAATTGATTTTGAGGCGATTCAGAAACAGCTCGTCTCTTGCTGTTTTACTCCTACCGCGTTGAGTAGCGGTGGCTGTGCCGTACAGGGTGTCCGGCACTATTGCACGCATAGTGCAACATGACTTTCTATTCTACGTACACATACCTATAGCCTATTTTGGGTTAAACAAAAGGCGCGACCACTTGACCAAAAGTTAAGCAGACCTCAGGGAAGAGGTCGCGCCACTATTTATTATCTCTTTTTCCTTGATAGGAATTGCGCAAATATAATTCTACTGTTTTTGTTTTGCAAGTATTTTTTTTGTTTTTTTATCAAAAATCTCAAGATTAATTCAATCGTTTTTTTTTTTTTGCGTTGATAATCAGACAGTTGTGTGTTGCGATATCTTTTGTTGGCTTTTTATGCTATGTTAATAAATCACAATCCCAATTTTTGACCTAATGATATACCTATATATATAGGTATGCTTTCAGCCGCTTTTGGTTTGTATCACATCAGGTATTTCTTCAAATCGACCTGATAGTCAACGACTTCGATGTCGTCGGCTTCGAGAAGTAGTTTTTGTGCGTCGATGCCGCCGAAGGCGAAATGCTGCGACAGCCGGCCTCGGCTGTCGACCACTTTGTAGCATGGGTATCGGGTAGGGTCGGGGTTGCGGTGAAGGATGTTGCCCACAACTCTTGCCAACCGCTTGTTGCCCAGGTGGTTGGCTATTCGCCCATAGGTTGTTACTTTGCCCTTGGGGATAGTTTGCAGATAATCGTAAACCTTTTGTTTCATAAGCCATAAAATCAAAAAAGGTGGAAATGATTATTTCCACCTTTTTTATATTACTAAGAATCAATATTTTAGTCGATATACTCAAAACCGGTGTAAGGCACGAGTGCTTTCGGAATGCGTATGCCTTTCTCGGTCTGGTTGTTCTCGAGCAGAGCTGCCACGATACGTGGCAGTGCGAGAGCCGAGCCGTTGAGCGTATGGCAGAGCTGTGTCTTCTTGTCGGCCGTGCGGTAGCGGCATTTTAGGCGGTTGGCCTGGTATGTGTCGAAGTTCGACACCGAGCTCACTTCGAGCCAGCGCTGTTGTGCTTCGGAGTAAACCTCGAAGTCGTAGCAGATGGCAGCCGTGAACGACATGTCGCCGCCGCAGAGGCGCAGAATGCGGTACGGCAGTTCGAGTTTCTGCAAGAGGCCTTCAACGTGTGCCAGCATCTCGTCGTGCGACTGTTTTGAGTGCTCAGGCGTATCGATGCGTACAATCTCTATTTTTGAGAATTCGTGCAAGCGGTTCAGACCGCGCACGTCTTTGCCATACGAGCCTGCTTCGCGGCGGAAGCACTCTGTATAAGCGCAGTTCTTTATAGGCAGTTGTTTCTCTTCTAGAATCACGTCGCGGTAGATGTTTGTCACGGGCACTTCGGCTGTCGGGATGAGGTAGAGGTCGTCAATCTCGCAGTGGTACATTTGTCCCTCTTTATCAGGCAATTGGCCGGTGCCGTAGCCCGAAGCTTGGTTTACGACGGTAGGCGGCATTATCTCGGTGTAGCCGGCTTTGTTGGCTTCGGCGAGGAAGAAATTGATGAGCGCGCGCTGCAGCTGCGCGCCTTTGCCTATATAAACGGGGAAACCAGCGCCTGTGATTTTCACGCCGAGGTCGAAGTCGATGAGGTTGTATTTCTTTGCGAGTTCCCAGTGCGGCACTTTAGCTTCGCCGTTGTTGGGCACAGTGTCCCAGTTGCCAACGGTGTCGCCGGGCTTGCATTCGCGTAAGTTGCTTTTAACCACTAAGTTGTCGGCAGCCGAAGAGCCTTCGGGCACGAGGTCGTACGGGATGTTCGGGATGGTGCAGAGGTGAGCCGTGAGGTCAGCCTCGGCAGTGCGAAGCGTGTTTTCGAGCGCCGCAGTCTGTTCTTTTATTTTAGCAACGTTGGCTTTGGCGGCTTCGGCTTCGTCTTTTTTGCCTTGTTTCATCAGAGCGCCAATCTCGTTGGCGAATTTTTTGCTTTCGGCCAAGAGCGCATCGAGTTTCTGCTGAGCCTCTTTGCGTTGGTTGTTGATGGCTATAGCCTTGGCTATAGCCTCTTTAGCGCCGCTGAAGTGCTTTTTTTCAAGACCGGCAATCACTTTGTCGGTCTCTTCCTGTATCTGTTTTAGTGTAAGCATCTTACTATATTTTAATAAAAAAAATTAAGAGAGGTCGCACGCGACAACTCTCTTAATTCCAATAAATTAAATAATCCAAAAATTCTGAACAGAAGTTATTCCGCAGGAACAACAGAGACGAACGAGCGGTCGTTCTGTTTTTTCTGGAATTTTACAATGCCGTCAACGAGAGCAAAGAGAGTATGATCGCGTCCCATGCCAACATTGACACCCGGATGGTGCTGTGTGCCACGCTGACGAACGATAATGTTACCAGCTTTGGCAAACTGACCACCAAAAATCTTCAAACCTAAGCGTTTGCTTTCCGATTCGCGGCCGTTCTTCGAACTGCCGACACCTTTCTTGTGTGCCATGGTATTTTTTCCTTTTTTTAATTAGACTAACCGATAATGTTTTCAATCTGAATTTGAGAGAAGAATTGGCGATGGCCGTTCTTCTTGTCGAAGCCTTTGCGACGAGTCTTGTGGAAGACGATTACTTTGTCGCCCTTAACGTGCGAGAGAACTTTGGCCGATACTTTTGCGCCTTTTACTGTCGGAGCGCCTATCGTTACCGAGCCGTCGTTGTCGATAAGGAGAACTTTGTCAAATTCTACACTGTCGCCTTCGTTCTGTTGGAGGCGGTGAACAAAAATCTTTTTGTCTTTTTCTACTTTAAATTGCTGTCCGGCAATTTCTACAATAGCGTACATATTTGTTTTACTATTTTAGTTATACCTGTAGGCGAGCACTTTACACTTTAGTACTACTTTTTAGAGCCCATCAGATTTTTAATCGCGCAAAGGTACAACTTTTATTCTTCGTGGCAAATTTTTTCTCAATCTTTTATGCAAAGATTTTTTTTTGCAACCCTGTTCGATTGGTATAACGTAGTGTGAATCAGCTTTATACATATAGTTTAAATAATGTTTAGCCGTTCTCAATTTTTTTTCATTTCTTTGAAATGAAAAATAAATTGTTTATTTTTGTGAAAAATACGATATGGATTATTCGAGCAAAATACGGTTGGAAGTCTTGGGATTGTCGAGCCACACACGGTCCGACGCGTTTTCGCTGGTACTTGCCGAAGCCGACGGCTCGCGTCGGCTGTCGATAGTGATAGGCTTGCCCGAGGCCCAGTCGATTGCCGTCAGGCTCGAAAATATCGTTACGCCGCGCCCGCTCACGCACGACTTGTTCCTGTCGTTTGCCGAGGCGTTCGACGTAATTGTCGATGAGATAGTGCTTTACGACCTTCGCGACAATATCTTCTACTCGAAAATCATCTGCCGGCAGAACGGCCAGACCGCCGAAATCGACGCGCGCACGAGCGATGCCGTTGCCATCGCGCTGCGGTTCAACTGCCCCATTTACACCTACGAGTACGTGATGAATCTCGTGGCTATAAGCCGCGAGACACAGACCGTGGTGCATCGCCCGAAGCCTTTTTCGATACAGGATTTGCCTGTCGAAAAACTGACCGAGATGATGGAAGAGGCCGTCAGAGTGGAGGATTACGAGCGAGCTTCGTATTTGAGGGATATTATCAATAGTAAGAAATGACCTGATATATAGGTGTTTGCGCTTGCGTTAACACTGCTTTTTTTCATTGTTTTTTGAGCAAAATGCAAATTTTGCGATGAACCGTGTTTTTACTATCGGGCCGTTGCTGTTGTGTTTTATTATTATTTTTAAATTTTACTATTATGTTGAATGTTAAGGCTTTAAGAACAATTTCCGTTGTGTTGTTCGTATCCCTTTTGGCGTTAGTTGCTGTTTTCATTGCATTTCCCGCGCCGGTTCTCTATGTAGCCTTCGTTTATGGCTTTTCTCTTTTACTTGTTCTCTTACTTTTGTTTTTTGTATTTAAAAAATCTGATAATAAGGTAGTTGCCCCCGCCGAAGCACCTCGTGCCGATGTTGTGCGGCAGCAACCTGCCGCACCAGCCGAGGAACCGAAAGAGCCGGCAAAGGCTGATGTCGGCGGTGCTTCGCCCGACACTGTCAGTCAGAGCGAATACGATATGCGCAAGGCCATGGCCAACACATATCTGATACTTTGTGCGGTGAACGGCATACGCAACACCATACGCGACGAGCATGACGAGGTGCGCAAGCGCCTCGACAAACTGTCGAATCTGGTTTACTATATGTATTATTCGCGTCCGATGCTGGTGCCGCTGCGCAAGGAGATTGAGAATATGCGCACTTATCTCGAATTTCAGCGTCTGAAGATGCGTAACAACCTCGAAATCAAGTATGTATTTCCGCAGAAAGTGCGCCGTGTGCCTATTCAGTCGCTTACTTTGCTCCCGTTCTTGTCGGATATTTTCAGGAATGCGGGCGAGCGCCTGAAGCTCAACTGCCGACTCACCGAGCACGAAGACCAGATAACGTTCCAAGTGACGTATTCTGCGCCGCAAAGCGGCGCAGCCGATGCCTCACTGATTGGCGGCAACGCTTTCGACCGTTTGCGCCAACGCCTCAACGAGAAGTACGAAGGTCGTCATGAGTTCTCAATAAGTCGCACAGCGTCAAGCACTTCGATAACCATCGTTGTCGATGCGCACGACGACTGCAATCACGAGCAGGCTGATTCGCAGCCTGCCGAATCAGATGAATAAAGTGTTGATTTACAGATAAAAAAAGGTTGGCTTCGTCGGAAGCCAACCTTTTTTTGTTGAAGATTATTTACGGTTTCGCCGTTCTCTTTTTCTCTCTTTTTTAGCCTTTTGTTCGGCGCGGAAACCTCTGTCGTGGTAAACTTTCTTGCCGCCCTTTTCGGGGCTTTCGCTGCGGTCGCGCTTCTCTTCGCGGTCGCGTCTGTCGCCACGGTCGCGATCGCGTTTGCGGTCGCGTCGGTCGTCGTTGAATCCGCCTTTCTTGAAACGCTTCTCGCCTTGTTTCTCGCGCGGTGTCGAGAGTTCCACAATGAGTTTGTAGCCGTCGATTTTCTGTCCGTTCATTGTCTTGACAATGGCGTCGGAGTATTTCGGGTCGACGTCGATGAACGAGAAGTTGCGCATGATGTCGATGTGGCCGATGTTGATTTTCTCATTCACATCGCGCATGAAGCTGTTTACCAGTCCGATAAGCTCGCTCGGACGCGTGTGGTCCATGCGGCCGATGTTGATAAACAAGCGGTCGAATTTCTCGTCGTCGCCACGGCGGCGGTCCTTGCCTTTCTCTTCGGGATAGATGTTGAGGTCGGTGGCGTTCTGGTAGTATTTGTTCACCGCCTCGAATTCGCTGGCGACGATTTTGCGTATAAGATCGTCTTTGCTGAACGAAGAGAGTTTCTCGATTATCTGCGGAATGAACTGTGCTATAGTCGATTGCTCGTCGAATTCCTGTTTTTCTATACCATCGATGAAATAGAGCAGTTTCGACTGGCATATCTCTTCGGCGGTAGGCACCATCGAGCGAGTGAACTGCTTTTTCGACATTTTTTCTATTTGCTTGATGCGTCCCATCTCTTTGGAGTGAATGATGGAGATGCTGACGCCTTTCTTGCCTGCGCGGCCAGTACGGCCGCTTCGGTGTATGTACACTTCGGGGTCGTCGGGCAAGTTGTAGTTTATCACGTGCGTGAGGTCGGTTACGTCGATGCCTCGTGCAGCGACGTCGGTAGCCACGAGCAGTTGCAGGTGTTTCATGCGGAAACGCTGCATCACCATGTCGCGCTGTGCCTGCGAGAGGTCGCCGTGGAGCGCGTCGGCGTTGTAGCCGTCGGCAATGAGTTTGTCGGCTATCTCCTTGGTTTCCTGACGTGTACGGCAGAATATGATGCCGTAGATGTCGGGAATCATATCCACGATGCGTTTCAGAGCGAGGTAGCGGTCGCTGGCCTTCACCATGTAGTAGTGGTGCTCAACGGTGTCGGCGCCTTGGTTGGTTTGCCCTATCGTTATTTTGAGAGGGTCTTTCATGTAATTACTTGCTATAGAGGCAATAAACGGCGGCATGGTGGCTGAGAAGAGCATCGTCTGACGCTCTTGCGGCGTTTCGGCAAGGATGGTTTCGAGGTCGTCTTTGAAGCCCATGTTGAGCATCTCGTCGGCCTCGTCGAGAATGAGCCAGCGTATCTCGCCGATTTTGAGCGCTCCGCGCTCAATGAGGTCGATGACGCGTCCCGGTGTGCCTACAATGATGTGGGCCGGACCTTTGAGGGCGCGTATCTGCGTGCGTATTTCGCTGCCGCCGTACACAGGTATTATTTGCACTCGCTCGCGATACTTCGCGAAAGAGTGCAAATCTTTGGTGATTTGCAAGCACAATTCGCGGGTAGGGCAGAGTATAAGTGCCTGTGTCAGAGAGGTGTTGTCGTCGGTCATCTGAACTATCGGCAGACCGAAAGCGCCGGTTTTTCCTGTGCCTGTTTGCGCCAAAGATATTACATCTTGTCCCTTGTTGAGTATTTCGGGAATGGAGCGGGCTTGTACTGGAGTAGGTGTTTCGAAACCTAATTCTCCGATTGCTTTCAGAATCTCTTCTGAAAGCCCTAATTCTTCAAATGTTTGCATGTCAATGTTTTAGCCGTCGCAGCACGCTCCAATGTCTTTTATCACTCCTTGCGGCTTTGCCGTTTTTCACTATCGAAATCGGATTGTGTTCTTGACGGTAGTTTTCAAATATGAGCGCAAAAGTATATTAACTTTTTCATTTACAGCCGATATTATGTTTTTTTAATAAAATGCCACTTGTCAGAATTGTGTTTTCTAAAATATTTAAAATCAGCATTTTGTAAATATTATAGACAAAATTTGTGGTATCTATTTTAGTTAATTTAACTTTTGTTGTATTAGCCGAAAAATTTTATTATCTTTGCAAAAAGATATGCACTTGCTATGACGAGCGTAATTATAGCCTTTGGTTTGCTGTATTTTGTAGGCCACGTTCTGACCCATCTGTTCGACAGGGTCAAGATACCTGACGTACTGATACTCATTACGTTTGGTATTATCATGGGTCCGGTGCTCAACATAGTCAACCCCGACGATATTGGCCCGACAGGCCGTCTGTTTACTGCTATAGCGCTGATAATCATACTTTTCGAGGGTGGAACCGACATCGAGGTGAGTAACCTGCTTCGCTCCGCGAAGCAGGCATTGCTACTGACGTCGGCGTTCTTCTTCATAACCGCTGCAATTATCTATTGCATAATGCATTACGGTTACGATTACTCCGTCAAGGCGAGTCTTGTTACGGGCTTCATCTGCGGCGGCACGTCGGCCGCCGTCGTCATTCCGCTTGTGGGCGCGCTCAAGATGGGCAAGGAGGCGGCGACGATTCTGATACTCGAGTCGGCCCTTACCGATGTGCTTTGTATTGTCTGCACGCTCGGTGTGCTTCAGAGTGTCGAGCATGGCGAGATAGAGGTTACGCGCATTGTATCACGTGTGTTTATGTCGCTTGTAATAGCCTCACTCATAGGCTTTTTAGGCGGTGTTGTCTGGTTGTGCATTGTCAATAAGGTTAGGAAATACCCCAATACGCAGTTCGCGACATTCGCATTTATGTTTATTGTTTACGGCGTTGCCGAAATGCTCGATTTCAGCGGCGCAATTGCGTCGCTGGCGTTTGGTATAATACTGGGTAACAATAAGTTCGTGGCACGTAAACTGAAACCGTACATTGGAAATATAAAAGTCGGCCTCGTTACCGAGGCCGAGAAATCGCTCTACAAAGAGATAGTTTTTCTGCTTAAAATCTTCTTCTTCATTTACTTAGGTCTGAGTTTCCCGATAGGCGAAGTGCATTTTGTGATGATTTCGCTGTCGCTCGTCGTAGCAATCTTCGTGGCTCGTCCGCTGGCGTCGAAGTTGTTTGTTAAGCGTAATGTCGACGCTTACGACCGCTCAATAGTGGCAGTGATGGTGCCAAAAGGTTTGGCGGCTGCCGTACTCGCCGGCTTGCCGGCTGAGTACAATATGATACAAGCTGCAGATATTCAGGCTATTACGTTCAATGTGGTGTTGATAAGCATTTTGGCTACCTCGGTGTTTATCCTGCTCGTTGAGAAGACTTCGTACGGCACGCTGATGAAGCATCTCATGAGCATCGACAGCGACTACACGCACGAGAACAGCAATGACGCGATTAACAAATATGGCGATCCGTTGAGGCGTTTATGACGAAAACAATTGAAAATAAGAACCTTATAGTTGTCCTTGGCCCAACGGCTTCGGGCAAAACGCCGTTTGCAGCGCGCTTGGCGCTGCAAACCGACGCTGAAATCATCAGTGCCGATTCGCGGCAGGTGTATCGCGGAATGACGCTCGGCACAGGTAAGGATTTGGACGATTATACCATTGATGGTCAGCAAGTTGCATATCACCTAATCGACATTGCCGATGCCGGCGAAAAATACAATGTCTATCGTTTTCAGAACGATTTCGTCGATGCTTTCAACGACATTCGCGCACGCGGAAAAATGCCCATAATGTGCGGTGGTACAGGACTTTACATTGAGGCTGTGCTGAAAGGTTATAAGATGATTTCGGTGCCGCCGAATCACGATTTGCGTCGTCGTCTTGAAGGCAAAACGCTCGACGAGCTTACTCAGATACTCTCGACATACCGCCGTTTGCACAACACGACAGATTCCGACACTATTCCGCGCGCGGTGCGTGCGATAGAAATTGAGGATTACTACGCCTCGAACCCCGAGATAGAGCAGAATCTGCCTGAGCTGCACCCTGTGGTCATCGGTCTCGACATCGACCGCGACCTGCGGCGCGAGAAAATAACGCGCCGCCTCCACGCCCGCCTCGACGCAGGCATGGTAGATGAGGTGCGCGCCTTGCTCGACAGCGGCCTTTCGCCCGACACGCTCATCTACTATGGTCTGGAGTACAAATATCTGACGCTTTATCTGATAGGTCAGCTATCGTACGATGCTATGGTAGAGCAACTTAACATTGCCATACACCAGTTTGCCAAGCGCCAGATGACTTGGTTTCGTGGTATGGAGAAACGCGGTACTCACATCAATTGGATTGATGCCGCACTGCCTATGGAAGAGAAAATCGAACAAGCTTTGAAAATTATAAACCATTTATAATCAACGTAATATGAAAAGACATGCTGTTTTGTCCGCACTGCTGATAATGTTTTGCACATCGCTCGTGGCGCAAACTACCGAGCCGGCTGTAATGTCGGAGGAGAGTATCAGCGAGAAGATTGAGAAATGTCGCAATCTGACCTATAATAAAACTATGTACGAGCACGACACTACTGTTGTGCGCGAACTGGTCAACTATGCCCAGCATACGCTCGAGACAAGCGGCAACGTGGCTTTCTTCGTCGATGAGTACCGCCTGCTATACATTCTCAACGGTTTTTATGCCGACTTCATAAGCAGCATAAGGACTGTCGACGATTCGGTATACTTTGAGAATGTGGCTTACAAGCTGCGTCCGCAAAACAGCGATTATTACTACAACGGCATCTCTTATTTGAATGTAAATTCGGCCAAAATACTTGAAGACGTGCGCAAATCGACTTCAATCGATGATAGTGAGAAGCGATTTATTGAATTGTATATCAAGCATTTGATAACAAAAGACGACATTGAGGTGAATGCCTACAGCGATGAGTTCTTGTCGGTAAATACCGACAAGACATTCGAGAACTACACGCGCCGGTACATACGGCATGTTTACAGGCCTTACAGCGATTTTGGCATCTTTGGCGCACTCCTTTTCGGTTCGAAAGTTACAACCGAGTCGCTCACCGACATCGATAACGTCGGCTTTAATTTCGGTATCAATATCGCTCTGATGTACAAGCGAATAGCCCTCATGTTCGACTTACAGGACGGCTTCGGGCGTCTGCGTTCCGACATTTCAAAAGGCGGCATCACGCTCGAAAAACGAACAAGGTACGTCAATCGCACCATTGGCGTGTCGCTCGGTTACAAGCTGCCAGTTCGGAATAAATGGTTTGTCATACCAGCTGTCGGCCTACACAAGACGTGGATTATCGACAACCGACCCGATATGGAAAAGACTGATTTCAAGGCTCGTAGCAATGCCAATATAGGTGCCGGCATCGAGATTGGGCGCGAATTCGGCTCTTTCGAGAACAACTTCCGCACCGACCGAATGCGGTACATTTATGGCCATATAGGGCTCAAATACACCATTTTGCCTACAAAAATCGGCATGCAGAGCGGCGACTACAAAGGTCTGATGCACTGCATAAATCTGGCTGTCGGTTTCGGCATAAACCAGGCTCACAGGGTGTACTGATATGTACTACAACACCTACCACGACTACTGCCGGCGGACTTTCGGCCGCCGGGTTCAGAAGATATCTGTTAATGCCGGTTTCACCTGCCCAAACCGCGACGGGACGAAGGGCACTGGCGGCTGCGCGTTTTGCAACAACAGCACTTTCAATCCCGACTACTGCCGCGCCGATGTCGATATTCTGCGCCAGATAGATGATGGTATTCTCTTTTTCAAAAAATACAATGCCGACCTTTTTTTCGCTTATTTTCAGGCATATAGCAATACTTATGGCGAAACACAAGAAGTAATCGGGCTCTACCGCAAAGCGTTGAGCCACAGTCGTATAAGCGGTCTTGTGATAGGCACGCGCCCCGACTGTCTTGCTGACGATTTGCTCGATGAGCTCGCAAAACTGGCTGAAAATCACCATATTGTGGTAGAACTTGGCGCCGAAAGCTGCTACAACGACACTCTCAGCGCGATAAACCGCGGGCATACGTGGGAAGATAGTGTTGAGGCGGTTAACCGCCTCAACGACAGAAATATACCAGTAGGTTTGCACATGATAATGGGTCTGCCTGGCGAGACACGCGAGATGCAACTTGCCGAGGCTGCCGCGATTTCAAAACTCCCCGTTACATTCCTGAAACTTCATCAGTTACAGATAGTTAAAGGTTCGCGTTTTGCTCAGCTCTACGCTGAGCAACCGCGCCAATTCGACCTTTGGACACTCGACGATTACATCGATTTTTGCATCGATTTTGCCGAGAGGCTCAATCCGGCCATTGTCATCGAACGCTTTGTAAGTCAGGCGCCGCGCGAAATGGTTGTGGCGCCATTTTGGAACGTGAAAAACTTCGAGTTTGTACACAAACTCGAACATCGTTTTGGCGAACGCCATACATATCAGGGACGTTTGTTTTAGCGCTATTCGGCGAACTCGAACGTGGTGGCTACCGGGAAGTGGTCGCTTATGGTGGTGTTGTTGAGTATCTCGAACGATTTTGATACAATGCCTTCGGAATAGAGCACGTAGTCGATGCGCAACGGCGGCAGTTTGCCGTTGTATGTGTTGGCCCAGCCTCGACCCGACTCGATGAATGAGTCGTAAAGATTCTGCGATATTTGTCTGTAAGTGAACGAGATAGGGGTATCGTTAAAGTCGCCGCAGACAATAGTTTTCAGAGGTGAGTCGGCTATGGCCTGTCGGAGCTCACGCGCCTGCACGGCTCTGTCGACAAAGGCTCCGGCCATTTGATGGTATGTCGATTTGATGTTCTCTTTCGTCTCGCCGCCTATGTCGGCGTGCTGAACATTGTTGACTGCCGTCAACTGCTTGTCCGACAAGCGGATAGACTTTAGGTGGCAATTGAAAATACGTGTTTTCGTGCCTTTTATATCAGCGTCGACAACAAGAATCGAAGTGTTTGTTTCGTTAGAGAAACTATCAATTTTCACGTGTTCGATAGGGTATTTGCTCAGAATAATCTGAGCCGAAGCCCAAGGGTGCGCCTTGCCGACATTTTCGTCGGTAATTATGTATTTGTAGGTCGTGAACGCGCTTGGGTAGTCGTTGAAACCCATATTCGCAAGTACCTTACTCATAGGTACTTCCTGCAGGCAGACAATGTCGGCGTCGCGGTTGTCGATGAAGGTTATGAAGTCGTCGATGGTAACACCCTCGGCATATTTGCCCATGTTGAAATTTCTGACATTATATGTCAGAAATTTTATATCGTTCTGATTATCAGATGGTGCCGAGCCAAAGCCAATGTTACAAACCGACATGAAGCTCTTCCACGTAACCACCAACGCCACAAGTGGCAGAATTATTTTGAGCGAACGCCCGAAAATGAGCACCAGAACAACGTAGAGCGCTGTCGCCACCCACAAATACGGAAATCCGAACCCGGCAAATGGTATGTAGCTTTCCTTAACAGGCTCATACATCGATGAATAGCACGTCAGTACGACTCCCGCCGCAAGCATTATCCCGATGAAACCTATTATGTAGCTAAAGAATTTTCTCATTGTGAATTGTTTTTGCTTTCATCGAAAAGAGTCTGTTTCTCCGCCTTCGACAGACCATCGTAACCCGACTGTTTCATCTTGTCGAGTATGCGGTCTATCTCGCGGTTGTGCTCTTGTCGACGTGCGTTAAACTTCATATCTTCAGTCATTTGATTGTTATAAACGACGTGCATTTTCTGTCTGTTTCTGTTGTGCCGAGAGAGTCTTGCGTGAGGCAAGCCTCGCCATTTCCACCACAAAGATAGTAAAATTCCGGCAAGCGCACCGCCAAGGTGCGCTAAATGTCCGCCTGTGTTTACAAGACCCGGAACGCTGATTATGTCTATTACGACGAAAAAAGCGGCGTAGTATTTGAGCGGAACAATGCCAATGAAGATGACTTGAATCTTGTAGTTGGGTGCGTAAACCGCTACAGCTAAGAGGATTGCCATCACAGCCGCCGACGCGCCTATCATCACCGAACCGCTTATCGGCATAAAAAATTGCGCTGCCAGACAGGCCACGCAACCCATCAGTCCGCCCACAAGATATGTGAGCAGCAGAGTGCGCTGTCCGATGATGGCGGTGAATATCCGCCCAAACCAATAAAGGCACAGCAGATTGAAAAAGACATGTATAAAGTCGTAGTGTACAAACATATACGTGAGAACTGTCCACGGGCGGTGAATCAGTTCTATGAGCGGTATGGGCATGGCAACGAAAGACAGCAAGAGGTTGCTGTCGATGAATATCGACAGCACGCGCACAGCAAGGAACACACCTATGTTGATGTAAATCAGCTTTATGAGTGTTCCGCCTTCGCTAAAAGATTCGTTTATTTCGCGCCAAAATGCCATAATCAGTAGTACATGTTATTGTTGTAGTCGTTGCGCCATTTTCGTACGAGGAAAAAGCCGAACAGCATGCCGCCCAAGTGCGCCCAGTGAGCCACATTGTCGTAGTGCACGCCCACGTTGCTCGCTATTCCGAGGAAAAGCTCTATCAGACCGTAAATTATCACGAAGTATTTCGCTTTTATCGGAATTGGCGGGAAGAGCAGCAGCAGTCGCATATTGGGGAACAACATGCCGAAAGCCAGCAGTATTCCGAATACGGCGCCGGAGGCGCCTATCGTTATGTGCGAGTTGAAATACATTGGCTGGTAATCAACAAAGAATTGCCGTGCGTAGGTGAGCGCCTGCGACGGGTCGGAGGCCACTATGGCGTTGTATTTGTTGATAAACTGTTGTATAAACAGCTGACTTTCAGAGTCGTATGCGAACACGAAACGATCCATCATGCCTTGCACATCGGCGTTCGACGGGTTGGTCAGAAACTTGTCGATGGCCTCTATGAACGGGTTGAGGTCGAAGTAGAGCGCCACTTCCTGCGTAAGGCCAGAGCCAATGCCGCATATAAGGTAGTATATGAGGAATCGTTTGCCACCCCACACTTGTTCCAGAATGCGCCCGAACATGAAGAGCGCAAACATATTGAAGAAGATATGGTCGAAGCCGCCATGCAGAAACATGAACGTGACAAGTTGCCACGGCCCGAAGTCCTGGGCAGCGTAGTAGTGAAGACCCAGATAGTCGTTCACGTTGATGCCCATGTGGCTTCTGACAACATAGCTTGCTATGCAAGCTAATATATTTATTATCAGTAAGTTCTTTACTACTGGCGGCATCTGGAATTGACTGCTGAAACTCATAATTGAAAACTGTTAAAACGTGAGTCGATATCTGGAACTGACAAAATGACGAAAATATTCTTGCCCGATGGCGTT
Organism: Bacteroidales bacterium; assembly: GCA_017960905.1. GTDB lineage: Bacteria > Bacteroidota > Bacteroidia > Bacteroidales > Marinilabiliaceae > W3P20-009. Next base: position 56,566 of record JAGCYH010000010.1, read on the forward strand.
ACCGATGGCGCCTTGCACGCCACAAGTTTTTGATAAAGCACTGCCATCTCGTTCTTATTCAGTGCTTTGCCGTACGGCAAAGCCCCTTTTTTTGCGACGGTTTGCGTAACGTACTCCATCACGTTGTCCGAGATGTTTATTTCGCCGTTGCGCGAGTCGTAAACAATGGCCTCGAGCAGTCCCGATGCGTCGGCAGCGTCGATGTTGGCGGGCACAGCATTGATGGCCATCTGCCCCGACTCTTCATCGTATTGAAGGTCGAATCCCACGCGGCGCAGCTCGGTATCGAGCTCGCTGATGATGCAGGCGTCTTCGACGTTCATGGCCATGTATTCGGGAAAAAGCAATTGTTGCGAAGCAACATTGCCTATCGTTAGTGTTGAACTAATAAGCTCATACTGAATGCGTTCGTAGGCGCGGTGCTGGTCTATCAGCATCAATCCCTGCTCGGTAACCACGGCAACATATTTGTTGCCTATCTGGAAGAAGTTTTCGGGCTGTTGCGACAAATCGGGGAAACTGTCGAAAGGCAGTTTGTCCATTTGCGACGGAATGATGCCGCTGTCGGCCGGGTTGTCGGTGTTGGCCGAGCTTTTGTACAGATTCTCCCAGCCTTGCACGTTCTGCCTTGGCTGATAAGGATTTCGGCTATAGCCGAAATCAGACTGTATCTGCTCCGTCTCGCGTTTGAACGGATTGTAAATCTCCGATTCGTTTTTGTAGACGCTAACGCCGGGGATATAAGGCGGAATCTCTACCGGATTGGTCTCCGAGAAATCAATCGACGGCGTGATGTTGCATCGTCCCAAACACTCTCTTACACTGACGTTTATGAGTTGCCAAACACCGGCGTCGTTGTCGAATTTTATTTCGGTTTTTTGCGGATGCACATTCACGTCGATGCACTGCGGGTCTACATTTATATATATGAAATATGCCGGCGAGAGTTCGCTCGGTATGATGTTCTTGTAGGCGTCGGTTACGGCTTTGTGAAAATACGCGCTTTTCATAAAGCGCTCATTCACAAAGAAATATTGGTCGCTACCGGTCTTTTTTGCGGTTTGTGGCGAACCGATGAATCCTTTTATCGACGCCACCGATGTCTCCACCTCTATTGGCAGCAGTTCTTGCGACAGAGTGCGCCCCACAACTTGTGCCACGCGCTGTTTCATGTTGCCTGCCGGCAGCGTGTAAATTGGCGTCCCGTTGCTTGTGAGGCTGAATGTAACGTCGGTGTGAGCCAGTGCCACACGCAGAAATTCCGATGTTACATGCCGCATTTCTGCGGCATCGGATTTGAGGAAACGGCGGCGCGCAGGTATGTTGAAAAAGAGGTTTTTAACCATGAAACGGCTGCCGACAGCTGTCGCTATCGGTTCCTGATTTGTTATTTGCGAGGCCGAAATCTCTATGTGTACACCGAGTTCGTCTTCGGTGCGGCGTGTGAAGAGTTCTACTTGCGCCACTGCGGCGATAGAGGCGAGGGCCTCGCCTCTAAAGCCCATTGTATGAAGCGAATACAGGTCTTTTGCATCTGAAATTTTCGATGTGGCGTGCCGTTCGAATGCCAGACGGGCGTCGGTCTCCGACATACCGCAGCCGTCGTCGACAATCTGTATCAGAGTGCGCCCGGCATCGGTAATGAGCACCTTTACCACCGACGCGCCAGCGTCGATGGCGTTCTCCATCATCTCTTTGATAACCGACGCGGGGCGTTGTATCACCTCGCCTGCGGCTATCTGATTGGCCACCGAATCGGGTAATAGATGTATTACGTTCGCCATCGTTTACGAGAATAACAGATTGCGGAAGGCTGGCGATTTGTAGAACAGGTAGTAGAGCAAAAAGCAGAGTATTCCGACAAACACGAGGACGAAGATGCGCGACTGACGGCGACTTTTCGACATTTTCTGCGAAAATGCGTCGTGGCGGGCTTTCATGCCCGAGTTGCGTATTATCGACCCTGGCTGGTAGTTTTCGCCCTGTACGTCGTCGTCGGCCAAACCGAGCTCACGGCGCCGCTGCTCGCGGCGCTCTTTCTCAGGGTCGTAAAACCTTGGTTTGTAGTCGAATACTCTATGTTTTGGTACTTTGAAAAATGCAAATCCCATTCTTTATCCGGTTAAATGTTAATATTCAAAATCGTTGCATGCTCTCACGTCGAGCATAGCGCGAATGCGCTTGCCGACTGCGAGGTGGTCGGGGTGGTTGGCATATACGTCGAGCCCTTTGAGGTCGTCGAACGTGGCCACCAGAGCAAGGTCGAACTTCTCGCTCGAGTTGCAGTTGATGCCTACCTCCATGCTGCGCAGTGTAGGTACTATATTTATCAGATTTTCAAGACCTTGCTTGATTTCTGCCAGTTCGTTTTTCTTGTGCGCTGCCTCTATGTCGTCGCGCATTTTGAATAATACTATATGTTTTATCATCTTGTTTAATTTATTGTTTTTCAATTGTTTAATCTACTGCCTCGTCGAGTATTTCGCTCACGTTGACAATTCTGTTGCCTAAGTTTTCGCACTCTTGTATCAAATCCATGAAAAAGACGCTCTGCTCGTACGAATACTGTTCGAGTTTTATGTTGTCGAAATTCTCGGCTTTCACTTGGTCGCGGTATCTGTTTATCTGTGTTTCAATCTCTTGCGCTTTGACTACATCGGCAGAGAAGTCGAGTTTGTCAAGGTTCTCGAGCATTGTGTTCAGTGCTTCATCGACCATGTTGAACATGAATGCGATCTTGTCGGACATTTTCTTCGTCACGCGGATTTTCTGCTCGTGCATCTTGTTGATGAGGCGCGCCATGGTGAAGTTGCAGTCGCCGATACTCTCAAGCTCGCCAACGATTTTAATCATCGACTTAGAGCGGCGGCGGCCCGAGTCGCTCATGCGAGCCTGGTTCACCTTGGTCAGATAGTTGGCTATCTCGTATTCCACATCGTCGCTTATCTTCTCGTAACTCTCTATCTTACTGTACAATTTGCCGAATTTCGATTCCGACATGTCGGAATCGAATTCCAGTTCGCGAACGAAGCTGAACATCTTCTGCGTGTGCTTGGCGAAAAAAGATATCTCTTTTTTCGCCTGAATAAGAGACAGTTCCGAGGTTGACATAAGACCTGTTGAGATATATTTCAGGTGGAATTCCTCCTCTTCGTTTTTCTTTCCGCGTTTGAAATGCATCACTATTCGCTCAATCATCGATGTGAAGCTGATGAAGATGACAGTGTTGATGAGGTTGAACGAGGTGTGAAGCGTTGCGAGGGCTATTGGTACGGCATATCCGTCGTCGTAAGGCGACGTGTCGAGCATTGCCACTGTGAGCGTATCGACCAGATGCAGAAACGGTTTGAACAGTATGACTGCTATCACCGCGCCTGTGGCGTTGAACAGGAAGTGGACGAAGGCTGCTCGTTTGGCCGAAATGTTACCCACTTGGGCGGCTATGTTGGCCGTTACGGTGGTACCGATGTTTTCGCCCAAAATCATCGCCGCGCCTATCTCAAACGGTATCCATTTGTGCATGCAAAGCACTATGGTAAAGGCCATTGTGGCGCTCGACGATTGCACCAATATCGTTATTGCCGTGCCTATCGCAAGGAATATGATTATTGAGAGCGTGCCGAGCTGGCAGTAGTCGTTGACAAATTCGGCCAACGATGGCAGCGATGTGGCGTATGGCATCGTGATGCGCAGAAAGTGTATTCCCATGAATATCAGCGAGAAACCCAGTATTGCCTCGCCCCATGAGTGGCGTTTGTTGACTTTAGAAAAGACGAACGGCATTGCCACGCCTATCATTGGCAGCACGAGGAACCAGACGTCGACGTTGAATCCGAAAAACGCTATTATCCAGCCGGTTATGGTGGTTCCGATGTTGGCGCCCATTATCATGCCTATTGATTCGCCCAGCGTTATTATGCCGGCGTTGACGGCACTCACAAGCATCACTATCGTTGCACTCGACGACTGTACTATCATCGTTACCACTACGCCCATCAGCATGCCGACGATGCGGTTCGACCTGATGACGGCCAGAATGCTCTTCATGCGCGAGCCGGCTATCTTGAGCAGAGCCTCGCTCATCATCTTCATGCCGTAGAGGAAGATGGCTAACGAGCCCAGCCATTCTAATATTTCAAGTACAACGTTTTCCATAAGCTTCAATTTTTCATTTCAAAAAACAATTCAATTCACCGTCTTTGCCTATCGTAACAACTTTCTCGACCTTGTCGGTTGTTGTTACAACTATCTGGCTTTGAGCGGGTACGGGGAATCCGTCAATCAGTTTAGCCTTCTCATCGTAGAGGTAACCGAGGCCGTCGTCTTTGTCCCAGACGGCAATGTTGCCGGCCGGCGTCAGTTCGACGCCGGCAACCGACGAGAGCGAGATTTTCTCCGATATGCAAGTCTTTCCGTCGGCATCGACAATTGTTATGTTGTCGGGTGCGACGATTGCAAATTTCTCTGTATTAAGCAGTTTTACCATGTAGCTTTGTTGCCCGTCGCTGTTGGGCAGTGCCACTTTGCGCACATCGCCAGTGGCGATGTTGGCTATTGCGAATGTGGCGTCGGCAGTGAGCATGACGAATGCCGCACCGTCGGTGTCGGCCTTCGTCAGATATACGTTGCTGCGCGCGTTGGGCGCGAGCGGCGGCAGTTTTACACGTTCGTTGCCGCGGCGGTCAGTTATGTAGCAGCGGTACTCGTCGCACACGACGAGGTAGTCCTTTTCTTTTGATTCATAGTGCAATAGGTTGCGTGTTACGATGCCTTCCGTCGGCGGCATCTCCCAACCCTGTATGCGCTGTCCCTCGCGGTCGAAGAGGCAGATGTTCTTGTCGTCGCACGCCACAAACAGACGGAAATCCTTCGGATTCCCGTAGTCGATGTATGTTACGCCGCTCACCGCATTGTTGGGCAGGCGCACGGGGAAGCACGCTGTGTTGTTGCCGTTGCGGTCGATGAGGTAGATGTGGTCGCGCGTGCAGAACAGGTACTGCAACTTACGGTTGTTGTAGTAATCTATCTGCGTTACATCGCCAATTATCTCACTGTCAACGTTATGCGACCACAAATCAAGTCCTTGCGGACTTATCAGATGCACTTTGTTGGCGGCGTCCTGCACGAAGTACTCTATCTCTTGCGTGTTATGGTTTACTACGGCATACGGACGTCCAATTATCTTTGTATCAAGGCGTTTCTGCCAAGCCGTGGGCGGCATTTGTATCCGCGTCGGCTCATAGTAGACGCTCATGGTCAGATAGGGCAGACCAGTGAGCGACGAGATTTGCATTCCGAAACCGTAGAAATTGCCCAATGACCGCATTTTGTCGTCGGACAAGTCCGACGACGAGTATTTTCGCGCTAAATTGCTTATAATGTTGCTTTTACAGAAGTAAAACATCACGTTGTCGTCGGGGAATGAGGCTCTGAAGTTGCGGAAGTCGGCGTCTTTGCCGAATGTGCGGTTGAGCATCGTCTCGTACAATGTTTGGCGGATAAGCTCTATCGTGTTGGCTATCAGTATTGTATTCTCGTAGCGCAAATAATATTTGCGCGGAACCGACGGCAACAGATAATCGAGGAAAAACAGATTGTCATCATCGTTAAATGCCTCATACACAGGTATATTTACATTCTTGGTCGGAGTCAGCTCGTCGCATTGGCGCGGCGTCTCTATCTTGTGCAGCGCGCCAATCACAGCGTTGAGAGAAGCCTGCGCCAACGTTCCGTTGGCGGCTTCGATTATCAGACAGGACTTTTCGCTGTCGGTGAGGCTGTCGCCCACCGAAAAGAGCGCTATGTCGGCCGCGAAGAGCTCAGCAAGTTGCCCTTCGATGTCGGTGCCGGTTTCGGCAAGCTGTTGCTGCTGACGTTGCCGATATTCATCGGCAATACCTTTAATGCTCAGATAATCAGCAAATTCTGCATTCGCTAATCCTCTTTTCCCAGCAGCATAGCTCAAGAAAATATTCGCCTGCGCCGGTATGTAATTGTCGATTTTGAATTCGCCCGACTTCTGCTGCACTATGCTGTTGACGAGTGTCGCCTTGTCCGATGTCAGGAAACCGTTGGCTATTATGCTGTTGTTCTCGCATTCAAAGTCGAGCTCCGCCCAGCTGCCGTGCGCTGTCAGCCCTTCGATAGGTAGGCCGGGCACCGTAATGCTGTCGAGCGCGCCGAGATTGACAAACGTGGCGAAAGGCACTGTGGCAGAGGCTGTTCGCGACAAAGTCGCGAAACAGATGTCGTCGGTGAGTGCGCCGCTTCTATTTTGCTCTATCTGACTGAGCAACAGTGGATTATCCGACAGGAACAGACAACCGCCTGTGTTTGTCAGATAGCCTTGGCGGCCTTTCGTTATCTCGAACGAAAGCACTCCCACACCGTCGGCTGTGGTGTCTTTAGCATGGTATAACTCGTTGTCGGATATTGAGTTGCGTATGTTGTAGCCCTCGAGGTAGTTGTTGAGGGCGAATGTCAGCATTATGGCGTTCGTCTTCGTCGAACCGCCTACTGCGTGAAACGAGATGTAAATTTCGCGTTCGCGCAATGCCGGACTTTGTATCTCGCTGTTTTTTAGCAGATTATCGACCAACGCAAGCGTTGTGTCGATAATGTCGGAATAACCCAGATTGCGCAGGTCGGCGCTGTACTTCGTTGCATCTATTTGCGATATGTAATTGTCTATGCCATTGATTTTTACCACGGCCACCGACGACAACGGAATATAATTTACGGGGTTGTTGTTCTCGTATTTCCGATTGACGTGAAGCCAAGCTATTATGGCTCCCACTATCGCCAACACCAACAGAATACCTATTATATACCGTTTTTTCATTTTTTCAATCGAAAATGTGCTTTATCAGTGAGAAAATAATGTACAGAAGTATCGTGAGGGCGATGCCGCCCACACCGAAAATCACCACCGACGCTATCGCTACGGCTAAGAGTATGAATCTCAGTTCGTTACCTTTCCATGTTAAGTGCTTGATTTTGAGTGAGAACATAGGCACTTCGCTTACAAGCAGCACGCAGAAGATGAATATCGCCATCATCACAATTGATGGGCGCAGCCATGCGGTGAACCATTCGATGTTGTCGACTATCATCCACATCAGCGAGGCGGTGAAAAGCCCGGTGGCGGTTGTCGTCAGACCGAGAAAATTCTCAGTCTGGCGCGTGTCGAGGTTGAATTTTGCCAAACGTAGTGCGGCAAAAACAACCAGAATGAACGGAGCCAAAACCCAGAACAGCCCTAAGCCGTTCATGTTGGCGATAGGGTAGTTGTATTGTCCTACTAATGTGTATTTTACGTAAGTAGAGAACATCGCCGCAGGCGCCAGTCCGAACGAAATCAGGTCGGAGAGCGAGTCGAGCTCGCGCCCTATTTCGCTGCTCACCTTGAGCAACCGGGCTACCATGCCGTCGAAAAAGTCGAAGAACGCGCCCGCAAATATCAGCAGTGTGGCTGTTTTCAGTTCGCCGCCAAGGGCGAAGACCGTGGCGAAAACACCGCAAAGCAGGTTCATCGCCGTGATTGAATTGGGTATATTCTTTTTGATGTTCATTTCTAAAAATAATAACGTGCGAAAATAATAAAAATGCTGTTAAGTTTGTTGTTTTTTGGTGGAAAACAACTAATTTTGTCGCGTTAAAACTGAAAAAATGAATAAGCAACTGCATCATCACCATCATGTAGCGAACCACCACGGGCGGCTCTGATGATGTCATGCACTTCAACATCATAAAAGGCTCGCCCGTTGGGGTGAGCCTTTTTTATTGATTTGTAATAATTTATAAAAACGATAATATGTTACTAAGAATTGCCGTACAAGCCAAAGGTCGCTTGTTTGAAGAAACAATGACGATGCTCGCCGAGTCGAGCATCAAAATCGAATCGAGTAAACGCACGCTCCTCGTGCCGGCCAAGAATTTCCCCGTCGAAATTCTCTACCTGCGCGACGACGATATTCCGCAGGCTGTGGCCAATGGCACAGCCGATGTGGGCATTGTTGGCGAAAACGAGTTCGAAGAGCGTCAGGAAGACGCGCAGCTCATCAAACGCCTCGATTTCAGCAAATGCCGCCTCTCGTTGGCTATCCCCAAAGAGATTGATTATAAGGGTCTTGAGTGGTTCAATGGTAAAAAAATCGCCACTTCGTATCCCGGCATTCTCGGCCGTTTCCTGAAGAAAAACAACATCTCGGCCGACATTCACGTCATAACCGGCTCGGTCGAAATAGCACCGGGTATCGGTCTGGCCGACTGCATTTTCGACATTGTCAGCTCTGGTTCTACCCTCGTCAGCAACAACCTCAAAGAGGTTGAGGTTGTTATGCAGTCGGAGGCCATTCTCATCGGTCATAAGGGTCTGTGCGCCGAGAAACGCGAGATTCTCGACGAGATGCTCTTCCGCTTCGACTCGTACAAAAACGCTGAAGGTCAGAAATATATCGTTCTGAACATACCCAACGACAAGATTCCCGAAGTGTGCCAGCTGCTGCCGGGTATGAAAGCGCCGACTATCACCAAACTCGAGACTGAGGGCTGGTCGTCGCTCGCATCGGTAATTGCCGAAAAACATTTCTGGGAAATCATCGGCAAACTCAAAAAACTCGGTGCCGAAGGCATTCTCGTAATGCCTATCGAGAAGATGATTATTTGATTGCTTGCAATCAAATAATTGATACATAGTTGTTTATATAATTGAGAGATTACAATGCAATTGGTAAAATATCCCGATAAAGCGCAATGGGCCGAACTGCTCAAACGCCCGTCGTTCGACAACAGCAGCCTTACGGCTACTGTCCGTGGCGTGCTCGACGATGTTCGCTCGCGTGGCGATGAGGCTGTGTGCGAATACGAACTGAAATTCGATAAGGTTGAGCTTCAGTCGTTTGCAGTGTCAGAAGCTGAAATAGCTGAGGCTGCCACGCTCGTCTCCGACGAGCTGAAGCAGGCCATACAGCAGGCTAAGGCCAATATTGCCAAGTTCCACGCTGCTCAGGCTCACGAACTGCCGTGCATCGAAACGATGCCCGGCGTGCGTTGCTGGCAGAAAGCCATCGCCATACAGCGTGTCGGACTCTACATTCCGGGCGGTACGGCGCCGCTTTTCTCTACGGTGCTTATGCTTGCTGTGCCAGCGCAAATAGCTGGCTGTAAGGAAATTGTGCTCTGTACGCCACCCGCCAAAGATGGCAAGGTCAATCCGGCTGTGCTCTACGCGGCCAGCGTTGCCGGTGTGAGCAAAATTTTCAAAATAGGTGGCGTTCAGGCCATTGGCGCAATGGCTTACGGAACGCAAAGCGTTCCGAAAGTATATAAAATATTTGGACCTGGTAATCAGTACGTTACGGCTGCCAAACAGGCTGTCAGCCTCAAAGATGTGGCCATCGACATGCCTGCCGGCCCGTCGGAGGTGGAGGTCATTGCCGACGAGACTGCCAATGCTGCTTTCGTGGCTGCCGACTTGCTTTCGCAAGCCGAGCATGGCGCTGATAGTCAGGCTATTCTGATTACTTCGAGCGAGAGCTTGGCCAATGAGGTTATGAAGGAGGTTGAGAAACAAGCGGCTGTTCTGCCGCGCTTTGCGCTGGCAGAACAGTCGCTAAGCCATAGTCGCATCATCGTTGTTCGCGATCTCGACGAGATTATCGACATCACCAACGAGTATGCGCCTGAGCATCTGATAGTTGAGACTAAAAACTATATGGATATAGCCGACCGTATTGTCAATGCAGGTTCGGTTTTCCTCGGCCACCTGACGCCCGAAAGCGCCGGCGACTATGCCTCGGGAACCAACCACACGCTGCCTACTAGCGGCTACGCGCATGCTTACAGCGGCGTCAATCTCGACAGCTTCCGCAAAAAGACTACCTTTCAGGAGATTACGCCCGAAGGTATCGCTAATATTGGCCGCATAGTTGAGGTGATGGCCGAAAACGAACAACTTTTCGCACATAAAAATGCGATGACTCTGAGAATGAAAAAATAAAGTTGTTGAACAAAGATGCTTTTTGTTAAGTATCTGAAATTTAAAATGTTATGAAAGAATTAAAGGACCTTGTCCGCGCTAATATTTTCGCGCTCAAACCATATTCGTGCGCCCGCAGCGAATTCAAAGGGCAGGCATCGGTTTTTCTCGACGCCAACGAAAACCCTATGAACGGGCCATATAACCGCTATCCAGATCCTTTGCAACTTTCTCTGAAAGAGAAAATTGCAAAGATTAAAGGCGTGCGTCCGTCGCAGATTATGCTCGGCAATGGCAGCGATGAGCCTATCGACCTGATTATCCGCATTTTCTGCGAGCCGAAACGCGACAACATCGTCGCCATCGACCCGACTTACGGCATGTACGAGGTCTGCGCCGACGTCAACGATGTTGAGTACCGTAAGGTGCAGCTCAACGCCGATTTCGACCTCGACAGCGCAAAATTATTGGCATCAGTCGATGCCAATACCAAAGTCATCTTCCTCTGCTCGCCTAACAATCCGACGGGTAACTTGCTCAACCGCAATGAGATGCGCAAAGTCCTCGACTCGTTCGACGGCATTGTCGTCATTGACGAGGCTTATGTCGATTTCTCATCGCAGCCAACGTGGCTCGCCGAGCTCGACAAATTCCCGCGTCTGATTGTACTGCACACATTCTCAAAGGCTTGGGGACTCGCTTCGGTGCGCTGCGGCATGGCTTTCGCCTCTGAGGATATTATCGGATATTTCAACAAGGTGAAATATCCGTACAATATCAATCTACTCACGCAAAACTTTGTAAGTGAGCAACTTGATAACGAAGCAAAGAAAAAGGAATGGGTCAGCATGATTCTCGCTGAGCGCAAGCGCATGATTGACGAGCTGGGCAAAACGCCGATTGTCAAGGCCGTGTACCCCACCGACGCAAATTTCGTCCTCGTCAAGGTCGACGATGCCGATACTATTTACAACACGCTGATGCAGAGAGGAGTAATAGTGCGCAACCGCAATAAGATTACGCTTTGCAAAGGCTGTCTGCGTATCACTATTGGCACCAAAGCTGAAAACGACACGCTGCTTGCCGATTTGCGCGCTATGTGATAAATGATTGATTCAGAGTAAAATAAAAGAGGCGGATTGCTTTGCAGTCCGCCTTATTTTTTTTCAAACTCTCCGAATGTCTTTCGCCCGTCGACAATACTCCGCCAGAGCATGCTGTACCGCCTGATTTCAGGCGGTAATTGCCGCAATCGGCTGTTTTTTAGTATTTTGCGCTTGCGCAAAATACCTCTGAAGTGGAAAAATACATTCCAATGTGCGCGTATTATCGCCCAGCAGAATTTCGGTTTCAGAGTGAAAAGATACTTCATTCCAGCAACGCCGTCGAGCATTAGGCGACACCACAGAACCAGCCACCAACTGCCTGTGTTGTAGTTTTTTATGAGCATCGACAGGTTGTTGCGGAAATTGAGGTAAGTCTTCTGCGGATTGGTGCTGCTGAGTGTCGCACCGCCCAAGTGGAATACTCTCGACTCGCCGCACGCAACAATGCGCCGGCCTTTGTTACGCAAGCGCCAGCAAAGGTCTATCTCTTCCATGTGGGCGAAAAAGTCTTCGTCGAGACCGCCGTTTTCGAGATATTCTTTGCGCCGTATCATCAGTGCGGCACCGCTAACCCACAGAGTGTCAGTATTTTCGTTGTATTGTCCGCTGTCGGTTTCTATGTCGTCCATCACACGGCCGCGGCAGAACGGGTAGCAGTAGCGGTCCAAAAAACCGCCGGCGGCGCCGGCGTATTCAAATCGTGTGTGGTCTTTGTCGTCGAGGATTTTTGGGGCGCAGGCGGCAATGGTGTCGTCGGCGTCCATCAGGGCTATGAGCGGCTCTATCCAGCCAGCGTCGGGCGCTACGTCGGAATTGAGCAGCACGACATAGTCGTGCTGCAACTGCGCCACAGCGCGGTTATAACCGCCTGCAAAACCGTAGTTTTTGTCCAGTATTATTGTCTTAACTTCTTGAAAATCAGACGCAAGCATTTCGAGACTGCCGTCGGTCGACGCATTGTCGGCCACAACGATGTCAACGGTCTTGGGCGTGTTCTGTATTACCTGAGGCAAATATCTCTGCATCAGCCCTTTACCATTCCAATTCAATATGACTACTGCAACGCTGCTCATCGCCCGTTTTTATTTATTCATGTGTCTTGCAACTATTTCGGCAAACTCGCAATGGTTTTTGCTGTTTGTTGCAATTATCTCTTTACCAAACAGATAGTCGTTGCCGCCGCGGAAGTCGCATATTTTGCCACCGGCTTCGCTCACCAAAATGCAGCCCGCAGCCACGTCGTATGGCTTCAGGTTGTATTCGAAGAACGCGTCGTAGCGGCCAGCCGCTACGAACGCCATATCGGCAGCTGCCGAGCCTATGCTCCTCACAGCGTGTACTTTCTGCATCAGCTCGTCGAGCGCGCCGAGGAATTCCTTGGCGCGGCTTAAGTCGTATACCGGAAAGCCTGTTATGAGCAGCGACTGGCTCACCGTTGGCGCTTCCGATACGTGTATGCGCGTACCGTTGAGGTACGCACCGCCGTCTTTCCACGCCGTAAACATCTCACGGTGAACGAGTTCGTATATCACCCCGACCACAATTGTCTCGCTTTCGGCCAAACCAATGCTGATGCAGTACGGCGCCACGCCGTGAATGAAGTTCGTCGTTCCGTCTATCGGGTCTACTATCCAGTTGTACACCGCCCCACGGTCGGTGCGTGTCGATTCTTCAGCTATGAAGCCGGCTTCGGGCACTATTTTCGCCAGCCCATCTACCAGCATACGCTCGCTCAGCTTGTCCATCTGCGTCACAAAGTCGTTGTGGCCTTTGGCCTCAACGACGAGCTGCCCTTCGGCGCGAAGTTGCTGAATTTTGTCGCCAACCGTTCGCGCAAGTAGCTCAACCGAGTTGCATATCTCTTTGTAATTCACTGCTTTACAGTTTTACGATTTTGCCCATGAATAGCACTGCGCCAGTGCTCGTCTCGCGTATTGTTAAGGCGAATGGTCGGTTTACGTGGAATAGAATTGTATTTTTTTGGGCAGGCAATGCGTCATTAACTACCTCTATAACAGTTACTGCCGCTGCTTCGGTGCCTTCCTCGTTTACTTTTATATATGCTCGTTGCAGCGCTTCGCCAATGTACAATAACGGTGATGCAGATATTCGGCTGAAGTCGGCGACACCGGATACAAAAGCATCGTTTACGCCCATATTTCTCATTGTTTCAATGAGTTCCTTGCTGCTTTCAAGCTCAAAGCGAGGCAGTTTCAGGTTCAACGGTTCCTTCGTCATCTGGTCGTAAACGTCTTTCATTTTGTCTTTTGAAAGTCCTGATATACAGTTGTTTAATGATATTCCTTCTTTTGGCAGAATTATGTCCATTACGAAAGAGCCATTGCCGTAAGGCAATGTAGCTATCTGAAAATCAGATGTTTCGCCGTATGCGAATTCTTCTTCCTGCTGCATCATCGGCACAGCAGATTTTGAGCCGTTGAAGTTGCTGAATTCTTCATCTTTTGTGTTTTCCTCGGAGAATACTTTTGTCCATAATCCTTTGAAGTAGAGCGCGTTGGCGAGTATCACTTTACACTCTTTTTTTAACTCATTGAGAATTCTCGGAATGCAGCCGTTAGTTTTCACATTGCACCAGTCGTTTATGAGGTTCAATGTTGCTTTTCCTCCCATGTCGACATTCGAAATCTCTGCGTCGAATATTGTGCGGTTTGTTTCTGCAAAATCTTCATTCAGGGGCATTTGCTCATCGACCCAGATAGAGTTTGCAATGTCAATTTTTGTCGATTTATCAAGCGTTGGCAGTTGCGTAATCATTTTCCGGCAGTAGTTGTTGAGCGTGTCGGTGCGAGCAGTGTCGAATCCCAACGCTGTTTGTAACTCGTTGAGTGTATTGCCGTTGGCACCGTTTGCTACCATGGCGAACGCCATCTGCACGCTCAGTGGCGACACAAAGATATTTGAGTCGGCCTCTTCTGCCGATATTTGCTTGAAAAACTTGTAAGAGAAGTCGTTAGCATCGGCGCAGACCTCCTTCTCGTCGGTGGTAAGCTCTATCTTTACCACCTCGATTTTCTCAGCGGGCTTTTCTTCTTTGTTGTTCTCGGGCTTCTCTTCTTCGTCCGAACAACCTGAGAATAAGCCAATTGCCATTAGCCCAATTATTATTTTGTTATTCATATCAAAAAATTATTTTACCGTCAATCGTCTGTTTGTCGGCCGACAAACTGGCGAGTTCGACGGTTTGTATCGTGTTTGCAAATTTAGTACAAAAAGGTATTTCTACCTTCAGATAATTGTCGGTAAATCCGGCCATCATGCCCTCTTTTTCGCTCGATTCGACCAAAATGTTTGCTTTTGAGCCCAAAAAACGCTTGTAAAATGCTATGCGTTTCTCTTCCGACAGTTCGTGTAGCACCGCATTTCTGCGGTGCCGCTCTTCTATTGGCACTACTGGTTTTATCTTGAGTGCCAATGTGTTAGGCCGCTCAGAATAGGTAAAAACGTGCAACTGCGAGAAGTCGATGCGCTGGAGGCGTTCGTACGTCTCGGTGAAGTACTCTTCGGTCTCGCCGTTGGTGCCCACTATCACGTCGATGCCTACAAAGGCGTGTGGTATGAGCTCGCGTATGCGGGCTATTTTTTCTTCGAAAAACTCGGCCGTGTAGCGGCGGTGCATCAGCTTCAGCACTGCTTCGCTGCCCGACTGTATGGGCACGTGGAAGTGCGGCATGAACTTCGCCGATGTCTGCACGTGCCGTATTATCTCTTCGGTGAGCAAGTTAGGCTCTATCGATGATATTCGGTAACGCTCTACGCCTTTTACATCTTCCAGTGCTTCAATGAGTTGCAGGAACGACTCGCCGTTGCGCCGACCGAAGTCGCCTATGTTCACGCCGGTAAGTATTATCTCTTTCGCGCCAGCATCGGCAGCTCTACGTGCCTCTGCCACAGTGTTTTCCACCGTGTCGCTGCGGCTTAAGCCGCGCGCCATCGGTATGGTGCAGTATGTGCAGAAGTAGTCGCAGCCGTCTTGTATCTTCAGAAACGAACGTGTGCGGTCGCCCGACGAGAACGACGGGCGGAACTCCTTGTCTTTCAGTATCTCGCTCACGTGTATGTCGGCCGACGGTTTTTTAGCCAGTTCGCCTAAAAAACTGATTATCTGTGTTTTCTGATTTGACCCCAGAACAAGGTCAACGCCTTCGATTTGTGCCACTTGATGCGGCTCAAGTTGGGCGTAACAGCCTGTAACAACGATATATGCGGCTGCATTCTTTCGAATGCAGCGCTTTATCATCTGGCGGCATTTCTTGTTCGCCTCCTCCGTCACCGAGCATGTGTTTATCACATACACGTCGGCCACCTCGTCGAACCCGACGCGCACAAAGCCCGCTTCGACCATGCGCCGCGCCATCTCCGACGATTCGCTGAAGTTGAGCTTGCAGCCCAACGTCTGAAACGCCACTCGTTTCTGGCTGAATATCTCCCTGTCTGTCATCTGTTTAGCTATATGCCTATAAATAAAAAGTGGCATCACATAGGTATGCCACTTTTTATTTCGTCATCGGAAAATGAGAAAAAAATGAAATTATTTTTTTCTATTTTCGAAGTGCTTTTGATAACGATTCATGAACTTGTCAACACGACCAGCGGTGTCAACCAGTTTCATCTTACCAGTGTAGAATGGGTGCGAACTGCTTGATATTTCAAGCTTTACCTGCGGATAGCTAACGCCGTCGATTTCAACTGTCTCCTTTGTGGCTGCAGCTGAACGCACGATAAAAGTCTCACCATTCGACATATCGGTAAAGGCTACCAATCTGTAATTGTCAGGATGAATACCTTGTTTCATTGTAGTATTTATTTATATTTAATTTCAATTTTATCGAGGCGCAAAATTACAACTTTCCTCCATATCTTCAAAGATTACGGCAATGTTTTTTTGTTAATTTTATCAAAACAGCTCATTTTCAATATCGTACGTTACGCTCGCAAGCTCGCGTCGACTTTTGGCATTAAGCATGTCGATGTACTTTTTTGCCCTTTCGGGGTCGCGGCGTGCCGTTTGCCGCCCGAAAAACGACAGTGCGCGCTGCTCGCATACCGATGTGTCGCCTAAATCTTCTACGGCTTTGTCCATCGCGGCAAATGCTCTGTCCGACAGATTCTTACCGCGCTGCAGCACGCGCCCGGCGGTGTAAAACGCCAGGGCCTTCGTATACTCGGCCCGCTCGTCGCATAACGCTATTATAAAGTCATCGGCAAAAGCCTGACGTGCAAACAGATACTGCGCCGACAGCTCGACAAGCTCGCTGTTGCTCACACCGTCGGCCCATTCCTTCAGCGTCTCGAGCGGCGCATTGTCGTCGGGGTAGGCCATAAGTGCCACAATGCGCGCCTCGCGTATGCTCAGCTGCCATAGTTGTTTGCACTCTTCGGCGCTCAGCTGCCATTCGGCGGCTATCTCGCGTATGTGCATCAGCGATGCGCCGTAGTTGACTTCGTATCCCAGATTGCCGCCGCGCATTTGCGCGGCGGTCTCGCCGTTCATGCGCGAGTGAAACTGCCGCTTCAGCTCCGACAGCTTCTTCTCGAATTCGTTATCCGCTATAAATAAGCCTTTTGCGTCCATGTTGCCAATCCTATGATATTTTTTTCTTTTTTTTCTTGCAAATATACAACAAAAGTTCGTATCTTTGCACTCGCAAAACCGACATGGTGCCCGTAGTTCAGTTGGTTAGAGCGTCAGATTGTGGTTCTGAATGTCGTGGGTTCGAATCCCCCCGGGCACCCAACAAACCAGAGGCTGTATCAAACGATACAGCCTCTGGTCGTTTTTTTTCAAAATTGTACCTATATTTGTACTCATATAAAATAGGTAGTCAATGTTGTGGTATCTCGATAAAATAGTCGTGCTGATGCGGGTGCACTGGGGATGGCTCTTTATCCCTTGTGTCGTTTGCTCTTTGCTGTCTTATGTCAATCTGCCGTACACTGCCGAAGAAATAAGCGTGGAAGCGAGTGAGATATTTTACAGTCAGGGTGAAGAATATGGTTCTGGTGATAAGTATTGTAGGCTTCACGTTTATTGTCTGAGTGGCAAAGAGTTATTCCTTTCTGTCTCTGATTCCGATTTCGATTATTTTTGGAACAAGGGCTACAAGCACTGGAATAATCTTTTCAAAGGAAAAATAGCCAGAATAAAATACCTCGACCGAAGCAGTGCTAATCAAAGTAACATTCTCCGCAGTATTGAGCTCGCCGACAGCCGCTTCTCGTATCGCGACTCGCAAAAATTGTCGTCCTACGACTCCAACAAACTGCTGTTCTGTCTTACTGCTTTTCTCGCTGTGTTTAGCGCCGTCATCATTCTGAGGTTCTTTTATCTGCTTATGTTCGCCTCCGATGAGCTTCGGCAAAAGGTGTTCGGCGATAAGAATTATAACCCTTATCCTCCCGACAAAAACTGAACGCCGTTTTTATTTCCTCACTTGGCACGCAATTTGCATTTTGCAAATTGACACATTTTTTTCATCTTTGCATTTATATTTCGTAGTTATGAAGAAAAGAGGATATATTTCAGCCGTAATGGCCTTGCTTGCAGTCGTTTGCGCCTCGGCGCAAGACGACAGCAGCGATTATGACTACAACTACGACTATGACTACAGCAGCTACGACACTTACGACGACTGGAGCTACGACGACTACAACTATGATAGCTACGACTACGGCGACACCTATCAGCAGCCTTGCGGCCACACGGGCAAACTTGAGATTTACGAGATTACTCGTTACCGCGGCGGAATGTCGATTTACGACGAGACTTACAAATTGCCGGGCAAAATACGCATCAGCGAAGGCTGTATAGAAATATATTGTGAGCAGTTCATGCTCTATTTCTGTATAGGTGAGCGCATTAAGGTCGACGACACCTATTATAAGTTCCGCCGTTGCAACTACGACGAGCACTACGATTATATCGAACTTCGTTCGATGCCAATGGGCAACACTAAGAACTTCACCATGTTCGTCGGCCGCCTCGACGACGACGGCAATATGCACGACACCGTGATGCTCAACTGTCGTAAGCTCAAAGTGGAATATCCGAAACCTAAAACGCAGACAAAGACCAAATGACCTCTCCTATTGCATTATTCGACTCGGGCTACGGCGGACTTACCGTACTTCAGCGCATTCGTCAGCTGCTGCCGCAATACGACTATATTTATCTGGGCGACAACGCGCGCAACCCTTACGGGTCGCGCTCGTTCGAGATCGTTTATCAATACACTCTGCAGTCGGTGCGCCGCCTGTTCGATTTCAACGCGCCGCTTGTCATCTTGGCTTGCAACACGGCTTCGGCAAAGGCGCTGCGCAATATTCAGCAAAACGACCTCCCTCGTATCGACCCGTCGCGGCGCGTGCTGGGCGTCATAAGGCCCAGTGTAGAGGCCGTAGGCCTCTACACCAAATCGCATTGCGTTGGCGTGCTTGGCACTCAAGGTACGGTCGATTCTTTGTCGTATCCTATTGAAATAGAGAAACTTTGGCCCGATCTGAAGGTCTATCAGCAGGCATGCCCGATGTGGGTGCCACTTGTCGAAAATGGTGAGTTCGACAAGCCAGGCGCCGATTATTTCGTGCAGAAATACCTCGACATGCTTATGTCGCAATCGCCTGATATAGATGTGATTATACTTGGCTGTACGCATTATCCGCTTTTAGCTGATAAGATAAAAAAATACCTTCCCGACGGTGTTCGTCTGCTCAGTCAGGGCGAAATAGTGGCCAATAGTCTGCGCGACTACCTTGCCCGCCACGCCGATATGGATCAGCGTCTGACAAAGGGTGGCACGATAAAGCTTTACACTACGGAGAATCCCGGCAAATTCGAAAACACCGCACGAATATTTTTCGACGGGCATTTGCCCGTCGAACATATTACGTTGTAAATCAAGAAATTTGTTTATTTGTCCTGCTTGTACCAGCTTGCGTACATGTGGTAAGCGTTGGCAATGCGCTCAATGGTGTCGGCCTGTCTTTCGGGCGATACTTCCTTGATTTTTTTTGCCGGCACGCCGGCAAAAACACTGCCGCTCTCAACATGCGTTTTTGATGTTACAAGAGCATTGGCTGCCACTATGCTGTTGTCGTCGATCTGAGCGTCGTCGAGCACTGTGCTGCCCATGCCTATCAGTACGTGGTTGCCTATGGTGGCACCGTGTATTATGGCGTTGTGGCCTACGGAGACGTTGTCGCCTATCGTGGTGGCGCTTTTCTGATAGGTGCCGTGTATCACGGCACCGTCCTGTATGTTGACGTTATTGCCTATGCGTATCGAATTGACATCGCCGCGCAGCACTGCGCCGAACCAAATGCTGCAACCATCGCCTATCTCCACGTCGCCTATTATTGTGGCGTTCGGAGCTATGAAGCAGTCGTTGCCTATCTTTGGCGTATGCCCGCACACGCTTATTATCAGTGGTTCCATCGCTTTTAGTTGGCTACGTCGGAAATGAATTTGATTCTCACAAGACGAACTTCCTCTTCAGAGTACTCGTCCTCGCCGAGCTCGTCGAGCGCGGCTTTTATGTCGTCCGATTCGGCCTCTTTGAAGTAGTCGAGTATGTCGTCGCGATGGTCTTCATCCATTATGTCATTTATATAATAGTCGATGTTCAGGCGGGTGCCCGAATATACTATCGACTCCATCTCCTTTATCAGCTCTTCCATCTCGAGACCTTTGCTGTTGGCCAAATCGTCGAGTGCCACTTTGCGGTCGATACCTTGTATAATAGCCACTTTGTTCTTCGACTTGTTCGGAATGGTCTTTACGACCATTTCGAACGGACGGTCTATCTCGTTCTCTTCCACGTATTTGGCTATCAGCTCGATGAATTTCTGACCGTATTTGGCCGCTTTGCCAGCGCCCACGCCCGGAATGTTCTGAAGCTCTTCCATGCTCACGGGGTAGTACGTAGCCATGGCTTCGAGCGACGGGTCGGTGAAGATGACGTAGGGTGGCAGCGAGAGTTTTTTGCCCGTCTCTTTGCACAAGCCCTGAAGCATCTTGAAGAGCGTATCGTCCAACGCCGAAGGCGTTGCGGCAATGTTGTTCTCGTCGTCGCCTTCGTTGTATTCGCGGTCGAGTGTGTACATCAGTTCCGTAGGGTTGTTCTCGAACTCATCGGCGTTTTTGCCGAGTTTGAGAAGTCCGTAGTTCTCAATGTCCTTGCCGAAAATACCGCTGATGATAGCCTGCCGTATCACCGACATCCAGTATCTCTCGTCGTGCTCGAACCCTTTACCGAAAAGCTCGTGCTCGTGGTGGCGGTACGATTTTATGTCGTTGGTTTTGTTGCCGCAGACGAAATCGACAATGTATTCCGATTTGAATTTGTTGTTGAATTCGCGAACTATCTCAATGAGCAGAAGCACAGCGTCTTTGGCGTCGAAACGCTCTTTGGGGTTGAGGCAGTTGTCGCACGCGCCGCAGTTCGGCTGCGTGTATTCCTCGCCGAAGTAGTTGAGTAGCGACCGTCGGCGGCAGTCGGAACTCTCGGCGTAAGCAATTGTCTCGCTTATAAGCTGTTTGCCTATCTCTTGCTCGGCAAGTGGCTTGCCTTGCATGAATTTCTCAAGTTTCAGAATGTCCTTGTAGCTGTAGAACGCAATGCAGCGGCCTTCGCCGCCATCGCGTCCCGCGCGGCCGGTCTCCTGATAGTAGCCTTCGAGGCTTTTCGGTATGTCGTAGTGTATCACAAGCCTTACGTCGGGCTTGTCGATGCCCATGCCGAAGGCTATCGTGGCGCATATCACATCAACCTCTTCAAGGAGGAACTTGTCTTGGTTCTCGGCGCGCGTTGCCGCGTCGAGACCAGCGTGGTAGGGTAATGCTTTGATGCCGTTAACTACCAGAGTCTCAGCAAGTTCTTCGACTTTTTTACGGCTCAGGCAATATATAATGGCCGATTTGCCTATGTTGTTTTTTACTATTTTGATTATCTCTTTTGTGGCGTTCACTTTCGGACGTATCTCGTAGTACAGGTTGGGGCGGTTGAACGACGATTTGAACACTTGGGCATCGAGCATGCCCAAGTTTTTCTGTATGTCGTGCTGCACCTTCGGTGTAGCCGTGGCTGTCAGCGCTATGAGCGGTGCTTCGCCTATCTCATTGATAATCGGACGAATGCGGCGGTATTCGGGTCTGAAGTCGTGTCCCCATTCCGATATACAGTGCGCCTCGTCGACAGCGTAGAATGATATTTTAACTTGTTTCAGAAATGCTATATTCTCATCTTTCGTGAGCGACTCAGGTGCTACATACAGCAGTTTTGTCTTGCCAGCCAGAACGTCTTCCTTCACTTTCGCTATCGCATTTTTGTTCAGCGATGAGTTCAGAAAATGCGCCACGCCGTTCTCTTCGCTGTATCCGCGAAGAGCGTCGACCTGATTCTTCATCAGCGCGATGAGCGGCGAGATGACGATGGCCGTGCCGTCCTGTATCAGAGCCGGCAGCTGGTAGCAAAGCGATTTGCCGCCACCAGTAGGCATGAGCACAAACGTATCCTTGCCATCGATGATGTTTCTGATGATAGCCTCTTGGTTGCCCTTAAACGTATCAAAACCAAAGTATTTCTTTAATTCGCTGTTTAATTCCAATTGCATATTATTACCTTAATATATTACAACTAAATCTTTTTATACTGACTTGCGTCGTCTTCTTGATTTAATACCCAAAAGTAACACTTATAATTTTATTATTCGAAAATCAAAAGTTAAAAAGGACTAAAATGAATCGTTTTTTGAATTGTTTAACGCATAAAGGAGATTTTAGTTCGGCATATTCATTTTTTTTACATGTTTAAAAAAACTTAAAAATTAGCGTTTTAGACAACTGGCGTATTGTTGTTAGGAAAATAATTTATACTTTTGCATCGCAAAATCCATAATGGGCAAGTAGCGATAGTTAACTCGCTGATTTTGTGGTAATTGTGGATTAGTTATTAATATTTATAGTTAAATTTTTAAATAAAAGTAATGCCAACAATTCAACAATTAGTACGAAAAGGTCGTGCTAAACTTGAGGACAAAAGTAAATCGCCGGCACTGGATTCGTGTCCTCAACGTCGTGGTGTTTGTGTACGTGTGTACACAACTACCCCTAAGAAACCTAACTCGGCGATGCGTAAAGTTGCCCGTGTTCGCTTGACCAACGGTAAAGAGGTCAACGCTTACATACCGGGCGAAGGTCACAACCTGCAAGAGCACTCAATCGTTCTTGTACGCGGCGGTCGTGTGAAAGACCTCCCTGGTGTGCGTTATCACTTGGTACGCGGTACCCTCGATGCTTCTGGCGTAGAAGGCCGCAAACAACGCCGTTCGAAATACGGTGCTAAACGTCCGAAAGCAGGAAAGGCTGCTCCGGCTAAAAAGTAATTTTTTATTAATGTAGTTTTCTGAGTTTTTGTTTGTCGTTGTAAATGAGTTGAGTAAATGTCTAAAGAGACGTTGAAGACAAATTTGACAGCTGATAATGAAAACCGATAAACAATTGGAACTATGAGAAAAGCAAAACCAAAAAAGAGAGTCATCCTGCCGGATCCTAAATTCGGGGATGTCATGTTGACACAATTCGTTAACAACCTGATGGTCGACGGTAAGAAGTCGGTCGCATTCACTATTCTTTACGACGCATTGGACAAAGTTGCGCCCAAAGCTGAAAAAGAAGGCAAAACAGTACTTGAGTTCTTCAAGAAAGCTCTTGAGAACATCACACCGTCTGTTGAGGTTAAAAGCCGCCGTGTAGGTGGCGCTACCTTCCAAGTGCCTACCGAAATACGCCCTGAGCGTAAAGTATCATTGAGTATCAAAAACATGATCCTCTTCTCGCGTAAGAGATCTGGCCACTCAATGTCGGAAAAACTGGCAGCGGAGATTGTTGCAGCTTATAACAACGAAGGCGCAGCCTTCAAAAAGAAAGAGGATATGCACAAGATGGCAGAGGCCAACCGCGCATTCGCTCATTTCAGATTTTAACTATAAATAAACTTACTATATTATGGCAAGTGCAGATTTAAGATTTACCCGCAACATCGGTATCATGGCGCATATCGATGCCGGTAAAACAACAACTACAGAGCGTATTCTGTTCTACACCGGTATTACCCACAAAATCGGTGAAGTACACGACGGCGCTGCAACAATGGACTGGATGGAACAGGAGCAGGAGCGTGGTATCACCATCACTTCGGCTGCCGTTACCACTAACTGGAAGTACAAAGACAAAACTTATAAAATCAACATCATCGACACCCCGGGTCACGTTGACTTCACTGTTGAGGTTGAACGCTCACTGCGTATCCTCGACGGCGCCGTAGCCCTCTTCTGTGCCGTTGGTGGCGTACAGCCGCAGTCCGAAACTGTTTGGCGTCAGGCTACCCGCTACAATGTACCGCGCGTATGCTTCGTCAACAAAATGGACCGCAGCGGCGCCAACTTCTATGAAGTTGTCCGCCAGATAAAAGACGTTCTCGGCGCTAACCCTGTGCCGGTCGTTATTCCTATCGGTTCTGAAGATACCTTCGAAGGCGTTGTGGACCTCACTACCAACACCGAAATCGTTTGGACTGACCATGCCGACCTCGGTTCTACATTCGAACACCGCCCCATCCGCGAAAGCCTTAAGGCTGAAGCTGCTGAATGGCGTGCAAAACTCGTTGAGTCGGTTGCCGAAACAGATGAGGCTCTCATGGAGAAATTCTTCGAAGATCCCGATTCGATTACCGAAGACGAAATCCTCGACGCTCTCCGCAAAGCTACCATCAACCAGACAATCAACCCTGTACTCTGCGGCTCTTCGTTCCGCAACAAAGGCGTTCAGCGCTTGCTCGACGCAATCGTGGCATTCCTGCCGTCGCCTATGGACATCGAAGACGTTAAAGGAACCGACCCTGATACAGGCGAAGAAGTATCGAGAAAACACTCAGAAAGCGATCCTCTTGCCGCTTTGGCGTTCAAGATTGCTACCGACCCGTTCGTAGGCCGTCTCGCTTTCATCCGCGTTTACTCAGGCAAAATCGAGTCTGGCTCATACGTGTTCAACACACGCTCTAACAACAAAGAGCGCATCTCGCGTCTGTACCAGATGAAATCGAATACTCAGATTCCTCGCGACGAAATCGCAGCTGGCGATATCGGCGCAGCCGTAGGTTTCAAAGACATCAAGACTGGCGATACTCTTTGCGCCGAAGATGCAAAGATCGTACTCGAATCGATGGACTTCCCGGAGCCGGTTATCGGCGTGTCGGTTGAACCTAAGAGCCAGAAAGATATGGATAAGCTCACCAACGCGCTTATCAAACTCTCTGAAGAGGACCCGACATTCCGTTTCAAATCTGACGAAGAGACAGGTCAAACTGTCATCGAAGGTATGGGCGAGCTTCACCTCGACATCATCATCGACCGTCTGAAACGTGAGTTCAAAGTTGAATGTAACCAAGGCCGTCCGCAAGTTTCTTACCGTGAGGCAATTACCGCGATGGTTGACCATCGCGAAGTATTCAAGAAACAGACTGGTGGTCGTGGTAAATTTGCCGACATCTGTGTCAAAGTCGGCCCGATCGACGAGGGCAAGACTGGCTTGCAGTTCATCGACGAAGTTAAGGGCGGTAACGTACCTAAAGAGTACATACCTTCTGTAGAGAAGGGCTTCAAGGAGGCAATGAAAAACGGTGTATTGGCCGGTTATGAAGTTGAGAACCTCAAAGTTACTCTCTACGACGGTTCGTTCCACCCAGTCGACTCCGACTCGCTCTCATTCGAGGTTGCAGCACGCCAGGCATTCAAAGTGGCTTGCGCGAAAGCACGTCCCGTGCTTCTCGAGCCTATAATGAAAGTAGAAGTCGTTACCCCCGAAGACTACATGGGCGACATCATCGGCGACTTGAACAAACGCCGTGGTCAGATCGAAGGTCAGGAGCGTAAGAACAACGCCTTGATAATCAAGGCTAAAGTGCCTTTGGCAGAAATGTTCGGTTACGTAACTGTACTTCGTACCATATCATCGGGCCGCGCAACGCAGTCGATGGAGTTCTTCGAGTACGCCGAAGTGCCGAAATCAATAGCTACTGAAGTATTGAAAGAAGTTAAAGGCCACGTAGAACTTTTATAAAATGAAGAAAAAAGTAGTAGGTTAGCGAATGACTCTTAACCTACTACTTAATTAAAATAACAATTTAAAAAAACGACAATGAGTCAAAAAATCAGAATTAAGCTTAAGTCTTTCGACCATAATTTGGTTGACAAGTCTGCGGAAAAGATTGTGAAGACAGTGAAAAGCACTGGTGCAGTAGTGAGTGGCCCTATTCCTCTCCCAACTCACAAGCGCATATTCACAATCCTTCGCTCAACATTTGTGAACAAGAAATCGCGTGAGCAATTCCAGCTTTCGTCGTACAAGCGTTTGATCGACATCTACAGCTCGACATCAAAAACAATTGACGCTTTGATGAAACTTGAGTTGCCAAGTGGTGTAGAAGTTCAAATAAAAGTGTAACTTTGCAGCCGCAAAAAAGAAGAAAGTTTAAGTATTAATCAATTATTAAACAATTTAAGCAATGCCAGGATTAATTGGAAGAAAAATCGGAATGACATCCGTTTTCAGTGCCGATGGTAAAAACATTCCATGCACTGTTATCGAAGCTGGCCCATGCCAAGTTACGCAGATTAAGACTGTGGAAACCGATGGCTATGCAGCTGTGCAATTGGCCTTTGACGAGACCAATGAGAAGCACACTACTGCTCCCCTCAAGGGACATTTCAAGAAGGCAGGCGTAAAGCCCGCCCGCAAACTTGTCGAATTCCAAGGATTCGAAAAAGAGTTCAACCTGGGCGACGCCGTTACCGTCGACCTCTTCGAAGAGAACTCTTTTGTTGACATCGTAGGTATTTCAAAAGGCAAAGGTTTTCAAGGCGTAGTTGGCCGTCATGGTTTCGGAGGCGTAGGCGCTCAGACCCATGGTCAGCACAACAGACTAAGAGCACCCGGTTCAGTCGGTGCGTCTTCTTATCCGTCGCGTGTATTACCAGGTATGCGCATGGCGGGTCGTACAGGTGGCGATCGTGTGAAAATCGAAAACCTGAGAGTTATTAAGGTAATTCCGGAGAGCAACCTTTTAATGGTTAAAGGTTCGGTTCCGGGTTGCAAAGGTTCATATTTAATTATTGAGAAATAATGGAACTGAACGTATTAAACAAAGAAGGAAAAGAGACCGGACGCAAAGTTACATTACCCGATTCGGTTTTCGCCGTAGAGCCTAACGATCACGCTATCTACCTCGATGTTAAACAGTTTTTAGCAAACAATCGTCAGGGAACTCACAAATCTAAAGAACGTAGCGAAGTAGCCGGCAGTACACGCAAGATCAAAAAGCAGAAAGGTACAGGCGGCGCTCGTGCCGGTGCCCTCAAATCGCCGGTATTCGTAGGCGGTGGCCGCATTTTCGGTCCGCGCCCACGCAACTACTCGTTCAAGCTCAATAAAAAAGTCAAAGCTCTCGCACGTTACTCGGCTCTCAGCTACAAAGCTAAAGAGCAGTCGATTTTCGTAGTGGAGGATTTCTCTTTTGAAGCTCCAAAATCTAAAAACTACGTTGCATTCAGAGACAGCATGCTTAAAGCAGCTGGCATCCTGACCGACGAAAACCTCAAGAAGGTTGCCGAAGGCAGAAAGAAAACCAAAAGCGGCGCAGAAAAAAGTGTAAAGAGCCTCTACAAAGAGATCTCGAACAACACACGCTCATTGGTTGTGTTGCCCGACTACGATAACAATATATATCTTTCGGCTCGCAACTTGAACAACAAGTCAGAGGTCGCAGTTATCTCGAACCTCAACACTTATCAAGTTATGAAAGCCAAAGTTCTTGTATTGTTCGAAAGTACTGTTGCAGAATTTGAAAAACTTGTTAACGCTTAAAAAGGTATATCATGAGTGTAATAGTAAAACCATTAGTAACTGAAAAAGCAAACGCTATCAGTGAAAAATTCGGAAACCGTTATAGTTTCGTCGTTGCCAAAGAAGCGGACAAAGGCGAGATTAAGAAAGCTGTCGAAGAACTGTACAACGTGAAAGTTGTAAAGGTTAACACAATGATAGCACCTGCGAAGCGTAAAAGCCGTTATACGAAAGCCGGAGTAATATCAGGCAGCGTTTCATCGTATAAGAAAGCCATTGTGACATTGGCCGAAGGCGAGAAAATAGATTTTTATAGCAATATCTGATAAAAATGGCAGTTAGAAAGTTAAAGCCCACAACACCGGGGCAAAGAAACAAAGTTATTGGTACGTTTGATACGATTACATCAAGCAAACCAGAAAAGTCCTTGTTGAGACCGCTTAAGAAAACAGGCGGACGTGACAACACCGGTAAGATGACAATGCGTTATATCGGCGGTGGACACAAAAGGAAATACAGAGTAATCGACTTCAAAAGAAACAAAGACGGTGTGTCAGCAGTGGTTGATTCGATTCAATACGATCCGAACCGTAGCGCACGAATCGCTCTGTTGATCTATGAAGACGGCGAGAAACGTTACATTCTCGCTCCGAATGGTCTGCAAGTAGGCCAGACAATCCTGTCTGGCGCAGAAGTAGCACCCGAAGTAGGTAACGCTCTTCCGTTGAGCGCTATTCCGCTTGGTACTATCATCCATAATATCGAGCTCCGTCCGGGACAAGGCGGTATTATGGCACGCAGTGCAGGCTCTTTTGCTCAATTAGCTGGTCGCGACGGTAACTATGCAATCATCAAATTACCCTCTGGCGAAACACGCAAAGTATTGGTTACATGCCGTGCAACAGTCGGCGTAGTAGGTAATTCGGATCACGCTCTCGAGAAGTCGGGTAAAGCCGGCCGCTCAAGATGGCTCGGCCGTCGTCCGCGTGTCCGCGGCGTTGTTATGAACCCTGTCGATCACCCTATGGGTGGTGGCGAAGGCCGCGCTTCGGGTGGTCACCCGAGATCGCGCAAAGGCTTGCTGGCTAAGGGTTACAAGACCCGCGCACCGAAGAAGAGCACTTCGAAATTCATTATCGAACGTCGTAAAAAGTAAAACCGCGTAATTAATTGACATTATGAGCAGATCATTAAAAAAAGGCCCATACATCAACGTTAAGTTAGAAAGGAAGGTTCTTGCCATGAACGAAAGTGGCAAGAAATCGGTGATTAAAACTTGGGCCAGAGCTTCCATGATATCTCCTGATTTCGTGGGACATACTTTAGCAGTGCACAATGGCAACAAGTTCATTCCAGTGTACATCACCGAGAATATGGTAGGGCATAAGTTGGGCGAGTTCGCTCTAACACGTACATTCCGCGGTCACAGCGGCAATAAGAAGAAATAGCCCTCGTTAGTAACCTTAATTGATTAAGTCATGGGTAAAAGAAAAAGATTAGCTGCAGAAGCAAGAAAAGAGGCGAACAAAACAACTTACTTTGCCTCTCTTCGCAATGTACCGACTTCCCCTCGTAAAATGCGCTTGGTTGCTGATATGATCCGAGGCAAAGAGGTTAACTTGGCACTCAACATGCTCAAATTCTCTACCAAAGAAGCCGCAGGTCGTATGGAGAAACTTCTCCTTTCGGCAATTGACAACTGGAAGCAGAAAAATGAAGGCGCAAGCGTTGACGATGCCAACCTTTATGTTAAAACAGTGTTCGTTGATTCGGCCCGAATCCTGAAACGCCTGAGACCGGCCCCGCAAGGTCGCGCTCACCGCATCAGAAAAAGATCGAACCACGTAACGCTCATTGTTGATAGCAAAATATCTGATAACCAAGAAAATTAAACGCGATGGGACAGAAAGTAAATCCGATAAGCAATAGACTTGGTATTACAAGAGGTTGGGATTCCAGCTGGTTTGGAGGCAAGAATTTCGGCGACAAAATCGTTGAAGACTCTAAAATACGTAAATACCTCAACGTTCGCTTGGCTAAAGCCAGCGTATCGCGTATCGTTATTGAGCGTACGCTCAAAATGGTAACAATCACAGTTTTCACAGCACGTCCGGGCCTCGTGATAGGCAAAGGCGGACAAGACGTTGACAAACTGAAGGAAGAGTTAAAGAAGATCACTGATAAGGAAGTACAGATCAATATCTTTGAAGTGAAACGCCCTGACCTCGACGCTGTAATCGTAGCGAACAACATCGCTCGCCAGCTCGAAGGACGTATCGCTTACCGCCGTGCTATCAAGACCGCGATAGCTTCGACAATGCGCAGCAATGCCGAAGGCATCAAGATTCTTATTAGTGGCCGTCTGAACGGCGCCGAAATGGCTCGTTCGGAAATGTACAAGGAAGGCAGAACGCCGCTTCACACATTCCGCGCCGACATCGACTACTGTCAGGCCGAAGCCCTCACCAAAATGGGCATCATCGGCATCAAAGTGTGGATTTGCAAAGGCGAAGTGTACGGCAAACGCGACCTTTCGCTCAACATAGGCTCAAAAGAGACTCAGTCTTCAGCCGGCAACAACTCTGGCATGCGTGACAGAGGACCAAAGAGAAAGAAAAAGTAATCATCTTTAACTATTGAACGATGTTACAACCTAAAAAAGTAAAATTCAGAAGACCGCAGAAAGGCCGCTCAAAAGGTATAGCTCACAGAGGCTGTGAACTGGCCTTCGGTTCTTTCGGTATAAAGGCACTGCAAACCAAATGGATTACAGGCCGTCAGATCGAAGCTGCCCGTGTAGCCGTTACACGCTACATGCAGCGTCAGGGTCAAATATGGATCCGTATCTTCCCCGACAAACCCATCACCAAGAAACCTGCCGACGTCCGCATGGGTAAAGGTAAAGGTAACCCCGAGGGCTTTGTCGCTCCTGTTACTCCCGGCCGCATCATCATTGAATGCGAAGGTGTATCGTACGACGTGGCAAAAGAAGCGCTCCGTCTGGCAGCGCAGAAACTGCCCGTTACTACTAAGTTCGTTGTTCGTAGGGACTATGTCGAATCTTCAAACATGTAATCAATGAAAGCATCAGAAATTAAAGGCATGACAGTGGCCGAAATCGAAGAAAAGCTCGTATCGGTACGCGCCGAACTGCAGAAGATGAAATTGACTCACGTGATTTCTCCCATCGAGAATCCGATGAAGATCAGACAAACCCGCAGAGATATTGCACGTTTAATGACTATCTTGAGTCAGAAGAAATTAACAGAAAAATAGTTATTAAGATGGAAGAAAGAAATCTTAGAAAGGAACGTATAGGCGTAGTTATCAGCGAAAAGATGGACAAGTCCATCGTAGTAGCCGTAGAAATACGTGAGAAACACCCTATTTATGGCAAATTCGTCAAAAAGACGAAGAAATTCCACGTGCACGACGAGAAGAACGACGCGCATGAAGGCGACACCGTACGCATCATGGAGACACGTCCTCTCAGTAAGACAAAATGTTGGAGATTAGTTAACATAGTTGAAAGAGCTAAATAATCATGATTCAAACAGAAACCAGACTCACGGTAGCCGACAACAGCGGCGCTAAAGAAGTGCTCTGCATACATGTGTTGGGCGGTTCTTTCAAACGCTATGCTACAATCGGCGACCGCATAGTAGTCACAGTAAAAAACGCTCTGCCTTCGAGCGATATGAAGAAAGGTACGGTTAGCAAGGCGGTAGTAGTACGTACCAAGAAAGAAGTAAGACGCGCCGATGGCTCTTACATCCGATTCGATGACAACGCATGCGTGTTGATCAACAACCAAGGCGAAATGCGCGGAACGCGCATCTTCGGTCCGGTAGCACGCGAGCTGCGCGACGGATATATGAAAATAGTCTCTTTGGCGCCTGAGGTAATTTAATTTTAAGACTTTTAGAAATGGCAAAACTGCACATTAAAAAAGGCGATATTGTAATTATCAATGCCGGACAGGACAAGGGCAAAGAAGGCAAAGTGCTTTCTGTTGACCCTGAAAAGCAGCGCGCAATAGTTGAAGGTATCAACATCATCAGCAAGCACGTGAAACCAAGTGCCGCTAACCCGAATGGTGGTATCATCAAGAAAGAAGCGCCGATTCATATATCGAACCTTAACGTCAAAGATCCGAAAGATGGTAAGGCAACTCGTATAGGCCGTCGTCTGAACGACGAAGGCAAATTAGTTAGATACTCTAAAAAATCTGGGGAGGAAATCAAATGAGCTATCAACCATCTTTGAAAACGCTCTACAAAGAGCAGATCGTTCCGTCGTTGATGAAGGAATTCGGTTTCAGCAGCATCATGCAATGCCCGAAACTCAAGAAAATTGTTGTGAACCAGGGCTTGGGCGACGCTACACAAGACAAGAAAATCATCGAAATCTCGCTCAAAGAGATCTCGACGATTACAGGCCAGAAGGCCGTAGCAACCTTGTCGAAGAAGGATATTTCGAACTTCAAAGTGCGCAAAAAGATGCCTATCGGCGTCAAAGTAACACTGCGTCGCGAGAAGATGTACGAATTCCTTGAGAGACTCATCAAAGTCGCACTTCCGCGTATCCGCGATTTCAACGGAATCGGTGGAAAGTTCGATGGCAGAGGCAATTACACACTTGGAATTACCGAACAGATAATTTTTCCTGAAATAAATATGGATTCTGTTAGTAAAATTCAAGGTATGAATATTACCTTTGTGACCTCAGGAAAAACAGACGAGGAGGCCCTCGCACTGTTGAAAAATTTCGGAGTACCGTTTAAACAAAACAAAAAATAAACTTTTAGAAGTATATGGCAAAAGAATCAATGAAAGCCCGCGAGGTAAAAAGGGCTAAATTAGTTGCCAAATATGCGAAGAAAAGAGCACAGTTGAAAGCTGAGGGCGATTATGTTGCCCTTCAGCTTTTACCTAAGAACTCGTGCCCTGTCCGCATGCACAACCGCTGCAAGCTCTCGGGTCGTCCGAAAGGCTACATGCGTCAGTTTGGCATCTCACGTATCGCATTCCGTGAATTGGCATCTGCAGGTCTCATCCCAGGTGTTAAAAAGGCAAGTTGGTAAAATAATTTTTTAAGTATTAAATATTGTCACGCGTAGCGTGATTAATTTAAACTTTATTTATATGATTACAGATCCAATATCAGATTTTCTGACAAGAATCAGAAATGCCATTATGGCAAAACACAGGGTTGTTGAAATCCCTGCGTCGAACTTGAAGAAAGGTATAACCAAAATTTTATTCGAGAAAGGTTATATCCTTAACTACAAGTTTATTGATGATAACAAGCAAGGCGTCATCAAAATCGCTTTGAAGTATGACCCGACAACAAAGTTGTCGGCAATCAAAGCGCTTAAGAGAGTGAGTACCCCGGGTCTCCGCAGCTACGCTGGTTATCGCGAAATGCCACGCGTCTTGAACGGTTTGGGCATCGCTGTCGTATCGACCTCAAAAGGCATCATGACCGACAAAGAAGCCCGCAACGAGAAAATCGGCGGCGAAGTATTATGTTACATTTACTAAAAAAGGAGGAATGAGTTATGTCAAGAATTGGTAAAATGCCGATAGCTATCCCTTCAGGAGTAAGTGTTTCGGTAGCTGACAACGTTATCACAGTAAAAGGCCCCAAGGGCGAATTGAAACAAAACGTCAACCCCAGCATCAAAGTTTCGGTCGACAACGGTCACGTCGTTGTAGAACGTCCGAACGACGACAAAGAGATGCGCTCTATGCACGGTCTGTACAGAGCACTGCTCAACAACATGGTGCATGGTGTGTCGGAAGGATACAAGGTACAATTGGAATTGGTAGGCGTAGGTTTCCGCGCAACATCGCAGAACCAAGTGCTCGAAATGGCATTAGGCTTCTCTCACCCGGTAGTAATGCAGCTTCCGAAAGAGATAAAGGTAGAAGCTGTAACCGACCGTAAGAGCAACCCGCTCATCACACTCGAATCGGCAGACAAGCAATTGTTGGGCCAAGTATGCGCTAAGATCCGCTCACTGAGAGCACCTGAACCTTACAAAGGCAAAGGTATCCGCTTCGTGGGTGAAACAATTCGTCGTAAGGCTGGTAAGTCTGCTAAAGTTTAATTCTGTTAATTATTAAAGTTATGGCTTTTTCTAAAATAGAAAGAAGAAACAAGATTAAAAGTCGTATCAGATCGAAAGTGTCGGGTACGGCAGACTGCCCACGCATGACTGTTTTCAGAAGCAACAAACAGATATATGTGCAGTTGGTTAACGACCAGGAAGGCAAGACTTTGGCAGCCAAATCGTCGAGAGAACTCACCGACGCAAAAGGCACAAAAAGCGAAATAGCAGCCGAAGTCGGAAAATCAATCGCAGCCGCAGCTAAAGCTGCCGGCATCGAGAAAGTTGTTTTCGACCGGAATGGTTATTTGTATCACGGACGTGTTAAACAATTGGCTGACGCTGCTCGCGAAGCCGGCTTAAAATTCTAATACTAAGATGGTTGCAAATATAAACAGAGTAAGATCAACAAACGACTTAGAGTTACAAGATCGTCTTGTTGCAATAAACCGAGTAACAAAAGTTACAAAAGGTGGCCGCGCGTTCAGCTTCTCCGCCATTGTAGTGGTAGGCGACGGTAAGGGCGTTGTAGGCTGGGGCCTTGGAAAAGCGAGCGAAGTAACAGCCGCTATTTCGAAAGGTGTAGAGTCTGCAAAGAAGAACCTCGTCAAAATTCCTTTAGTACACGGCACACTGCCTCACGAGCAGACAGCATCGTACGGCGGCGCTAAAGTGTTCATGAAACCGGCATCGCACGGTACCGGCCTTACAGCCGGCGGCGCTATGCGCGCCGTGCTCGAAAGCGTAGGCGTTACCGACGTGCTTGCAAAGTCGAAAGGCTCGTCGAACCCTCACAACCTTGTGAAGGCCACAATGGCAGCTCTTTGCGAGCTCCGCGACGCATACATCGTTTCGCAGCAACGTGGTATAACAGTTGATAAAGTGTTTAACGGATAAAAAATCCTATTATGGCAAAGATTAAAATAACGCAAATAAAGAGCTCCATTGGCGCTCCCGCACAGCAGAAGAAAGTGCTTGCTGCATTAGGAATCAAGAGAATGCACCATACCGTAGAGAAAGAAGACAACGCTTCGATACTGGGCATGGTAGAGAAGGTTAAGCACTTAGTATCAGTAGAAAAGTAACAAAAGAAATTGGTAAATATGGACTTAAGTAATTTGAAACCAGCTAAAGGTTCTACGCACCACGACAAACGCATTGCACGTGGAGCCGGTTCCGGACATGGCGGTACGTCGACACGCGGCCATAAGGGAGCCAAATCGAGATCAGGCTATTCTCAGAAGTTCGGATTCGAAGGTGGTCAGATGCCTTTGCAACGCCGTCTGCCGAAGTTCGGATTCAAGAACATCTCACACGTGGAATACAAAGCAATTAATCTCGATGCGCTTCAGGCGCTGGCAGACAAACTGAGCGTAAGCTCAGTTGACCCTCAAATATTGATTGAGAGCGGTCTTGCCGGAAAAAATGATAAGATTAAAATTTTAGGAAACGGTACACTGACCGCTAAACTCGAAGTAAAGGCAAACGCATTCTCGAAGAAGGCGATTGAAGCAATCGAGGCGGCTCAGGGCACTGCAGTTAAATTGTAAGCCACATGAGAAGACTAATCGAAACCATTCGCAACATCTGGAAAATCGAAGAGCTGCGTACCAGAATCCTGATAACATTGGGATTCCTCTTGGTATACCGCTTGGGCTCATTCGTGGTTTTGCCAGGTGTTAATCCAGAATCTCTATCAGGTCTCGAATCGCAGACACGCGATGGTGTCTTAGGTCTTCTGGATATGTTCTCTGGTGGTGCTTTTTCAAACGCATCAGTTGTCGGATTGGGTATCATGCCGTACATCTCGGCGTCGATCGTAGTGCAGCTGTTGGGCATGGTAGTGCCCTATTTCCAGCGACTTCAGAAAGACGGTGAGAGCGGACGCCGCAAGATCAATCAGATAACACGTGTACTCACCGTAGGTATATTGCTGATTCAAGCACCTAGCTATTTGGCGAACCTATACTACAAAGCACCTGAAGCAATACAGGTAGAAGACGGCACGATGTTCACAATCACTAGCACTATCCTGCTTACTGCAGGCTCGATGTTTGTGATGTGGCTCGGCGAACGTATTACCGACAAGGGTATCGGCAACGGTATCTCGCTGATAATCATGATCGGTATCATTGCCCGTCTGCCTCACTCGCTTGTTGCCGAATTGGCCGACAAACTGTCGGTATCGAACAATTCGGGCGGTCTGGTGATGTTGCTTCTGGAGTTTGTGATACTATTCTTCGTGTTCGTTGGATCGATATTGTTGGTTCAGGGCACTCGCAGAATACCTGTTCAGTATGCTAAAAGAATCGAAGGTAACAAACAGTACGGCGGCGTTCGCCAGTATATACCTCTGAAGGTAAATGCTGCAAACGTGATGCCTATCATCTTTGCTCAGGCAATAATGTTTATACCTATCACATTCATCGGCATGATGAGTCAGGATTCAGAATCTGCGTCGGGCTTTGTATCGGCATTCTCCGATTTCACCGGATTTTGGTACAACTTCACTTTCGCGTTGCTGATTATAATCTTCACGTATTTCTATACAGCGTTGATTATCAATCCGCAGCAGATGGCTGACGATTTGAAGCGCAACGGCGGCTACATACCGGGCGTAAAACCTGGTAAAGCCACACGCAACTATATCGACTCGGTAATGTCGAAAATCACATTGCCCGGTTCGATAATGCTGGCTATAGTAGCCATACTTCCAGCATTCGCCACAATGGCAGGTGTCGATCCGTCGTTCGCACAGTTCTATGGCGGAACATCGCTTCTGATTCTGGTCGGTGTTGTTTTGGATACACTTCAGCAGATAGAAAGTCATTTGCTTATGAGACATTACGACGGTCTGATGAAATCGGGCCGCATAATGGGACGAACAGTAGGTGCGGCATTACATTAAACACAACAAAAAATCATGAATACATCGGAAGATGTATTCATGATTTTATAAATATTTACGCGATAAGAGAATATTTTTTGTTGTTTAAGAAAAAAGTAATAAATTTGCACCTCGAAAAAAAGAGAAGTATATGCCGAAACAATCGTCTATAGAACAAGATGGTACGATAAGAGAAGCCCTGTCGAACGCGATGTTCAGGGTTGAGCTTGAGAACGGTCATGTGGTGACAGCCCACATATCGGGCAAGATGCGTATGAATTACATCAAGATACTGCCCGGTGACAAAGTGAAGGTGGAGATATCGCCGTATGACCTTACCAAAGGAAGAATTTCTTATAGATATAAATAATTCATTCAAGATGAAAGTAAGAGCATCTATTAAAAAAAGAAGCGCCGACTGCAAAATAGTTAGCAGAAAGGGCCGCTTGTATGTGATTTGTAAAAAGAATCCGAAATTAAAACAACGTCAAGGTTAAAATTTTAAATTATGGCAAGAATTGCTGGTGTAGATGTGCCATCGAATAAGATTGGCGAAATCTCATTGACTTACATTTACGGTATTGGCCGGAACATAGCAGTAGACATTTTAGAGAAGGCCGGGATCGATCGTAATGTAAAAGTGAAGGATTGGACTGATGAACAAATACAGTCTGTCCGTGAAATCATAAGCTCGACTTATAAAGTTGAGGGCGAACTTCGTTCTGAGATTCAGTTGAATATCAAGCGATTGATGGATATCGGCTGCTATCGTGGTATCCGTCACAGACTTGGGCTACCGGTTCGTGGTCAGTCGACCAAGAACAACGCACGTACGCGTAAGGGTAAGAAGAAAACAGTTGCTAATAAGAAAAAAGCTACTAAATAATTGAATCATGGCTAAGAAAGCAGGAACACTGAAGAAAAGAGTAGTAAAAGTTGAGGCTCAAGGTCAGGCTCACATACACTCATCTTTTAATAATATTATTATTACCTTGACTAATGTCAATGGTCAGACCATCTCATGGTCGAGCGCAGGTAAGATGAATTTCAAAGGCTCGAAGAAGAACACTCCATATGCAGCGCAGACGGCAGCAGCCGACTGCTCTAAAGTAGCGTATGATCTTGGCCTTAGAAAAGTAAAGGCTTACGTTTCCGGTCCCGGAAACGGTCGCGAATCGGCAATCAGAGCGATACACGCCGCAGGCATCGAAGTTACCGAGATTATCGATGTAACTCCGCTTCCACACAACGGCTGCCGCCCGCCTAAACGCAGAAGAGTTTAATTAACTAGTTGTTAACCATATTTTTTGATTTGAATTTTGAATAATGATTGGTTATATGATTTTTACAAATTTATAATCTAACGGCTGCCATATTCATCATTTAAAATCAGAATTTAAAAGTCAAAAAACAGAAGAATGGCTAGATTTATTGGTCCAAAAACAAAAATAGCCCGCAAATTCGGTGAGGCTATTTACGGTCCGGACAAGGTATTCGAGAAGAAGAACTATCCTCCCGGACAACACGGCTTGAACCGCCGTAAAAAGACAAGCGAGTATGGTTCTCAGTTGAAAGAGAAGCAGAAAGTGAAATACACTTACGGAGTGCTGGAACGTCAGTTCCGCAACATTTACGCTGACGCTAAACGCAGCAAGGGCGTAACTGGTGAGGTGCTCCTTTGCCTGCTCGAGAGCCGTCTCGACAACGTGGTTTACCGTATGGGTATAGCTCCCACACGCGCAGCTGCACGTCAGCTCGTTAGCCACCGTCATATTGTTGTAGATGGTTCGGTAGTGAATATTCCTTCGTACAGATTGAAAGCTGGTCAGACTGTAGGCGTACGCGAGAAATCGAAATCGCTTGAAGTCATTTCAGCTTCGTTGTCTAATTCGTCAGTTTCGAAGTATTCTTGGTTGGAGTGGGACAACCACTCAATGCAGGGAAGATTTCTGAACATGCCGGATAGAGCAGATATTCCTGAGAACATTCAAGAACAGTTAATCGTCGATTTGTATTCTAAATAATTAATTCTTATGGCAATTTTAGCATTCCAAAAACCAGACAAAGTCATCATGTTAGAGAACGATGACAAATTCGGACGTTTCGAGTTCCGTCCTCTTGAGCGCGGATATGGTATTACAATTGGAAATGCCTTAAGAAGAATATTGATTTCATCCCTTGAGGGCTATGCAATTACGAATATCAAAATTGACGGTGTAGAACATGAGTTTGCCACCATTCCCGGAGTAATCGACGATGTTACGCAAATCATTCTCAACTTGAAACAAGTATGTTTCAAGCAGATTGTAAGCGACGTTGATTCGGAGAAAGTTGTTTTCCATATTTCGGGTAAAGAGCAGATTGTTGCCGGTGATTTCAACAAGTTCATGCACTCGTTTGAGGTTCTGAATCCTGAGCTTGTTATCTGCAACCTTAACAAGAGCGTGAATTTCAGCATGACATTCACAATCAACAAAGGTCGCGGATATGTGCCAAGCGAAGAGAACGCAAATGCTGAAGACGACGTCAATGTAATAGCGATAGATTCGATACACACACCGATACGCAATGTGAAGTACGCTGTAGAAAACTATCGTGTAGAACAGAAGACCGACTACGAGAAATTAATTATCGAGATAACCACCAACGGCTCTATACAACCCAAAAGAGCACTGGAGGAAGCAGCCCGCATACTGATTTACCATTTCATGTTGTTCTCTGACGACAAGATAACCATGGATGACGGCGACAGAGGTATAAGCGACGAATTCGATGAAGAGGTTCTCCACATGCGCCAACTCCTTAAGACACGTTTGGTCGACATGGATCTTTCAGTACGAGCACTGAACTGCCTCAAAGCAGCTGATGTTGAGACACTTGGCGAATTGGTGCAATACCACAGAAACGACCTGCTCAAGTTCCGCAATTTCGGCAAGAAATCGCTTACCGAGCTCGACGACATGCTCCAAAGCCTCAATCTCTCGTTCGGAATGGATACAGCAAAGTACAAATTAGATAAAGATTAATTACGATGAGACATAATAAGAAATTTAATCATCTTGGTAGAACAAGTTCCCATCGTAAAGCAATGTTGGCCAATATGGCTTGTTCATTAATTATGCACAAGCGTATCAGAACAACCTTGGCTAAAGCCAAAGCTTTGCGTATGTATGTTGAGCCTTTGATCACCAAGACCAAAAACTTGACAACTACAGCCGAGCAAATGAATGCTCAGCGTCTTGTTTTCAGCCACTTGCAGAACAACGCGGCTGTAAAAGAACTCTTTACCGAGGTAAAGGAAAAAGTTCAATCGAGAAACGGTGGTTACACCCGAATCCTGAAACTTGGCACTCGCCCGGGCGACGCAGCCGATGTATGCTACATTGAGTTGGTTGATTACAACGCAAACATGCTTACTGAGGTTAAACCCGCTTCGGATAAGAAACGCACAAGAAGAAGCAAGAAGAAAACTGAAGCTCCCGCTGCTGAAGCTGCTGCTCCTGCAGCAGCTCCCGAAGCTGCCGCTGAATAGTTTTTCGACGCTATACGGTAAAAAGAGGTTATCAGTAATGATAACCTCTTTTTTTGTTGTATTTTTTTCACTTGTTGCTGAAAAAATACAGAGCTATGAAAAAATGGTGTTATTTTTGTACCATGAATAATATGAGAATTTTAGCTTTTAGATTTGCGCTGGTTGCAGCCGCTGTGAGCGGCTGCACCGATCACCGACCATTTGACGAACCCGTTGCTTCAGTTGGCGACGCCACTCTGACAAAGTCGCGACTGTGCGCGGCTATTCCGTCTGAGATATCGGGAAAGGATAGTATTGCTTTTGCTCAAGATGTTGTCCGACAATGGGTTATGCAACAAGTTGTGGTACAGAAAGCCGTCGATAATCTATCGGACGAAGAGCTCGACATCGACGCTGCGATTGAAGACTATCGCAATTCGCTCATTACCGAGCTTTACCGCCAGAAAATCGTCGACCAGAAGTTCAAACCCTCGGTTGGCGACGATGCCATCAACGAGTATTACGAGAAGATGAAAGACAA
This sequence comes from Bacteroidales bacterium, assembly GCA_017960905.1. Classification (GTDB taxonomy): domain Bacteria; phylum Bacteroidota; class Bacteroidia; order Bacteroidales; family Marinilabiliaceae; genus W3P20-009. The sequence continues at coordinate 96,618 of JAGCYH010000010.1, forward strand.
CTTCAGGATTGAAGAGGCCATGATGAAAGGCATCTTCGTGATTCTACCGAAGAAAGCGCCCGATCTCGACAATATGAAAAAATGCATATCGAAGCACAACGACGCCGATATGTTCAAGATAGAGCAGTACATCTACAAACATGCCGTGAAATACGAAATGGCTGTAGATCAGTGGATTGATGTGAAGTCGATTCGCCAACAATTCCCCAAAAAGACCATCGCGAATGAGAAAACAGCACTCTCGTCGGGGAGACTTTACACCACGACCGACGACTCGTACACGTACCTGCTGATAGCATTTGACTACCTTGCCGACGACGACTATGCGCCGGTGGAATTTGTAAAGGACAAAATCACATCGATTCTGCTCAACAAACAGAAACTGAAATTCATAAAGGATTTTGAACAAAGCTTGTACAATCAGGCTTTGAAATCGGATAAAATACATTATTATGACAAATAAAATGACAACGACAAAAAATATACTTCTGACAATAATCTCTTTGCTGTTTACGTGTAACGTTATGTCGCAGAGGTTGTTACTCGACGACGTAGTTGCCATCGTCGGCGACGATGCCATACTGCGGTCCGACATTGAGATAATGTACCAGCAGGCGCAGATGGAAGGCGCTGTGGAGAGTGGCGACCTTATGTGCCATCTGTTCGAACGGCTTTTGGTGGAGAAACTCATGGTCAATCAGGCAAAGATGGACAGTGTGGTCGTTTCCGACAATGAGGTGATGACACAGGTTGATGCACGCATCAACCAATATATCCAGTATTTGGGCGGTCAGGACAAACTCGAGGAGTATTTCGACAAGCCGCTGAGCCGTATCAAGCTTGAGCAGGTTGAGTACGTTCGTACTCAACGTATTACAGAGAAAATGAAGTACGAGATTACGAAAAACATAAAAATAACGCCGTCGGAGATACGCAACTACTTCAGCCGTATGCCCGAGGACAGTATACCATACGTGCAGACGCAATATGAGCTGTCGCAGATAGTTATTTATCCGAAAGTAGACCAAACCGAGATTGACCGAATAAAGTCGAAACTGCGTGATTTCCAGAAACAGGTGAGCGAGGGGCGCGACTTCTCGACGTTGGCAGTGCTCTACTCTGACGACCCTGGCTCGGCATCGCGTGGTGGCGATTTGGGCTGGACGCCCAAATCGGGTCTTGTGCCCGAATTCGCATCGGCTGCATTCAACCTTCAGGAAAAAGGCAAAGTGTCGAAAATTGTTGAGACCGAATTTGGCTATCATATCATACAACTTATTGACCGTAAGGGCGATAGAATCAACTGCCGTCACATACTTATGAAGCCGAAACTCAGCGCCGATAACAAAAACAAGGCGATAGCGTTCCTTGATACCGTGCTGACAACGATTAACGACGGAAAAGTCAAATTCGAAGAGGCTGCCGCACGTTTTTCGATGGATAAAGACTCGCGCGCCAACGGCGGTGTGATAGTGAACAAGAACGACGGCTCGCACAAATTTCTGCTGAGCGACATTCCCGCCGAGATAGCCAAAGCTATTCAGGGATTGAAAGTGGGCGAGATATCGAAGCCCTTTATGATGATTGACGAGAAAAACAAGGAGACAATCAGAATCGTAATGCTGAAGAAGAAGCACGACCCGCATCGCGCAAACATGCGCGATGACTACAGCATGCTGCAGACGATAATGGAGAACAAGAAGCGCAACGAGGCTATCGACAATTGGGTCCGTCAGCGCCAGAACGAAGTGTATATCAACATCTCGCCCGAATGGCAGAAGTGTGATTTCCAGTATAAAGGTTGGGTGAAATAAACTGATTATGCGTATTTTAGCCATACTCTTGTTTGTGTTGTCCGCCGCAATGGCGGCGGGACAGGAGCAGCGCGTGTTCGTGAAAATCGAGCATGCCAACTTCCTGCGCCACGACGACAAAGTAGGCAAAAACTCGCAGTCGCTCAATGGTGATGTGATGCTGTCGCATCACAACACCATCATGTATTGCGACAGCGCATACATGTTCAACGACTCGAACATGGTTATTGCGTACAGCAATGTACATGTCGTTCAGAACGACTCGATACATCTCTACGGCAACACACTGACGTACTATGGCGACCGCAACTTGGCCGAGATACGCGAAGATGTGCGCGCCAACAAGGGCGACACTTGGCTCTACACCGAAAATCTCGACTACGACCGTGAGCTCGACAAAGCTTATTACTACGACGGCGGTAAGGTGGTGAACCTGCAGAACGAACTGACATCGGAGAACGGATTGTATTTCCCGAATACGAACGAAGTGTTCTTCAAAAACAACGTTGTCGGCACGTCGCCAAACTACACAATGTACAGCGACACAATGAGTTTCAACACGCAAACCCAGGTTACGACAATTCTTGGTCCGACGCGTATTATCAACCGCGACTCGACAATAATCGACAGCGAATTGGGGTGGTACGATACGAAATCAGATTGCGCTAAACTGTTGCAAAACAACAATATACAATCTGGTGCGTACAACGTGAAGGGCGACGAGATGCTTTACGAGCGCCGCAACGGAAACATGACCGTTTGGGGCAATATGGTTATAAACGACACCATCGACAACTTGTCGCTCTGCGGCGACTATGGTTTTTACAACGAGCAGACCAACGAAGCCTTGGCGACGCGCAAGGCGCTCGCCATACATGTGTATGGCGGCGACTCGCTCTTTGTGCATGCCGACACGTTCCGCATAGTGCCGTTGCCAGCCGACTCAAGTCGCTTGATACAAGCGTATTACAACGTTAAATACTTCCGTCCCGACATGCAGGGCCGTTGCGATTCGCTGATATTCGACTTCCGCGACACCGTAGCGACGCTCTACAAACAACCCATCGTATGGGCTACGGGCAACCAGATGACGGCGCAAACGATAAAGCTATATTCCAAAAACAGAGTGCTTTACAAGGCCGAACTCATCGAGTCGGCTTTCGCCATCTCGATAGAGGAAGACTCGCTTGGCTTCAATCAGGTGAAAGGCAAACTGATGACAGGCCACATACGCAACAACGAGCTTTACAAGATAGACGTCAGCGGTAACGGCCAGACGATATACTATCCGAAAGATGGTCGAGCGCTGATTGGTATTAACCGTGCCGAAAGTAGCAACATGAGTATTTGGCTGAAAGACAAGCGAATAAAGAACATAACGATGCGTGAATCGCCCCAGGGCAACATGAATCCGCCATTGCTGCTAGGTGAGAAAGACCGCAAACTGTCGGGTTTCCGCTGGCTAGATGACTATCGCCCGAAATCGAAAACCGACATTTTCCTGCCCCTTGACATACCTGACGATATGAACGTGAAAGAGGAGGTATTCGAAGGGTATACTTTCGACGAATTGGGCGAATGAAAAAAAACGAAGTTTTTTTTATAAAAGATAAGACATTCATAATGAGCCAATTGTGAAAAATATTGTTAATAATAGGAAATAATTAGGCGAATAGAGAAATTAGCTATTGCAGAAACAAAAGTTAATGTATATATTCGCGCAAAATTACAAAGGATAAAAACAGAACCAGATTATGTATTGGACATTGGAATTAGCCTCGAAATTGGAAGATGCTCCTTGGCCTGCAACAAAAGATGAGCTTATCGATTATGCGTCACGTTCGGGTGCTCCGCTCGAGGTTATAGAGAATTTGCAGGAAATTGAAGAAACCGATGAGATATTCGAAAGCATTGAAGAGATTTGGCCAGATTATCCGAGCAAAGATGACTTTTTCTTCAACGAAGACGAATATTGATTTATCAATTCATTTTATAGAAATGAGGTTGCACCGAAGGAGCAGCCTCATTTTTTATCGTAGTTTTTTATAAAAATAGACGAAAATGAGCAAAAACATTGTGCCGGTAACGTTGCTTACAGGCTATTTGGGAAGTGGCAAAACCACATTGGTCAACAACATTCTGGCCAACGAGCAGGGACTGAAAATAGCAGTCATAGTGAACGACATAGGCGAGGTGAACATCGACGCCTCGCTCATTCAGCAAGGCGGTGTGGTGACACAGAAAGACGACAGCCTTGTGGCACTGAGCAACGGATGCATCTGCTGCACGCTCAAAACCGACCTCATGCAGCAGATCAACGACATTATCGACACCAACCGCTTCGATTACATAGTAATCGAAGCCAGCGGAATATGCGAGCCGCTGCCTATTGCGCAGACTATAACCGCCATGTCGGAGATGGCGCGCAAATACCGCCAGCCCGAAAAATGCCGCCTCGACTGCGTCGTTACCGTTGTCGACGCTCTGCGCATGCGTGATGAGTTTTCGAGCGGTAAGGCGCTTACAAAGAAGAATATAGACGAGGAAGATATAGAAAATCTGCTTATTCAGCAGATTGAATTCTGCGACGTTATTATTCTCAATAAGGTCGATGAAATATCGACCGAAGAGAAAAACGAAGTTCGCGCCGTGATAAAGACATTGCAGCCTACGGCTGAAATTATCGAAGCAAACTATGCGCAAATAGATATAAAACAGATAGTTAACTCGAACCGATTCGACTTTGAGAAAGCCTGCACTTCGGCAGGCTGGATTCAGGAACTCGAAAACGCTGAAAATGTTGAGGATGACGATGACGACGATGATGATGAACATCATCATCATCATCATGAAGATGAGCACGATCACGACCACGACGATGACCATCATCACCACCATCACCATCATCACGACGAAGGTGAGGCCGAGGAGTACGGCATTGGCACGTTCGTGTATTTCCGCCGTAAGGCGTTCAGCCTGAGTCGATTCGATGACTTTGTGGCCCGCCGTTGGCCGAAATCGGTAATACGCTGCAAGGGAATACTTTACTTCAGCGAGAATGAAGACATGTCGTATATCTTCGAGCAGGCCGGACGGCAACGCAAGTTGCGCGAGATGGGGCAGTGGATATGCACTGCCCCGCAAGAGGAACAGTTGCGTTTGTTGGCTGAAAGCGAAGAACTTAGGCGCGATTGGGACGAAGAGTATGGCGATAAAATGGTGAAACTGGTGTTCATTGGGCAGAAAATGGACGTAGCCGCCATTAAGGCCGAATTGAACAAAATTTGATTAAAATGTTTGCAAGTTTCTTGCAAACAAGGAGACAAATATCTATTTTTATACCAGAATAATTTAAACGAAAAAATAGATGGCAGAAGATTTAGACAGCCAGAAGGCAAGCAAGTTGCAGGCGCTGAAGCTTACGATGGACAAAATCGATAAGACTTACGGCAAAGGCACAATTATGAAAATGGGAGATCAGGTGATAGAGAGCATGCCTGTAATCCCCACAGGTTCAATGGGTTTGGATATAGCTCTTGGCGTTGGTGGATATCCGCGCGGCCGAATCATCGAGATTTACGGTCCGGAATCGTCGGGTAAGACGACCTTGGCCATCCACGCCATCGCCGAAGCGCAGAAGATGGGCGGCATAGCCGCCTTCATCGATGCGGAACACGCGTTCGACAAGTTCTACGCCGAGAAATTGGGTGTTGACATGGACAATCTGCTCATTTCGCAGCCCGACAACGGCGAACAGGCGTTGGAGATAGCCGACCAGCTGATACGCTCGTCGGCAATCGACATCATCGTAATCGACTCTGTAGCAGCACTTACGCCGAAGGCTGAGATAGAAGGTGACATGGGCGACTCAAAAATGGGTTTGCAGGCACGCCTTATGTCGCAGGCACTTCGCAAACTGACGGCGACAATAAACAAAACGCAGACTACGTGTATCTTTATCAACCAGTTGCGTGAGAAACTGGGCGTTATGTTCGGCAATCCAGAGACGACCACAGGCGGTAACGCGCTGAAATTCTACGCTTCTATACGCTTGGATATCAGAAAAGTAACAGCAATAAAAGACGGCGAGGAAGTGGTTGGTTCGCAGACTCGCGTTAAGGTGGTGAAGAACAAAGTTGCGCCTCCTTTCCGCAAAGCAGAGTTTGAAATCCGCTACGGTGAAGGTATTTCGCGCGTAGGCGAAATACTCGACATTGCCACCGAGATGGAGATAATAAAGAAGAGCGGCTCGTGGTTCAGCTACGGCGATTCGAAGCTTGGTCAGGGCCGCGAGGCAGTGCTGTCGCTGCTCAAGGACAACGTTGAGTTGCAGCAGGAGATAGAGACGAAAATCAAAGAGAAACTGCAAGAAGGTAAAGCACAATAAGATAGCGTGAAAGCAAGTAAATGCGGAACTTTGTTCCGCATTTTTTTTATCAAAAAACCGAAAAATAATTGTCAAAGATTTTTGTGTTAAAGAAAAGAAGCATTACCTTTGCAGTCGCAATTGAGAAACGCTCAATAAGCTGAGGAGTGATGGGTGAGTGGCTGAAACCACATGTTTGCTAAACATGCGTACGGGAATACTGTACCGGGGGTTCGAATCCCCCTCTCTCCGCCACTAACGGGGTGTAGCGCAGTCCGGTTAGCGCACCTGCTTTGGGAGCAGGGGGTCCCAGGTTCGAATCCTGGTACCCCGACAAAATGCGGAAATAGCTCAGTTGGTAGAGCACAACCTTGCCAAGGTTGGGGTCGCGAGTTCGAGTCTCGTTTTCCGCTCATGGTTTTGCCAATGTAGCTCAGTGGTAGAGCGCTTCCTTGGTAAGGAAGAGGTCGCGGGTTCAACTCCCGCCATCGGCTCTGATTTTTCAACAAGGCTGTCGGGTCCGACAGCCATTTTTTTTGTCCGTTTGTCAATTTATGCTATAAGCATAAATTATTTATAATCAACCTGATAGTTAATGACTGCCCAATTGCGGTGTTTTTTTTGTATAAAAAAAGACGGATATTCGTTCAAAAGTGCTATCTTCGCTATTGTAATTAAAAATTTGACAAATGAAGAAACGTTATTTATTCCCTGCCGACTATATGGCAGACCCCGCCGTTCACGTGTTCAACGGCAAAATTTTTATCTACCCGTCTCACGACTGGGAAGCCGGTGCCGAAGAGGATGACGATGGCGGCCATTTCCAGATGAAAGACTATCACGCACTTTCTATTGATGGCGACCCGATGACAGGCAAAGTCAACGACCACGGCGTTATTTTCGACGTAAAAGATGTGCCTTGGGCCGAAAAACAGCTGTGGGACAGCGACGTTGTGGAGAAAAACGGCAAGTACTACTACGTTTTCTCTGGTAAAGGATACGATGGTGTGTTCCGTCTTGGTGTGGCAGTAGCCGACAAGCCTGAAGGCCCGTTCAAGCCGCAGCCGCAGCCAATTCGCGGTTCGTTCTCTATCGACCCATGTGTGTTCAAGGACGATGATGGCACCATTTACACCTATTTTGGCGGACTTTGGGGCGGCCAACTACAGTGGTGGCAGCCATTTGCACTTGGTTTTGAGCCTATCCACGGCAAGCACGGCGACGATAACGGCCTTGTTGATATGGGAGCAGAGCCGACACGCAACGGCGAACTCTTTGCAAAACCCGATATGCCGGCTCTTCCGAGTTTCGTGGTTAAGATGAGCGACGATATGTTGCAGTTTGCCGAAGCACCACGCCGCGTGCTGGTTGTCGACAAAAACGGACAGCCACTCAAGGCCAGCGACCCGCACCGCTTCTTCGAGGCTTCGTGGATGCACAAGTACAACGGCAAGTACTACTTCTCGTACTCAACTGGCGACAGCCACTTCCTTTGCTATGCAATCGGTGACAATCCGTTCGGACCGTTCACCTATCAGGGCGTGATTATGACACCGGTTGTCGGCTGGACCACTCACCACGCCATTGCCGAGTACAAGGGCAAATGGTATCTGTTCCACCACGATTGCGTTCCGTCGAACGACAAGACTTGGCTTCGTTCGCTCAAAGTTTGCGAACTTGAGTACGATGCCGACGGAAAGATTAAGACTATAGAAGGTCTTGATAAATAACAAATTATGAATATCAGAAAATCGGGATTGCCGAAAGGCAATCCCGATTTTTGTTGTATTTTTGCATCGAAAAAAGAGTTGAAAATGAAAATAGCAATACCGACGCGCGACGGCAAAGTGGATGATCATTTTGGACATTGTGCATTCTATACAATAGTGACAGTTGTAGATGGTGCTGTTACAGAGTGTGTTACAATGCCGTCGCCCGAAGGGTGCGGCTGTAAGTCGAATGTGGCGTATCAGCTTGCTGAGGACGGTGTTACGCTGATGCTTGCAGGCAATATGGGCGATGGCGCTCTCAACAAGCTTTCGTCAGCTGGAATAAAAGTGATCCGCGGCTGCAAAGGCGATATTGATGCTGTGCTAAACGATTATCTGTCAGGCGCTTTGGCCGATTCGGGTGTGGCGTGCGACCATCATGACTGCCACGATAAAAAAACAGCGCGCTTCGATGTTAACTCAATCAGATTGCAGTAATGGCCGATAATTATCTGGAGCGAAAATTCGAAGAGCACTATAGTCAGTCGGTGGCGAAACGCCGACCGACAAAACGAATCAAGGTGCGCCGTGCCTTGGTTTTCGGCTTGCCGGAACCAATGGCGCAGGCGGTTTCGCATTCGCTGCGTATGCTCGGGCACACTGTTGTCGTGGCCGATGCGCTGACGGAGTCAGCGCAGTCGGACTATGATATTTTTATTTCATCGGCTGAAAAAGCCGATGAATGTGCGGCGTTTTTGCAGAAAACTGACGTAAATAATTGTAGGAAAGATAGATATAGCCGCTTTGTAGTTGTTGGGCGGAATGAAGATTGGGAATCGATAAAGGTAAAATTCACTGGTTTGTGCGAAACGGTGAATTGTATTTCATTTAATCAAAATACTGATTGTCAGAATATTGCAAAGGCTTGCAGAATTTTCATCTCCGATGAAAATTCGTTCATCAATGGTAATGTTTTGTGTATCTGATTGTAAATAAACAGATTATCGTTTGTGCAGAATGTCGTCGAAAGCTTTGCCGATGCAGTTGAGAATGTCGGTAGCCGACATTGAAATCTGTGTGTAGCGCTTTGCTGCTGCGTCGCCGGCCATTCCGTGCAATCCGACACCGAGTACTGCTGCCTCTTCGGTAGAATACCCTTGAGCCAAAAGTCCTGTAAGTAAGCCTGTTAGTACATCGCCACTGCCGCCGGTGGCCATGCCAGCGTTGCCGGTAGTGTTGAAGCAGATGCGCCCATCGGGTAGGGCGATAGCTGTGTTGGCGCCTTTGAGGATAACCGTTGTATTGTGCTCACGCGCAAATACTTGCGCGGTTCTGATGCGTTCGAGGCGCGACTGATGCGAATGCGTCAGTCGGTCGAACTCGGCATCGTGAGGCGTTAGTATGCAATTTTGCGGTAACGCAAAATTCTCATTTTTAATCAGTTGCGCAAGATGAAAAAGTGCATCGGCATCTATTACGATAGGAATTTTGCCACCATAGGCTTCGATGAAACAGCGCACCGACGTTTGGGTTTCGTCGTTGCGTCCTAAGCCCGGCCCAATGCCAAGAGCCGATATGCGATTGTCGTAAATATCTTTGTTCCAGACGATTGTATTGTCAGCTTCGCTGACAATAGTCATCGCCTCGCGGTTGGCGATTTGCATAATCTCGTATCCGCAGCGCGGCACTACGGCCGTAACAAGTCCCGCCCCGCTTTTTACGCAAGCTTCGACGGCCATTTCGGCGGCGCCCATCATACCGAACGAACCGGCCACAACCATAGCGCGTCCGAAAGAACCTTTGTGCGCAAAACGGCTACGAGGTTTTATAATGGCCTTGAAATCAGCCAAATCAGCGTAGAAGTATGTAGTTTCGGTTGCGTCTATTGCGCTTTGCAGCAGATTGATGTCGGTTACCACGGGCGTTCCGACGTACGTTTCGAGTTCGGGCAGCATGTGGCTCAGACGCGGAAACTGAAACGAGATAGTGTAAGTGGCGCGGACGATTGCGCTGTACGCGCTATCGCCAAAAGTGCTTTCGTCGCCCAGGCCCGAAGGCGTGTCGATAGAAAGCACGGGGCAACCAGAGTCGTTTATCAGCCCGACAAGTCGGTCGAACGGCTCGCCGAGAGGTCGGCTGAGCCCCGTTCCGAAAAGCGCATCGATGATGAGCGAATCGGCAGGAAATGAGGGCGTTAGATTATTTATATCGTATTTTATGCCTTTTTTATCAAAAATATCGATGTTAGCCTGACAATCAGCTGAACGTTTGCTTGAATTGCTTGTGTATGAATGAATTGCAACATTGGTAATGCCCGATAGTCCGTAAGCCTCGGTCAGTTGGCGACCGACGACGAGTCCGTCGCCGCCGTTGTTGCCCGGACCAGCCATTATGATAATGTTGGCCGGCAGAATGTTGTCGTTGCCGAAAATCCATTGTGTAATGGTCGATGCGGCGCGTTCCATGAGATTGAGCGAACTAATAGGTTCGCCCTCGATCGTCGCTCGGTCGAGCGACGGAATAACGCTTTGCAGAAACATCTTTTTCATGCCGTAAAGATAATCAGTAAATCGGCACGAAGTACATGTAGCTGAATAAAAAAGAGCTATCAGTCGCAATGACTGATAGCTCTTTTTATGTAAAACTAAATCTTACACAGTTTACGCGTTTTTATGACGAGCCTCGATTTCGAGGTTCATTTGGTCAAGTTTCTCATCTGTAAGCGGATACTTCTTGATTAAGAGTGCCACAATAATGAGGAGCAATGCAGGAATGATGGTGGTGAACCAGAGAATAGCATTTTGCACTGTATCAGAATATTTGGCCAACTCGGTGTAATATGCGTTAACAGGCGCGCTGATAAACGATGCCAAGAACACTACAACGAATACGCCAAGCACAAGTTGAAGGCATTTGTTAGCCTTGAACTCTTTAAACATATCGCCAAACGAAACAGGTTTTTCGGGTGTGGTGGTAATGTTTTCTTTGCTGCCTAAGAAACAAAGCGTCAGGAGAATAAAACCGACGATTGCGAAAACGCAGATGACTGTAAACCAGGCCATTGGGTCGGTTGGCAATGCAGATTCCTCGCTTGCGAGGTCGAAACCGATAAGACCCATTACCAAAGGAGTAACCCAGCCGGCAATTGAGAAACCAGCCTTGAACGCTACACCTGCAAGAGCGTTGACAGTAGCGGCGGGACGGTTGCCTGTGCGGTATTCCGAATCGGTAATTACCTCAGGCACAAGAGCCCACATAAGCGAACCCACGAGCAAGCCAACGCCAGTCATAATCTTAGCAATCTTGACAATCATAGCGCTTTCTTGAACGTCGCCGAATTTACCAACGAAGAATAGTATTGCGAAACCTACAAAACCTATCGAAAGAAGGGTGTAGTAAAGACCTTTTTTGCCGAGCAGTTTTTTCAAAACGGGGAGCGAAGGCAAAATAATGAAGGCGGGAATTGTACCGATTGCCATGAATATTGCCTGATCCCAGTTGATTGCCTGGCTGAGAAACATTGCAAGACCGATGGGGAATCCAGCTTGAACCACAATCTGACCTATATTGGCGCAAACCATACGAGTAGAGGTGAGGATAAGCACCTCGTCGTTGTCGCGGGTCATACTTGCCATGATAGAGCCGTAGGGGATATTCACTACCGAATAAATCATGCTAAGCACTGTGTAACTTACAGTTGCATAAACCATTTTGGCGCTCATCGACCACTCAGCAGCCTGAGGAAGCATCAGCAAGCAAGCCGCAATAGTCAAAGGAATACCGCCGTAAAGAAGGTAAGTGCGGTACTTGCCTAAGCGAGGATTGCGGTTGTCGATGTATTTTCCGACGACAGGACTCCAGAAACAGTCGATAAGACGAACGGTGAGAATAAGTCCGCCAACGAATGCGGGGTTGATTTTCAATACCGTAGTAAGGTAAAGCATCAAGTACGTCGCAACTGTCTGGAAAATAAGGTTTTGAGCCAAGTCGCCCGAACCGAAACCGATGCGTTGCAGCCAAGAGAGTTTGTAGAAGCCTTTAGCTTCGCTTTTTTGTGTTGTCTCCATAATTATTAATTTGTTATTCAATAAATTATATTCTTAAAGTTTATTTGTATCTGTAAAGTTTGACGTGCAGAATTTTGTAATCGCCTTCGGCAATTCTGACGTGGCGTCCCTGATGAGTTTCGTCGCCGTTGAGGCGACGAAGATATGTCATTGAGCCATTGCTTGTTACGTTTATTTCATCGACCGATAAGATGCCTATGCGGTCGTTGTATCCCCATTTTTCGGTATCGGTCGGTGTGCCGTTTTGCAAGGCAAAACCGTCAACACCGAGTTGCCCGGCCTTCTTTTCGCCCACCTTGTCGAAGTTGACCACAATGCCCGAACCGGCAATGATGTACTCGTCGCTGGCGAGTCGGATTGACAGGCCGCCGGTGATAGGTGCCGCCGCCGCACTGTCGGCGGCGAACCATGGCAGCGAGTTGATATGGCTCACGGTAATGTTCATGTCATTGTCGGTGAACGTTTTGGAGTCGCTGGCGTTCTGAAGCATGAAACCATGCAAGGCGTTTCGTCCGTACCATTTTGATAATAAAGGAATTAGCTCGTTGATTTTGTCGTAAGCGAGTTTCAGATTCTTGTTTTGGTTCTGCTCAATAGCGAACGGGCTCACGCCCACAGCCTCGTGTTCGCCAATGGCGAAAAAGGCCTTGATGCCGTTGTCGTCGGCAAGTTTCATCTCGGGCACGAAGAGCGGGTTGTTTGGCAAATGGTATTGTTTGAGCCAGCTTTCGAACCCGTCATCGTAGATGTCGGGTGCCAAGATGTCGATCGATGGCGCTGCGCACTGCCAGATGTCGATCAGGTGCGCCAGCGGCCCGGCCGACGGGTATTCGCCCGGCTGGCGGTCGCGACTGTTGAGCGCCGCATTGACGAAGAGCGGAATATTGTACTGGAATTTGGCTGTTTTGGCCAATTTCTCAACGTAAAGCGCGTAATAATATGCCATGAAAATCTCGTCGGTGTAAATGTCGTTGCCGAATATTTCCGACCATGTGCCGTCGGTCTTGTAACCGTTTGATTCCCATTTGTTTGCCAAGTACGGATGCAGTGTACTTTTGTTTTTGGTCAGATAGCTAGTCAGTTCTGTCGGAACGTTTTGGGCGAAAATCTCATTCACCATGTTTGAGTGGTCGCGAGCGTCTTCCAACATGCCTATTTCGTTCTCTATCTGTATCATTATCACATTGTTGCGCGTGTCGACCTGTTTTATGTGGCTTATGAAATTGCCGAACGATTTGTCCTCGGCGGCCAATGCGTTTTCAGAGAAAGCCGAAATTATATCGAGCGGTTTTTCAGTCGATGTGCAGGCGCGTGTGTAGTGCAGCATGTCGGTTTTCATCCAAGCCGGAGCGTAGCAGCTCATCGAGTTTTTCCAAATGCCGAACCATAGGAAAATGATTTTTATGTTGTAGTCGTTCGATTTTGAAATGACGCGGTCGACGAGAGAAAAATCGAACTTATCTTGTTCAGGCTCAATGAGTTCCCAATAAACAGGGACGAGAACTGTATTGAGCCCCATCTCTTTGAGTTTCGGGAAAACAGCATCGATGTCGGCTACATTCGTAGCCGACGAATTGCTCAGCTCGCCGCCCAGAACAATGAACGGCCGCCCATCGACGTACAGTTGTTGCGAATTGCCCACACGTTGCAGTTTCGCCTTCTCTGCCGATGCGCTTAATGCACTGAATATCAATGCAAATAACAATATGTAAAATCTCATTTTTGTATGTTTTTGTTTTTAAAAAGCAAACAAAATTAAGAATTATATTCAAATGTTAATGTTTTCTTAATGCAATAATGCAAAAAAAAATGTCCCGACTACGAAAAAAAGCCGGAAAACGTCATTTGTGATATTTTTATTAAATCTTTATAAGTTATTGATATTAAGCTAAATAGTGACAAATAAAAAAGTGGGCGAAAAATATTTTCGCCCACTTTTTTATGAAAAAATATTTTTGTCTATTTCTTTTTGCCGTCCCATTTTGAGGTAGGTTCGGCGTCGTTGCGTCCCCACTTGCCAGTGAATGCCGAGAAGTCGTCGTTGAACACGAAGGTAAAACGCCCTTTCCCGTTCGACTGATACCACCAGCCCGTGACGGTGTGCCCCGAGAGAGTGCCTTCGATTCGCCCGTCGGCCCATTTGTAGGTACCGGTAATTTTATTGCCATTTTGTTGAATGGTCATTTCGTTAAAATCGCTGTCGTAAACGCCAGCGATCAACGAAGTAGCGCTGGCGCTGGCGCCAGAAGTCTTTTTACCGTCCCATTTCGACGTGGGTTCGGCGTCGTTGCGTCCCCATTTGCCCGTGAACGCCGAGAAGTCGTCGTTGAACACGAAGGTGAAGCGCCCTTTGCCGTTCGACTGATACCACCAGCCCGTGACGGTGTGCCCCGAGAGAGTGCCTTCGATTCTCCCGTCGGCCCATTTGTAGGTACCGGTAATTTTATTGCCATTTTGTTGAATGGTCATCTCGTTAAAATCGCTATCGTAAACACCCGATGCGTTTTGTGCTTCCACTAACGATATAGGAAGAAGCAGAGCCAGAAATGTAAATAGTAGAACTCTCATAGTTTGTTGTATTTAAGTGATATAAATAAAACGCATATCCATATTAAAAGTTGCATGCAACAATGTATATAATAGTATGTCGTAGTTTGATATGGTTTGTGTGCAGTTTAATGTGTTGAAAATAAGCAATATAGTGTGCTGTGCTATTTGTGAGCCTTTTATATACCCTGATTAAAGTAACAGAGAACCGAATGCAGACATAAATATAGGTATAGTGAAATGCGACAGTATTCTTTTTTTGGCTTTGCTGCATTATTTTTTTTGGTTGGTTGTATTCTCGATAGGTTTATTTCGAGTGGCAGTAACAAACTTTAACTTTTTGTAAATGCTGTAATATCAATGGTTTAAGAGAAAAAGTAAAATTTCTCGCAAAAAACCTCGGAAAATATTTGCGGGGAAAGAGAGAAACGTCTACCTTTGCACCCGCTTTTCGACGGAAGAGTGGCCGGGACGCGGTTCCGACCGTCTGTAAAAAGAGATTTTTAGCAAAGGACAAAAGAGCGCCGTC
>JAGCYH010000011.1 GCA_017960905.1 Bacteroidales bacterium
GGGTGGCGACCGTCACGCGCCAGTGGCCGACGATGTTACGCCCTACGAGATTATCCATTCGTCGGAAGGTGCCGCACGCCTTGACGAGACCCGCGCCTTCACCGAGCAGTACGGCACGGCCATTGCCTACAACTATTCGGCCCGCGTCACCATTAACAAACACCGCGTGTCGCACAGTTTCGTTATCGATATGACTCAAAACAAGGGCTACTACGACCACGTTTACAACCTGCGTACCCACAAAATTGAGCCGTACACCGTGAAACTCTCACTGCCGAATATTGCTTATAAGATTGAGTTTTAATTTAAAACGCAGATAATCAAAACAATAACAAGTATATTTATCTTTTCAAAACCGCATTTGTATGAAACGTTCAGCAATTCTAACTATGTTGTTTGTGCTTTTGGCACAAATGACTGTAGCGCAAACTGTTACGCAAACAATCAAAGGAAACGCCATCGATGTTGCATCGGGTCTTCCAGTGCCTTACGCCACTGTTTATCTTGAGGACAATACCTCGAAAGCGACAGTAACTGATACCGCCGGATACTTTATTCTGAAAAACGTCCCGGTAGGCCGACATACATTGGTAATACAATCGATAGGTTATGAACCATTGGTAATGAAGGAGTTGCTTCTGTCGTCGGGCAAAGAGATGGTGCTGAATCTGGGAATGACCGAAAGTGTTGCTCGACTTGAGGAAGTTGTGGTCAAACCGCAGGTTAACAAGCAGTTGCCGCTCAACGAGATGGCTATGGTTGGCGCGCGTATGTTCAGCGTCGAGGAGGCGTCGAGGTATGCAGGCGGCGTGTCGGACCCGGCGCGCACGGCTTCGATGTTCGCCGGTGTAGCGCCGAGCGGCGTCTACAACGGCATCAGCATTCACGGCAATTCGCCGCAAATGCTGCAATGGCGCGTCGAGGGCATCGAGGTGAACAACCCCAACCACTTTGCCGACATCACTATGGCGGGCGGCGGTATTTTCACGTCGCTCAACGGTACTGTGTTGGCCAACAGCGACTTCCTTACTGGCGCAATGCCGGCTGAGTACGGCAACGCGCTCTCTGGCGCGTTCGATATGAAGATGCGCAATGGCAACAACACCAAATACGAGCACGCCTTGCAGTTTGGCACGCTCGGTGTCGATTTCGCTTCGGAAGGCCCGCTGGGCAAAGGCTCTAAGGCTTCGTACCTTGTCAACTACCGATACAGTTTTATGGAAATAGCCAAGAAAATCCACGCTATCAATATCGACCAGACGATGGATTATCAGGATTTGAGCATGAAACTGAATTTTCCGACCAAAAAAGCCGGAACTTTTGGCGTGTGGTTTACTGGACTTATCGACAGATTCGGCAACGAATTGCGCGACCAAAGCGAATGGGAATCGCTTTGGGACGCGGCTGAGGCTTGGGCCAATCAAAAAAGCTGTGCCGGCGGTCTGACGCACACATTCCGTTTTGGCGCAGGCGGAACGCTCACATCGAGCATTGCCTACACTGGTGCGTACTGCAAGCTGAGCCAGAGTGTCTACGACAATGACCTTAACGAAATGCCCACTTTGGCGGAGTGCGACCATCAGAACAATCTGATTGTCAGCATTCAGCACAAACAGAAGATTTCGTCGCGCTACACGATGCAGAACGGCGTTGAGTTCCGGCAGATGTACTTTACGCTGTCGGGCGACGATGTACACGCAATAGGCGAGCCCTTGTACCGCGTCTACGAATCGGATGGAAACACTAGTCTGACACGGTTTTATACGAATCATAAAGTGGCTCTGAGCCAGCGTTTTTCGACCGTGCTCGGCATCAACGTGATGTGTTTTGGCCTGAACGGCCAAACACTTGTCGAGCCGCGAGCCAGTCTGCAATATAAAATGTCGCCATCGTCTTCGATATCAGTGGCTTACGCACAAAACAGCCGCAAAGAGTCGCTTTCGGCCTATTTCGTCAAAACCGACGACGGAACGAAGGATGCCAACAAAGAGCTCGGCCTGACGCGCTCGCACCACATTTCGGCCGCTTTCGCGCAGCGCCTTGGCGACAATGCCATGCTGAAGATAGAACCTTACTATCAGCTGCTTTTCGACGTTCCGGTAGAAGAGGGCACCACATATTCGGTAATCAACGAGCGCAGCTTCGCCCAGACGCGCACCCTTACCAACGACGGCCGCGGCCGCAACTACGGTATCGACCTTACGCTTGAGCGCTACCTGAAAAACGGCTTTTACGGTATGATAACCGGTACTGCTTTCAGATCGGAATATCGCGACGCGCTGGGCGACTGGCACCGCACGCGCTACGACCTTGGATACATCACCAACATTGTTGGTGGAAAAGAGTGGATGATTGGCCAAGACAAGAAGAATGTGCTGAGCCTCAACGGCCGCCTGACGATTATGGGCGGCGGACGCCGCACGCCTGTGATAGAGGGACTTACGTACGACGACATTGTGAATGACCCGCATTGGGATATTCCGCTTCAAGAGGACAAACCATTCAGCGAAGAGCTCAACACCAACGTCGGCTACGCTTTTTCGGTGAAATACATCATCAACAAAGAGCGTGTGGCGCATCACTTCATTCTTGAGTATCTGAATGTCAAGTCGTACGAAGGCCAGGATTACAACCGCAATACAGGCGAACTCAACGATATTTACACTTCGCTTACTTTCCCGAATATAGCTTATAGAATTGAGTTTTAGTGTGTTAAATATTATGTTCTTACAAAAAAGAGAGAACACTGAAATATTCAGTGTTCTCTCTTTCGTTTATGCAATTTCGTTTTTTTACTCCAGCTCTACAATTTTGCCTTCGAAAGTCTCTTTTTTCGTCACTTCGGCCGTTCCTTTGTAGCGTATAATGCCGCCAGCCGATTGTGCGTTGAGCTTATCTTTCACATTCACAACGGCTTCGGCCGTTGTGGCAATAATGTCGCACTCGTCAGATTCGAGGGCTTCTGCGTCGTATTTGCTGTTGCCGAGCGTGCCGGCAATGTCAACTGTTTGTTTCTTGGCTTTGCCGCTCATGGTTATCATGCAAGTGTTGCCAAGCACTTCGAGTTCGTCAACTTCGACATCCATTTCGGCCTCACAGTCGGCGGCCAGGTCGAGGGTGAATTTGCCTTCGTGCGCAAAGAGGCATTCGGTATCGACCGACGCGCCGCCTTTGAGTTTAACCTCGTCGATGTCCTTGAAATAGACAAACACTTGCACGGCCGAACCGGCCGTGCGTTTTTTCATCTTGACGTACAGAACGTCCTTTTTAATTGTAGTCTCAACGTCGGCAGTAGGACAGCCTTCGGTAACTACCTCTATCTCACGCTTTTCGTTATTCTGAATAAGCGATACGTTAACGCCTTTCGACGCTTCTATCTTGCTGAACTCGTCGATGTCGCGTTTCTCTTTGTTTGCCTCGGCAAAAGCGTTCAGGCTCATTGTCAGCGCGATGAGCGCGCCTGCTAAAATTCCTTTTTTCATTCTTGCAATGTGTTTTTATGTGTTTTACAAAATATTTATTTACAAACTATTAGCATATCAAAAATAATGCCGTTATACATCATCTTTATACGAAATGAATTTCAAAAGTTGCTCAAGCATCTCTGTTTTGCGCATTTCGTAGCCTGCTTTTCTGGCGGCGGCCACAGGATTTGAGTAAATGGCCTCTATTTCGAGCGGCCGGTGGTTGTCGAAGTCGAGCTTCATGCTGGGCGAGTAGGGCGTCATTATGTCGGTCATGCTGAGCATCTTGTCGATGAAAGCGTGCTCGATGCGCGCGCCGCAAGCGGCGGCGCCGTTTATCACCTCTTCCATCAGGTCGGCCACGAGCTTTCGCGAGTCGGCTTGGCGCATCAGTTTGTCGGTCGAGGTGTTGAGTGCGACGGTGAGCCCGTTGTACGGTATATTCCAGACCAGTTTCCGCCAGCGCGCTTCGTTAAGGTCGGGAGCGATGGTGAATTGCACTTTGGCGCGCTCGAAATCGTTCTGCACGGCGTGCAGAACATCATAGTTGTCGTGCGCGAAGAAACCGACGTTAAGTGCGCCATAATCAGCGTGATTTATATGTCCGGGCGCTACACGCGACGAGCAGATGAACGCCATTCCGCCTGCAATGCTTGTCTGAGGCAAGGCCTCAGACAGCTTTGCCTCAAGTCCGAGTCCGTTCTGTATGAGAATAACCAGCGAAGTGGGTTTGAGTATCGGTTGCAACATATTGGGCAACAAACTGTTAGCTGTCGATTTCAGAGCCACCAGAATAACATCGGCCTGCGGCATGTCGAGGGTGCTACGGTACGCCGAAATCGGATTGACCACGAAGTTGCCTTCGACCGAATCGACGCGCAGTCCGTTGCGTTTAACATGCTCATATTCAGTATGAAACAGAAAATCAACATCGCAGCCTGCCTGCGCCAGACGACCGCCGTAGTAGCCGCCGATAGCGCCTGTGCCTATTATCGCGTATTTCATTTATGTCTGTTTTTTTTGTGTTCGATATGCAAAGTTATGTTTTTTCTTCGAAAGAATATTCTCTTATTTTGTTTTTATTTAAACTAATACTTTAAATATTTTATTTAAAAATTTTAAAATCAGATATTTATATTTTGTTTTTCTTTGAAAAATAATGATAAAGCGATATTGTATTCTGTTGGTTTTTGTGAAATATTGGCTCAAATCTTTTGAAAAATAGAAAAACAACTCTATTTTTGATACCAAGAAAAAAAGCCGAAGATATTTTTATGAAAGAGCAGACGAAACTAACAATCTCAGAGACAGCCGAATACGCCCGTGCGTACAACAAGCTGTTGTCGCTGAGTGCCGACATACGCCGCCCCGACGACGAGCAGACTATACGCCGTTTGCTTCAGGAGGCGACCGACGAGATAGATATATTTCAGCGCAAAGCGCCGAAATTTCCGCTTATTACGCACGCCATCGAGGTGGCCAACATTCTCATCGACGATGTTGGTTTGAGCCGCGGAGCGGCCATCTGCGCTATCTTTGCCGATATGGTGCAGCAGTCGCCGACTTTGCGCGCCAAGGTTGCCGAGACGTTTGGCGAGCCCATATCTACTATTTGCGAAGGCCTCGTAAAGGTGGCCGAGCTCTACGAGCGCCACACTTCGGTCGAGAACGAGAATTTCCGCAAGCTGCTGTTCACTTTCGCGCAGGATGTGCGCGTCATCTTTGTCATTCTGGCCGACCGCCTCAATGTGATGCGACATCTGAAGCTTTATCCGAAGGCCGACCAGCTGCGCATCGGATCCGAAGTGGCATATCTCTATGCGCCTTTGGCGCATAGAATGGGCCTCTACGGCATGAAATCGGAACTCGAAGACCTCGCCATGAAGTTCACCAACCGCGAGGTGTACGACAGCATAGCGCGCAAGCTCAACGAGACTAAGCGCAGCCGCGATTCGTACATAAGCACCTTCATCGCACCGCTCAAAAAAGCCCTCACAGAGCAGGGTTTCAAGTTCGACATCAAAGGGCGCACGAAGACTATCAGCTCGATTTACAACAAGTTGCGCAAGTCGAATGTCGATTTTGAGCATATCTACGACCTTTTTGCCATTCGCATAATAATCGACTGCGACCTGAAAGACGAGAAAGCCGAGTGCTGGCGCGCCTATTCGCTTGTAACCGATATGTACAGGCCCAATCCGGCACGTCTGAAGGACTGGATTTCGGTGCCTAAGGGCAATGGCTACGAGAGTCTTCACATCACGGTTTTCGGTCCCGACAACCGCTGGGTCGAGGTGCAGATACGCACTCGCCGCATGGACGAAGTGGCCGAGAAAGGTTTCGCAGCGCACTGGAAATACAAGGGCATAACCACCGAGCAGAATATGGAGCTTTGGCTTGCCAATATTCGCGAAGTGCTTGAAAATCCGGAACTTAGCGGTGTCGATTTTATCGACGATTTCAAGCTCAACCTATACGACAAGGAGGTTTTCGCCTTCACGCCCAAAGGCGACTTGCGTCGCCTTGCCAAGGGCGCTACAGTGCTCGATTTCGCTTTCGACGTGCATACCAACATCGGCCGTCATTGCGTTGGCGCCATAGTCAACGACCGCAATGTGCCTATCAAGTACGTCATTCAGAACGGCGACCAGGTTGAAATACTCACCAGCAGCCGTCAGGAGCCTAAAGCCGACTGGATTAACATCGTAACCACGTCGCGGGCCAAAAGCAAACTGCGCCAGGCGCTCAAGGAGCAGCTTTACCGTCAGTCGGATACTGGACGCGAACTGCTTACGCGACGCTTAAAGAATTGGAAATTAGAGCTTAACGATACGTTACTTCATCAATTGATGAAGGTGTTTGGCTACAAAGACATACATGTTTTTCTTTCCGATGTTGCAACCGAAGTTGTTGATATTGAAAAAATTAAGGAATACATCGACAATCAGGAGCAGAAGGAGGAGGAGGCAGAGCCGGTAAAGACTCAGTCGGCCGAGAAATACTACACCGTGCGGCCCGACGACCGCAACGTGCTTATGCTCGACAAAGGGCTCACCAACATCGACTTCACGCTTGCAAAGTGCTGCAATCCGATATTCGGCGACCCTGTTTTTGCCTTCGTCTCGGCTATGGGCGGCGTGAAGGTGCACCGCATGGGCTGTCCGAACGAAGCCGAAATGCGTAAGCGTTTCGGCTACAGGATTTTAGAGGCTCGCTGGCTCGGCACCGAAGGCGACCTCGTGCCTGTAACGCTTCGCATTACAGGCAACGACGACTTGGGCCTGCTCTCCAACATTTCGCAGGTGCTCAGTAAAGACATGGACGCCAAAGTGCGCTCTATCAACGTCAACTCCACCGAAGGCGGCTTCTCGGGCGACATCACCATTCTCGTGAGCAGCACCGACACGTTGAGCAAGACCATCAAGAAAATCAAGACGATAAAAGGAGTATTCACCGTAACACGTTTGGAAAAATGACAGAAAACATTCAGATCAAACTTGGTTTGCTGCTTCATGGCCGCAACCTTACGATATCTACCGCCGAGAGCTGCACGGGCGGCATGATAGGCCACCTGCTGACATCGGTGGCTGGCAGCTCGGCATATTATGTGGGCGGCGTGATAAGCTACAGCAACGCTGTGAAAGTGAACGTCTTGGGCGTAAACGCCCAAGACATTGAACGTTATGGCGCTGTCAGTGAGCAAGTTGTCCGTCAGATGGCCGATGGCGCCAAGAACCGTCTGGGCTCCGACTGCGCTGTGGCTACGTCGGGTGTGGCTGGCCCGTCGGGCGGTACGCCCGACAAGCCTGTAGGCACAGTCTGGGTTGCTGCCGCCACGCCCAAAGGCACTTTCACTCAGGAGTTTGTCTTCGGCACCGACCGCATGCAGAACATCAGCAAAGCCGCAGGCGCGGCTTTGGCTTTCCTGTACGAAAAACTCGTCGAAGAGGGTTTTTAGACATAAAAAAAGCCGGAAAACATTGGTTTTCCGGCTTTTATCAGAGCTGGCAAGCTATTTCCTTTTCTTGCCAAACATTGGTTCCGAAGCCGCCATAGCGCGTTCCTCTTTCAGCTCATAAGCCGCCTCGTGTTTGTGATGTTTTTCCGTGTGCTGTTTCGGTTTCAGCACTTTTCCGATTGATCCCATAGTTTTAATCTCCTATAAATTAATAATTTAACATTAAAAATATTTCGGAGTAGGGTTCGGTGTTTTTTTTGCCGGACTGCTCTAAAAATCGACTATCTGATTTGCAAAACCTGTGCCACAGACGAAAAAAGTGCCATTTTGTCGCTTTTTCATGCCATTTTTTCCTGTTTTTAACACAAAATGGATTACGATAAGTCCGTGGTGAAAAAAATGGCAGATTTTGGCCGATTTTGTCATGTCGCAAAACAATCTTATTTTTGCAGAAAAACAGAATATGGACCATCTGCCAACCGACCCGGCAATGCTTGTCTCGAGCATCAACATGCTCCTGCGCGACGACGAATTCGACTCGCTCGAGGCGCTCTGCTACTGCTTCGGCCGCGAACCCGACGAGATAAAGGACTATCTGTCGCGTCACGGATTTGTTTTCAGCGAAGCGCAAAAACAATTCCGCCCGACAGGCTATGATGCTGTAAATAAATGAATTATGATAAAAAAAGAGAGCCTCGAAACCGCATATTGCTTCTTGCATCAGAAACAGCGAGTGTACCAGTATTCCACTCTTGACTGGCAACGCGATGATATTGAGTATGTTATAGCAAATTTCGTTACCGATGGCATCGACAAGGAAATATACGACCTCATAGCCAACGGCCGCAAAGGCTATCTGCTTGAACATGAATACTTTGGTGCCGATATGGTCGACGCGGTGGCGAAACTCGAGAAAATGTTGTTTAATGGTTGAAAGACGCACGCCGTTATTCAGACGCACGGCCGTGCGTCTCTACATATCACATTACTCTTTACACTTTACTCTTTACTCTTTACTCTAAAATGACCTACATTCAATTCACCAATTTACTGAAATACAAACAAATACAGCATTTCGTCGCCGCCGACAACATGTCGCTCATGTCACCCGACGGGGTTGGAAACCGACAGCTCTATGCCGATGCTTTTCATTTTGCGTTGCAAAATGCTGTAAGTGCCAATCAGTCACACGGTTGCAACGTGCATCGCGTGCTTCTGTCCGACGCTGGCTGTGGCGCCGTCGACGCGCAGTCGCGCATCGACAATTGCGATGCGCTCATTACCAACGAGTTAGATGTGCCGCTTTTCATAATGACTGCCGACTGCGTTCCGTTACTTCTGTACGATGCCGAAAATCAGGCAGTTGCGGCCGTTCATGCAGGTTGGAAAGGTACGGCGCTTCGGATAGCTTGCCGCGCGGTGGAACGTATGACGGCCGAGTTCGGCTCGAAGCCCGAAAACATCCTGGCTGGCATCGGACCGGCCATAGGGGAGTGCTGTTACGAAGTTGGTGACGAAGTAGTCGAAGCAGTTGGCAGAGAGTTTGTTGCGAGCGTTACTTCAAGTGGAAAATCAAAGCTGAATTTGCCTTTGGCGAATTCAGCGCAGCTCGTTTCGTGCGGCTTGAAAAACGAAAATATTGAGTTTTCGGGCATCTGCACTTGCTGCAATGCGGCTTGGCCGTCGTGGAGGCGCGAACAGACGCAGCGCAGGCTCGCTTCGGTCATTTGGCTCAAATCTTGACGTTTTTCTTGTACAACCCATTTTTAATTGCAAAATTTGTAGCAGTTTTTGAATGGCAGAACGAATGAAAATGACATTTTTAGGGACGGGAACGTCCATCGGCGTTCCCGTAATTGGCTGCAAATGTGATATTTGTCGCTCGACCGACGCTCGCGACAAACGTCTGCGCACATCGGCATTGTGGGAGGTTGGCGACAAGCGGATTCTCATCGACGCCGGGCCCGACTTCCGCTATCAGATGCTCCGTGCGGACAGTCCGCGCATCGACGCCATTCTGCTCACTCACTTGCACTACGACCATGTCGGCGGACTCGACGATGTGCGTGGAATTAACTATATAACGCACAGAGCAATAGATATTTACGCCGACGAACGCACTTGCCAGATGGTAAGGCATAACATGCCTTACGTTTTTGTCGAAAACAAATATCCCGGCGTGCCCGATATGTCGTTGCACACCATCGACGATAAACCGTTCAGTGTCAGTGGAATAGATATCACGCCGATACCTGTGATGCACTACAAACTGCCCATTCTGGGCTATCGGATAAATAATTGGGCTTACATTACCGATGCTAACTATATTTCACCTGAATCGTTGGATAAAATAAGCGATTGCGAAGTGCTTGTAATCAATGCGTTACGAATTAAAGAACATATATCGCATTTCAATCTCGAACAGTCGCTCGACATCATACGGCAAGTGAAGCCGCAACGGGCTTATCTGACGCATTTCAGCCACGAAATAGGGTTGCACCGAATGGTACAACCGACGTTGCCCGACAATGTTTTCATGGCTTACGACGGACTAATAATCGAATGAAAATGGCTAAAATAAACAAGACAAACGCCGCCCGCCTGCTCGACAAGGCTAAAATTCAGTATGAGCTTGTGCCATACGAAGTTGACGAGAACGACCTTGCGGCAACGCACGTTGCCGCGCAACTGGGCGAAAATATAGCGCAAGTGTTTAAAACACTGATACTTAAAGGCGACCGCAACGGACATTTTGTCTGCGTGGTTCCAGGCGACCAAGAGGTCGACCTGAAAAAAGCCGCCAAAGTGTCGGGCAACAAAAACTGCGCTATGATTCCGATGAAGGAACTGCTGCCCACAACGGGCTATATCAGAGGCGGTTGCTCGCCACTTGGCCTCAAAAAGCCGTTCCCGATTTTCCTGCACCTTACGGCGCAGGACTTCGGCTACATCTATATCAGTGCCGGTCAGCGCGGATTGCAGCTTAAACTCAATCCTGCCGATTTGATTGCTGTCACAAATGCAACTGTTGCCGATTTAATAGTTTGACAATGAGCGATTTGTACGACAATACTATTGATGCTGATTCTGGCGAGGCCGACGGTCGCGAAGTCGTGTATTCGGCCGATGGCAAAACGCTTGTCTTTGTTCCGCGACCGACAGAAGGCTGTTTCGTCGTTGCCGAGGGTACCGAAATTATCGCCGAAGGCGCTTTCGGCGGCTGCCGAAAGCTCGATGCTGTAGTTTTGCCTAAAGGCCTCAGAATCATTGCCAATGGCGCGTTCTACAACTGCTGCAGTCTGACTAAAATTGAACTTCCCGACACGGTTACGAATATTGGTGATTCGGCTTTTGAAAAGTGCAAAAACATCGGAAGTATTAGTTTCGGTAATAACATTGAATATATTGGCCGTCAGGCGTTTGCAAATTGTACCGTTCTTGTCGAAATCACGATGCCTGATTCGATAGAAGACTATGGTGAAGAGCTTTTTCTCAATTGCCTGAATCTGAAAAAAGTAGTTATTCCGCCTTCGTTCGAATATGTAAATGCCTCATTGTTCGATGGTTGCGTGTCGATGGAAGAGGTTGTTGCCAACGGCAACAACCATTATAAAACGATTGATGGTATATTGTATTCTGCTGATTTACAGTCGCTTGTCTATTGCCCACCAGCAAAAGCTGTCGGACATTTCGCCGTGCCCGACGGCGTAACCGACATAGCCGACGGCGCCTTTGCCGAGTGCCGCGACTTGACCTCGATAGAGATTCCGGCATCGGTGGAGGCGATAGGCGAGAGTGTGTGGCGCCACTGCTCGCAACTGTCGCAGATTTCCATCACCGAAGGCGGACGGTTCGAGTGCGCCGACGGTGTTATTTATTCCGCTGGAAGGCGGAATGTTATTTATTGTAATCCTTCAAATAATCAATCTGAAATAGTTATACCACAAGGTGTTGAGAGTATAATGCCGTCGGCATTCGCGCATTGCGCCAATATAGAACGCATCGTTTGCGAAGCGCAAATAATCACGTTGCCCGACTATGTTTTTTATCAATGTCGGAATCTCATGTGCGTTGTTTTGCCTGATACAGTTGAGATTATCGGCTCGCATGCTTTCGACGGCTGCGCGTCGCTTGCCGAAATAACGATGCCGCAAAATCTGACGTCAATTGGCGAATATGCATTCGCCAATTGTCTGTCGCTGAGCAGTATACAACTGCCCGATGACACAGTTGCCAAGCTTCCCGAAGGCGTTTTCAGCGATTGCACAGCCCTTGCCGACGTAGATTTGCCCGACGAGATAACAGAAATAGGTTGCGAGGCGTTTGCTGGTTGCGAGAAACTTAACTATATCGACTTGCCGCAGAAACTGACAAAAATAGGCGCTGCGGCCTTCGCCGACAGCGGTCTGATATCGGTGGCTGTACCGTCAGAAACAACTGAAATAGAGCAATTTGCATTCGCAAATTGCCGTCAGATTTCAAATTTCGCCGCCAGCAGCTCGACCCGCATCAACGACACCGCATTTTGGGGTTGTGAGTTGCTCGATAACATAATATTGAAATAAATTCGCCTCAATTGTTGTTTTTGTTTTTAATTATCAATTACTTTGAAGTCTGAAATTTTTTGAACAAAAAAAACAAATAAATCTGATATGTCAAAAGTAGCATTTATTACAGGTATTACGGGCCAAGACGGTGCGTATTTGGCTGAATATCTGTTGAAAAAAGGGTATACGGTACATGGTTTGAAACGCCGTTCTTCGCTGTTCAATACCGACCGTATCGACCATCTTTATCAGGACCCGCACACCGCCAACCGTAATTTCTACCTGCATTATGGCGACCTGACCGATTCGACGAACCTTATTAGGCTCGTGCAGGAGATTCAGCCCGATGAGATATACAATCTTGCGGCAATGAGCCACGTGGCTGTCAGCTTCGACTCACCTGAATACACTGCCAATGCCGACGGCATTGGCACATTGCGCCTTTTGGAGGCCATACGTC
This sequence comes from Bacteroidales bacterium, assembly GCA_017960905.1. GTDB lineage: Bacteria > Bacteroidota > Bacteroidia > Bacteroidales > Marinilabiliaceae > W3P20-009. The sequence continues at coordinate 12,430 of JAGCYH010000011.1, forward strand.
TGCTCGGTCTGAACGAGAAAACTCGTTTCTATCAGGCTTCGACCAGCGAACTCTATGGTCTCGTGCAGGAAGTGCCTCAGTCAGAGCGCACTCCGTTCTATCCGCGCTCGCCATACGCTGTGGCTAAACTCTACGCTTACTGGATTACGGTCAACTACCGTGAAGCATATAAGATATTCGCCTGCAACGGCATTCTGTTCAACCACGAGTCGCCCATAAGAGGCGAGACGTTCGTTACGCGCAAAATAACACGCGCTGTGGCGCGTATCGTGCTGCATTTACAGGACAAACTCTATCTGGGCAATCTGTCGTCGAAACGCGACTGGGGACACGCCAAAGACTACGTGAAGGCCATGCACCTCATTCTGCAGCAGGAGAAACCCGAGGATTTCGTTATTGCTACCGGTGTTACAACTGAAGTACGTGAGTTTGTACGTCGTGCGTTCGCTTATGCCGGCATCGAACTCGATTTCAAAGGCGAGGGCGTCAATGAGAAAGGCATTGTTGCAAAATGCAACAATGAAAAATACCAACTGCCTGTGGGAACGACAGTTGTGGAAGTCGATCCGCGTTATTTCCGCCCCACTGAAGTCGATTTGCTCATCGGTAATCCAGAAAAAGCAATGACAAAACTCGGATGGAAACCTGAGTACGACCTCAATGGCCTCATCGACGACATGATGCACAGCGACATCAAACTTATGGAGAAGGAAAAATACCTCAAACAAGGTGGTTATCAGACACTTAACTATTTTGAATAAATGCAGAAGGACAGCAAAATATACGTTGCCGGACACAACGGGCTTGTGGGCTCGGCAATTGTGCGCAATTTGAAACAAAAAGGCTATACGAACATCATAGGCCGCTCGCACAAAGAGCTCGACCTTACCGACCAGCGTGCTGTAGATGAGTTTTTCGCAAGCGAAAAACCCGAATACGTATTTCTTGCCGCCGCGAAAGTCGGCGGCATAATGGCCAACAGCCTTTATCGGTCCGATTTTATCATGATTAACATGCAGATTCAGTGCAATGTAATCAGTGCGGCGCACAAATACAACGTGAAGAAATTCATGTTTCTCGGCTCGTCGTGTATTTACCCAAAAATGGCCCCGCAACCGATGGTAGAGGAATGTCTGCTTACCGATGAGCTCGAATACACCAACGAGCCGTACGCCTTGGCTAAGATTGCCGGCATTCGCATGTGCGAGTCGATGAACCTGCAGTTCGGCACAAACTACATCGCCGTGATGCCCACAAACCTTTACGGACCCAACGACAACTACGACCTCGAGAAAAGTCACGTACTGCCGGCTATGATACGCAAAATGCACTTGGGTAAAGCACTTGAAGAGGGCAGAATGGACGACATACGGCGCGACCTCAGTGCGCGCCCCGTCGAAGGTGTCGACGGAAGCGCTTCGGAAGCCGATATCTTGGCTATTCTTGCCAAATACGGGCTGACAAAGCAGAACGACAAAGTCGTTCTGAACCTTTGGGGCACAGGCACGCCGCTGCGCGAGTTCCTTCACTCCGACGATATGGCCGATGCCTGCGTTTTCTTGATGGAAAAAGTTGATTTTAAGGATATTGTGGGCGAACGTGATATGAAGGAAGTGCGCAATACGCATATCAATATCGGTTCGGGTACTGAGTTGACTATCAGCGATATAGCCCATAAGGTAAAACGTATCGTCGGCTTTGCCGGCGATATTCACTGGGACGCCTCGAAGCCCGACGGCACACCTCGTAAGCTGATGAATGTCAGCCGCCTCGCGCGCCTCGGCTGGACTTACAAAATCCACCTCGACGAAGGCATCAAAGGCGTGTACGACAATTATCTGGCAAATCTGTAAACGTTATGTTTATATACCAAACGAGGCTGCCCAAAAGGGCAGCCTCGTTTGGTATAGGGTTAAAACAGTCTTTTCTAAATAAGTTTCTCGATAATTTCGCTTGCTGGCAGTTGCATCTTGCAAAAGGCGAACCACCGCTTGCCCAAATCCTTGATAGATGCGCCAATGTGGTAAACATCGTCGTCGATTATCAGAAAACGGTCGTGCGATTTTGTGAAAATGGTCAGTTCAATAGGTTCGTATTGACGGTTGTGCTGTTGCAGTGCAACACGGAACGACGGCGATGTCTGCTGCGTGTATATTTGTGCCTTCACTCCGTTGCTACGTTCGGCCAGTCGAAGCAGAACCGTATCGTCAACATAATTGTCAATCAGCACAATGCGCCGTTTTGCGGAACGAATCAATCCGTTGACAAACCCGAACGGCTCAAGCATATTGCCGTCGTAGAAAATCCCCTCAACGGGTGGCAGAGCGGTGCGCACAAAGAAATCGATTTTCTCAGAGTGTTGTGCAAGCAGGTTTTGCTGACTCTCCAACTGGTTTTCAATTTTTGTAAGTCGCTGATTTATAGCATATCCCTTCAGTAGATAATCTTTCAGTACGCGGTTAGCCCATTGGCGGAATAACACACCTTGCTGCGACTTTACGCGATAGCCAACTGACAATATCATATCAAGATTGTAATATTCAACATTACGCCTTACCTCTCTTCCGCCTTCAATTTGAACTGTCGCAAAATTTGCGACAGTTGGAATTTCTGCCAATTCTTCAGCAAGTGCGTTAGCAATATGCTTGCCAATTGTTTTGACATCGCGTCCGAACAATGTTGCCATCTGATTTCTGTTAAGCCATACGGTTTCGTCTTCGAGACGAACCTCGAGTTTCACAGCGTCATCGGCTTGGTAGAGTACTATCTCGCTTGAATTATCCATGTTGAATATAATTATGCCAATGGTAAAAAACATAGTTTTTTACCATTGGCATTTTGAGTTTATTTCGGCTGGTGCTGCGGGCGCAGAAGGTCCATCACAGTCTTCACGGGGTTGAATGTGTCGATGGGCACTTCGACGAAGAATGTCAGCCATTTGGCCATGGCACCGTTCCAGAGTCCGGGCAGCTCCATAGCTTTTAAGTCTTTGCCGTTGAGACTCTTATACGATATGAAACCGGCATTCTGGTCAACAAATTTTGCCAGGTCATATTTCTTGCCGTTGCGGTCTTTGAGGCAGCAGAAGAGGTCGACAGGGTTGAAGTGTGTGCTCTGTTTCATGATGCCCATTTTCTGGCTGTCGTTAGGGTCTATCTGTGCGCTTTCGACTACTTGTAGCGTTACCTGTCCGTCGGTGCCTTTCACCCAGAACGGGCCGCCGCCAGGCTCGCCTTCGTTCTTCACCATACCGCATACTCGCAGCGGGCGGTCGAGTGTCTGGCGTATGAATTCTATCTTTTTCGCATCGCTAAGCGATGCGAAGCCGGCAGGGTAGATGGTCTTCAACTCGCTGTCCATGAATGCGATAGCATCGGCTATGGCCGATGCATCGCCATTGTCTAAGCGGCGGAGAAGCTCGTCGACTTTGTTCTTGCGCTCGAGAGCATATCCGGCTATTATTTTCTTGTAGAGAGCCGTTGTAGCAAGCAGATGCTCCTGCGCCACATTGTCGATGTTCTTTATGAAAACGATGTCGGCGTCGAGGTCGTTAAGATTCTCTATCAGAGCGCCATGACCGCCCGGACGGAAGACAAGTTCGCCCGCATCGTTGCGGAAAGGTTCGTTGTCCATCGTGGCCGCCAGTGTGTCGGTCGATGGTTTTTGGAACGAGTAGGAGATGTTGACTTTGCAGCCATTTTTCTCAATGGCCTCTTTGGTGGGCACTATGGCCGCCTTGAAGAGTTCCAGATGGCTTGGGCTCACTGTGAAGTGCAGGTTGACTTCGCCGTTCGATTTTGCGTAGCTGAATCCTTCCATTATGTGCTCTTCGGCTGCAGTGCGCGCTGTGGCGCCGTAGCTGTGGAACTTGAGCACGCCTTTGGGTTTCTGGCCGTAGCCGAGTCCGTTTTCGTCAAGCATGAGCGATATGTAATCCGATGTCTGATTCGCTTTGAATTTTTTCAAATCGGGTGAGAATGCGAAATCGTCTAACCGTGCAATGAACTCATTATAAGGCTTTTGCTTCGCCATCTCGGCTTTTTTCTCAGGCGATGCGTTTTTAAATTCAAACATAGCCTTGAACATACGTGTGGCAGCGCCCGAAGCCGGAATGAACTTCACCACGCGCTTGCCTTTGGCGAGCGCATCGTTGTAAACGCCAACGTATTTCTGATTGTCGGCATCGGCAATGCGTGCAATGCCGTCGCCAATAGTTGCCGCACGCTGTACGTCGGCAAACGGAAAACCGCTTTTGAACTGAGCCAATTGCTTTTCGACTTGTTCGACCGAAATTCCCTTTTTGCTCAATAGTTCTTTGTCTTTTTCTTGTAGCATAATCTACTGATTTAAAGAATTTTATAGTGTTATTAATTTTCTATTTTCGAAACAATCTTATCGTTATCCTTGTCGTAACCGATTATTATCTTGCTGCTTTTCGTCACTTGCGCTTCGATAATCATTTCGGCCAGCTCGTCTTCGATGTATTTCTGAATGGCGCGCTTGAGCGGTCGTGCGCCGTATTGTGCGTCGTAGCTCTTGTCGGCTATGTAGTTCTTGGCCTCGTCGGTTATCACGAGCGAATATCCGAGCGACTCTACGCGGGTGTACAACCCGCGCAGCTCGATGTCGATAATCTTCAGTATATCATCGTGTTTCAGCTCCGAGAAGATGATTATGTCGTCGATGCGGTTGATGAATTCGGGTGCAAAAGCCTTTTTCAAGGCTTTTTGCAGTATCGACGATGCATGGCTCTCGTCCGACTCGCGGTTTTCCTGAGCGAAACCCACGCCACGGCCGAAGTCTTTCAGCTCGCGCGAACCGATGTTCGACGTCATTATAATAATGGTGTTTTTGAAATCCACTTTGCGCCCGAGGCTGTCGGTGAGGCGTCCTTCGTCGAGCACTTGCAGCAGCAGGTTGAACACGTCGGGGTGTGCTTTCTCAATTTCGTCGAGCAGCACGACGGAGTAGGGATGTCGGCGCACTTTTTCGGTCAGCTGGCCGCCTTCTTCGTAGCCCACATATCCCGGCGGCGCGCCTATAAGGCGCGTAACGGCGAATTTTTCCATGTATTCGCTCATGTCGATGCGTATGAGCGCGTCGGTAGAGTCGAAGAGGTATTCGGCGAGCACTTGGGCCAAGTGCGTCTTGCCGACGCCCGTAGGACCCAGGAAGATGAACGAGCCTATGGGGCGGTTCGGGTCTTTCAGACCAGCGCGGTTGCGCTGTATGGCCTTCACCACTTTGCTTATGGCCTCGTCTTGTCCCACTACAGAACCTTTCAGGTCTTTGCTCATATTGAGCAGGCGCTGGCCTTCGGCCTGCGCAATGCGTTGTGTCGGTACGCCGGTCATCATAGCCACCACTTCGGCAACTTTCTCTTCGTCAACCGTTTCGCGATGCTGTTTCATATTGTCGAGCCACGTGCGTTTGGCCATTTCGAGCCTTGCGAGAAGCTGTTTTTCCTGGTCGCGGAAACTTGCAGCCAGCTCAAAGTTCTGCGCCACAACGGCTGTTACTTTCGTCTCTCTGAGGCGTTCTATCTCCTCTTCGAGCATGCCAATTTCGGGCGGCACAGATATGTTCGATATATGCACGCGCGAGCCTGCTTCGTCGAGCGCGTCGATGGCCTTGTCGGGCAAGTGGCGGTCGTTGATGTAACGCTCGGTGAGCATCACACACGCTTTTATGGCCTCGTCGGTGTAAGTAACGTTATGATGACTCTCGTATTTGTCTTTTATGTTATTGAGAATCAATATAGTATCTTCTACCGATGTAGGTTCCACCATCACTTTCTGGAAGCGACGCTCCAGAGCGCCGTCTTTCTCGATGTACTGGCGGTATTCGTCGAGCGTAGTGGCGCCAATGCATTGTATTTCGCCGCGCGCAAGCGCAGGCTTGAGCATGTTGGCCGCGTCGAGGCTGCCGCTTGCGCCGCCAGCGCCTACTATGGTGTGTATCTCATCGATGAAGAGTATGATGTCTTTGTTGTTGCTCAGTTCGCTGAGTATCGATTTGAGGCGTTCTTCGAATTGTCCGCGGTACTTCGTACCGGCGACAATCGAAGCCAGGTCGAGCGTTACCACACGTTTGTTGAACAGCACCCGCGACACTTTGCGCTCGTGAATGCGAATGGCCAGACCTTCGACGATGGCCGATTTACCTACGCCCGGCTCGCCAATAAGTATCGGGTTGTTTTTCTTGCGGCGGCTCAGTATCTGCGCCAGTCGCTCTATCTCTTTCTCGCGGCCTACAACAGGGTCGAGGTTGCCTTCCTGTGCCGCCTTGGTCATGTCGATGCCGAAGTTGTCGAGCACTGGCGTGTCAGTCGGCGAGTTGCCAGCTTTGCGCTGATTGTCAGGCTTTTTGGGTCCTTGCGAAAATGGTCCATCGTCTTCGTCATCGTCGTCGGTGTCGAACGAGTTGCGCGTCTCTTGCGCACCGTCGGCCGCAATGTTGTATGCCATATTGTAGGTTATGCCGTGTTCCGAAAAATAGGCGTCGATATAGGTGTCGTTCTCGTGCATGAGAGCCAGCAGCAAGTGAACAGTGTCGATAGAGTCGCTTCCGAGCGACTCTGCCTCGACCTTAACACGCGAAATGGCGTGTTCGGCTTCGGCGCTCATCTCCAATTCGCCGATAGGCACTGGGTGGTCGACGTGTTCGCCCATTATCGATTGCTCAAGGTATTTACGCAAGTCGTACAAATCGACGTTGAGCACATCAAGCAGATATTTGGCCTTGCTGTTGTTGTCGGACGACAATAAACCCAACATAAAATGCTCAGGCTCAATGTATTCGTTGCCCAATCGCTGCGCTTCGTATTTGCTTCGTTTTACTACGTCTTTTATAGTAAGAGATACTTTGAAACTCATAAACTATCTATTTTGTGTATGCAAGTTTAGCAAATATTATTGAATTTAAGAAAAAGAATGGATATTATTTTTTCCGCTGCCGATGCTCTGCAGAGCATCGGTAGCGGATTGTCATTTGTAAAATACTGAAAATATGTGTTTTATACAATGTCTTTCAGTGAAGGCCGCTTCCTGGACGCAAAGCCGATTTAAAATCTCTGTTAAAGAAATATAAATCGCATCGTCGGGTCTGACGGCGTGAGGCAAAAAGCGCTAATTTTGCGGCCAAAATAAGGGGTGCTTTGCGCAGACAAGGCTGAGATTATACCCATGGAACCTGTTCAGGTAATTCTGGCGTAGGGATTCTTACCAGTACATTCTCATTGTGCCTCTTTTTATTCATATTTAATTTATATAAAATGAAAAAAAGGGTTTTTCTCGTGGCACTTTCGGTGCCAGCATTAACGGCTGAGGCTCAGCAAGATACGATAGTCAGCCGCAATCTCGATGAATTTGTTGTCCGTGCGGCGCAGGTGGCCGAAGGCTCGCCTATGGCGAAAAGCAACGTGACAGGCAAAGAACTGCAAACCAACAACTTCGGACAAGACGTGCCTTATCTCATTTCACAGACGCCGTCGGTGATCGTTACTTCCGACGCGGGAACAGGCATTGGCTACACGTCGTTCCGCATTCGCGGAACGGGCGACAGCCGTATCAACGTCACTGTCAATGGTGTGCCGCTCAACGACTCCGAGTCGCAGACGACATTCTGGGTCAATATGCCCGACTTCGCCTCATCGACAGGCGAGGTGCAGGTGCAGCGCGGCGTGGGCTCGTCGACCAACGGCGCTGGCGCCTTCGGTGCCAGCATATCCATGATGACTGAGCGCGCCTCTATGACGCCATTTTTCGAGGCAAGCGAGACGGCTGGCTCGTTCGGTACGTCGAAGACTACCGTCAAAGGCTCTACGGGCCTGATGAACAACCTCTTCGTGGCCGATGCGCGCTACTCGAAGATGCGCAGCAACGGCTACATCGACCGCGCCAAGGCCGACGTGTCGTCGTACTACGGTTCGCTCACAATGTACCGCGACGCTACTCAGCTCAAATTCACCACTTTCGGCAGCGCCGAAACGACTAACCAAGCCTGGAACTACGTTCCGTCGGACTACATCAAAGCCGGTAACCGCACGTATAACTCGTGCGGTGAATACGAAGAGAATGGCGTAACAAAGTACTACGACCAGACCGACAACTATTGGCAGCAGCATTACCACCTGAGTATGGTACACTCGTTCAACGCCTACTTGGGCACTTCGCTCACGCTTCACTATACTCACGGCAAAGGCTATTACGAGGATTACAAGGCCGGTGCGAAACTTGCAAAATTCGGCCTCGAACCGTTCAACGGCACTGACGGTCAGACTGTTAAGCGCACCGATTTGGTGCGCCGCAAATGGATGCGCAACGATTTCTATGGTTTCGTCTTCAAAGCCGACTACAAAAAAGACTTCATCGATGCCATTTTCGGTCTGGGTGCCAACAACTACGAGGGCGACCACTTCGGACGTGTCATTTGGGCGCGCAACTACTTCAATCTGTCGCCCACGCATGAGTATTACCGCAATAAAGGCGAGAAACTCGACTATAACGCATATCTGAAAACAACATTTGCAACAAGCTCACATACAAGTATTTATGCCGATTTGCAATATCGTGGCATTCACTATACCATCGACGGCACTTCGGACAAAGTGCCGCAACTCGACGTCGATACCGATTTCGGATTTTTCAATCCGAAATTCGGCTTCAACTATCGCAACGGCGGGCAGCAGGCTTACGCTTCGTTTGCCATCGGACACCGCGAGCCGGGCCGCAACAACTACACCGACGAGTCGGCCGTTGAGCATCCGACTTACGAAACACTCTACGACTATGAAGTGGGCTATTCTGTTGCCGGAAAACGTTGGAATACAGCCGTTTCGCTCTATTATATGGACTACGATAACCAGCTCATACAGACTGGCCGCTTGAGCGAAATAGGCGAGGCGCTTACCACCAACATCAAAGACTCGTACCGCATGGGCGTCGAGCTCAGCGGCAACGTTCAGATTGCCGACTGGCTCCGTTGGCAAGCCAATATCACATTGAGCCAGAATAAGATACGCAACTTCGTTGAGTCGGTGGCTGCCTACGATGCCAACTGGGACGACATTGCTCCGATTGAGGTGAAATACGACAAGACCGACATCGCTTTCTCGCCGTCGGTTACGGCCAACAACACCTTCAGCGTTCACGCCGGCGGCTTCGACGCCGGCCTCAATTCGGTCTACGTTAGCCGCCAGTATCTCGACAATACAGCCTGCCGCAGCCGCTCTATCGACAGCTATTTCGTAAGCAACGCCACACTGAGCTATACGTTTAATACTAAGGCAGTTGACGATATTGTCGTTGGTCTTCGCATCAACAACCTTTTCAACGAGAAGTATGAGACTTCGGGCTGGGTATCGTCGTGCGTTGTCGAGGGCGAATCGACTGTCGACAACCGCACCGTGTACGACGGACTGGCTGTGCAGGCTACTACTAACTTTATGATTAACATTAAATTACGCATAGGAAAATAAAAGATTATGTGGTCAGTCATCGAATGGTTCGGCGTCATTACAGGTTTCATATACCTGTGGTACGAGTTTAGGCAGAGTGCCATTATGTGGTTCGTAAGTATCATCAACGCAGCTACTTACGTGTTTGTTTACGCGTGGGCGAAACTCTATGCCGACATGGCTTTCTACATCTACAATTTCGTAATCAGTTTCTATGGCCTCTACAAATGGCAGCGCAACCTTGCTGGCGACGGCAAACCGCAAGGCATTGAATATCAGCATTTCAGCCGCCGTTCGCTCGCGCTCATGAGCGCGGCGACGGTGGCTGCATTCTGCATCATCTACATTTTGCTCCGCGACCTCACCGACTCGCCCAATCCCGCTTTCGACGCTTTCACAACGTCGCTCAGCATCGTTGGCGCGGTGATGACCGCGCAACGCATCATCGAACATTGGATAATTTGGATTGTCGTCGATGCCGCGTCGATAATTCTTTACTATATTCGCGGTCTGTATCCCACAATGCTGCTTTTCGCCGTTTACACTGCGATAGCTCTCTGGGGTTATTTTTATTGGAAAAAACATGGAACAGAAAAAGTGTGTGGTAATAGCAAATGGTGAGTTTCCGCAAAAGGCTCATGCACAGTCTGTTATCGACCAAGCCGAAATGATTGTCTGTTGCGATGGCGCAACAGACAGCCTGCTCCGCTACGGCCGCGAACCCGACTACATAGTGGGCGACTGCGACAGCATAAGCGATGCGCTTCGCGCACGCTTTGCCGACCGCCTGATGCACATCGCCGAGCAGGACGACAACGACCTGACGAAGTGCATGCGTTTCGCGCAAGCGCAAAACGTCAGTGAAGTGGTCATTTTGGGCGCCACAGGCCGCCGCGAAGACCATACGCTCGGCAACATCTCGCTGCTGACCGTCTATCGCAACTGGTTTCGCCGCGTTACGATGGTGTCGGACTATGGCGTTTTCGAGCCTATTTACAACACCGCCACATTCTCGTCGTTTCCCGGACAGCAGATTTCGGTTTTCGCACTGCCGCCCGTGCCGCATATCACGTTGCACGATCTGCGCTATCCGTTCGTCAACCGGCAACCTATGATTTGGTGGGAAGTGTCGCTCAATGAGGCACTTACCGACTCGTTCACCATCGAACTACACGAACCAGGCAATGTGATTGTGTATAAGCTTTTTGAGAAAGAGAGTAAAGAGTAATGAGTAAAGAGTAATGTGTAGAGACGCACGGCCGTGCGTCTAACATTGTATATAGATTTCGTAATTGGCTACGCCGAACTTCGTTTCATAATTCATAATTCGTAATTAATTCATAATTCATAATAAAAAAATGAACATTCAAGTAATAAGAGCGACAGAGACGTGGCAGCGGGCCGGTGCGTACTACGTGCGCATACAAGGCATGGCGCGGCAGCACAACATTACGTTGCGCCGCGAGTTCGACGAGCACGACACGCCCGACACGCGCTACATTGTCCTGACGGACAATGACTTTCCCGTTGCCACATGCCGTCTCTATCCGCTCACCGACAGCGCGGCGATGATTGGCAGGGTAGTGGTTCTGCCCGAATACCGCTCACAGGGTTTGGGGCGGCGTGTAGTTGCCGAAGCCGAGAGCTGGCTTTGCCAGCTCGGCTTCACACAAGCTGTTGTCGAGAGTCGCGACGTAGCCATCGGCTTTTACCAAAAACTCGGCTATTCTGTTGCTGATGAGACCGTTATCCATGGCTATACGTTCGACTGCATAAGAATGGAGAAAAAGCTGTTTTAAGGTTTCAGCACCGAAGTGTATTCCTTTATCTGTGGAAATCTTTTTTCTATTTCCTGTCGGGAGAACAATCCATCACGGAAATAGAATCCATAATCGGTTATTTTTGCAAAATTCTGCCGAAATTGAACCTTGCTTTCAAGACAAGTTGGATTGCGTGGAAAACGAGAATCGACATTGCACATAAACAACAGTGTGTCAGGCGAATAGCTGGCATTTGTGGTTGATGGCTTGTAATGAAACGTCATTGGCTTTTCGTGTGTTCCTGTTACATCGTAGCGCAGTTTGCCATCGTCGGTAACACCCTTATTTGCAGCTTTATACACTACATGTAAACCGCAATGATGGCAAACGAACCTCATGTTATGGCTGAAAAAGTCTGTATCGATATACCAAATCAGTTTTTGTTGTTTCCCGCCTTTTTCCACTACCGGCTGTTCGTATTCTTTGAGTTCACCTGCCAACGGGGCAAAGTTGACGTCGGAGTAAATCTTCGGGTTGTTGTATGCGCGTTCCAGAATTATCGTTTTGCCTTTCGAAATCTGCGCCCCATCGGCTAAGTCGGCTACGAACGTGAAATACGAAGTATCAGTCATTTGGTAGTCGGTGGTCACAAGGTATTCTTTCTTGTCGCGATCGTACTCAGTATCAGTAACTTTTGCGCAGAAAATTATTTTGCCGTCGGCGTATTTTTGCGCCCGGCAGATGTCTCTTAAATCTTTGCCCAATAACATCGGCGAAAGTATAGCATAGAAAATCACAAAATACATGCTCGTTCCCAACATTCCTGACTTTGCAAGCTCATCCTCGAACATAAACATATATTGAATGAAGGTAGATATCAGCAAAGTTCGGAACCACCAGCTGTCGTATTCCACGTCGGAAAACGACGATATGTAGCTGATAATGTGATATATAGTGGATATCAACGCAATGGTTGTTATGATGCAGTTTATATCAAAACGCTTCGTTTTTTGAATGCTTTGGAAAATCACGGCGCAGCTGGCAACAGCCAAAATGCAGGCTGCCGTACACACCGAATATGCAAAAGAAATGCTAAATGCCATAAATGTAAGTGCAAATGGCGTATAGACACGGCTCGGCACACCTTTCTCTTTTATGCAGTCGAAGTGGAGAAGTAGTATAAATGTGAATAATCCGCCAAAAAAGAGTAGCATTTCTGAGAGTTATTTGTTTGAAATACAAATATAATCTGAAAGCATATAAGTGCAAATCCTTTTTCGCCTTTTTTTGTTTTGTATTCAATCAGAATAATGCCTATATTTGTAGAATTATTATTAAAAATAACAGAAATTGCTTTTGTAAAACACTATAAATCAGCATAATATGTATTATTTAGGTTGTCCCGAATGTGGCGAGACGGTATTTGGCGACAAGGAAGTCTGCCCGTATTGCGGTTTCGCAGGTTTTGGCGAGTACAAACGCCAGAAAGAGCATGAACTCAACAATTTACAAGACAAACTCAACGCACGCCAGCCCGCCTCGGGCGAGGCGGGCGGCCATGCTTACGTCGATTTGGGGCTGCCGAGCGGCACTCTCTGGGCCACGTGTAACATCGGCGCAAAGGCGCCGATGGACTATGGCAAATACTTCGCTTGGGGCGAAACCGCCCCAAAGAAGGATTGGACCTGTTACAACTGGGAAAACTACAAATACTGCAACGGCACCCACAACAGCATTACAAAATACTGTGATAGAAAGCAGTACGGCAACAAAGGCTTCACCGACAAACTTAAAGCACTCGAGCCCGCCGACGACGCCGCCGTCGCCCTCTGGGGCGACGAATGGCGCATGCCCACTTACAACGATGCCACTGAACTGCTGCAGCATTGCAAATGCGACATCATCCGCCTCAACGACTTCGACGTGTGCCGTTTCACAGGTTCCAACGGCAACTACCTGCTTCTGCCCGCTGCCGGCCATCTCGGCCCAATCGACGATGGCATAGGCAAATACGGACGATATTGGCTGAGTTCCATTGGCACGTCGCAACCCGACTACGTCTGGTGCATTTTCTCTAACAGCGAAAATTGTGGCCTTACCGACGAACACCGCCGCTACGGCCTGACAATACGCCCCGTTTGCGTTCGCACAAGACCTACCTCACGAACCAACCAAGACACGCCCGGCCTGAAGCCAATAGGTCCGTTGACGGAATAACAGTTTTGCGCGTATTTATAGAGCAGTTTAAAAGGTGAGCGAAATACGCCGATATAGAGATTTTCAGATAGGTTTTACAGTTACTGCGCCAATTGTGTCGTAAAGTGCGGTTTTTAGCAATATGCCGAAATCATCTTTTATGGTGTTTCCTATCTCTTTTAATGTCATTTTACCAATATATTGCGATTTCGGTTCCAAAGATATGTATTATATTTATGAAAAACCACAGAAATCGCAACAAATTGCGATTTCTGTGGTCGATATCATAAATAATCAGCCCATTACGTCTAAAGGGCAAGGCGGAAGCCAACGTCCCAACTCATTCCGGTCTTGTCAAAACCTGCACGTCCACGAATCGTCGACGTGCAACCAGATGCAAGATACCCTGTGCTACCGCCACGTTTTACAAGGTAAGAACCCGATATAGCTCCCCTTGGATTTGTCTGTGAGTAGCTATTATAACTACCATACCTATCACTACATAACTCCCATACATTACCACTCATATCGTAGAGACCAAGTTCATTGGACGATTTTTGTGCTACTTGATGAGTCGAATTTACAGAATACCAAGCAACAAAATCTGCATTGTTGCTACCAGCATATTTATACCCTCTGCTCTTGTTCCCACCTCGGGCTGCAAACTCCCATTCTGCCTCGGTCGGTAGACGAAAGTTCTTGCCGGTCAGACTGTTAAGACGACGTATAAATTCTTGTATGTCATACCATGAAACATTTTCAACTGGATATTTTCCACCTTTGCTAAAGTAGCTCGGATTGTAGCCCATCACTGCTTGCCACAGTTCTTGCGTTACCTCAGTCTGACCTATACTATACGAACTAAGCGTTACACTATGAACAGGTTTTTCATCATCATGTGCATCCGAATCATTTGAGCCCATACGGAATGTACCGCCTTCTACTCTTACCATTTTAAAAGATACACCATTGACAGTATAGGTTTGGGGACCAGACGAATAACTACTAGAGCTAGTGCCGGAAGTACTACTTCCAGAGCTGTAACTACTACTATTTGAATTATATTCGCTACCGCTTGTCCCACACAATATTAAATATGTAAACTGCTCTATTTTACTTACTTGTTGTGTACGAGACAACGATGACAAAGTATTATTTGAAGGCAGTGAGATGTTTTTTGATTCTGCCAAAGTCTTAAGACATGATGATTTTACAGCATAGCCAACATTATCGGCGCCTTTATGGCGTGCCACTACAATTCCTACTAATTCGCCCTTGGAATTGAAAAGAGGTCCACCACTATTGCCAGGTTGTAATGGTACATCTACTTGATAATTAGACACATCGCCCTGAAAACCAGTAAGCGAGCTTATAATGCCTTTGTTATATTTCGCCTCTACTCCCATAGTTGTAACAAATGGATATCCAAGTGCAAAAACATCTGAAGCTTTTGCTTGTGTCGACATCTTTATAGAATATGGCACTACACCATATCCTTTAAAACTTCGATCGGTAATTTTCAGAATGGCCAAATCGTTATTCTTATCGTATGTAATCACTTGGGCCTCATAACCTGTGTTTATGTCGCCCATAATACCATATATCTTGAAATAGTTTGATTCTTCGACAACATGATAATTAGTAACCACATAGCCATTACCTATGGCAAACCCTGAGCCAGAGCCAGTTATTGTTTGCGCTGACACATCTAATGCATAACACAATGTGATTATAAAGAATAATAGTTTTTTCATAGACACACTTTTATAACTTAATACATATTTTTGTGGAATCCCTACAATGACGAAAATACTCTTCGTCATTGTAGGGTATTGTTAAACAGATTTGTTTATTAATCTCATTTTTTAACAAACTTGACACGCTCTGGGGCAACTTCATAAATTTTGCCAGTTGCTATTTCCTCCACAATTGCCACAGTCTTTTGAAAACTTTTTTCTTGTTCTGAATCATAAACAATCTTATCGCCAAAACGATAGAATAAACCATGACGCCTTTTTAAGATACCATCTTTGTCTTTAAAATCTAAACTAATATCCCCAATAAAAAGGTTTTGTTCGTTTAGATCAAAGGTAACTTTTCTTAGTTCTTCGTTCATAATATATTATTAATTAATAGAGCCCTATGATACCCTAGTTTAGGCATTTTAAATCATTTGCTTTAAACCACAAAACAAAAAAACGCGGGTATCCATCTTCTGCTCATCTGCTTCCTGAGGCCTACCACAGCCTTGCAAGTCGACGAACAGAGTGATACCCGCGTATTGCTAATATATCCGGTATGTGCACGTAGAAGGCATGGTTAGCCCTCACGTACACACCGGGTCAACATATTAAGCATTCCCGTGACATCAACATCCGCATTGTCTTAGACTTGCACATCTTTGTGGTAATTTCAGGAAGCCAATCGACAAAGCATCGTATGACGCTTTTTCATTATGTAGTGTAATCCTATATTCAATAGTATTGCATTACAAATATACGCATTTTTATCTAGTTTGGATATTTTTTGAGCTTTTTTTAGAAGAAGGAATTATAGAAAGCTATTACAGGTCTGAAATAAAAACCTTGGAAAAGTGTAATTTTTGGCTCAAAAAACCTTGGAAAAGTGTAAAAAATGGCCGAAATTTCTTTGGAAAAGTGTAATTTTTGTAACTAAAACGCTTGAATTAAAGTAATATAAGTATATTTGCAACCAAAAAGCAAAAATAATAATCAAAAAATTACTATAATGTTACGGCGTAAGACGGATAATAAATTGCGTGATTTCCTACTTGGTGATAAACGTGCACTTCTGGTGACGGGGGCACGACAAGTAGGTAAAACATTTTCAATCAGGCATGTAGCAAAAGAATGTTTCGACAATGTCGTCGAAATCAACTTCATTGAAAGGCCCGAAGCTGTGGCTTTGTTTCGTGAGGCAAAAGGCGCTAAAGACCTTTTGATGCGGCTCTCTGCTTTGTTGCACAAGACATTGGTGCCCGGAAAAACTCTGATATTTTTCGATGAAGTGCAGGCTTGCAGCGAAATTGTTACTGCTATCAAATTTCTTGTCGACGAGGGCAGTTACAAATACGTTATGAGTGGTTCGTTGCTTGGCGTGGAGTTGAAGGATTTGCGCAGTGTGCCAGTTGGTTATATGGACGTTATGGAAATGTTTCCTCTCACTCTCGCTGAATTTTTTGAGGCGATAGGCATTGGCAGTGGCATTACAGACAATCTGCGCGATTGTTTCGAAAATAATCGGCCTGTAGATGATTTCGTACACCAACGTATGATGGACGCCGTGATGCTTTATCTGATAGTTGGCGGAATGCCGGCGGCCGTTCAGAAATACATCGATACTAATAATCTGAAAAAAGTGCTCGATGAACAGCGTGGCATTATTCGTACTTATAAAATGGATATAACCAAGTATGATCCGAACCGCAAGTTGCTTATTGAAGAAATCTACGACCTGATACCTTCGGAGCTGAACGCCAAAAACAAACGTTTCATACTGAAAGAAATAAATCAAAAAGCACGTTTCAGCAAATACGAAGACAGTTTTATGTGGCTGAAAGATGCCGGAGTGGCCATTCCGACGTACACTGTCGAAGAGCCACGAATGCCGCTGCTGCTCAACAAACAACGCAATCTGTTCAAACTCTTTTTGAGCGATGTCGGACTGCTTGCCGCAATGTATGGCGGTAATATACAGACGCGACTGCTCAGCAATGATCAGAACATCAACTTCGGCGCGGTTTACGAAAACCTTGTGGCACAAGAGCTCTTTGCTCATGGCTTTGCCGTGGAGCATTCGTTGTATTATTTCAACAGCAAACGTCAGGGCGAACTCGATTTCGTTTTAGAGTACGACAACAACATTCTGCCTATTGAGGTGAAATCGGGTAAGGATTACGAACGGCACAATGCATTGGCTAACGTATTGGACGACAGCGAGTACGATATTCCTTCGGCATATGTTTTCTGTCAGGGCAACGTGCTGACAAAGGGCAAGATTACTTATTTCCCTATTTACATGGTTGCTTTTTTAGAGCATTCCGAGCCTGATGAACGAATCTACAAGTTTGACCTTACAGGTCTGAAATAAAAACCTTGGAAAAGTGTAATTTTTGGCTCAAAAAACCTTGGAAAAGTGTAAAAATCAGCATTTAAAATGCTGATATAGAGAAAATTGAGTTTTTTTGTAAAAAACAGTCCCTTGTCCGCTATGCGGACAAGGGACTGATAGTATAGTTTCAGACTTGTTGTCTTATTTGAGCTGCTCTTTCAGCTGAGTGTTGATTTTTTTGAGAGTCTCGTTTTCGGGGTCGAAAGTCAAAGCCTTGTCGATGAGGGGTTTAGCTTGTTTGAATTCCTCTTTAGCGCGTCCCTTAATCTCGTCGAATTGTTCGGGTTTGGCAGTCTGGCATTCGCCCAGAATCTTGTTGCCTTCGTTGTAGTGAGCCATGGCTTTGTCGCGGTAGTCTTTCACGATGGCTTTCACCATGAACGATTTAACCTTGGCGTCCTGGCAGTTGGGAAGCGACTCCTCGAGCAGAGCGAGTTTCTCTTCGTTTTTGTTCTGTTTGCCGTAGATGTCGGCAATGTAATACTTAGAGTAATCGGTTTTGTAACCAAGTGCGGCCGATTTCTGGTATAAGTTCACAGCTTCGTCGAACTGGTTGATTTTCTTTGCACATTCGGCGGCGTTGTACACAGTGGCAGCGTCGGCTGAGTCGCCCCAGAGCTCGATGGCTTTCTGGAACGAAGCGAGAGCGTCCTGATAGTTTTTCTCGCGAGCGAAGGCGTTGCCTTCGTTCTTGTATTCGTCGGCTGTTTTGTCGTCCTGTGCGTACGACATCATCGGTGTAGCAAGCGTGAGTGCTAACAATAATTTAAAGTTCAGTTTCATAGCTTTATCTTTTAATTGTTATAATATTAGTTTCTAAATTAATAACGGCAAAAATAGCGTTTTATTTCAATCGTTCTTTAAGCAGGTTGTAGTCGGCTTCGATTTCAATAGTTTGTTTCGTGCCGTTCATAAACCTCTTCAGTCTTTCTGGAATATCAACAATCGTGCCAGAGTACTTCTGTACTGTGTCGATAAATTTGGCCGGATGGGCTGTCTCGAGGAACACGCCGAACTCGTCGCTGGTTAAGTTGTCGCGCAGGGCGGCGTAGCCTACAGCGCCGTGCGGGTCGCATGTGTAGCCCGATTCTTTCTCCACTTGGGCAATGGTAGCGCCAATCTTATCATCGGTGTAGCTGAGGCTGCTGATGAGTTTGCGCATTTCGGCGGCTGAGCCGCCGAAAAGTTCGCTCACGCGTGCGAAGTTGCTCGGGTCGCCAACGTCCATGGCGTTGGCTATGGTGGCTATCGACGGTGCCGGTTTGTATGTGCCCGATGCCAAGTAGTCGGCGAAGACGCGGTTTGCGTTAATGGCTGCTATAAAGCGTTTTACGGGCAAGCCCATCTTCCATGCCACGAGGCCGGCGGTTATGTCGCCGAAGTTGCCGCTCGGCACCGAGATGACTGTTTTCGACCACTTCTCGCGCGGTATTTGCGCGAGAGCGTGGAAATAGTACACGCTTTGCGGCAGGAAACGCGCGAGGTTGATAGAGTTGGCCGAGGTGAGTATCTTCTGCTCGTTGAGCTGTTTGTCCATAAATGCCTCTTTTACCATGCGTTGGCAGTCGTCGAACACGCCCGACACTTCGTAGGCGGTGATGTTCTGACCGAGAGTGGTGAATTGCAGTTCCTGCAATTTGCTCACTTTGCCTTTAGGGTAAAGCACATGTACATAGACATTTGGAACGCCAAGGAAACCGTTGGCTACGGCGCTGCCTGTGTCGCCCGATGTTGCTGCAAGCACGTTGATGGCTTTGCCGCCATAGTCGGCAAAGTACGACATGACGCGGGCCAGGAAACGCGCGCCTACATCTTTGAAGGCGAGTGTCGGTCCGTGGAAGAGCTCAAGCGCGCTTATGCGGTCGCTGACTTTGACCACGGGCACTGGAAAGTTGAACGCCTCTTCGACCATCTGGCGGAATTTATCTTCGGGTATGTCGGGGCAGAAGAAGTGCTTAAGCACTTCGAAGCCTATTTGCGGCATCGACATTCCGGGCAGATTGTCCCAAAACGAAGCCGGCATTGTCGGTATGCTTTCGGGCATGTACAGACCTTTGTCGGGCGCCAGACCTTTCAGAACGGCTGTCTTAAGGTCGGCTACATGACTGCGGTTGTTTGTGCTGTAGAATTTCATATTAAAATCTTTTATATTGTTCAATATCAAATAGTTATTTCATCATCAAATCCATAAACTGCGTCAGTACGAGGTGGCCGAGACTGCCTTGCTGGCACGACACTTCGTCGTACTGCGCGACGTCGTCGGCAGGTAATCCTTTTTTGTAGAGTATGAAAGGTATCTCGCTGCGTGTGTGCGTTTTAACGGCGCATGGAGTGGGGTGGTCGGGCAGGAAAGCGATGCATACGTCGTCGGTCCACGACGACACCTCTTTCATTATCGGTCCGACAACTTTCCGGTCGATATCTTCGATGGTTTGCACTTTGAGGCGGAAATTGCCTTCGTGGCCAGCTTCGTCGGGCGCTTCCATGTGCAGATACACATAGTCCGACGTGCGAAGCGCGTCGATGGCGGCTTGTGCTTTGCCTTCAAAATTAGTGTTGTAGAGGCCAGTAGCACCTTCTACTTGTATGGGTCGCAAACCGCCGAGCCGTCCGATACCGAAAATGAGGTCGACTGCCGATATCACTGCTCCTGATTTTATTTTAGGGTAAATCTCCTGAATAGTAGGCATTTCCGGTTTGAAACCAGCCGACCAAGGCCAAATGTGATTGGCCATTGGCTTGCCCGCCTTACGGCGTGCAATATTTATCGGATGTTGTTCGAGAATAGCCTGACTGCGACGCATGAGGTCGGATACCAAGTCGCATGTATCGCTCTGACTGCCAATGGGTTTTGGCATAACATCATCGACTTTTGCGCTAGGCACGTCGTGCGGTGGCGTCATGGTGAAGTCGTTTTTGCCGCCTTTGATAATGAGTATGTGGCGGTAGCTCACGCCTTTGTAGAAACGCACGCGGTCGTTGGCGAGTTTGGCGTTAAGCTCGTCGATGAGCTGTCCGGCGTCTTCAGTGCTGATGTGGCCGCCAGAGTGGTTGACAAGAATGCCGTCGTTGACGGTAACAATGTTACAGCGCATCACAAGGTCGTCGGGACCAAAGTCGATGCCTATGGCAGCGGCTTCGAGCACGCCGCGTCCCTGATACAGTTTTTCGGTTTCGTAGCCCATGATGGTCATGTTGGCCACTTCGCTGCCCGGATGCAGTGAGTCGGGCACTGTTTTGAGCATACCCGTTGCCGACATTCGGCAAAGCGCGTCGATGTTGGGCTTGTTGGCTGCCTGAAGCACAGTCCGGTTGCCAAGTTCGGCTATCGGCTCATCGGCTGCACCATCGGCAAGTATTACTAAGTATTTCATTTTCAATTAATAATTATCAATTTAAAAATAACAACCTTTACTCGTTAGACGCACGACCGTGCGTCTCTACTTTACACATTACTCTCTACTCTTTACTCTTTACTCTTTCTATCACAAATTCGCCACTTTGATAATGTCGGCGAAGACACCGGAAGCGGTAACGTCGGCACCGGCACCGTAGCCTTTGATGAGCATCGGGTGCGCCTTGTAATTGTCCGAATTGATGAGGACAATGTTATTGCTGCCTTCGAGAAAATAGAGCGGGTCGTGCTCATCGACTTCTTTGAAGCCGATGCGAGCCTTGCCGTTTTCGAAAGTGGCCACATAACGCAGCACAAGATGCTTGTTTTCAAGCTCTTGGCGGCGACGTTCGAACTCGCCGTCGAGCTCGGCTACTTTCGTCATGAACTCTTCCACGCTGTTGGTGTCGAGGTATTTCTGCGGCACGAAAGGTGTCTTGTCAATATCCTCAATATCAAGTTTATAGCCCGCTTCGCGGGCGAGAATCAGAATCTTGCGCGCCACATCGGTACCGCTGAGGTCGATGCGCGGGTCGGGTTCGCTGTAGCCTTTCTCTTTGGCTTCGGCAATGATTTTCGAGAGTGGCTTGTCGGCCGAAAGTTCGTTGCAGATGAAGTTGAGCGTACCCGAGAGTACGGCTTCGAGCTTCAGAATGCGGTCGCCGCTCTTAATGAGGTCGTTAATGGGCGAGATGATAGGCAGAGCCGCGCCCACATTGGTCTCGTAGTGGAATTTCACGCCTTTGTCTTTCGCGGTGCGTTTAAGCTTTATGTAGTGTTCGTAAGCCGACGAACTTGCTATCTTATTGGCAGTTACGACGTTGATGTTGTTCTCGAGCATCGTATCGTACACAGCGGCCACATCGCTGCTCGCAGTGCAGTCGACGAAGACGCTGTTGGCCAGGTTGAGCTCTTTGATGGCGTCGGCAAACGTTTGCGGCGACGATTGCTGGCCGTTGGCCAGCAAGTCGCGCACCTGCGACGGGTCGATGCCTTGCGGATTGAGTATCATGCGCTTTGAGTTGGCCACGCCGGCGATGCGAATCACAAGACGGTCGCTGTTTTTGAGCTTTTCGGCCTGCGCCTGCAGTTTCTCAAGCAGTTTTCCGCCTACAGTGCCAATGCCGGCAAGGAAGATATGAAGTACCTGATAATGACTCAGGAAGAACGCATCGTGAATGACGTTGAGCGATTTCTTCAGGTCTTCGTCTTTTATCACAAATGAGATATTGACTTCCGATGCGCCTTGTGCAATGGCATAAACATTTATGCCATTGACACCCAATGCGTTGAACAACATGCCCGAAACGCCCGAACTATGTTTCATTCGGTTGCCGACAATGGCAACCACGGCCATTCCGGCCTCTATGCGCACGTCGCCGACGTGCTCGGCCGATATCTCGCGGGCAAACTCTTCGTTGATGGCCTCGGCAGCGCGCTCGGCGTCTTTGGCCTCAACAACAATGCTGATGCTGTTTTCCGACGATGCCTGCGAGATGAGAATGACGTTGATGAACGACGATGCCAGCGCGCGGAACAGACGCATTGAAAGTCCGGAAACGCCGACCATTCCTACGCAGTGCAATGTGAGCAGGCTCACATTGCGTATCGACGAGATGCCCTTTATCTTGCTGTCGGGCTCGCGTGTCTCGTCGCCGTCGATGCGAGTGCCTTCGAAAGTCGGATTGAACGTATTTTTTATATAAATCGGAATGTCTTTGCGCAGCACGGGCAGAATGGTTGGCGGATAAATCACTTTCGCACCAAAGTGCGAAAGCTCCATCGCCTCGGCGTATGTGAGGTGGTCGAGCGTGTAGGCGCGGCTAATGATGCGAGGGTCGGCCGACATGAAGCCGTCGACATCGGTCCAAATCTCAAGCACTTCGGCGTCGAGAGCGGCGGCTATTATAGCCGCCGTATAGTCCGAACCGCCACGGCCGAGTGTAGTGGGCTCGTCTTGTTCGTTCGACGAGATGAAGCCCGGAAAAATGTTCACCTCGGCGAGTTGCGGGCGTATGGCCGCAATGTTGTCGGCAGTAAGCTGCTCAATGACCTGGTTGCGCTGGCCTATTCTCTGCGTTTTGATGAGTTGCTGACTGTTGAACCATTTGGCTTCGGGCATCAACTGGCTCAGAATGAGCGAACTGATGCGTTCGCCGAAACCAGAAATGGTGTCGAGACTGCGCGAGCTTAGCTCGCGCAACAGGTTGACGCCTTTGAGCAGGCTTGCCAAGTCGGCAAAGAGCGGCTCGAGTTTCGACATGACAGCGCTTTTTTTGTCGCCGAAAAGCTCGGCGACAATGTCGTCGTGCTTTTTGATTATGGCGTTGTAGGCCGATTCGTAGTCGTCACCTTTGCAGGCGAGCGACGCTGCCGAAAGCAGCATGTCGGTAACACCACTTACAGCCGACACAACAGCGCAGACAGGTTTGTCGTGCGCGAGAATTATTTTTCTGACTTCGTTTATGCTTTTGGCGCTTCCCATCGAAGTGCCACCAAATTTCAATACTTTCATTTTTGTAAATTATGTTGAAGCTTGCACAAAGTGCAAGCATTCTGTTCGACTTTGAATTGCTAAAATATTATATATGAGAATATTACAACCCACAAGGGGTCGTGCCTTTCGAGCTTGTAGAGTATCGCATATTGGTTATCATAACTCCTTAATATTTCAAGGCACGAAGTTACACTTTTATTGGTTATTTACCAAAAAAAGATGTATAAGAAATCAATTAGCAAATTGGCTGTTGTAAATGCCTGAATATACGCCGTTTGGGCTAATGAGCTGTGCATGAGTGCCTTGCTCAACAATCTGACCGTTGTCGATGACGAGAATTTTGTCGGCGTTTTTGATGGTGCTGAGGCGGTGTGCTATGATGATGCACGTGCGTCCGCGCGTGAGGTTGTTGATAGCTTTCTGAATGAGAATTTCGGTACGTGTGTCGATATTGCTTGTGGCTTCGTCGAAGATGAGGATGGGCGCGTCGGAGCAAACGGCGCGGGCTATGGTGAGCAGCTGCCGCTGGCCGTGGCTGATGTCGGCGCCTTGTTCGCGCAGTGTGGTGTCGTAACGGCTTGGCAGACGGTCGATTAGCTTGTCGGCATTGGCTGCCTTGGCGGCCAATGCGATGGTGTCGTCCGATGCGTCAATATTGCCGTAGGCAATGTTGTACCGAACCGATTCGGAAAATAGATACGGCTCTTGCAACACAATGCTCATGGCGTTGCGCAGACTGTGCTGCGTATACTGGCGGATGTCTTTCCCATCGATGCGTATAGAGCCTTCGGTGATGTCGTAGAAACGCGTCAGAAGGTTGATGATTGTGGTTTTTCCGGCTCCAGTAGAACCAACGACAGCCACCACTTCGTCGGGTTCGGCGGTAAATGTGATTCCGTGAAGTATCTCTTTATCAGCATTATAGCCAAAATGTACGTTGCTGAATTCGATGTGTCCGCGTGGAGCGGCAAGTTCTACGGCATCGGGCGCGTCGGTTATCTCGGGCGTCTCGTCGAGTAGGCGGAAGATGCGTTCTGCGCCGGCAATGGCCGACTGCACTGAGTTCAATTGCGTTGCAATTGAATTTATCGGTCGTTGGAAATTCCTCGTATAGAGCAAAAACGACTGAATGACGCCCACCGTGATGCTTCCGCCGTAGGCGAGGGTAGCGCCCACGATGGTAACAAGTATGTACGATGTGTTGTCGAGCACGCGCATAAGTGGCATTATCAAACCGCTGTATATCTGTGCTTTAACACCCGTGGCGCGCACGTCGGCATTCAGTTTTTCAAACGTTTTAATCTGGCTCTCTTCTTGTCCGAAACTGCGTATCACCTTCAGTCCGCTTATCGATTCCTCAACCATGCCGTTCATATTGCCGAGAGCAGTTTGCTGAAGTGTGAAATATTTGCGTGTGCGGTTGATGATGAATTTGCTCAGCAGAATAACCAACGGCACAGTGGCGCATGTGGCAAGAGTGAGTTGCCAGCTGAGTTGAACCATTACCACAACGCATCCGATGAGTGTCAGAATGCTTGTAAGTAGCTGAATTACAGTGTGTCCGAGTGCGTCGCGAATGAGTTCTACATCGGATGTGAAATGGCTCATTATGCTGCCGCGCATGTGGTTGTCGTAGTAACGCAGACTGAGCTGGTGCAGCTTGTCGATGACGTCGGTGCGCATGCGCCCGACGATGCGTTGCGTCATGAGTGTCATGCCGTATTCCTGCAGCCAGCTGACGCCTGCCGAAACGATGTAAATGGCCACAAAGAGAATGAGCATTTGCGTGAGCAGACCGAAATCGACCTCGCCGCCGTTGCCAACGCACAACGCTATGCACTCGTCGATGGCTCGGCCCAAAATGTACGGTCCGGCAATGGTGCAGCCTACCGTTACGCCCGAGAGCAGCAACAGCACCACGAAAAGCGCAACGTGCCCTTTCCAGTATCTGAGCAGGCGCACAATGGTGGCTTTGGGCTTTTGGGCCTTGTCGATTTTGGCGCCCATCTGCGCCATTCGTCTGTTTGTTACCGATATTCCCTTTGCCATTGCCGATGATTTAAACAGATTGTTGCGATTCGCATATTTCGCGGTATATGCCGCATCTCTGCAGCAGCTTGTCGTGCGTGCCCTGGTCGACGAGTTCGCCGTTCTCGAGAATGAGAATCAGGTCGGCATCTTTGATGGTGCTAATACGCTGTGCTATAATCACTTTGGTTGCCGGAAGCTCTTTAAGTGTCTGGCGCAGAAGAGCTTCTGTCTTGAGATCGACGGCGCTAAGGCAGTCGTCGAGAATGAGAATGTCGGGGCGGCCAATGAGCGTGCGGGCTATGGCAAGACGTTGCCGCTGGCCGCCCGAGAGGTTGACGCCTTGCTGGCTCACTTGCTGGTTGATGCCGTCGGGGAGCGACTGCACGAAGTCGTATATTTGCGCTTGCTTGCAAGCGCAAATGATGTCGTCGTCGGTAGCGTCGGGGCGGCCCCAGCGCAGGTTGTCGGCTATGGTGCCCGAGAAGAGGAACGACTGCTGCATGACAATGCCCACGTGTCGGCGCAATTCATTGGTAGAGAGCTTGTTGATGTCGGTGCCGCTGATGCTGATGCGCCCTTCGGTGGCATCGTAGAAACGCGCCATAAGCAGTGCCAGTGTGCTTTTGCCCGAACCCGTGCCGCCAACAATGGCAATAGTCTGTCCCGAGCCTATCCCGAAACTGATGTTGCGCAGCGTGTAGCTGGCGCTGTTCGGGTCGTATTTGAACGAGACATTGTCGAATTGTATTGCATTTGCGCTTGGCGCAAATGCCTTATTGCCAGCCGATTGCGCTATGTTGTTTTCGGTAAGCAGTACTTCGTTGATGCGCGAAAGCGAAGCTTTCGCTTCGGTCATCGACATTATCACGTGCGACGCCATCATGAGCGACATCAGAATCTGCGTCAGGTAGTTGGTGCAGGCCATTATATCGCCCACGTTGATGCTCTGTGCCTCTACGAGGCGTGCGCCGTAATAGACTATTACGGCGATGCCGATGTTGAGAATGAGCGACATGACAGGCCCGAGCAGAATAATGCGCCGGCTGACTTTTAAGTTGGTCTCTATCAGGTCGTTATTGGCTTGTGCAAAGCGTTTTTTCTCCCTCTCTTCTTGTCCGTAAGCCTTTATCACGCGAACGCCGGCGAGCGTCTCCTGCACAACGGTGTTGAGGCGGTCGGTGCGCTGCTGCACTACCATGAAAAGCGGAAATGATTTTTTGAGAATAAAAATGATGCTGAACGTCAGTATTGGCAAGAGAATGAGCAATATAGACGAGATGCCGAGATCGATTGACAATACCATGAAAATGGCGCCTATAAACATGAACGGCGCTCGGTAGAGCAGCCGCATAGAGGCCTGAATGACACTCTGTACTCGCGATACGTCGCTCGTCATGCGGGTTATGAGCGAGCCAGTCTGCAGGTTGTCGATGCTGCTGAACGACAGGTAGCTTATTTTGCGGAAGACGGCCGACCGCATGTCGGCACCGAAACTGTAGGCCACGTGCCCGGCGGCTATTATCGACAGCACACCGCCCAACATACCTACAAGCGTGATTATGAGCATCTTAATGCCTTCTGGAAGAATTATCGAAGTGTTGCCCCCAAGCACGCCTTCGTTGACAATGCCCGACATAATGTCGGGCTGTATCAGCTCGGCGACCACTTCGACCGTTACAAACACAGGCGACAGTATTGTCAGCAGCAGATGCGGACGTAGGAATCGTAATAACTCTTTCAAAATCAGCAGTTTGTTGGCCGCACGCTAGCGTGCGGCAGATATTAGCGCAAAATTATATTATTTTTGTCGGAAAAAATCTCATTTACCATTATATTTGCCCTTCGAAAATAAACAGACAGAAAATGGACTCTTTGGTATTTCTCGATAAAGAGCTGACGCTCTTTATGAACAGTTTCAACAATAGTTTTTTTGATATATTCTTTTATCAATATACCAGCACGTGGGTGTGGTTGCCGTTCTACTTGGTACTGGCTTGGTTGCTTTTCAGCCGCCAGAACATACAGTGCGTGGCTACGCTCTTCTTCATCGCAGTTCTCATCGTGGCAGCCGACCAGATAGCGTCGGGCATTTGCAAGCCTATATTCGAGCGGTTGCGACCTTCGCACGACGACACGCTGCAGTATATGGTTCACTTGGTCAACGACCGACGCGGCGGAATGTTCGGTTTCATGTCGTCGCACGCCGCAAACACCTTTGCGCTGGCGACATTCATGTCGCTCATCATACGGCGTCGTTTCGTAACGTTCTCATTCGTTGTTTGGGCGTTAATTAATTCATATTCACGACTTTATCTCGGACTTCACTACATAGGCGATTTGCTTTGCGGCGCTCTGTTGGGCATCATTCTGGCAGCAATAGCCTATCAGATATATCTGCGTGCATCGTTGCGTTTCTTTGTCATTTCGCACCACAACAAGCGCACGCTCAAATCGGGCTTGGCCGAGATGTTCGGTCGCACGCAGCCGCTCGTCGTAGGGTGGGCGTTCTGGTTTACGGTGGCTGTGCTGCTCATCAGTGCCAAACTAATGCTCTCGTACAATGGAATTGCTTGTTGATGAGGCATTTGACGGCAGTGCGCATCTCTGCGAAGAAGAGAGCCGCCACTGCGTGAGCGTCATGCGGCATCGTGTCGGCGACGAAGTCGCCGTCACCGATGGCCGAGGCCATTTGTTCCATTGCCGCATAGCCGATGCAAACAGCAAAAAATGCTCACTTTCAGTAATTTCCACAGAGACGGTGCCGCCGCCGCGGCACCATCTGCACATGGCTGTGGCGCCCACGAAGAATACCGACCGATTCGAATGGTTTGTTGAAAAAGCCACCGAGATGGGCGTAGGCGAGATAACACCTATAGTTTGCGACCACTCGGAGCGCACAAGGTTGCGCCTCGACAGGCTTCGGCGACTTGTGATTGCCGCATCGAAACAGTCGCGCAAATATTATTTGCCGCAGATAAACGAACCTGTTGAATGTAAAACATTGATAAAGAGTGTAAAAGAACAGCAGCGCTTTATACTTCATTGCGAAGAGAACCAGAAGGAGCATTTGTTCAATCTGATCGACCAAGCGTCTGACATACTGATACTTATTGGTCCCGAAGGCGATTTCTCGGCCGACGAGATATCATTGGCCAAGGCCAATGATTTTCGCGAAGCCACACTCGGCGAAGAGCGTCTGCGCACCGAAACAGCCGCCATGGTGGCTTGCTGCGTGGCCAACACTAAGCTGAAAGTGGGTTTTTAATTCCAAAATATCACAATTAACTCTTATGGCTTATGATAAACGAAATGCTTGCGTACAACAAAAAGTTTGTTGAGGAGAAACGCTACGAACAATTCCGCACATCGAAGTTTCCCGACAAGAAAATAGCTATAGTGACGTGCATGGACACACGCTTGGTGGAACTTCTGCCCAATGCTCTCGGCATCAAGAATGGCGATGTGAAAATAATAAAAAACGCCGGCGGCACCATAACCAATCCGTTCGACAGCACAGTAAGAAGTATTATTGTCGCGGTTTACGAACTGGGAGTCAATGAGATAATGGTCATAGGCCATACCAACTGCGGCGTGCAGGGCATGAACCCCGACGAAATGCTGCACCTTATGCGCGAGCGCGGCATCGACGACGAACACATAAACCTCATGCGGCATTGCGGCATCGATCTGGACTCGTGGCTCAAAGGGTTCGACAACACCGAAGCGGCCGTGCTCGAAACCGTCGACCTTGTGAAAAACCATCCGCTTATCCCTCACGACATTACGGTCAGAGGCTATATAATGAATTCGGAGACTGGTGAACTTACAACTTTGTAGGTTTTTACTTAAAATATTATTATTTTTGCCTTTTAAAGTTAAAATTCTACTTAAATGATACGTTTTATATTTGGATTATTCGTCGTTTTGATGTTTGCTTCGTGCCAAAACAAGGCCGAGGTAAAAACCGACACTGTAGATGTTGAATGCACTGAAAATCAGTGCATTGATAGTTTAAACATACAATCAGCCGATACTCTTGAAGCTCTGCCGACCGACACGGTCGGCATCGACGATCCGATACGCAAAGCAGCTCTGAAATCGGCTAAGAAGACAGTGAAAAAGACCAGATAAAAGGGTGTAGCTATGAGGTGTCATCGCGTTCCGATTATTGCAACGGCTTTGCTTCTGTCGCTGACTGCCGCCGCGCAGTTCAGCCCCGACAGCATTCTTGCGCTCATCGGGCCCGATGAGCCCGATGCCGTTAAAGCTCAGTACTACAGCGAGATAGGCGAGAATAGCGATAACCCCGACACCGTTCTCAAGTATTCGACACTGTCGCTCGAATGCTGTCAAGAGTCTGATTTAGAGCTTATTGCACAAAACTACAGTTATGTGCGCTGGGCGTATTATATGAAGGACGAGTATCGCGCTTCGATGCGATATGCCATCAGAGCTATTGAGGTCTACGAGGCGCAGAACGACAAGCAGAACGTGGCCGTAAACTACATCAACATAGGCAAATGCTACCACGAACTCAACATCCGCGACAGCGTTTTCTTCTATTTCAACAAAGCACTCGACATATACCTCGAGCTGAAAGACACGCTGAACGTCGCTTACACATATCAGTCGATGGGTTTGGTCAATTTCGACTGGGAGTTTAAAAGCGCCGCTCAGGACTATTTCCGTAAAGCGTTACAATGCGACTCACTTTCAGGCAATTACCTCGATATGGCCTACGACTATCAGCTGCTTGGCACGGCTGAACGCGACCACCGGAAGGCGGTCGGTTATCTCAAAAAATCGGTCGCACTCTTCGATTCCACGCCAACCGACGACCCGTACTACAACTCGCTGAAATACAACACATACCAGTATCTGGCCGAGGCTTACGTGAAACTTGCGCGCGAAACGTCCGAAAGCGTTTATGCCGATAGTAGTTATCTATATATCAAGAAGATAGGCCGCCGCAATCTCGATTTGGGTGAATACCGCAATTATGTGCTTACTCAATTCACTTACGTGAAATATCTGTCGTTTTGCGGCCGCGACAAAGAGGCGCTTGCCTCTTTGCTCGATTGCAGGCAGTACATCGACCTAGATGAGGGCGACAAGGTAATACTCAAAGAGTATTACGAGTATCTGACCGAGATTTACAAAAAACTGGGCGACTACCGCAACGCCCTCGAATGCTCCGACAAGATGCACGAATACCGTCTGTCGTACGCCAACGACAGCACTCTCAGCATTTTAGCCCGTTCGCAGTCCGAAGAGGCCGTCAAAATCAAGGATTTGAAAAACCAAGCCGAGAAACGCCAGCTGACCACTATCATCACTTCGCTCTGCATCGGATTGCTGCTCGTTGTGGTGCTTGTAGTGCTGATATTCAGAATGTTGCGTGTGAAGAAAAAAGCCAATGAGCAACTCTCAATCAAAAACGCCATACTCGACCGTCAGAACAACGAGATAATAGCGCAACGCAACAAGATAGAAGAGGTCAATCAGAACCTTTTCAGCAGCATCAACTACGCCAAACGCATTCAGAGCGCTGCCATTTCGGCTAAAGCCGAAGTGGACAGCGTATTTCCGCAAAACTTCGTCTTCTACCGTCCGCGCGACATTGTGAGCGGCGACTACTACCGCGTGGCGCAATGCGGCAAATACCGCGTGATGGTTACTGCCGACTGCACCGGACACGGCATTCCGGGCGCGTTCCTGTCGATGCTGGGCATTTCGGCGCTCAAAGAGTTCTGCGTCGGCGAAGCCGACGCAGCCCGTCCAGGCGTCATTCTCGACCGCATGCGCGATTTCATCAAAGCCACATTAGTCTCCGACACCAGCGACTCCATTGCCGACGGAATGGACATGACCATTTGCAGTTTCGACTTCGAAGCTATGGTGATGCATTACGCTATGGCCAACCACACGGCGTACATTGTACGCCGTGGCGAGGCAATAAAACTTGTCGGCGACCGTATGCCAGTAGGTCGCTATCTGGCTGAAAAAGAGCATTTCCAGACGTTCACAGTAGCTCTCGAACCCGGCGACATGATTTACAGCTTTTCCGACGGCATACAAGATCAGGTTGGCGGCGACTTGGACAATACTATTGGACGCAAATTCCTGAAAAAGAACCTTATAGCATTCCTTGCAGCCAACTACGACAAACCTCTCGACATCCAATGCCAATTGCTCGACGACACCATAACCCAATGGAGCAACGGCCGCGAGCAGATTGACGACATGACGTTGATAGGAATATTGGTGGAGTAGAGAGTAAAGAGTAGAGAGTAAAGTAATGCCTTTCCTCTTCATTGTTAATTTTCAACTTTCAACTTTCAATTTTCAACTTAAAACATTATCTTTGATGCTGATTTGTAATAGAATTATATTTATTGCAACATAAAACATTAAACGAATAGTATAAGAAACAGAAAAAAAATAATTAACTAACATATTAATAATCAAGCGTTTGCGATTTATTCGAGATGCCCTAAAAATTTGCCGATTCTAAAAGCATCCCTATTGAATAAGTTCTGTGAACGTCTACGCTTAGCGTGGACGGAACTTATTGGGGTGCGGGTTACGGCAAATTTCCTTGGGCTCATAAGTGAAGTTCACGCTTCCTTTTTGCACAATGAGATTTGCTATCCCGCATTCTCGTTAAGTTGCTGACGCAGAAAGGCAAAACGTATGACTAAATCATTAATCGAGGAGCTGCCGCGCATAGTGAACGAGGGCAGGCGAGAGGCCGCACAAATATTGGAGCGGCTAAGCAGCGGGGTTCAAATAGGCTTGCAAACCAACGAATTGGTATTGCCAAGTAAGGATATGAGCGGACTGTTCCGTGGCAACATCCCACAAATTCCTAATGCTTTTAATATGGCCGGCGGTAACGCCGGCTGGATGAACCGCCTCATATATGGCGACAACCTTTTAGCCATGCAAGCCTTGCTTGCTGGCGATGCCGCTACAGGTTTGCCGTCGCTTCGCGGAAAGGTTGATCTTATTTATATCGATCCACCGTTTGACTCAAAAGCGGATTATCGCACAAAGATTTCTTTGCCTGACACCGATATTCAACAAAAACCAACTGTTATTGAGCAGTTTGCATACGCTGATACTTGGGAAGAAGGAACTATTTCATATCTGAAAATGATATATCCCAGATTGGTTTTGATGAAAGAATTACTGTCTGATAAAGGAACTCTATATCTGCATATTGATTGGCATACAGCCTCTTATGTAAAGATTCTACTTGATGACATTTTTGGGAAAGATAACTTTAGGAATGAAATAGCTTGGTGCTATACTGCAGCAAGCAATACAGGAAAAGATTTTCCTAAAAAGCACGATACTATTTACAGATACAGTAAAACAGACAATTATTTTCTCAATAAAGATGACATAAGAATACCTTATGCAGAGGGAAGTATCGACAGGGCAAATAGAAACGTCATTGCTCGCGAAGGAATGAAATTTGATGCGATTGTATTAAATGGAAATGGCAAGGTGCCAGAAGATTGGTGGGTTGATGTACAAAGAGCCGCGCGATATCCAGGAGAAGTTGTTGGCTATGCGACCCAAAAGCCAGAAAAACTACTTGAACGCATTATCAAAGCCTCGTCAAACGAAGGTGATCTCGTCTGTGATTTTTTTGGCGGAAGCGGCACGACGGCAGCGGTTGCTGAGCGCTTGGGCAGACGATGGATTACTTGCGATATAGGCAAACCAGCTTCATTGGTGATGCGTAAGCGATTCATTGACCAAGAGGTAAAGCCGTTCTTATATCAAAGTATCGGCGACTACCAAAAGGAGGCCTTTAGGAATAATAAGCGGTACAAGTATGTGGGAGATTTAAGTCAAGTGGTGCTTGGACTTTATGGCGCACTGCCGTTTACGCCCGAGCAAACCAACGACCGCAACTTTGGATATATAAAAGGGACACGAACACTTGTAATGGTTGATTCGCCAAACAGGCTAACCACAGCAGCAACAATCCGCCGTGCCGTAGAGGCAAAAGGAAGCCTACTCGGTGGCGATTGGGAAAAGGTAATTGTTCTCGGCTGGAACTTTGCTTTCGATATTTCGCAAGCCATTCAGCAGTACCAAAAATCAAACGTCGAAGTTCTTGTCATTCCGCCCGATTTGCTCGACAAATTGGCAAAGAAAGGATACAAAAAACTCATCGACGACCGATCTGTCCGGTTCTCTTCGTTGCAATATCTTGTGGCTAAACCATTGGAAGTAAAGCAAACAACCAACGGAAACGGCGACTTGCTCGACGAAATTACCATCGAATTGGAAAATTACGTACTTCTGTCGCCCGACAACATTCCGCTCGACGATAAGGACAAAGAAAAACTGCAACAAGTGATGGAGCAAGACCCACTGTCGCTGATTGAATATTGGAGTATCGACCCTGATTATGACGATGTTACATTCCGTTCTACGTGGCAGGATTATCGCGAAAACACAGAAAACGACGGCGATCCGTTGCACTGCGTTTACAAAACATTATTGCGAGTGCCACACAAAGAACACCGAAAAGTATGCATAAAAGCTGTAGATGTGTTTGGTTTCGAAAGTCAGGTTATTCAAGAAATATAATAAAAATATGGAAACAGAAAATATGAACGCACCGCTCGAGCTGGCTCGTCGCTTGAGTGAGATTGTTAATCAATCGTGGGCAAGCGGCGAAATGCTCGACAAAGTTACGTCCACAACACAGGAATTGTTAAAGTTCTGGTTCTCAGAAGATTATTGTTCTTTGCGCGAGCGCAATTTTCACGTAGGACAACGGCAAGCCATTCTCAATGTGATTTATCTTCACGAGGTAATGGGTGTAAAAACAGTACTCGACTATTATTTCGACGATGAATTGCGTTTAATGGCGGATGCCGAAACATTGATTCAACCAAAGTATCAAATGCCCAAATATGCCGTGAAAATGGCCACGGGAACAGGCAAAACATGGGTAATGCACGCTCTGTTGCTTTGGCAGATGCTCAATGCTCGGCACGAACCCGTACCGAGCGGACGTTTTACTAAGAATTTTCTTATTATAGCTCCAGGATTGATTGTCTACGATCGTCTGCTCGACGCTTTCTGCGGGCGTATAGAACGAGGCTCAGAAAATCGCAACTTCGAAACAAACGACTTCTACATCAATCAAGACATCTTCATTCCTAATCATTTGCGGCACGAGGTGTTCTCGTTCATTCAGAACAATGTGGTTACAAAAGAAGACGGCATTGGCCGCAAAACAACCAGCGACGGACTGATAGCGCTAACCAATTGGCATCTGTTTGAGAATCAAACAGATGAACAAAATCAAGCCGATAGTGATGAAGTGTTGAACGACAAACAACTTGTAGACGCCTTGTTGCCAATACGTCCTGGCGTAGCCGCAGGCAACGACCTCGGTATGCTCGACCGACGTTATTTGCGCGGATACGAATTGGAATATTTGGCCAATTTGAGCGATATTATGGTTATTAACGACGAAGCGCACCACATACACGAATTGAGACAAAATGGTAATATAGAGGAAGTTGAATGGCAAAAAGGCTTAAATGCCATTGCGGCAAACAAGGGAGAAAGATTCTTTCAAGTCGATTTTTCAGCTACACCTTACGACCAATGCGGCACTGGCAAAAATGTGCGGAAAATTTATTTTCCGCACATCGTTGTCGATTTCGACCTAACTACGGCCATGAGCAACGGATTGGTTAAAACGCTTTTGCTCGACCGCCGTCAGGAACTAACCGCACTCGAAAATCTCGACTTTCGCGCCGTGCGCGATGAACGCGACAAAGTGTGTGCGCTCAGCGATGGCCAGCGTCTTATGTTGCGTGCCGGACTTACAAAACTTCGTATTCTTGAAACAGAGTTTACCAAACTCGATGAAAAGAAGAACCCGAAAATGCTTGTCATCTGCGAAGATACATCCGTTTCGCCTTTGGTTGAGCAGTTTTTGCTCGATGAGCAACTTCAGAAAGAAGACGTTGTGACAATCGACAGCAATCGAAAGGGCGAAGTGACTGAATCAGAATGGAAAGAGATAAAAACTTTGCTTTTCGACATCGACAATTACAAGAGTCCGAAAGTGATTATCTCGGTTCTTATGTTGCGTGAAGGATTCGACGTAAACAATATCTGTGTTATTGTACCGCTTCGTTCGTCCGAAGCGCCAATTTTATTGGAACAGATAATTGGACGCGGCCTGCGCCTAATGTGGCGCGAAAATGAATATAAAGAGATAAAAGACGAAAATCGCCGTCTTGTACTCAACAATCATATAGCACCCAAAAACAATATTGATACGCTTAGTGTAATAGAACATCCTGCTTTCAATGCATTCTACGACAATTTGCTCAACAACGGTTTAGCAGCTGCCGATACCGACAAAAATGCCAGCGACAGTGCTACTGGCGATTTTATGCGCATTGCTTTGAGAAATGGCTATGAGAAGTTTGATATTTCGTGGCCGGTAATTATCAGAGATGCTGAAGAAGAATTTGCTGATGTCGAAATAGACATAAATACGCTTGAACCATTTAAACTATTCCCTCTCGAAAATTTACGGAAAGCGTTAGCAAATGATGGCGAAATGTTCGTTTCTCATGAGTCTATTACACAAACTACTTACGGGAAATATAAAGTAACGGCAAATCTCTTTACATCAAGAAGTTACAATGAATATCTTCAGAAGATGCTTCATATTGTAACACAACGTTTCGACAAAATATCAGCACATAAGAATTTGCAAGTCCCAGTGTTGCAAATAAATGAGTCGAAGGTAGTTGGTGCGATGGACCGTTATATTCGCTATCGTCTTTTCGGACAGAAGTTCAATCCATTCAATGGCAATGATTGGAAAATATTGCTTTCAAAGAACGATATTGTAACCAATCATATTATCGAGCAATTATCAAGAGCCATTCACGACCAACAAGAGCAAATACAACGAATCGAAGCCGAAGTAAATCAAATAAAATTCTCATCGGTGACAGAACTGAAAATGCGCGAAAGCTATTCGATGCGGACTCATAAAACCATATATGAACGTCAAGCCTATCCATCGCATGGCGGCGGATTGGAGAAGAAATTTATGGAGTATCTTGATCGTGATGGCGAAGTGGAGAGTTTTATTAAAATTACTGAGAATCAACATACGTTTGCTGTTATCAGTTATATGCGTTCCGATGGACTGATGGCAAAATATCATCCTGATTTTGTCGTTACTACGAACGACAATATATATCTTATCGAAACAAAAGGGAATGATAAACTTGAGGATAAAAATGTGCAACTAAAACGACGCGCCGCAGTGGATTGGTGTGTCAAAATCAATACATTAACACCAGAGAAACGTATGAATCGTGAATGGAAATACATATTGTTGCCCGAATCGTTGTTTTACCAATTTTCGACAAGCGGCGCTAGTATAACAGATATTTGCAATATGTGCGAAGTAACCTCAGCTAACGCCAGAGGCGAATTATTTTGAATAATAACAATTGATTATTACACGGAGGCGCCATATTATGGCGCCTCTGTTGTTTTTTATGGCGATGTGGCGCATCGTGGTAGAGACGTCATAATATGGCGTCTCTACGCACAATGGGTTGAAAAACAATGATTTACACATTGTAAAAACTGTTTGTAATTCGCATGGCAACCGCGTTTCCACGACCATATTGTGCGCAATCATGATGAAATGAACAACATTGCCGATTACATTGAGAACAATGTTGCGAAATGGGAATCGGACAAATTCAATGTCTGAATTTGTAGGTTTTCAATTTTCAATTTTCCTTATGCCGTGCCTTGAGTTCGCGTGCGAGGTCTTCTATGCGCAGGCCTTTTTCGGTCAGAAGCACAATGAGGTGGTAAATGAGGTCGGAGCACTCATAGAGAAACTGCTCCTTGGTGCCACCGGTGGCTTCGATGATGGTTTCAACAGCCTCTTCGCCAACCTTTTGCGATATTTTGTTCACACCTTTAGTGAATAGTTTCGTGGTGTACGAACCTTCGGGCATCTCACGCTTGCGGCGTTCTATAAAATCCTGAAGATAAGAGAGAAACGCCAAATCTTCGATGTTCTTTTCGCCCAAGAAAGCATCGGCGCCGGTGGTTGAGCCGTCGGGTAGGGCGCGCACAACAACCGACGAGCCTTGCTCGTCGGCAATAATATTGTCGACAGCAATGGGCTTGTTATACTCACCGCCCGTAAGAAGCTCTGCTTCAGTGCGTTCGGTGTTAAGTAGATAAACCTGCTTTTCGGTTTCCATCTTTTCGATGGTCTTCGCGTCGGCAAAGCCGACGCGCAAAATCTTGTTTGTGCGCTTGTCTTGTACAGCAACTTGTACCAGACCGTTATTCTTTGAGAAATCGAGATTCATACAATTATTTTTCTTTTGCGCTGCAAAGATAATGAAAATAAAGAGTAAAGTGTAATGTAGGGACGCGATTCATCGCGTCCGATTGGAAATTTGTTTGATCGCAGATGACACAGATTGAACGGATTTCCGCAGATTTCATTTTAAATTTTTCATTTTCAATTTTCAACTTTCAATTTACTTTTTTTCGCTTCGCGAAATTCATTTTTTCTCACCGCGAGAAAAAACGAATCAAAAAAGAGCTCGCCGCTGAACCTGCTTCGCTGAAAATCATCTGCACTACGCTAAACGATTTTAAACTCGCTTCGCTCAAACATAAAATCGTTTTTAACGCTTCGTGCCGCTGATTTTCCGGGCGCGAACCAGCTTATGCGGCCTCCCCAAACGACTCCGCCCACACATTTTTCATTTTTATTGTTCATTTTTCATTTCCAATTCCAATTCTCACTTTTCCTCTTTTCATAATTCGTAATTATTTTATTATTTTTGCGGTACACAAATAAATTAAAACAATGGCAATACCACAAGAGATTATCGACCTTACGTATCTGGCGTTGCAGGACAATAAGATAACATATGCCGAGCGCGAGATATTAGTAAAAAAAGGTTTGGAGCTTGGTGTTTCCGAACCTGAAATAACCAGTTTTATCAATTCCTCGATAAAAGACAATCTGGCCAAATATCCCGAAGGCGAACTCACACACTGTCCGTCGTGCGGACAGCATGTGCCGATTATAGCCGACAAATGTCTGTTTTGCGGTACGGTGTTGAATCAAGAGTCCGAAAAGCCCATCTACGCCTTTGGCGAAGATGCGGACGCCATACGCCGCGAAAACGAAACCACCGACCAGGAGGTGATGGATGTGACCAACTGTCCCGACTGTGGCGCACCGTTCCCGCTGTTGAGCAATATATGTCCGCATTGCGGCCATGTGCTTTTGGCTCAGCGCGGTTCGGACCTTAATGTCAAAAAGATGACCGAGCTCATCGAAGGCAGCGATTATCTTCTGCAAAATGCGCCGAAACCGACATTTTCCGATGTCGTCACATATCACAAGGGCACGTTTCTGTTCCCGATGAGTCTGATACTGTTCCTGACGGCCTTTTCGTATCCCGATGCGTTGGGCGGTTTTATACTTGTGGTTGCAGGTTTTTTGGGTTGGAAATCGTTCAAAATGCTTACTACCGAATCGGCGGCTTCGCCAATTGTCGAAGCCGGCAAAGAATACCACATGGCATTGTCGGCACATAAGAAATACGTACGCATGGTCGATGCCTTCTACGGCAAGAGCAGCGAAGTGCGCGACTACTTGGCCAAGTTCGGAAATACGGTAAAAGAGGCCGCCAAAGTACACCGGCGCAACCAATTCCATCTGTTTGTTTTGGTGGCAACTGCCGCCATCATTGCTTGGGTGTTGCCATATCTTGTATCGCTTATTGTGAACAAAGGAATCATCGACGACAGTTACACTATTTTTTAAAAGCAGGAATTATGGAAAATACAGAAAATACAGAAAATACAGAGAATCAGGATATTAACACCGAAAAACTGCATGTGTCGGTATTGGGATTCAGCAAATTTGCCGATGCTAATTATCAGTTGGAATGTGTCGTCAAGTCGGGTGTCTTGCACGACGACGAAGATATTGTTTTCAACGTCGGCGCTACGACAACGGTCGAAAACATTTTCAGCAAATCGTACGAATCGTTGAAAGAAGCCCGAAAAGGTCAGAAAATAAAAGTGATAATCGGGCCCGATGTCAGTGCCACCGATTTGGAAAAGTGCGTATCGTTTCGGAAAAACGAATCGGTAACGACCAAAACCGATATACAGAAGAAGATATCGCTCCTTGAGGGCTCGCTGAGCTTGTACCGACAGTCGTATCCGTTGAGTATTGCCGATACTTTTATCGGCAATAGCCGGAAATACATAGTTATTTTCATTATCTTCATGATATTGCTTGCGGTAGCGTATCCGTCGTTTTCGCATATTATGGCGGCTGTTTTCGGTACGCTAGCATTGGCATTTTTCACACTGATGGTTGGCGATTCGAAATCGCTCAGCAGCACGAAAAGGTTATTCGCCATTTGCGACAAAATCAGTTCGTTGGGCGAATATCCCGACGTGAAAAACTACATAGCCAAAACAGAGGAAGACATTAAAAATGAGGAGAAAACTAAGCAGAGAAGATACACTATAGGCAAAGTTTTTCTCGTGTTATACTGCGTTTTGCTTGCCGCATACGTTGGCTATACGTTTGTAAAACACAACGATCTCATGCGCAGCGAATGGGAGAACGTGCATGTGGATGAAAACCTGCATGGCGATCTGAATCTAACGGCCGAACTGCTCGATCTGAAGCCGCGCGAACCGTTTATTGTGCTGAAACCGCTCGAACAGGAAGCCGGCGCCGAAGATATAGCTATCTTCCTCGTAGAGAGCGACATACATTACACCACAACCAGCACGTACACCAACAGTCGGGGCGATGAGGAAGAAACAACCGAAAACCATACAAGCAAACTAGTGGCTTTCAAATTTAAAACACCGAAAATTGATCGCATAGCCCGATTGGTCATTACCGACCAAGACGGCCGCGAATCGAATTTGGTGATACCGACTCGCGACGATGTGTCAAAAGTAATTGTGCAAGGCGTAGATCACGATATGCTCGGTAACAACGATTATATGAAAAAATACTCGAGCGAAGTGCTCAATACGCTTTATTACCTCAAAAAGCACCAGAACGAACTTAGATACAAGATAGTGAAAGACTAATACAGTTCTCTGAAATAGACGAGCAGGGCTGCCATATTATGGCAGCCCTTGCTATTTTTATTATTTAAACACTTATCTTTGCCAGTCATAAAAAATACACAGAAATATGGCCAAAACGAGTAAAACCGAGATACAGAAGATGATAACACTCCTCGAGGACGAGCTGAGCAAGTACCGACGGACGTATCCGCTGAGTATTGCCGATACTTTTATCGGCAATAGCCAGCGATATTTAGTCATTTTCATCATCTTCCTGATACTGCTTGCAATAGCGTATCCGTCGTTTTCGCATGTCATGGCTGCAGTTTTCGGGGCGCTCGCATTGGCATTTTTCGCTTTGATGGTTGGCAAATCGAAATCGCTCAGCAGCACTGAAACGTTATATGCCATTAGCGGCGAAATAGGTTCGCTAGGCGAATATCCCGATGTGAAAAACTATCTGGCCCAAACAGAGGAAGATATTAAAAAAGAGGAAAATACGAAGCGTAGGAGATACATTGTAGGTGTGGTTTTCCTCGTTACTTACGCCGTTTTGCTTGCAGCTTACGTCGGCTATACTTTTGTAAAAGACAACGAACTCATGCGCGACGAGTGGGAGAACGTGCATGTTGACCAAAACCTGCATGGCGACTTGAATCTTGCCGCTGAACTGCTCGACCTGAAGCCGCGCGAACCGTTTATTGTGCTTAAACCGCTCGCGCAGGAAACCGGTGCCGACGATTTGGCTATCTTCCTCGTAGAGAGCGATATACCATTTCCCGACAACGACAACATATGTAAAGTGCTGGCTTACAAGTTTAAAACACCGAAAGTCGACCGCATAGTCGGACTTGTAATTACCGATAAAGACGGCAACGAGTCGAATTTGAGGATTCCGACTCGCGACGATGTGTCGAAAATAGTTGTAAAAAGAATCGAGCATAACTTGCGCAATAACAGCGATTATGCGAAAGAATACTCGGAAAAAGTGCTCAATACGCTTTATTACCTCAAAAAGCACCAGAATGAACTGAGATACAAGAT
The DNA here is from genome assembly GCA_017960905.1 of Bacteroidales bacterium. Taxonomy (GTDB): domain Bacteria; phylum Bacteroidota; class Bacteroidia; order Bacteroidales; family Marinilabiliaceae; genus W3P20-009. Next base: position 54,102 of record JAGCYH010000011.1, read on the forward strand.
TGTGAAAGGTGAGTGAAAAAAATTCGTTAGAATGAAAAAAAACAACTAACTTTACGCCCCGAAAAAAGTTAATGCTTTGGACCGTATTTGTCTGAAAATATTAAGCGTTTCGATAGTGCTCTCGATGTGCAGCATCGAGTCGGCCACAGCGTTCGACGAAATGTCGAACGTTGTGAGAGCCATTGTCATCACTGCCGACAGCGCCAACACACAGACCTCGGCCAACGCGGCGCGCCTGCTCTACGTGCTCAACAACGACAAGGACATTCCGGCCAACATTAAGTCGCTCATAGGCAAGGCGCAGAAAGTAACTATTGTCGTCGATCAGAACGCACCGAAATCGCATTATGAAGTTCAGTGGCAATATGCCACTGAACAAGTTCAGAACCATTACATTACACATGTTTCGCACTCTCAAGTGCGAAACTCTGACTCTCAGTTTGCCGAAAGCCTCTTCTGTGTGTCGGCACAGCGCGACCGCGCTGGTCCAAAATGCTGAGTAACAGCTGAATACTTCAATTATTTTTTCAGCATCACTTTTCTGCGCCAGACAAGTCCGGCGCAAAAGCAGTTTTTTATTTTTACATGAAAAAAAATAATAATAAATACAAAATGTCATTAATTAATTCATTGATTGCCAAATTGTTTGGCACGAAATCGGAGAAGGATATGAAAGCCATTGCGCCTATTGTGACGCAAATAAAAGAGATATATCCGACCATTCAGGCGTTGAGCAACGACGAGCTGCGCGCTCGCACGCAGGCTTTGCGCCAGCAAATACAAGACGCTATAAAAGAAGACGTTGAGCGTGTAGCGAAACTCAAAGAAGAGGCTGAAGCCCTCGACTGTCCCGTCGACGTTAAAGAGCGCAACTACAAAGAGGTCGACGACACCGAAAAGGAGATCGACAAGACCGTCGAAGAGGTGCTCACCAACATTCTGCCCGAGGCGTTTGCCATTATGAAGGATACGGCGCGCCGTTTCGCCGAAAACGAAACGATAGAGGTAACAGCTACCGACTTCGATCGCGAACTGGCTCTTACTAAGGACTTTGTGAGCATCGAAGGCGACAAGGCCATATACAAAAACACTTGGGTGGCCGGTGGTAGCCCAATCAAGTGGGAGATGGTCCACTACGACGTGCAGCTCATCGGCGGCATTGTGTTGCATCAGGGCAAGATTGCCGAGATGGCAACAGGCGAGGGTAAAACCCTCGTCGCCACTCTGCCGGTATTCCTCAACGCTCTGCCAGGACGTGGCGTGCACGTGGTAACCGTCAACGACTACCTCTCGAAGCGCGACTCGGAGTGGATGGGACCGCTCTATCAGTTTCACGGCCTCTCGGTCGACTGCATCGACAAGCACAAGCCTAACTCGGCCGAGCGTCGCAAAGCGTACGCTTCGGACATCACCTTCGGCACCAACAACGAGTTCGGTTTCGACTACCTGCGCGACAACGGCGCCACATCGCCCGATGACCTCGTGCAGCGCAAGCACAACTTCGCCATCGTCGACGAGGTCGACTCGGTGCTCATCGACGACGCTCGTACACCGCTCATCATCTCGGGCCCTGTACAGAAAAAGCAGGAGCAGATGTTCGACACGCTCAAACCGCGTGTCGAAAAACTCGTTGAGGCGCAACGCACATTGGTTACCAAGTATCTTGCCGAGGCAAAAACAAAGATGCATTCTGAAGACCCCGCTGTGGTGAAAGAAGGCTCTCTGTCGCTCTTCAGAGCTTACAAAGGTCTGCCCAAAAACCGACCGCTCATCAAGTTCCTCAGCGAGCAAGGCATTAAGAGCCAGATGGTTAAGACCGAAAGCGAATACATGGCCGAAAACAACAAGCGTATGCCCGAAGCCACCGACGTGCTTTACTTCGTCATCGATGAGAAGAACAAGCAGGTGGAGCTTACCGATAAAGGCATCGACATACTTACCGGCGCGTCGGACGACCCGCAGTTCTTCGTGCTGCCCGATGTGGGCAGCGAAATGGCCGAAATTGAGAAATCAAATATGACCGACGAGGAAAAGGTCGAGAAGAAAGACGAGCTGATGCAGAACTACTCGATAAAGAGCGAACGCGTACACACTATAACACAGCTGCTTAAGGCTTACACACTCTTCGAGAAAGATGTCGATTACGTTGTAATCGACAACAAAGTGAAAATCGTCGATGAGCAGACTGGCCGTATTATGGAAGGCCGCCGCTGGTCCGACGGCCTGCACCAGGCCGTCGAAGCCAAAGAAAACGTGCAGATTGAGGCGCCTACGCAAACATACGCAACCATCACGCTGCAGAACTACTTCCGCATGTACCACAAGCTCTCGGGCATGACCGGTACCGCCGAAACCGAAGCGGGCGAGTTCTGGAACATCTACAAACTCGATGTGGTTGTCATTCCGACCAACAAACCCGTTGCTCGTAAAGACGCCAACGACTATGTCTACAAGACTACTAAAGAGAAGTTCAACGCAGTGATTGAAGAGATAGTACGTCTGGTAGGCGAGGGGCGTCCGGTGCTGGTTGGTACCACATCGGTCGACATCTCGGAACTGTTGAGCCGTATGCTTAAGATGCGCGGCATTAAGCACAATGTGCTTAATGCAAAATTGCACCAAAAAGAGGCTGAAATAGTTGCACTTGCAGGTCAGAAAGGCGCCGTAACGATAGCAACCAACATGGCTGGTCGTGGTACCGACATCAAGCTCACCGACGAGGTGAAAGCCGCCGGCGGTCTGGCCATCATTGGTACCGAACGCCACGAGAGCCGCCGCGTCGACCGCCAGTTGCGCGGTCGTGCCGGTCGCCAGGGCGACCCGGGCTCGTCGCAGTTCTACGTATCGCTCGAAGACCCCCTCATGCGTCTCTTCGGCGGCTCTGGCCGCCTCATGCGCATCATGGACTCGGGCTTCCCCGACGGCGAACCCATACAGCACAGCATGATGACGCGCGCCATAGAGCGCGCGCAACGCAAAGTGGAGGAAAACAACTTCGGCATTCGTAAGCGACTGCTTGAATACGACGACGTGATGAACTCGCAGCGCGAGGTTATCTACACCAAACGCCGTCACGCCCTCTTCGGCGAACGCATGGAGATTGATATTATGAACATGATGACCGACTCGGCTTTCGCCATGGTCTCTGACGCTCAGGCCACTGGCGACTACGAAAACCTGCGCATGGACATTGTGAAGACTTTTGCCATCAACTGTCCGTTCACTAAAGAGGAGTTCGATTCGCAGAAAGCCGAAGTGCTTGCCGACCGCCTCTACACAAAAGCCATGGAGACATTCCAACAGCGTTGCCAAACAATTGCCACTCAGGCATATCCGATTGTAAAACGTGTGTTTGAGGAGCAAGGCGACAAATACAAGAACATTGTTATTCCGATTACCGACGGCAAGCATGTATTCCAGATACCGGCGAACCTCGAAAAGTCGTACAACACTCAGGGCAAGGAGATTATCAAGGCAATTGAGAAGGTGATAATGCTCGTAACCATCGACGACGCTTGGCGTGACCATTTGCGCCAGCTCGACGACCTGCGCACATCGGTAATGAACGCCACTTACGAGCAGAAAGACCCGTTGCTCATTTACAAGTTCGAGTCGTTCAACCTCTTCAAAAACATGATTGTTACCATCAACAACAACGTTGTTTCGTCGCTCGCTAAGCTCTCTATTCCGATGCGCGACCCCGAAGACGCTGCAGCCGACCAGGAACGCGCACGCCAGCGTGCGCAGGCCGAATTGGCTCGCCGACAGATGGAACTCGAACGCATGAAGGCAATGCACGGACAAGGCAACCCGATGAACGGTGGCTACACTCAGACATCGACTCCACAACGCCCGGCCAACACGCCTATCCGCGTCGAAAAGAAGGTCGGTCGCAACGACCCGTGCCCTTGCGGCAGTGGCAAGAAATATAAGCACTGCCACGGCAGAGATGCTATTGATTAGTATTTTCAAAAGCGAATGAGATATGTTTGCTTACAAACGTATCTCATTCGCAAAATGAAACATATTTATTTTCCATACGTATAATAAAGTCGCTTATGATTTTTGGATTCATCGATTGGGACGTCGATCCGGTATTTTTCCATTTGGGGTCGTTCCCGGTGCGCTACTACAGCCTCTTTTTTGCCATAGCATTCTGGCTCGGATATGTCATCGAGCGGAAGCTTTTTGAGCACGAAAAAACGCCCGATAACTGGGTCGATAAGATTTTCATCTACACTATTGTCGCCACCATTATCGGTTCGCGCCTCGGGCATGTCTTTTTCTATGGCTGGGACTATTATTCGCAGCATCCGGCCGAAATACTCAAGATATGGGAGGGCGGTCTGGCCAGTCACGGCGGCGGAATAGGCATTCTGATAGCGCTTTTCCTCTATAAAAAATTTGTTGCCAAGGACAAGTCGTTCCTCTGGGTGATGGACCATATAGTGGTGCCTGTGGCTTTGGCGGCGTTCTTCATACGCATGGGAAACCTCATGAACTCAGAGATTTACGGTCACCCGACCGATGTGCCGTGGGCTTTCCGCTTCCTGCGTCTGCACCCCGACGAGGCGGCGCTTCCGCGCCACCCGACGCAAATCTATGAGGCTACTTTCTACCTGTTGGTTTTCGCGCTGCTCTGGTTCCTCTATTGGAAAAAAAGCTTCTACAAACGCGAAGGCGGACTGTTCGGAATATTCCTGATAGGCATTTTTGGTTTCCGCATGATCGTCGAAAACCTGAAAGAGAACCAAGAGGCTTTCGAAGACTCAATGACCCTCAATATGGGCCAACTGCTTAGTATTCCGTTTGTTATACTCGGTATCTGTTGCCTTGTTTATGCTCTCAAAAGCAAACCGAAGGAAGAAAATGCAAAACTTAATTCGCACAAAAAGTGAGTTATCAAAAAGTGAGTGCTAATAATCTGACAACAAAAAAAATCTGCAAATTATTTTGCAGATTGAAATATTAGCATTTACTTTGCGGCGTTTTAGAAACAAGATATGCAAACTTATATTTTAAATAGCAATTGGTGGTGGCGCTTACGAAAACACAATTCGTGAGTGGAATCGCTTTTGTATTTAAACTAAAAGATATAAAAGGTCTGATGTGAAACTCACATCAGACCTTTTTTTGTTAGATAACAATTAAAAAAACAGTATAAAAATGAGCAAATATTCTATCGATCAAAACGGTTACTATGGCGAGTTCGGCGGCGCATACGTGCCCGAGATACTTCGCAAAAACGTAGTAGAGCTCAAAAATAATTATTTGCAAATAATTGAAAATGAGCAATTTCAGCGCGACTTTCGCAAACTGCTTAAAGACTACGTAGGGCGGCCTACGCCGCTCTATCGTGCCAAGCGGTTGAGCGAGCGCTATGGTGCCAACATCTTTCTGAAGCGCGAGGACCTTTGCCACACCGGCGCTCACAAACTCAACAACGCCCTCGGGCAGATTCTGCTCGCCCGCAAACTCGGCAAGACTCGCATTGTGGCCGAGACTGGGGCAGGGCAGCACGGCGTGGCTACTGCCACCGTATGCGCTCTGATGAACATGGAGTGCGTGGTATATATGGGCGAAACTGACGTGAAACGTCAGTTTCTCAACGTGCAGCGTATGAAGATGTTAGGTGCGAAAGTGGTGCCCGTGCTTTCGGGCAACCGCACCCTCAAAGACGGTACCAACGAGGCCATACGCGACTGGTGCTGCAATCCGCAGAACACGCATTATATCATCGGTTCGGTGGTAGGTCCCGATCCTTATCCCGATATGGTGGCTCGCTTCCAATCGGTTATAAGTGAGGAAATTAAGAGCCAGCTCGAAGAACAGACCGGCCGTAATTACCCAGACCGTCTGCTTGCCTGCATAGGCGGCGGCAGCAATGCTGCCGGCACCTTCTACCACTACATCGACGACGAGCGCGTGCGTTTCTTCGCCGCCGAGGCCGCCGGCCTCGGGCTCGAAAACCCCGAGAAGTCGGCTGCCACCATACATCTTGGTCGCAAGGGCGTTCTGCACGGCAGCCTCTCGATGGTAATGATGACTGAAGACGGACAAATCGTTGAGCCGTACTCCATCTCAGCCGGCCTCGACTATCCGGGCGTTGGACCAATGCACGCCTTCTTTGCCAAAGCCGGCCGCACCAAGGTGCTTGCCATTACCGACGCCGAGGCTATGCAGGCCGCTCTCGAACTCACTAAGTTAGAGGGTATTATACCAGCTATTGAGAGCGCCCACGCACTTGCCATGCTGCCAAAACTGAAGTTCGAGAAAAACGAGAACATCGTCGTAACAGTCTCTGGCCGAGGCGATAAGGATATGAATACATACGCCGATTATTTCAAATTGTAGAAACAAGGGGCTTAGCCCCTTGTTTCTTACAAAACAAAATACTATTTTTACAGCTGTGTTAAACCGAAACACTATGAAAACCGATAAAGAATATCCTGCAACACATTCAATGTCAACTGCGTGGTATATGGTTGATGAAGACGGTAATGTTGGAATTATGGATTTCAACGAAAATGGACCTGCGCCTCTATTGGCGGACCCACAAATATGTATTGAAGATTTAGTGTATGGTTACGAAGCAGAATACAAAAACAAAATATTTTGGCCAATTGCTTTAACTGATGACCAAATAGATGACATAATGGAAAAGCCACATAGTCCCGAAGACGAAAACTATTGGGGATTCAATACCATTATTCAGATTGACATTAAAAAAGAAGTTGATTTTCTGAAATTGGCTGAAGACAAAAATTTTGAGATAGAATATTGTATTTCAAAAAGAAGAGGATTGTATTTAATTGATGCTTACGATTGCACGAACAACAATGGTAAACCGAAAGTACATTCTGTCCTTAAATCGATGATTGATAATAAAATAATTATCAATGTGTATAAGAAAAAAGATTTTGATTTGGATGATGATTGGAATAATGGAGATATTATTCACACTAAAGAATTCTCGTCTGCACCATATTTCATATTCCACCAACCTTATTGGGCAGGGGCGCTTCCCAAATGTATGAATGTTCCACAAAATCCAGTTAAAATCAATCAATTACCACTTGATTTGCAAAGAACCGCTTTGAAAATCCCTGTCAAATTCAGTGAAAACTGTACTTTCCAGATAGCCGAATGGTATCCGAGTAATGCTAGTGTTGATAATGATAATATCATTGTTGTTGATAATTGCAAATATGCCTTATTACCATTGTCAAATGGAACGCAGGCATATATAAACACAAGTATTATTGAAGAGCAATGTTTTATCAACTATTGTTCTCAAAGAGCAATATATGAATGTGACGATTGTACAAAGCATTGCTATTCAAGTGAGATTCGTTGTTATACAAACAGACCTACTGTGCTGTTTATTAAAAATATATTTGATGAGCGCATATATCCAATGTCTTTTACAGACACAATTGCTCGATTCGGAATATGGTTGCCAATAGTGCCTCGTATTCCGATAAAAATACCTATCGGACCTCACGTTTTGTCAAATAGTAAATATGAAGGCGATGTATCTGAAAGTGATATTAAAAAACATATTAATATCGGCATTCTAAAAGAGTTGTTTCAGAAGAATTACAAATGGTTTGAAGACTCTGTTAAGCGGTTCAATCCATACGTTATTATTTTGGAGAACAGCGAAAAAAACATACTTAAAACTATTTTTCAGATTGAGAAAAATCAGATAATAATTGGCGGACAGGCATTCCCAATGTTTATGAAGTCGGAGTTGGAAGAAAATCGTGCGGAAATAGAACATTTAGCGCAACAGCCGTATCGCGGGAAGGAGATACCCTATATCATTTCTGTTGAAGAAATGGAACAATTAAAAAAGGCGGAAAAATGCTGCAAATCAAAACATTAGTATGATTGAACTTCTGTCTATCGATCTGTCAAATTATTGCAGTAAGCAATGTCCGTTTTGTTACAATCATAGTACACGCAACGGCAATACAATTTGGGAACCGCAAGAAGTTATCGGTTTTGCGATTGACTGCATCAAGAGTGGTGGCGTGAAGGCCGTTTCGCTTGGCGGTGGCGAACCTTTTGAATATGAGGGCGTTTTCGATATTATCGACGCTCTTTATCCGCTGTGTTATCTGTCGGTAACGTCGAATGGTTTGCCTTTGCAGAATGACGAGACTATGAACTGTTTGAAGGCGCACAAGCCTGATAAAATTCACATAACGATTCATCGTCCTGATAATGAGTCGGAAGTTGACAGGGTAGAGCATCAGATGGATCAGATATCGGCCTTAGGAATAAAGCCCGGACTTAATCTTTTGGTCGGGGCCGACAATGTTGAATACGCTAAAGTTGTTTATTCGCGTTTTCTCAAGGTGCTGAAACCTGATCAGATTATTCTCGTCCCTCAACGTTTCTCTAATACGCCTACACCCAAGCAGTTAGCAGCTGTTACACTCGGACGTACATTCCAAAGCCCGTCGTGCCTGCTTAAGTGTGAGCCACCAAAGAATTTTTGCAGTGTTTCGTGGGACAAAAATGTTAACTATTGCAGTTATGCCGAAGGAAAGCAACAGTTACAAACGCTTGACTATAAGGGATTAATGTTAGCTTTGAGCAAGGTGCGGTTTGTTAGTTGTGAAACGCAGTCAGTATAACTATCTGAAAAGCTCCTCTTCGGCATAATCTTATAAAATATACACGATTATGCCGGTTAATCTGAAATTGTTTTTTTTTGAAGGCAAAAAAACATTGAAAAAATTTTGCAGTGTGAAAAATAAGCATTTACTTTGCGGCGTTGAAAAAACAGAATATGCAAACATTAGTATTAAATAACAATTGGTGGTGGCGCTTACGAAAACACAATTCGTGAGTGGAATCCGCTTTTGTATTTAAAAATGATATAAAAGGTCTGATGTGAAACTCACATCAGACCTTTTTTTGTTAGAAATAATAAAATAAAAATATAATAATATGTATAACTACAAAACAGTTTCAAAAACAGTCCTGAGCGACCTTTATACGCCAGTAAGCGCGTACTTGAGGCTCAGGGATTCGGGCGTGCAGAGCGCCCTCATGGAGTCGAACGACTACCACTCAAAAGAGAACTCGCGTTCGTTCATCGGAATATTTCCGCTTGCGAGCGTGGCCATAAACCATGGTAACGCAATATTCAGATTCCCCGACGAACACATTGTTACAAAGCCTGTTACTGACAAATACAAAGTTGAAGACGCACTCAAGGAGTTTCTGAGCAACTTCGAGGTCGAGGGCGACGATTCGAAATACTGCGGACTATACGGCTACACGGCATTCAATGCCGTGAGATATTTCGAGAATATACCGGTGAAGGACATTACCATGGCTGAGAACGATGCGCCCGACATGCTTTATGTTATGTTCCGTACGGTGCTGGTTTTCAATCATTTCACATCGGAACTTACCATTGTTGACATGACCGACGGCAGTGCCGACAAGATTCAGGATGTGGAGAAACTGATGTCGAAAGCCGGTGTGAGAACCGATGAGTTCCATGCGGTAGGCGAGACCACCTCGCCACTTACCGATGAAGAGCACAAGGACAACATACGGCGCGGCATAGCGCACTGCAAGCGTGGCGATGTGTTCCAGATAGTCATCTCGCGCCGTTTCGTGCAACGTTACAGTGGCGACGACTTCAAGCTTTATCGAGCCTTGCGCTCGATAAATCCGTCGCCTTATTTGTTTTACTTCGACTTCGGCGGCTTCCGCATTTTTGGCTCGTCGCCCGAGACGCACTGCCGCATCGAGAACGGCCGTGCCTACATCGACCCGATAGCCGGCACTACTAAACGCACCGGCAATCATGACGAAGATATGAGGAATGCCGAATATCTGCGCAACGACCCTAAGGAGAATGCCGAGCATGTGATGCTCGTCGACCTTGCACGCAACGACCTTAACCGCAACTGCGACAATGTGAAAGTTGATTTCTACAAGGACATGCAGTTCTATTCGCATGTCATTCACTTGGTTAGCCGTGTAAGCGGTGACCTTCGTCCCGGTGCCGACACAATAAAGACCTTCATCGACACCTTTCCGGCCGGCACGCTCAGCGGTGCACCGAAGGTGCGCGCCATGCAGCTCATAAGCGAGATAGAGCCTCACAACCGCGGCATCTATGGCGGTTGCATCGGTTTTCTTGGTCTCAACGGCGAATTGAATCAGGCCATTACGATACGCACCTTCGTGGCGCGCAACAACGAGTTGTGGTTTCAGGCCGGCGGCGGCATAGTAGCCAAGTCGGACCCCGAATACGAGCTTCAGGAAGTTAACAACAAGCTTGGCGCATTGCGCCAAGCAGTTATTCAAGCAGAAAAATTTTAAAATATGAAGACGATAATAATTGACAACTACGACTCATTTACCTACAACCTGTTTGGTTTGGTGAGAAAACTCGGGTTCGACTGCGATGTGGTCAGAAACGACAAGTTTGAACTCGGCGAGTTGAAGAAATATGACAAGATAATATTGTCGCCCGGACCGGGAATACCTTCAGAATCAGGACTTTTGCTCGATGTGATAAAAGAATACGCCGGACAGAAACCGATACTTGGCGTGTGCCTTGGCCATCAGGCGATAGGCGAGGTTTTCGGAGCGAAGCTCCGAAACCTGACTGAAGTATATCACGGAGTGGCAAATCCATGCAAAATAACTGGTAAAGATTACATTTTCAACGATTTGGAACGAATAATAGAAGTAGGTCGCTATCACTCGTGGGTTGTCGATACCGTCGATTTTCCGGCCGACCTCGAAATAACCGCATTGAGCAACGAAGGCCTCATTATGGCATTGAAGCACAAGACGTTAGACGTTCACGGCATACAGTTTCATCCCGAAAGTGTGCTAACGCCACGCGGTGAGATAATTATCCATAATTTTTTAACCAATAAATAAGAAATACCATGAAAACTATATTGGAAAAACTCATTTCGGGCGCGACATTTTCGCGCGATGAGATGAAAGACATACTTGTGAGCATTACCGAGCAGAAATACTCCAACGAGCAGATAGCAGGTCTGCTTACAGGCCTGCAGATGCGCTCGATAACCGTTGACGAGCTTCTGGGTCTGCGCGATGGCATACTCGAAACGGGCAAGCCGGTCGACCTCTCGCCCTATAAAGTTGTCGACATAGTTGGCACGGGCGGCGACGGCAAGAACACGTTCAACATATCGACATGCTCGTGCTTTGTTGTAGCCGGAGCCGGCTACAAGGTTGCAAAGCACGGAAACTACTCAGCCACATCGGTTTCGGGTGCCGGAAATGTGCTGGAGGAGCATGGCGTGAAATTCACCGCCGATAATGACAAGCTCAAAAATAACATCGAGAAATGCAACTTCACCTACATGCACGCTCCGCTGTTTGCTTACGCCATGAAGTTTGTGGCGCCGGTGCGCAAAGCTCTTCAGGTGCCCACGTGCTTCAATCTTCTGGGTCCGATAGTCAATCCGTGCCGTCCGCAATATCAAGTGCTCGGAACCGCCACTCTCGACCAAATGCGTTTGTATCACAGTGTGCTGCAGCAAATTAGCGAAGGCTATTCGATAGTGACTTCGTTGGATGTTTACGATGAGATATCGCTCACGAAGGATTTTAAAGTTATCTCGTCGAATATGGAGCAGGTGTTCAGCTGCACCGACATTGGTTTTGAGCGAATCAATCCGGCCGATATTTATGGCGGCAGCACCAAGCAGGAGGCCAAAAAGATATTCGACGACGTGTTGTCGAACACAGCCACAGCGGCGCAGAAAAACGTTGTTTTGGCCAATTCGGCGTTCTCTATCAACTGCATTTGCCCCGAGAAAAACATACACGACTGTTTCCTCGAGGCCAAAGAGTCGCTCGAGAGCGGCAAAGCTTTGAACGCACTGAAAAAATATGTCGAAATGAACTCATAATGAGGTGTTTATGGCAACAATTCTTGACGAAATAGTAGAGAACAAACGGCTCGAGACGGCGGAACTGAAAAAACGTGTTACCTTGTTGCAGCTTAAGCAAAATCAGCTTTTTGAGCGAAAAACCTTTTCGCTCAAAAACGCGCTTCTGCAGAGCAAGACGGGCATCATAGCTGAGTTCAAACGCCGCTCGCCATCGAAAGGCGACATACACCAAGGCATTGACCCAAAGGACGTTGTGCCGCTTTACGAGCAGTATGGTTGCACCGGTGTATCGTGCCTGGCCGATAATAAATACTTCGGCGGCAGTGCCGCCGATGTGGCTCAAGCCCGCGCCAATCTGACACGTACGCCACTGTTGTTCAAGGAGTTCCTCACCGACCCGTACCAACTCTACCTGGCCAAGTCGTCGGGTGCCGATGTTATACTGCTTATAGCTGCTTGTCTGCAAAAAACTCAGTGTCAGGAACTTGCGCTTGAAGCGCAAGCACTCGGACTGCAAACGCTCTTGGAAGTCCATTCCGAAGACGAGCTCTCGTACTACGATGCCAAATACATTGACATTCTGGGTGTTAATAATCGGAATCTGAAGATTTTCAAAACCGACATTGGCATTTCAAAATCGCTCATAAAAAATATGCCCGACGATGCTGTAAAGATTTCAGAATCAGGCATTTCGAATCCGCAGACGGTTGTAGAGCTCAAGCATCTCGGTTTCAACGGTTTCCTGATGGGCGAGAACTTTATGAAAGAGGCTAATCCGGGCATAGCGCTCAAAAAATTTATTGAGGAGGTTGAACGATGCTTGTAAAGGTCTGTGGATTAAGGGATAACTTCGCCGAAGTGGCAAGTCTCAAACCCGATTTTACGGGTTTGATATTCTATCCGAAATCGCCGAGGTATGTTTTGCAAAATGCTGATAATGAGCTGAAAAAGTCTGTCAGTGGTGTAAAGAAAGTCGGTGTGTTCGTCAATGAGCAGTTCGACCGGATAGTGGAGCTTGCAGGCGAGTACAATCTCGACATGGTGCAGCTTCATGGTAGCGAGAGTGTCGATTTTTGCGCGCGTCTGCGCGCAAAAATCCCAGTCATAAAGGCGTTCGGCATTTCCGCAAAAGAAGATTTTGCGGCAGCCGAAGAATATGCGCAATATGCTGATTATCTGCTTTTTGACACAAAGACAAAAGCATACGGCGGTTCGGGACAGAAATTCGACTGGTCGCTCTTCAACGGTGTCAGCATTCCGCAGCGCTTCTTCATTTCGGGCGGAATATCGCTTAGCGATATTCCCTCTATTAAAGCATTGAAAATAAATAATTTATGCGGCATTGATTTGAACAGTCGGTTCGAAATCGCGCCAGCACTCAAAGACATAGATTTATTAGAAAAAGCAATAAAAAATATACGACAATGAGCAGAATAGAAAAACTTTTCGAAAGTGGTAAAAAAGACATTCTATCGGTCTATTTTACAGCCGGTTATCCCAATCTGGACGATACCGCGCGCATCATCAAATCGCTCTCTGACCATGGCGTCGACATGATAGAGATCGGCGTTCCGTTCTCCGACCCGATGGCCGACGGGCCCGTCATTCAGGCTAGCGGACAGAAGGCTCTGAACAACGGCATGACGCAGAAGCTGCTCTTTGAGCAGCTTGCGAATATCCGCCAACTGACTGATATTCCGCTTATTATGATGAGCTATGTGAATACCGCCATGCAGTTCGGCTTCAAAGAATACTGCGAGAATTGCGCCCGCGTAGGCGTCGACGGTCTGATAATTCCCGACCTTCCGCTCGAGATTTATCAGAAGGAATACAAGCAATACGTCGAGGCTAACAAGCTGAATTACATACAGTTGATAACGCCCGAAACGTCCGATGAGCGAATCCGCGAAATCGACTCCACGACAAGCGGCTTCGTCTATATGGTTTCGTCGGTTGCCACGACTGGCGCCCAGCAATCGTTCAACGATGCCAAACAGCAGTATTTCAAGCATATAGAAGATATGCACCTGACAAATCCGACGCTTGTCGGATTTGGCGTGTCGAACCGTGAGACGTTCCGCGCAGCGGCCGACCATTCGCGAGGTTGCATCATCGGCAGCGCCTTCATCAAACTGCTTAGCACCTGCCCAACCATCGACGAGGCCGTCGAGACACTCATCAGAAATGTGAAAGGGTAGAGTTGTGGGGGAAAAAAGCATTTCATAAATAAAGTCGGAGGTTAAAGCCTCCGACTTTATTTATATAATAGTTGTCTCATTTCCACATTACGACAAATGCAGACTTACTTTGTGCATCAGAAAGTCCACAATATTTATATGTTCTATGCCATTGTTGCTGAGATTGATACGGTCTAAGGATAGAACATATTTGGGAGAGGCGTCGGTGATTTTGTCGTAGGCTCCAAACTCGCGTTTAAGGGTGGTCTCGTTGGTCATTAGGTACGAAACCTGTATAAAACATTTTTTGTTGTCTTTGATTGCTACAAAATCAATTTCGCCTTTGAATGTTTTGCCTGTGAATACGGTAAATCCTTGAATCAAAAGTTCGTTGTAGATAATGTTTTCGAGATAAAACGTGTCTTCGTAGTTGATAGTGTTGGTGTTGAGGGTGCGGAGACCGGTGTCGGTGGCATAAAACTTATCGCTTGTGTCGAGTGCCGCCTTGCCCATTATGTTGTATTTTTTGCAAGAGTGCAAAATATAAGCACGTTGGAGTTTTTCGATGTAATTGTATATGGTGCGTGCACTTACCGATTTGTGGCTTTTTTGCGAATAATACTTGGCTATGTTGTCGGCAGAAAACTCCTTGCCTGCATTTGACAATATGTAAAGCGAAATGTCTTTAAACGTTGCACGGTCTATCTTGCTTGACTTATGGATGATGTCGCGGTTGATGATGTTGGTGTAAAGGTTGTCTAAAAAACGTTTTACCGAACCCTCTTCTCTAAAACTGAATCGTAGTGGAAAACCGCCCCATTTGATATAGTCAATTATAAATTCGTCGGGATTGCAGTCGATGTTGTTAAGTTTCAGAAAATCAACAGATTCTTTGAAACTAAAAGGAAAGATTTCAAACTCTACCGTGCGTCCGGTGAGTAGTGTGGCAAGTTCGCCCGAAAGCATTGTAGAGTCGCTGCCGGTAACAAAAATTGAGCAATTGAATTTTGCCCGTAGCGAAGCCAAAAGTTTTTCAAAGTTTTTAATGTGCTGAATTTCATCGAGAAAGATATAGTATTTCTCCTTGTCGGTGATGTGGCTTTCAATTTCGGCGTTAAGTTCTTTAACATCGGTAATAAACGAATAATCAAGGTCTTCTAGGTTGATGCTGATAATATGCGACCCTTTGATGCCGTTTGAGATAATCTCGTTTTTGATGGTTTCCATCAACACCGACTTGCCCGAACGTCGTATGCCAGTAATCACCTTAATCAAATCCACATTGTAATATGGGCGAATAAGTTTTAGATAATCTTCTCTAATTAGTTCCATTTTTGTACCGCTTTTTAATTGTTGATATTTTTTGCAAATATAATGCATTATATTTTCACAAACAAACGATTTTTATGATTTTTTTGAAAATAAACGGGCTTATATTTTCACAAATTTGCAATTTTTACGATTTTGTGAAAGAATAGGGGGTGGATTCGTGCAAAAGTGACACATCTTTTTTTATGTTCATAACAAAAAAACATTTTTCATATAAACAAATGAAAAAAGAACTATATTAGCAGTCTGAAATATAGACAAAAATAGAAAGAGCGTTTGCTCGTTACTGACTTGTTGAAAACGACCAATTATTCAATTTGATGTCAGTACGGGCAAATGCTTGCACTCCGATAAAGGGTGCAGGCTTTTTTTATAGTATCAAAAGGGCTTTGGTCGGCCTTCAACAAGCTATAAAAGTGTCTGCACCTTTCTTTTTTTGTGTTATATCAAAAACGATTGTATAACATTAAAAAATAAAGAAATATGGAAAATTCGAGTTGAAAGAACAGAAAAAAATCGTACTTGTACCACAATTTGGTACAGGCAACGCTGAGATTTGCGGTGATAATAAAAATGTCTAATTTAAATTTTAAATTTATGAAAAAACAACTGTATTTATTAGTGGCGCTTGCGAGCGCGATGTTCTTTGCCGGCTGTGATAAAGACGATGAAGAAAAAACCATAAGCAAAATTGAAATCGTTGAAGGTGTTGAGAATCAGACCGGCGACGGAAAAACACTTCAAATGAAAGTAGGACAGAAAATACAATTACATGCCCAACATTTCCCCGAAAGACTCGACCAACCAACATATTCTTGGAAGTCGAGCAACACAAATGTCGTACAAGCTGGTTATGGTGGTTATGTAACAGCCATAAATACTGGCACTGCTACAGTTACCGTTACCACCGAATTGGGTGTAGAAACGAAGTGTGTTATTACTGTCGGACTTACAGCAGTAAAGGAAATAAATCTAGAAACTGATAATAAGCTGAAGCTTATTGAAGACCCTGATGGTGAGGATTACTATCAGTTGAATATGATAATAGGAGGAACTTACACATTCAACCCAATAACTACACCCGATAGTGCGTCGTACAAGTATAATTTGGTTTATGTTACTGTGGATGAAGGATTTGCATATAGCAGTGATGCATTCATCAAATTGTTTAAAGAAGGACAAAGACTTACAGAAAATGGTATTCTTCAGATAAGAGGTGAAAATCTTGATGTTACAACTAGTGGTACTATCACTCCAAAGCAGGTAGGTACTACTGATGTTATTGTAGTATCACCTGATTCACTCTACGCACACAAACGTATACATGTATCCATCAGTCCTATCCTTGAAAAAGATATTGTATTGAGCGACAGTGTAATAACAATGGAGAAGGGGGAAACCAAAGAAATTGTTGCGACAGTAAAACCTGATATCACTACATTTAAAGAATTGAGTGTCGACAATATTTCTGGTAATGGTACTGACAATATTATAAACTGCCAAGTAACAGAGTCCGACAGAATAAGAATAGTAGCTTTAGAAGAAGGTGAAGCCACTTTTGACGTGTCAGTTTGTAGTGGTATGACTAATGGCGTTAATTATGGCAAACAAGTTACAAATGTATTTAGAAAGTGTCGAGTCAAGGTTCTGCCTATATCAGTAAAAGGTTTGACTCTGGACAAAGGTAGTATTGATATGGTAAATGGGACAACAGCAAAACTGAATGCCACCATTTCACCTTATAATGCCAAGAACCAAAACATAGATTGGAGTTCGCGAAACCCCAATGTGGTCACCATTAGCACAGATCCAAACAATCCAGGAACGTGTACAATATCTGCTATTGCAAAAGGAACAGCGTACGTTACTGCAACAAGTCAGGATGGCAACCATTATCAACAATGCTTGGTTAATGTTGGTTTGCTAACAGATTTCCTTTCGTCAGAAAGTACAGGTATAAGCACGGTATTTAGCTCAAATACAGGAATGAATAATAAATTGTCATTTAATATCATAAACAACAGCAATGTGGATATTCAACTCACTTATTGTGAAATAATCAATTCAGTAACAGGTAATACCATTGCTGGGTGTTCAAGTTTTTCTGATCCTATTGTACGCGCTAATAGCACAGTAGATTATACGCTTAGTGGGCGATGGCTTAACATTGAAGATAACGCTAAACCAATTGTAAAATCTACAATTTTGTACGATGGAACTTATTATGAAATAAGATCTTCATACTCATCTGATTATGAACTTAGAAAACTTGGGATGATTAAATAAACCGAAAACAAAAGAGTCTTTGAAATAATTCATATTTCAAAGACTCTTTTTTAAATAATCTCATTACATTTGTATCTCAACTAAATCATAAAAAGCACATGAAGACAGCCGAACTGCTGAAAGAGTATATATGGATAGTGCAGACCATAAAGCGCTATGGCAAGATATCGTTTGACGAGCTCAACGACAGATGGCTCGACACGACACTGAGCGACGGCGCGGCTATGCCGCGCACGACTTTCAACCGGCACCGTGAATCGATCGAAGAACTATTCGGCCTCAGAATAGAGTGCGACAGCCACGACGGCTACAAATACTACATCAGCAATCAGAACGAGCTGTCGGACAGGTCGATAGCCAACTGGATTTACAACACCATGAGTGTGAGCGTCGAACTGATGGACAACCACAGCATCAAAGACCGCATACTGCTAGAGAATGTGCCTTCGGGCAACGACTTCCTGCATCAGATTGTCGAAGCCATGAAGAACAACAATATCATCAGCGTGAAGTATCAGCGCTACAACACCTTCAAACCCAAGGACTTTCGCATGGCGCCATACTGCGTCAAACTATGGCACCAGCGGTGGTATGTGCTCTGCAAACTCGACAACGGCAACATGGGCATCTTCTCGCTCGACCGCATGCGCGAATTGTCGGTTACAACCGACAAGTTCGAAATCGATAGCGATTTCGACGCCGAGGCATATTTCCGCGACTGCTACGGCATAGCTGCCAATGTGTTCATCGACACCGAGCGCATCGTAGTGCGCGCCTTCGAAGAAGAGGCCTTCTACATACGCGACCTACCGATGCACCACACGCAGAGGGTTGTCGCCCAGACTGAAGAATACACTGACTATGAGATACAAATGCGCCCCACAATCGACTTCTCGGAGTTCCTCGTGTCGCGTTACTACCGCGTGAAAGTACTTGAACCTCAGTGGCTTGCCAACGAGGTTTACAACATGCATCTGCGCACTCTCGAAATGTACGACGCCGACGAGGAAGAAGAACAAGAGGAAGAGAATTGATGCGGCAGGGCTGTGGCAAAGGATGCTTTTTAGCTTTTGTAGAAAAAAAGACAAAAATAATTTTTGAATTATTAAACCATTTTAATATATTTGTGATGTTTTTATCAGCCCGAAGCTCTTCGGGCTGCATGATAAAAACAGACATATTTTTATAAGGCGTTACTTAGCGCTTTGTGTTTGACTCATTGGAATCTGGCAGTTTCAAAGTATCGTCAAATGATCAAAGCAATATTAACGCCTACGTAATATGTATTATCACAGACCAAAAGTCTGTAAGATATACATACAACGTGGGCTTTGGTGTTGCTCGTTCTTGACGATAGGGCAAGCCAGAGCCTCAATGAGTGGGACGAGCAGCAAAGTAAAATCCCACGTTTCTTATTTTTATATGCCTCGTGTTTTTTAATTATTGTTGTTCCGGTTTTGGGGTTGCGGAAACGTGTGGTCGAAATATAATAATCGGCTAAACTTAAAAAAGAAAAGACTAATGATGCAAAACAACAACCAGGCAGAGGAGTTCATCTACAACACATTACGGGAGAAATCGATATTTCCATACTCAAAAGAACTTTGTGAGTGTATCGAAAACACTGCGAAATCACTACTGAGCAGCAAACCCAATGCGAAAGAGCCTGTGCTATTGCTCGGCAAAATCCAATGTGGCAAAACCAACACATTCGAAAACATTATAGGATTGTGTTTCGACCATGGAATTGATGTGTGCGTGGTGATGACAAAAGGGACCAAAACACTTGCCTCTCAAACAATTAACAGATTACTAAAAGATTTTAGATGGTTTAAATCCGACGGCACTCTAAACCAAAAAGGCGTAGTGGAGATTTACGACATTCTTGAAAGGTTCAAAAAAAACGGACTTCAAGAGAGTGTGACGAAACGAGCCAAAATTATTATTGTATGTAAAAAAGAGACCACAAACATTAAGCACCTTATTAATCTATTTAACGTTAAATCGCCATATCTCAAAAAGAAAAAAGTACTGGTAGTTGACGACGAGGCCGATTTTGCAAGTTGCAATTTCCGCAAAATACGCAATATTAGTTCGATGGCCAAAATCAGCAGTCAAATAATGGAGTTTTTAACAATTCCCGAATATTGCCGTTATTTGCAGGTAACGGCCACGCCATACGCACTCTATTTGCAGCCCAACGGCTATATTAATCTCAATGCCGACGGTCTTGTGCCTCATTTCAAGCCGCGCCGCACTGTGCTTGTCCCTGTCCACGATAAATACGTGGGTGGAATTCAGTACTTTGAAAAATCAGAAGATGGCAATTCGTTGTACTCCAATCTTTTTGTGCCGGTAGACGAAAAGTGCATCACCATAATGGGCAAAAAAAATGAACGATATACCAATACTGGTATTGCTTCTGACAACCTCAAAAGCATCACCAAAACTCTTGTTTACTATTTTACCGCCGCGGCCATCCGTTCTGTACAAAAGGAGAAACAAAACTTGATTTGCCAAACAAGTTGCCTTATACACGTGGACACAGACAAAGACGCTCACGAATGGCAGAAAAAACTAAGTATTAGACTTATAGATGATATCAAACGTGGTTTCCTTTACGAAATCAACGACAAAGCCGACCTGCGGTTAGAAGAGATGTACGACATTGCTTACGACGACTTTAAAGAATCAAACCAAAAAGCCAAAAACGAGGGTATAGAAAACATCGATTTGCCGTCGAAACGAGAGGTGAGAGACCGAATTATCAGAATCTTCAACGACAAAGATTATTCGGTAAACATCATTAATTCAGACCACGAAGTATCAGAATTGCTAAACAAAGACACAGGCCAATTGAACCTCAATAACACCGCTAATATTTTTATAGGCGGCAGCATCCTCGACCGTGGAATCACCATCGACAATATGCTGTGTTTCTTCTACGGGCGCGACCCGAAAAATTTCCAGATGGACACCGTTTTGCAGCACGCCCGAATGTATGGCAACCGCAGCAAAGAGGATATGGCGGTAACTCGCTTCTTTACCACCAACAGCATTTACATTATATTAAAACGAATCCATCAAATCGACGAAGATTTGCGCCAACGTCTCAGCCAAATGGTTGACGATGAGGATATTGACGGCACTTTTGCAACAGAGTTTATCGGATACGACAAGCACATCAAGCCTTGTGCCGATTCCAAGATAAAATTTACCAACATTTCAATGATAAAGCCCACACAGCGTATTGTTCCTATCGGATTTCAAACAGGTACAAAAAACGTCATCTCAAAAACCATCGACGAAATTGACTCGATTATCAAATCAGCACCAGGTTTTGTTAAAAATTCTTTCTTCGAGATGGATTCTTCATTGGCTAAGGATATTATCATAAAAATCCGCAGCACATTTATCTACGACGACACCCCATTATGCACATTCAACAAAGGCCTTGAATGGGACGAGAACGAAATGCTTGCCGCAATAGAATATTCGCTCAAGGGCAAAGACTCGCAAAAAGTGCTTATTCACTATGCCGACAACCGCAATATGAGTCGCGTCAGAGAAAACGGTAAATACATTGACGCTCCTGACGACGGAAACAACGACACTGCACCTTCACGCGCCGCAGCTACCGATTATCCTGTGCTTATGCTACTACGACAAAACGGATTGAAAAAAGACGGATGGCGCGATACACCATTCTATTGGCCTGTTTTGATTGTTCCGCAAAGAATCAAAAAAGTGATGTATGCATTGAACGGTGCAGTGTTGAAAGACAAAGAAATTATTACTGACGAGGGTTTCGGAATTAACCCCGACGGTGAAAACGTACTGAGACTAACACTTGCAAGTGAACCATTTTGGAATATACTTTTTGGTTTAAAAGACATAGAGCTTAGAGATATTGACCAAAATACAGCATCAAGATACATCGAACAGTCTCCGACATCGCCTGTCAAATACAAAATACGCACGGACATTCCAATAGATGAAAGCCAAATTTCAGGAATTGAATCGTACAATAACGGCGTATTCCCTTTCGTATTGCGAAAATTCGACTATATTCTATTTCGTAACTCGCATGACCATTCTGGTAGTTTGTTACTTGTAAAACTATGGCCATACACCGAGGATTCCATTGTACACTATTCGTTGATGAATGACACCGATAATCTTGCCGATATGTGCAACAACGTTACTCCATACTCAGAAAAGACTATATGTAATTGGGGTTTGGAATATCCAATAGATAGTGTTGTTGGCTACAAACTCAACAAAGCCGACCAAAGCAGATACGAAATAATAAAAGCGCAATACCTCGAAGGAAAACTTATAAAGCCGGAAGATGTACCACTAATCGAAAACAAAAAAATAGACAGCAACGATAATTCAGAAACGGTCGTAGGCAACAATGATGATATCCAACCCGACCAGACAGACCGACTCAATAAGGTTGAATTGGATGTAAAACACAGCGAACAACCCTCTCAGACCCTTCGCATAACCTGTCCCGACGGACTGGTTATAGAGAGTCATAAAGCCACGGCGACATTTGTCGAAGCAGTGCTGAAAGCTGGTGTTGAGCGTGTAAACCGCTTAGGTATAGAGCGTTGTGGTGTGGCGCTTATAGCGCCCACCAAAGACGCCAAGTACAACCAGACGAAGCTTGAATCGGGCGAATATCTATTCACAAATCTCAGTACTTCAGACAAGAAAAAGGTTCTCGACACGATAAATGCCGGACTAAAGCTCGGCTGGCGCGTGGAACTGGTAGAAAAAAAGGCTCTATACAGAGCGTTTCCGCACAACCGCCTGTAACTACTAACGGGGCGTTACACCCAGTTGCGGCAGCCACAGCCGACGGTCCGTTCTTCATGCCCGTAAACGAAGCGCGGTTCAATTCCGGACTGATGGTTCTCAGTGGCGACATTGAGTCCGGCACTATACGTAAAGGCGATCGAGTGAAAATCTCAAACGGCATGCAACTCGCTGTGTATCGTATAGTTGTGGGCGGCGAACAACGCCAGCAAGCTACAGCCGGCGAAGAGGCAAGTCTGGCATTCAGTGGCGTCGAGCGTGGCGAGGAGCATTTGTTCAGCAAACCGGGTCTGACAGTATCAAAAGATTAAAAAAAAATCAGCCTGTACCATTATTTGGTACAGGCTGAAAATATCTTTGCAAACAATAAACAAAAAGAATAACCAGCCGACGGCGAAAGCCGCCGGCACAAAAACCTAAGACTATGGAGATAAAAGACAGCAAAGGCGCAGTAGGCGAGGCCTACGACCTCGTAACCACCAAAGAGAACGCCCTCGACATTCTCTCGGGGCGGAAAAAAGTTGAATTCAGAAAGGCCAACAAGTTCTACGATAGTGTTTTTCTCGATGTAGATGATAGTGGCAAAATGAAAATCAAAGAAATATTTGCTGTTCATTTTCATGACAGCAACAACACTTGGTTTTTAGATGTATTTGCCTGTTCGATAGCTATTTATCATATGCATCCGGACGAAAAGGAAACAATGAAATATCTGCGTGAAAACAATCTGCATGAGATGGATGAAGTTTTAGCTAAAGCAAAAAACTTACCCATTGATTCCGAAGAGGTTGAATGGTATTATTCATTAAAAATCGATGGCTATATAGGCACAAATCTGAATGTCAATGAGTTGCCGTCTATTATTGATAAAGTTAATTTTGACGATTATGTCGGTGATAGCAGCAGTAAAAAAGCACCAAAAAAGACGTCTAAAAAGGAAAATAAAAAGACGCAGCCAACCGTTGAAATTAACTATGATGTAGAGGAGCAAGGCCTTCTGAATAAGAATTTTTGGAACATGTACAAAGATTCAGAAAAAGGCAAAAAAGCGATAGATTTATTTAATCCTGAGCCAGAGAAGTTGGCTGAATCCATCGAAAAACTAGGAGAATACGCTCAAAATGAATTAAATGACGAAAATAGTCCGCATTATATGTACTATGATATTTGGGCTAATTTTGAGGAAGAGGAAGAGTTTAATAAAAAACTGCAAACTAATACTCGCGAATCATTTTCCGAGTTCATTGACATGTTTTATGTGAAAGAAGCAGATTTCTCAGACGAAAACGAGATTAAATTTACTGGTCGTATAATATTACCACAACAAGAATACCGTTGGATGGCGAATTCTATCGATTCAATCTCTTTTTATCTGTATTATAATTATGATTTTTTCAAACCAATCTTCAACAAACTGCGTTTCGACATCATTCGGAGAAACTGTGATGCCATTGGGTTGCGATTACCGCCAATTCCACGTTCGAATGACTATAAGGAATATTTGATGTATTATTATGATGTATGCGTTGCTTTCAACAATTTTCAGAAAAAAAATAAACTGACTGATGCTGAATTTTGCGCTTGCCTTTACGACTACGCACCAATGTATATAAAAGAGGAGAGTTTGTCAGAACTGCCAAAACCAACAAATGTCTGGATTACAGGTGCTGCACCTGGTGATTTTGACATTCTCGATAACCTTGGTAAAGGAGACAATTCGGGCAACCCAACACTTGTCTGGGCATGTAACGAACGTACAAAACGTGGTGATATTGTGATAATATATTGCCGTACGCCACGCAGTTGCATTCATTCTATTTGGCGGGCAAAAAACGATGGTATTTTTAATCCGTTCGACTATTACCATTGCCGCGTGAATGTTTGTGAAGGCATAAGAGTCCCGCCTATAACTTCGAAAGAATTGAAAGCCGACCCATATTTCTCGCAAGTGCCAATAGTACGCAAAAACTTACAAGGCATTAAGGGAGTGGAGTTTACAGCAGAAGATTATTCTGAATTGTTGCGATTCATAGCGCAGAAAGGAGGCGATGTTTCGGCTTTGCCGAAACTGTTCGAGGCTGGCAATTACAATTTCGGTGAAGTGAAAATAGAGAAAGATGTTGAGGAGAAAATACTCATTCCGATGCTCGAAAAACTTGGTTACTCATCTGATGATTGGACTCGCCAATTGTCGCTTAAAGCAGGACGTAATCAAAAAGCTATTCCCGATTTTGTGTTTTTCGCCAAAGGCGAAAGACATTTCGAGAATGCGCCTTTTATCATCGAAGCGAAATATGATATGGCTTATATAACTGATCAGCAAAATGCTTTTACTCAAGCACTTTCGTATGCGCGTATGCTGCGCTCTAAGTTAATGGGTATTTGCGACAAAAATCGTATAATTCTATACAATGTAAATGATGATGGTTCTTGCAACCGCAATCAGCCTATTTACGAAAACCATTGGGAGACAATATATTCTGATGAGTTAGAAGGTGCAAGGCTAAAAAAACTTATCGGCAGAGATGTCGTAAAAAATATATAAAAACTTGTTGTTCATAACTCAGTGTTTTAAGGTGTTAATAATTTTAATGTTGGGCGGTGCTAAAGCACCGCCCAATTTTTGTTTATGTTTGGATTTATTACAAAAAACTGCCGATTTATGTTTGGATTTGTTACAAAAAATCGTCGATTTATGTTTGGATTTATTACAAAACGTATTATATTTGCCGCGTAATATAAAGATTATCAGTTATGTTTGAGAGAAATGCATTACGATGGCTCCGCGAATGGAAAAACAAAGCCGACCGAAAGCCACTTGTGCTCCGAGGAGCACGACAAGTAGGGAAGACGTCGCTAGTATATTCATTTGCAAAAGAGTTCGATGTTTTTATGCCGTTCAATTTAGAAACACCTGAAGACGCATCGCTTTTTGAGAAGGAAATGCCTGTAAATCAGTTGTTCGACTTGATGTGTATGGTAAAACAAGTCACCAAAAAGGGTAGTATGCTTGTTTTTCTCGATGAGATACAAAATTCGCCTTATGCAATTAAGGCGTTGCGATACTTTTACGAACAGTTGCCCGATGTTTATGTAATAGCTGCAGGATCGCTGTTAGAGACAATGATAAACACTCAGGTATCGTTCCCTGTGGGCAGAGTTGAATATATGGCGCTCCGACCAGCTACGTTCTGCGAATTTCTCACAGCAATTGGCGAACAGCCTATGCGTCAGTTGGTTGAGCAGATGGCAGTGCCAGAAGTGTTGCACCAGAAAGTGATGACACTGTTCAACTTATATACGCTTGTCGGTGGCATGCCAGAGGCAGTTGCAAATTACGCCGAGAAGCGCGATGTGGTTGCTCTCAGTGCTGTCTATCAGACACTTATAGCTGGGTATGCCGATGATGTTGAGAAATATCAAAAAGATGGTCCGATGCGTAATGTGCTGCGCCTGATTATTCAGAAGGGTTGGCAATCGGCAGCATCGCGCATAACTTTCGAACACTTCGGCAACAGCGCATATAAGAGTCGCGAAATAGGCGAAGCTATGCGTACTTTGCAGAAAACCATGCTGTTAGAACTTGTATATCCAACCACAGACACTGCAGTGCCCTTTGCTGAGAACTTGAAGAAACGGCCAAAATTGCTTTGGTTGGACACAGGTCTT
Source organism: Bacteroidales bacterium (assembly GCA_017960905.1). Taxonomy (GTDB): domain Bacteria; phylum Bacteroidota; class Bacteroidia; order Bacteroidales; family Marinilabiliaceae; genus W3P20-009. Next base: position 80,296 of record JAGCYH010000011.1, read on the forward strand.
GTTAACTATGCCGCAGGTGTTCAGTCTGAATTGTTTGGCAAAACAGACATTTCTGATGTTTGGCGTGGTTGCATAGCGGAACACATTATCGGACAGGAACTTTGGGCTACATCGCCATTGTTTCTGAACCGTCGCAGATTTTGGGTGCGCGAGGAGAAAAACTCGCAAGCCGAAATAGATTTCCTTTACATGAGCCGTTATGGCACCGTGCCAATAGAAGTGAAATCAGGACATATCGCTCATCTGAAATCCTTGCAAATGTTTATGCAGTTGTCCGGATTACGACATGCTGTGCGTTTTTGGCCAGGACCAATGCTGACTGACACGATAACTCTAAACAATGGTAACAGTTTCATTCTGCACAACTTACCTTACTATTATGCGGGCCAGATTGATAAACTGACAAATACCTATTTCGAATAGTGTTGTTTTGCAAAAAACTGAAAATAAGCGTTTAAGATTCGATTTAGATAATATTTGAATCTTTCTTCGGGGTTGTACCATTATTTGGTACAACCCCGAAATAGTTTTGCATATCAGTAAACGGAAGTCGAACCAGCCAGCGGCGAAAGCCGCTGGCACAAAACCCAAAACCATGACACTTAACGAACAGATACAGAGCATTATGTATTCGGAGCGCAGCAACTGCGAGAAGGAGCAGGCGCTCATAGGGCTCGGCCTCAGACCGGCAGAAATTGGTCGGCTGATGCAGTATTACGGATATGCAGAGCCGACTCAGCCGTTGCGGCAAGCGCAACGGACACGCGCTCAGGTAGTTACAACCGATGTTTGTCAGACAGAAACACTGCCGCGACCGGCACGAAACTGTCCTACACTCAACGACCAAGTGCGGAGCATCATGCGGTCGGAGCAAAGCGACAGCGATAAAGAACGGGCTCTCGTTGAGCTCGGCATCTTGGGCAGCGAGATGGAAAGGGTGTGGCAGTATTATGCTCATCGACAGCCAGAAGGATTGCCAGTGCCAGCGCCTCAGCCACGACAGCGTAGACCACGCCGCCGGCCGCTTCAGCAGCCGGCAGTGCAACCACCTATGCCACAGACTGTTATCAGCATTCAACCAACTGAAATGCTCACTGATAGTGAGTTGCGTTATGCCTTTGGCGTAGAGATAGAATGTGGGCTCAACAAGCGCAAGTTCAGCGGACGGGCGCGGGCGAACAACTTCAGCGAGTACGTGACGCAGCGCTACAACCACAACGACCTGAGCGACAGGTTCAAATTCGTGTCCGACGCGTCGGTGCGTGTCGAGGACTCTACCGAACTGGTGTCGCCCATCTTGAGCGGCGCTGGCGGACTCGAGAAGCTGCGTACCGTGTGCACCATACTGAGCGAGGCGGAAGCGAAAGTCAACATCACGTGCGGTCTGCACGTGCACATCGACGCGCACACGCTCTCTAAACAGCACTATCTCAACGTGTTTATCAACTATCAGCGCATCGAACGTATCATCGATACGTTCATGTCGCCCTCGCGGCGCGCATCGCACAACTTCTACTGCCGCACCATAAAACACATCAAATACGCTGAAATAGACGCAAACTACTATTACACAACGGAGGCGATAGCCAACCGCATCGACCGGCTTTGCAACAACAGCCGTTACTACAAGGTGAACCATCAGGCCTTCCTGCGCCACAAGAGTCTCGAGTTCCGCCAGCATCAGGGCTCGGTGGATTTTGTGAAGATTTGCAACTGGATAAAATTCCTGCAACTTCTGGTGGCTTGGTCGGAAAGGAACACTATAGATGCCGATAAATGCCGCACAATCAACGACTTGCCATTTCTGACCGACGAACTGAGAGAGTATTACACGATGCGTGCGAATCATTTCGCATGCCTGAAGAGAAAAACCAGCAACAATTAAACATCGAGGAGGAAAAGTATCATGTGTGTATTATGCTACAAACCGAAAAACATAGAATTGCCACCGCATAAAGTACTGAGAGCGTGCTGTTTGGCCAATCCCGACGGAATGGGATTCGCCACCAGCGGTGGCGAATATTTCAGAACCTTGGATTTCGGCGAATTCTGCCGCCGACTCAGCAAGATAGGCAAGAGCGAGGCGGTGATGTTCCATTTCCGTCTGGCTACGCACGGAAGCGTGCGTACGGCCAACTGCCATCCGTTCTACGACGAGTCGTCGGAGCTGTTTTTCGCTCACAACGGAGTGCTGCCTCATGTCGTTGTGAGCAACGACATGACCGACAGCGAGACCGTCTTCCGCAAGCACTTCGCGCCTGTATTTCAGCAGTGCGGCAACGACCTCACTGACAGGTATTTCAACTATGTTGTGAAACAGTTTTTGGGCGCCAGCCGGTTTGCCTTCATGCACGGCAGCGATGTGCGGCTTTTCGGCGAGTACACCCTGGCCGACGGCGTCTACTACAGCAACCAACGCTGGTGCCACTATCTGCACGACAGCTACAGATATATGCGCCTTGGTGCCGAAACGCTTAACTGACAACCACAAACGGCAAACTTATCGCCTGAAATCTGCCACGAAATCGATTTTTTTGATTTCGTGGCAGAATTTTTGCCCAAAAATCTGCCACGAAACGATTTTTTTTGATTTCGTGGCAGAAAAAATGCCTAAAAATTTGCCACGAAATATATTTTTTGTAATTTCGTGGCAGAAATAATTGGCAAAAATATGGACAGAATCATCAGTAGAAAGCAGCAAATCAAGGAGTTGGAAGAAATATACAACTCTGGCAAATCAGAGTTCGTCGTCGTCTATGGGCGGCGGCGTGTGGGCAAGACCTTTTTGGTGAGGGAATTGTTCAACGACAAGTTTGTATTCTACCATACGGCACTGTCGACGATAGAACTCGACAATGTAAAACTGACTGAAAACCAACTCATTGCATTTTGCACTACGCTCAAAAACTATGGCGCAGAATTCGAGCGACAGCCGCAAAGTTGGTTCGATGCGTTTGGCGAGTTAAGAAAACTCATCGTAAAGCAACCAGCGCAAAAGCGTGTTGTAGTCTTTATTGACGAAATGCCCTGGCTCGACACAAAGGATTCGGGATTCATAACGGCTTTCGAGAATTTCTGGAATAGTTTCGGCGACGGATGCCACAACCTCATGCTCATTGTCTGCGGCTCTGCTACAACATGGATTGCCGACAAACTAATCAACAATTACGGCGGACTCTACAACCGCATAACACGCCAAATCTGCCTCGAAGCGTTCACCCTCGGTGAATGCGAAGAGTATTACAAAAGTCTTGGAATCTCTATGAGCCGCTACGACCAAGCGCTATGCTACATGGCGTTGGGCGGCATACCATACTACATGTCGCAACTCAAAAAAGGCATGAGCGTTGCACAAAACCTTGACAATCTGTTTTTTAAGAGCAACGCTATTTTCAGAGACGAGTTCAACCGGCTTTGCGCTTCGCAATTCTTAGAAAACGACAAATACAAGTCGGTGCTTAAATTCTTAAGTAGCAAACGATTGGGCTACACGCGCAAAGAGATTTCCGAAGGCACACAAATTCCGTTCGGTGGCGGGCTGACAGAAATACTCAAAGCTCTGGAAGTGAGCGGATTCATAATGTCGTACACACTTTTTGAAGGCTCAAAGCGCAATGTTTATTATAAGCTTATCGATCTCTTCACTCTTTTTTGGATGCATTTCTTAGGTGGCGAAACGACCACAACTCCCAACTATTTCCAGACGATGCAACAAAGCCAAACTATAAAAACGTGGCAGGGTTTTGCATTTGAGGAGTTGTGTTTCGTACATCGAAGTCAGATAGCCAAAGCGCTGGGTATAAACGGAATAACCACCGACTTTAAGCCGTGGCGCTACATAGGCGACAGCGAAACCGACGGTGCGCAGGTCGATATGCTCATCGACCGCGCCGACAATATGATCGACCTTTGCGAAATGAAATTTTACGGCGATGAATTCGCCGTAACCAAAGAATACGACGCCAATCTACGTCACAAACTGCAAACTTTTATCGATCATTCAAAAAACAAAAAATCAGTCAATATGGTGTTAATCACCACCTTCGGACTTAAACAGAACATGTATTTTTCAAGATTTCAGCAAACAATAACACTAGATGATTTATTCTGAAGATAATACACAAATGAAATAATTATAATTTGTAATACAACGATATACAACACTTCATCTAAAGTAATAGTTTAAATAATAAAACTCATATCTTTAGTCATTCGGGCTTTTGAGCCCGAATGACGTACAGCAGAGGCAACAGCGTAAAAAAAAATCGTCGTACGGCGATTTTTTTTAATTCAGTATTGCATTGAATTGGAAAAAGTTATAATTTTGCGGCTGCAAAAAGAGGCAGATTGGTTGTGGCCAGAAACGAGCCAACCTTCTCATTTTCCGACAGTTCCGCCGCCGCGGTGCAAGATGCAGGCGCCAGAGTGGGGGAGAAAACTGACGGGATACGGCAAAATAATTTGCAAAAAGGCTTGTTTTATTGAAAAATATTGTCGAATTTTGCACCGTGTTTTGAAAAAAGTATTCGAAAAGTAATTTACGATGTCAAAAATTTGTCAGATAACAGGTATTTCTTATTTGAATGGGAACAACGTATCTCACTCAAAGAGAAGAACAAAGAGAAAATTCCAGCCGAATCTTTTCAAGAAAAGATTCTTCCTGCCGGAAGAGAACCGCTGGGTGTCTCTTAAAGTATCGTGCGCCGGTCTTCGTTTGATAAACAAGATTGGCTTACAAGCTGCATTGAAAAGAGCTCAGTCTGAAGGTTTAATTAGTAACATTTAAAAAGGCATACAACAATGGCAAAGAAGTCGAAAGGTAACAGAGTTCAGGTGATTCTCGAATGCACCGAACAGAAAGAAAGCGGCGTACCAGGTATGTCACGTTACATTACCACTAAGAACCGCAAAAACACTCCGGACCGTCTGGAGATGAAGAAGTATAATCCATATTTGAAGCGTGTAACGCTTCACCGTGAAATCAAATAATATTTTTGAATTATGGCAAAGAAAGCAGTTGCAACATTGCAAAAAGGTGAAGGTAAGGCTCACGTTAAAGTTATCAAAATGGTTAAATCACCGAAAACTGGTGCCTATACTTTCGTAGAGGAAATGGTTCTGACCGACGAGGTTAAGAATTATTTGGCAAAGAATTAAATTTCGTTTGTACCTCAGATACAGCCGCCGCACATTGTGTGGCGGCTTTTTTTTGCCTTCGGCGAAAAAAAAACTTAAAAAAATCGCATCAGTCGGCGCTGCTTTGATTTTTTTCATTATTTTTACGGACATAAAAATACAGAGTAATATTATGAACCGACTGACTATTAAATACTTAGCTTTGATTATCTCAATTGTCGCATCAATTGGGACCATAGAAGCACAGAAGACACTATCAACAGTAGTTCTCGACGCCGGTCACGGCGGTAAAGACCCAGGCGCACTCGGAAAGAAGAGCAAAGAGAAGGATATCGTGCTCGACTTCACACTGCGGCTTGGTAAGATGCTCAACGACAGTTTTCCCGATGTGAAAACCGTGTATACGCGCGACAAGGACGTGTTCATTCCGCTCAACGAACGCGCGGCCATAGCTAATAAAAACAACGCCGACTTGTTCATTTCGGTTCATGCCAACTGGGTGAAAAACAAACAGATACATGGCGCCGAGACCTTCGTTCTGGGTTTGCACCGCTCGAAAGAGAACCTCGAGGTGGCTCAGAAAGAGAACTCGGTAATTGTGATGGAGGACGACTACACCAACACATACGAAGGTTTCGACCCGTCGCAGCCCGAGTCGTACATCATTTTCTCGCTCATGCAGAACCTTTATCTCGAGCAGAGCATCTCGGTAGCCTCGAAAATACAAGAGGCCTTCAGTGCGCATCAGCGCTTCGACAGGGGCGTGAAGCAGGCCGGATTCCTCGTCCTGCGCCAAACATCGATGCCGAGCGTGCTTATAGAGCTCGGTTTCATTAGCAATGAAACCGAAGAACAGTACCTGATGTCGGACAAGGGAAAAGACGAGCTTGTGCTGTCGGTTTTCAACGCTTTCAGAGCCTACAAAAGCCAGTACGACGAGGGAAACAAGGCGGCAATAAAGACGCATCAGCCCGAAGAGCAACAGCTTGAACCCGAAGACGTTAAAGGCATTTATTTCAAGATACAGTTTATGGCGTCGAAGGCTAAACTTGACAACCCCGACGACTCGTTCGGCAAGGTGGAAATACTTGAGGAGGACGGCAAATTTAAGTATCTGACCGGCTCGTCGGCAAAATATGCCGACGCGGCCGCAATTCAGAAGAAAATGCGCAAGAAATACCCTGATTGCTTTATAGTTGCGTTCGAAGACGGCAAGAAAGTGAGTGTGAAGCACGCAAAAAAAATGTCGGAGAAGAAGTAAAAAAATCAAAAAAGTCTTGCTTTTTTGAAAAAAAACTCTCAGAAAAAATTTAACATTTCGGAGGTCATTTTTCTTCTAAACGGTTTATTTTAAGAGCATTATTTGATTGCACCTACCAATTTTGTTGAAGTGTAAAGAACTGATATACAGAGTGTTATAAGCTATTATTTTTAACTTTCTGATTTTAAGCGAAAATATATTTTTCTAAAAAATCAATATCAAAAACTATTTTTTTTGAACTTTTTATTGATAAAATTTGCACTATCGAAAAAAGAAAAAAAAGAACGAAAAGAAAGAAATTGAATTAAAACAAACAAAAGATAAACATAAAGTAAAAAAGGGGAAATGTCATGTTAGATTGTGTAGCAACATGGGACAGATGTTTGGAGTATATAGGCCAAAACATAACAATGTCGACGTACAAGGCTTGGTTTGAGCCTTTGAAGCCGTTGCAAATCGACGGCGACACGCTGACATTGGAGGTGCCGAGTATGCATTTTATGGAGACGCTCGAGACGAAGTATCTGAAGAACTTGAGCGGCGCTCTTCGGACCGTCATTGGTCCGAAGGCCCAGTTGCAGTATAAGATAAATGTGGCCGAAAACGTGGGTGTTACCGAGCCGAGCAAAGGCGAGGCTACACCTAAACTGCCCGACGGCTATCCGAAAGTGCCGCGCCCGAAAAACGGCGATGAGAACTTCAACCCGTTCATGCCTATCGGTGTGCATCACATGAATGTAGATCCGCAGCTGAACGAGAACTTCACCTTCGAGAACTTCGTCGACGGCGAGTGCAACCGCCTCGCAAGCTCGGTGGCGCACGCTGTGGCCGAAAAACCCGGCGACACGCCCTTCAACCCGCTCTTTATATATGGCAACAGCGGAGTGGGCAAGACGCACCTCATTCAGGCCATTGGCGCCGAAGTAAAACGACGCAACCCGCTCAAAAACGTCATTTACCTCTCGGCAAACCGTTTCATGCGCCAATATATGGAAGCAACGAAGGACAACAACATTGCAGGCTTCGTGAAATTCTTCCAACAGATTGACGTACTGATAGTTGACGACGTACAAGAACTCGCCGGAAAGACAGGCACCGAACTCGTGTTCTTCACCATATTCAACCACTTGCACCAAAACCGCAAGCAGATTGTGATGGCCGCCGACAAGAAACCGGTGGATATAATGGGACTCGAGGAACGCCTTCTGACGCGTTTTAAGGCCGGAATGATCGTCGAAATACTTACACCCGACTATGACACCCGCGTGGGCATAATAAAGAAAAAAACGGCCAAAGACGGCATAGAATTGCCCGACGACGTGGTCGACTACATAGCGTCGAACCTGACGACTAATGTGCGCGAAATTGAGGGCTCGCTCATCTCGCTGCTCGCGCGCGCAACGCTGACGCATTGCGACGTGTCGCTCGACATTGCGCGTCAAGTGGTTGGCAACCTCGTGAAAAACACGCCGCAAGAGATTTCTGTAGAGTCGATTGTCAATACTGTGTGCGAGTTCTACGGCATCGACACGTCGGTGCTGCAGAAGAACAGCCGTAAGCGCGAGATAGTCATTGCACGGCAAGTGGCCATGTACCTCTGCAAAGAGCTCACCACCACAAGTCTTTCGACAATCGGCGCGAAACTTGGCAACCGCAACCACTCAACGGTGCTCTACGCTTGCAAGTCGGTAGCCACACAGATAGAGGTCGACAAGGATTTCCAGATGCAAGTGAAACGCATAGAGGCTAAGATAAGAGGTTAACAGACTGACATACAGCAATAAAAAAGGTTCAAGATTAAAATCTTGAACCTTTTTTTGTATGGCAATTAAAACACTCTATTACAAATCGACGTGCTGCTGTCGGCCTTCGACGTAAATGGCGCTGAGCGGCCTGACAGGGCAGAGGTTCTCGCACGCGCCGCAGCCTATACAGCGTTCGGTGTTGACCGACGGAATGAGCGTTGAGTCGGGATTCTGCGGGTCTTTGGGCACCATGTATATGGCGCCGACAGGGCAGTGGCGGGCGCAGTTGCCACAGCGAACATCGTCGGCGTAAGCTAAACAATTCTCTTTAAGTAGCACCGCATAACCAACTGAAATAGAAGATTTTTGCGCTGTTGTAATTGGCCGTATGGCACCAGCCGGGCAAACCTCGGAGCAGCGGACACATTCGGGGCGGCAGTAGCCGCGCTCGAACGACATTTCGGGCTGCATGAAGTGCTCGAGGTCGGTCGACGGACGCAGAACCTGATTCGGACAGGCCGAGACGCACAGCTGACAAGCTGTGCAGCTGTTGGTGAAGTTCTTTATGCTGAGCGAGCCCGCAGGCTTAGGCGACAGTTCGCGGGCGGGAATCTGCTTGTCGACGATGGTGGCAAAGCCGCCATCGACTTTTTTCTCTTGTGCATTCACAGCCGCGCCCACGGCAAGCATCGAACCTACCGCAATGAAGTTGCGGCGCGACTTGTCGGCCGGCGCGCTGTCGGTTGCAGCCGCCGAACTTCTAAATTTATAGCTTATTGCGTTCTGACGGCATTTGCCGATGCAGTCGAAGCAGGTTACGCAGCGACTGTAGTCAATCTCATGTTCTTTGGCGTTGATGCAGGCAGCCTTGCAATTTCGTGCGCACAAGCCGCACGAATTGCACTTCGTGGTGTCGATGACGGGCTTGAGCAGCGAGTAGCGCGAGAAGAAGCCAAGCAGAGTGCCAACGGGGCAGATGGTGTTGCACCATGTGCGGCCGTTGCGCCAAGCCAATACAGCCACAACTATGAGAGTAGCGGCGGCAATGGCAAAAGTCGACACGCTTTTCAGCCAAACTTCAGTTGAATAAAAGGTGTAAGTGCCGGCACGTTCTGATATGTAAGCCAGCAAGTTATTGCAATAAAGATATATCGGTTGGAACAGATTAGACGCTATGCGTCCGAAAGCGCTGTAGGGCGCAATGAGATGAGCAATGACGCCTACGCCAGGCGCGATGATCGTGGCAAAGAAGAGCACCATGACGATGATTCTGAGCCATTTGCGGGCAGGCGAGTAAGAGTAGCGGTTTTTCTTAGCCTTGCGTCCGAAGCGCGCGAAAATATCCTGTAATATGCCCAACGGGCATATTACCGAACAGTATATGCGGCCGAAAACGAACGTCAGCACGAGGAGCGCCAACACCACAGCGATGTTGAGAGCCAGCAGGGCAGGCACGAACTGTATTTTCGCCATCCAACCGAAATAAATGTGGATAGTACCCGTAAAGTCGAGAAACAGAAGCGTTGTAAAAGTTATGAAAACTATTGCCAACGCAATTCTAATTTTGTGTAACATAGTGCTTTATTTTAACTGTTTTGAAGTGTTACTTTAATTATGATTTTATGTAGTTGTTGTTGCTTATAATAGGTTGCTAATTAAAAGACTTTTTTGCAGAAACGGAAATTTTTTGATAAAAAAATAACTTTTCCGATTAACTTTTTCCTTAATTTCGCTACTTATGGGTAGAAACGATTAAGAAAAATGACTGCTCAAGAATTTGAACATATTTCTGACCAAATAAGACGCAAACTGCTGTCGGTGGCGCAAAGGTTTATTGAAAAGACCGGTATAGCCGACGACAGCGAGGACATAGTGCAGGACTCGCTGCTGACACTGTGGCGGCTGTCGGAAGACGGACACCCGATACGGAACGCCGAGGCGCTTGCGGTCAGAATTGTGAAAAACAACTGCGTGGCTTGCTTCCGCAAGCACAACATACGCCTCAGATCGATAGGCGACATGGACGTGACGGGCGGTGCTTCGGCTTCGGAGATTGTAGATTCGGCCGACAGAGCCAAGATTGCCGAAATGCTTTTCGGCAATCTGACCGACACACAACGTAAATACCTGAGACTCAGAAACGAAGAGGGCCTCTCGCTCGACGAGATAGCGCAGATGACAGGCGCACCAAAATCGAGCATCAAAACCTCTATTTCGGTGGCACGAAAACAAATGTTGGAACTTTTAGAAAGACAATTATGATGAATTTAGACAATAAAACAGAACGTAAAGAGTTGATGCAGCGGTACTTAGAAGCCGAAACAACCGTAGCCGAAGAGACTGCTCTGGCAGAGTACTACGCAACTCACGAGGCCGAAGCCGACGAAAAGGCTTTCGCTCAGATGATTACACTCACGCACAACGCCGGCGCGACACTCTCGGAGGCCGACACGCAAGAGTATGACGACATAATGGCCGGCGGAAAGACAAGGTCGCTCTCTTCGCGCCTTGCGCGAAGAATAATAGCAGTGGCAAGCGTTGCGGCGGCGGCAATACTGGTGTTCTTGTTCTTTTCTACCGAAGAGGAGGAGACATTCGCAGTGTCGCCGGCGGTTGTCGCTGAGTCGATCGACGCAATAATGAATCTCGATTACGATAATATAGAGTCAGTTACGGCAAAACCCAATGGTTCAACCGTTATCATTGTAGCCAAAAAGAAAGACGGAAGCTCGAGCACTTACCTTATGGCGCACAACGAGAAAGACGGCACTACCACGCTGTTTGCTTGGGACAACTGACATATTATACAACTAAAAAGTTAACAATTAAAATTTAGAAAAGATGAAAGCAATATTAGTTATCATGCTGTGTGTCATGACGTTACACGCCGAGGCACGTTCGTCGAAGAGCGACGAGATAAACAAGTACATCGTCGATGGCAAGGCTGTCAGCTCGTTCGACGGTTCGCAACTCAAAGGCAAGATTATTGCCGACTATTCGGTGAAAACCGAAAAACAAGGCAAGGAAGTCGTTAATACTCATGTGATTACGACGATAGCACCTGCTGATATTAAAGGGATTGGTTCGGGCCCTATGACCGACAATTTTACGTCTGAGGCTCTTACTATTTCAGACCTCAGTGGTATAAAGATCAGGAAATCAGGGGATATGAGTAAAGTAATGATTCCAGACAAAAACATTGATAAAGTTGTTTTTGTTGTCGATGGCGAAAAGACTGACAACAAACGCCTTCCGGAAAATGTTGAAAGTATAGAGATTAAAAAAGGCGACCCTGAAATGATAAAAAAATACGGCGAAGATGCTCAATACGGTGTTGTCTTTATCACTACTAAAGGCGGGGCTAAATATAATCAAACGCTTTACTTTTTGGACGATGAACCGATTACCGAAACAGAGTTCAAATCTCTTGTTCCCAAAGACATAGATGCCATAGAAATAATTAAAGATAATGGCGTTGAACCTTTCCTGAGAGGTAAAGAGATGAAAGCTGACAATGTAGGGACAATTGTTTTAGTTACGACCAAAAAGAGGAAAATCCGATATTTCTAATCACATCAGTTAATTATCTTAAAATCAATAAAAAGCGGGCGAAGAATTAATTCTTCGCCCGCTTTTTGTTCTGTATCTGACCGAAAATAGCTACATTTGCCGCACTAATCAAAAGATAAAAGAGATGAAAGAGTATAAATGCCCGAACTGTGGTGCGCCCATAACATCGGAGAAATGCCCGTATTGCGGCAATGTGCTGACAATCAATTCGGACGGCTTGGCGCCCGAATATCCTGTGATAAAGTGCAAAAGTGCCCATCTTACTTTTTTCAGAGTAGTATTCCCTGCTATTTTTTTCGTCGCTTTTGGCCTGCTTGGTGTTCTGATGCCTCTGATGCTTCTCAGCGAAGACAGCGACAGCGGTGTCCTTTTTGTTGCTTTGCCGTTTGGCGCTATAGGTCTTGGTGCCTTTGCAATAATGGCTTATTCACTGTGGAAATACCTGATGGCCAGTTGTTTTGGTAAAAAAATCTCTGGTGTCGTTTGTGGCTACGTCAACGATGAATGGATGACGAACGGTGTACACGACAAGAAGGTTAAGATACTCGTCGATACTAAGTACGGCAAGCGTTTCATATACTACAGCACTGGCGGCACCGAGAAAAAGTATGCCATTAATTCGTCCGTAGACCTCAAAGTGTACAAGAACATCTTCCTGATAATCGACAGGAAAGTGGACGATTATTTCTGAGAGAGAGCCTCAATTTTTCGAAAACATCATTGAGTAGCAGCCAATTATGGCGTTTGAGAGCTCGGCTACATCGTCCGATTCGGTGTCGATGACGAAGTTGAGCGAGCCGCCGTCGGCGTTTTTATGGCCGATTTTCAGAGGCGACTTGATGTATTTCAATACAAAATCGAGATATATGTGCTTATGGTTGGTGAAGAGTACGACGAAGTCGTAATCTTCTGATATATACTTCTTTACAGCTTCGTTTTTCATTCTGAAGAAAAACGTGAAATCGTCGTTGTTGATGTATTCTATGTTGTGGTCGCTGATGCGGGTGTTGTCTATTCTCGCTTGTTTCGAGCAGTAGCTAATCTGCACCACCGAGGCTCTCGGGCAAACGACCTTGAGCTGGCTCTTGAGCGATGTTACGGCTTTCTGCACCGCGTTGTCGCTTTGGTCCGATAGAATTATGATACGCCGGCAATCGGCAGGGCGTGCTGTCTGCAATGTCGTTCTGACCTCTTTCTGCTTGTTGAGATAATGTCCGATTCTGATTCTGATATTTTCAAATAGTAAACTCACTTCGCTGTATTATTAATAAGATCCATTAGTTTGTCTTCACTGATAATCGGAACGTTGAGTTTCGATGCTTTTTCGAGTTTCGCCGGTCCCATGTTTTCGCCGGCCACCAGATAGTCGGTTTTCGACGAGATGCCGCTCAGCATCTTACCGCCGTTGTTTTCGATGAGCTCTTTGAGCTCATCGCGACTGTGGTTGGCGAACGTGCCGCTTATGACGAACGACTTGCCAGCGAGGGCAGTGCTGTCGGGCGTTTTGGCGCTTTGCTCCATTTGCAGGCCAAAGTCGCGAAGCTCTGTTACTGTTTTGAGATTCTCGAGGTTGGCGAAATAGTCTATCACGCTTTGCGCGATGCGGTCGCCAATTTCTTCTATTTCAAGCAGTTGCTCTTTGCTCGCATTGGCAAGCAAAGTGATGTTCGGAAACGCCTTGGCAAGTATTTTTGCGGTCGTCTCGCCCACGAAACGTATTCCCAAAGCGAAGAGAACGCGCGGGTAGGGCACTTTCTTCGACTCTTCGATGCCTCTTATGACGTTTTCGGCCGATTTGTAGGCAAAGCCGTCGAGATAGAGCAAATCCTCCAGTTTTAGTCTGTAAAAATCTGATATAGAAGATATTAGCTTGCGTTCAAAAAGAAGTTCAACAGTCTCTTCGCCGATGCTTTCGATATTCATGGCCTTGCGCGACACGAAGTGTATCAGACGGCCAGTGATTTGCGGCTTGCAGCCCGTGATGTTGGGGCAGTAGTGCGCCGCTTCGCCTTCGATGCGCACGAGCGGCGTGCCGCATTCGGGGCATACTTTGGGGAATTCGACAGGTTGCGCACCTTCGGGGCGCAACTCTTCATCGATGCCGACGATTTTCGGTATTATCTCGCCGCCTTTCTCCACCACCACCGTGTCGCCCACGTGCAGCTGCAGCGTGTCTATTATGTCGGCATTGTGAAGTGAGGCGCGGCGGACAACCGTTCCAGCAAGTTGCACGGGTTCCATGTTGGCTACAGGCGTTACCACGCCTGTACGCCCTACTTGGTAGGCTATTGAGAGCAGGCGGCTGTGCGCCTGCTCGGCTTTGAACTTATATGAAATAGCCCAGCGCGGATTCTTGGCTGTGAAACCGAGTTCCTGCTGCATGGCTAAATTGTTCACTTTGAACACAATACCATCGATGTCGTAGGGTAGTGTTTCGCGTTTTTCGGCCCAGTGGTTTATATAGTCGAAAATGTCGTCGATCGACTTGCAGAGCTTGTAGTGGGGCGAAATTTTGAAGCCCCAGTTTTTGGCCATGTCGAGACTTTGCGTATGTGTCTCGAAATCAATGTCGTCGGTGAGGACGTAGTAGAGAATGCAGTCGAGCGGGCGCTGGGCCACCATGCTGCTGCTTTGCAGTTTAAGCGAGCCGGCGGCAGCGTTGCGCGGATTGGCGAAAGGAATTTCGCCAATCTCAATGCGCTGATTGTTAAGCGCTTCGAAACCGGCGCGCGGCATGATAATCTCGCCGCGCATCTCGAGGCGGGCGGGGTAGTCGCCCGTGAGTTTGAGCGGAATGCTGCGTATGGTCTTCACGTTGCGCGTTACGTCGTCGCCAACGACGCCGTTGCCACGTGTGGCTGCTCTTACGAGCTCGCCGTTCTCATAAATGAGGCTTATGGCGGTGCCGTCGAACTTGAGTTCGCACACTATTTCGAACGGTCGCGCCAGCTGTTTGTCGAGGCGCAGCCAGAAATCGCGTATCTCTTGCTCGTTGTAAGTATTTCCTAATGAGAGCATTGGGCGTTCGTGCGTTACTTGCGCGAACGACATGCTTATATCGCTTCCGACCCTTTGGGTCGGACTGTTAGGGTCGGCAAATTCGGGGTGCAAAGCTTCGAGAGCCTGAAGCTCCTTCATCTTCATATCGAATTCCTGATCCGATATGACAGGATTGTTCAGAACGTAGTAGTTATAGTTCTGAGCGTGCAGAAACGAACGCAACTCGTCGATTTGTTTTTTTACTTCTTCCATAAAAAAATCCCAGTAACTACTACGTAATAAGTGTTTTTTTGTTCTGAAAAAATCAGCAGTTCGTCTGCCAAATTTGCCAGGCTTTTTCGGCTTGCAGGTGCAGCATCTCAAGTCCGTTCTTGGTTTGCGCGCCTTTTTGGCGCGCAAGTTGCAGGAATTTAGTCTCCAACGGATTGTATATCAAGTCGTAAGCCAAATGCCTGTCGGTGAGCAGGTTATAGGGTATGTCGGGGCATTGGTCGCAGTTGGGGAACATGCCGAGCGGTGTGGCGTTGACTAGCACGGTGTAATCAGCCATCACTTGCTTGTCGATGTCGGCGTACTTTAGTGCGCCGTCTTTGCCGTTGCGCGACACGAACCGATATTCGATGCCGAGTTTGCGCATCATGGCCGCCACCGCTTTTGAGGCGCCGCCTGTGCCCAGAATGAGCGCCCGTGTGTGCCACGGGCGAATCATGGGTTTTATGGTTTCGTAGAAACCATAAATGTCGCTGTTGAAACCTTTGAGTTTCAGCGAGTTGCCGTCGCGGAAGATTTTCACCACATTCACTGCGCCAACTTCCTGGGCTTCGGCATCGACACTGTCTAAATATTTGAAAATCTGCTCTTTGTATGGTATCGTGACGTTGAATCCGCAGAGTTCAGGTTCGTCGGCGAGCAGCCGGCGAACCTCGTCGATACTGTTGAGCGGATAGAGATTATATTGAGCGTCAATATGCTCATTTTCAAACTTTTCGGTGAAGTATTTTTGCGAGAACGAATGCCCGAGGGGCATTCCAATCAATCCGTATTTTCTCATACTTTAATTCCTTTTTTAGCTAAAAGTTGTTTTATTTCTTTCTTTTTGAACATTTCCGAGAGCATGTCGTTTTGCATGGCGTCAGAGAGCACGTCGTACGATTCGTAGTAAATTTCGTCGATAAGGCCCAGGGCCTCGTCTTTGCGGTTGAGGAAGGTCCAGTCGAAATAGGCTTCGAGCATTTTCAGAGCGGTCACGTCGCCGTGTTTCTTGCGTTGTTTTTTCAAGAAATCATCATGTTCGAAAAACGGTCCCTGCTCGAGCGCCTCTATTCGGTAGAGTTCGCACCAAGCGTGTATCTCGTTGGGTGCCAGCGCCAGTCCGCGGTTAAGGTATTCGGCCGTTTTCTTGCTTTTGCCCATGCTGTCGTACACTTCGGCTACCGAGAAGAGGTAAGTAGGTTCTACGGGGTCGAGTTCGGCGGCTTTTTTGTACGACTCGAGCGCGCCTTCGGCGTCGCCGTCGTCGAGCTGAGTCATGCCGAGGTAGTAGTATGGCGTGGCCGAGTCGGGCATCAGTTCGCAGGCTTTTTTCAGATTTTTGGTGGCCTCTTCGTAGTTTTTCAGCTCGTACCAGCTCGCGCCCAGACTCACGTATGTGTCGGGCTCCACGTCGGCTGTGAGCGAAATGTATTCGGTCATGCTGTCGATGGTTTTCTGATGCTCGTAGTTGCGGAAATAAATAACGCCCATGTTGTAGTAAACCCTTGACGCAAAAGGATTTATCGACAGAACTTTGTTGCATGCTTCGAGAGCTTTCTCCTCATTGCCATTCGACAGGTAGGCCATCGATAGTCCGTACCAAATCTGCCAATTCGACGAGTGTCGACGCAAAATTTTGATATACAGCGAAATAGCCTTGTCGTTTTTGCCAATCTGGCTGTATGCGTAAGCGAGATTCGACAAGTCGGGGTTGTCCTCGACGACATATTTTTTATACTCTTCCCAATAGGGAATGGCCTCGTTGAAGAAACCGCCGCCGTTAAGGTTGAAGGCGATATTATAGAGCATTATCGACCGCTCGCCGGTCGATGAGCATTTTTTCAGTGCAGAGTTGAAAGCTTTAAGCGCTTCGCCGACGCGTTCCTGGCGCAGATAGTACCAGCCGATGCCAACTTCCATCGCGGCATTGTCGATGCCGCGCGACTTGAGCATCTTGATAGTGCTGTAGGCTTCGTCGAAAAGCTGGTTGTTGACAAGTATCATCACCTTCAGAATGAGAATCTTAGGGTTGTCGGGGTAGCATTCCAACCCGTAATTCATCATCTTGAAGGCGTCGGCGTGGCGGCCGTCGTCGGTGAGCGCACAGCTGTAACGCTCTATATCTTCGGGCGCTATGTACGGTTTTTTCTTTTGGTCGATTTGCTTAAGCAAATCGTCTATCAGAATCGAATCGTTATTGCTCATGTCACTGGAAAATTAAAATTGTGCAAATTTAATTATCAAAAGCCATATTTTTTAATAAAACTTGAGTAATCTTTGCTTGTTTCTCTAATCGAATTCGATTATTTTTGCACGGAATTTTAATGTTTTTGTTCGCATTGTTGAATAAGAGACATATGAAAGCGATTGGCTGGATATCGGCAGCAATAATCTGCGTATCGGTTTTCGGTATCAAAATGCAGAATAAGGCGGCAGTGCATAACATTGTCGCACAAGTCGATAACAGCAATATATCGAAAACCGACGCCATAAACATCATGGCCGGTTCGGCCACACTTATCGGTACGGTCGAGAACAAAGCCGCCTCTATTCCGCTGCGCTACAAATACGGTTTCTTCTATGCCGACGAGTCGTTCGACGAGGCTAATTTTGAGCAATACGTCAGCCAGAACAAGAAAAACCTGAACATCAAATACGCCTCGTATCTGAGCAACAACACTTTTGCCGTCAAAATCGAGAATCTGAAGTCGAACACTGTTGTGAAATACTGCGCAGTGATGTCGGTGGGCGATTCGGTGTACAGCCACACACCGTTTAAGACATTCAAAACCACCGAGTTGCAGATTTCGACCGACAAAAAAGTCGATTTGGGACTTAGCGTCGACTGGGCGGGCTACAACATTGGCGCCTCGGCGCCAAGCGAATACGGCAATTACTTCGGCTGGGGCGACATAACGGGCTCTGTAAAATCGACACGTTATAAAGATTATGTGGTTGAAACGTCGGACGACGACAAAAACGTAGTGCCCGACTACGACATAGCCACTTCGCTCTGGGGCGAAGAGTGGCGCATGCCCACGCTCACCGAAGTGAAAGAGCTGCTCGACAAATGCACATGGACGTGGGTTGAGTACAAGAAGACCAACGGATACGCCATTACCGGACCTAACGGCAACACAATATTCTTACCGGCAGCTGGCTGCCGGTACGGCAACACGATATGCGTAACAGGCGAGCGCGGCAGCTACTGGACCGGCGACCTGTGCAACTCGTACAATGCTTACTATCTCTATTTCAACAACAACTACCACGGCTACAACTACTTCCTCTGCTACGGCGGACGAAGCGTGAGGGCTGTGGCGAAAAAGTGATTTTTTGAGCCCAACGGGCTCAAAAAGACTAACAAGAAACCGTCAGAAACATGAAAAAACTACTATCGATAATAAGCGAATTCACATTACCTTTGTACAGATACATTCTGCTACTGCTGATATACGCAATTCTGCGTATATCATTCTATCTGTTCAACTACACGCTATTCCCGAATGTCGATTTCGGCGGATTCTGCAACATCATGTACGGCGGCCTGCGCTTCGACATTAGCGCACTCACGTATCTCAATCTCATTTATTTCCTGTTGTATTACTTGTCGTTCCGACTAAAATACAGACCTAAGGTAAGAAAGACCATCGATGGTATTTTCTTCACTGTCAATGGTTTAGGAATAATGATGAACTGCATCGACTTCATCTATTACCGCTTCATACTTCACCGCACGACGTTCAACACGCTCGACTCGCTCAAGAACGAGGACAATATGGTGTCGCTCTGTTTCCAATTCCTCATCGACTATTGGTATGTCGTTGTGTTCTACGTGGCTGTGATGTACTTTTTCGTTCGTCTGACGCTATGCGTCAGACCGCGCCCGTCGGCAATCCGAAGCAAATTGGCCTACGCGCTGACATCGGTAGTAGTGTTTGCCATCATAGGCGGTTTGTCGGTAGCGGCCATCAGAGGCGGTTTCCGCCATAGCACGCGGCCTATTGCCATGAGCAATGCCGCAGCTTACACCAACTCGCCCGAAGAGAGCGCCATCGTGCTCAACACACCGTTTGCCTTCATACGCACGATAGGCAAGAAGAGCTTTCCGCATGTTGAATATTTTGCTGAAAATGAAATAGATAGCATCTTCACACCCATACACGAGCCTATTGCCGCCGATTCGGCGGCAATGACTCGCCGCAACGTTGTCATTTTCATTCTCGAGAGTTTCAGCCGCGAGTTCCTCGGCAGTTTCAATCCGACTCTCGAAAACGGTGATTATAAGGGCTATACGCCTTTCCTCGATTCGCTCTCGCAACACAGTCTTGTCTTCACCAACGCCTACGCCAACGGCCGCAAGTCGATAGATGCTATGCCGTCGGTTCTGGCAAGCATTCCGGCGCTCATAATGCCTTATGTCATAAGCGAATACTCGTCGAACAAGATAAACAGCATAGCGAGCCTTCTGGGCTCAGAAGGCTATCAGACAGCCTTCTTCCATGGCGCGCCCAATGGCAGCATGGGTTTCGATGGATTTGCAAAAATAGCCCGTTTCGACAGCTATTTCGGCAAAAACGAATACAACAACGACGACGATTTCGACGGCATCTGGGGCATTTGGGACCATGCGTTTTTCAAATATTATGCGCAGACACTCAACACATTCCACGAGCCGTTCTGTACGGCGCTCTTCTCACTATCGTCGCATCACCCGTTCAATGTGCCCGAGCAGTTCGAAGGCCGCTTCCCCGAAGGTCCGCTGCCCGTAGAGAAGTGCATCGGCTACTCCGACAATGCTTTGCGGCTTTTTTTCGCCGAGGCGAAAAAAATGCCGTGGTATCAGAATACGCTCTTCGTCATCACAGCCGACCACAGCAGCATTCCCGACCACGACGAATATAAAAACAACGCACAGGCTTTTGCGGTGCCCATAATCTTCTTCTCGCCCTCCGACACGGCTCTCGTTGGGCGCGACGACCGTCTGGCGCAGCAAATAGACATAATGCCAACCATTCTGTCGTACTTGGGCTACGACAAACCTTACGTTTCGTTCGGACATGACTTACGAAACGCTGATAATCAGCGTTTTGCAATAAACTACAACAACGACACGTATCAGATTTATCTCAACGACACCATTGCCTATTTCGACGGCAAAAAAACAATCGGTGCCTACGATATGAAAAACGACCCGAATCTGACCACAAACGTTTACGAAGAGGGTAGAGCCGTAGAGCACGAGACGTTGGTGAAAGCCTTCATACAGCAATTCAACAACCGTATGCGAACTGATAATCTAACGATAAATCAATAAACACACATGACTTACAAACGATTGAAAATAAAGATATTAACGCTTCTGATGCTTACAGCCACAACGGCAAACGCCGTTGCGCAGGACACGCTCACCGTAGTTCCCGACAGCATCGGTGCAGTGCCCGACAGCGTTGTTGAACACGCGCCTCTGAAACGTCCGAAAATAGGACTTGTGCTCAGTGGCGGCGGCGCCAAGGGACTTGCGCACGCCGGCATTCTCAACGCCATCGACAGCGCCGGCCTGCAAATCGACTACATCACCGGCACCAGTATGGGCGCCATTCTCGCTGCCATGTACGCCGCCGGATACAACGGTCACCAAATCGACTCTATAGCGCGCGGAATGGACTGGATGCAGGCTATGGGTTCGTCGGCGTCGTACTCCAAAATGAGTATCGAGCAGAAAGACCAGTACGAAAACTACTCGGTTGAATTTCCGGTAGAAGGATTTCACCTACGCCCGACAACCGGCGTGCTCGAACCGCAAGAGGTGATGCTCAAATTCTGCGAGGTCTTTTATCCTGTGTATAAAATCAAGGATTTCAGCAAGTTGAACATTCCGTTCAAATGTATAGCCACCGACCTTAGCAACGGCGACGCCGTGGTCATCGACCACGGCAACCTGCCTTATGCCGTGCGCAGCAGTATGGCCATTCCGGGCGTGTTCTCGGCCACCAACTACAACAACACCAAACTCGTCGATGGCGGCATAGTGCGCAACTTCCCGGTGAAGGACGTACGCGAGATGGGCGCCGACTTCGTCATCGGTGTCAACCTCTTCAGCGGCCTGACACACCCCAAAGACATGAGCTCTATGATCGACGTGATGCTTCAGGTGACCAACTTCCGCGATGCCAACGACCTCGTGAACGAGAAAAGCGTGTGCGACATGGTCATCGAGCCTAACGTATCGAACTACAGCTCAGCAAGTTTCGGCTCGAGCCAGCAGATTCTCGCCATTGGCGACACCGTGGGCAAACAGTTCTATCCGCTCTTCAAACAGCTTGCCGACTCGCTCTACAACCGCTACGACGTGCCTTACACGTCGAAATACCGCATAAAACCTTATAATGAGAAGGTGCGCATCGACAAGTTTGAGTTTGTCGGACTGCAGCAGACCGAAGAGCGGCAGATAGTGCACGACCTTGGACTCGTGCCTGGCAGTTACTACTCGCCACTCGAAATCAACGAAGCATTCCGCAACGTCTATTCGTCGCTGGCGTTCTCAAACCTGACCTACGAGCTCATACCGACCGATGACGGCGACGGCGTTTGCCTCAAGTGCAACGTTGAGGAACTGCCGCTTGCGGCAGTTAAACTCGGTCTGGCATACAACACATTTACAGGTGCGTCGCTCATTCTGGGCTACACCCACAAAAACCTGCTCGGCAAACGCTCTATCACCGAAGCCAAACTCGCCATCTCGGAGGCCGTTAGCCTCCGACTCAGCAACTTGCACTATTTCGGCAACAGAAACCGCAACCTGCAATACGCCACCTACGAGTTCCGACACTTCTACCTGCCGCTCTACGGCGAGAAATCGACCAAGAAAGAGTTCATCTACTCATATTTCCACAACGACTTTCACATCGCTCTCGGGCATCTTTTCGGACCCCGAAGCGACATACAGTTCAAACTCGGCTTCGAGCTCTTCAACCTCCGTCCCGACGTTGTGGGCGACAAAGGCTCTATCAATGGCCGCGTGCACAACTTCTACCTTAACATACGCAAACGCTACAACTCAGCCGACCGCAAGTATATGCCGCAGCGGGGCGCACTGTTCGAGGCCAATCTCTATTGGGGCATCGACCCAATTTACAAGATGAACGGCATCGACACCACCAACATCAACTACAGCAAATACCGCGACTCGAAGAGCTTTACCTGCGGCAATCTGTACCGCTTTACTGCTAAAGGCGATTTCTATCAGCCTATAAAAGAGCGTTTTACACTTATGGAAAACTTCAGCCTTGCCGCCATCTACGGCACATCGACGCTCACTCACCAGACATACCTTGGCGGTGTGAACGAGTTTCTGCCGAGCCACTTCATTTTCTACGGTCTCAATACCGCGCAGAAATTCGAACCTACACTGGCTTCGGCACGCCTCGGACTGCGCTACCGCCTTGTTGCCGAGCTCTATACATCGCTGCATGTAAATGCAGCGTGCACCTTCGAGAGCCTCGACAAATACATAAAAGACAATGCAGAGTTCAAGATAAAAGAGAAAATCTACGGTTTCGGACTCACGGCAGCCTACAATTTCTCGTACCTGCCATTCGACCTTACGCTCATGTATTCGCCTGATTATAAGTTCAATGTGAATGTCAATGTAGGTATTAACTTCTAACGTGAATCATGCAGGCCGACGAATACTTGACAATAATAGGGGAGAGCCGTGGTATTTACAAGGAGAAGGGCAGTAAGTTCCTTGCTTTTGCCTATCCTGTATCCGACGAAGAGACAGCCAAAAAACATATTCAGCGCCTACGGCGCGAATATTTCGACGCGCGCCATTGCTGTTTTGCCTGGCGCCTCGGCCTCGACGACAACGCCTTCCGCACCAACGACGACGGCGAACCGTCGGGCACGGCCGGCAAACCCATCTACGGCCAGATTATGTCGAACGAACTGACGAATATTCTGATTGTCGTTGTTCGCTATTTTGGTGGCGTGAAACTCGGCACTAGCGGCCTTATTAACGCATATCGCACGGCAGCCGCCGATGCGATATCGGCGGCGCAAACCATTGTGAAAACCGCAAACGATTATTACTCAATAACTTTCAGTTACGATGCCATGAACGACGTGCAGCGCGTGATTAAAGAAGAAACGCCAGAAATCATTTCGCAGCAATTCGATTTGCAATGCCAAATCTGTTTTTCAGTTCGCAAACTGCGAACTGAAAAAATAATCGATAAGCTTTCGAAAATCTCTTCGGTGCAAATATCTGAAACACAAGCACCTGCAAGCGCTATATAACTATCCCCTTCCCAATTTTGCCATACTCTATTTAACATAATACAAATTCTAAGACAAATATATAGGGTTTTTCTGGGGGACTATTTGCAATAAATAATTAATAATTATTTGATAATAAAAAGCATCGTTTGTGCATATGCACAAACGATGCTTTTTGTTGTTTATGGTAGCTCGTAGTATTCTATTCTTATTGGTATCTCATTTTTAGTTCGACTTCCAATAAGTCTGAACTCAATGCCAACTTTACACGATTTACAAAGCTTTGTGATTGACTTTAAATCAGCATCAGATTTATTAGAGTCTTTGAAATTTTTAATCATTTCATTTTTCATCTCTTTAATCATTCTTTGATCTTTTACATTTGAAATAGAATAAAGCTCACTCTCATCTACTCTACATACATATTCAATATAGTCACCATGCCTCTGTATGCTAGTAACGTCAATCCCTTCGTCAATATTTATCGGGCACTCTCTATTAGACGCCCAAATATCAATTTTCAAACGAACTTCGGACCAACCGCCCATTAAATGAACAATTACCAACACAGCTACAACAAAATATAAAAACTTTTTCATACCTATTTTATTATTCTGTTGTTCCCTAACAGATTGTTAATTATCAAACATTCAGCCATATAAAACAAAAAACGTGGGAACTTTACTTGTTGCTCGTCCCGCGTTTCGAGGCCTTGGTCTGCCCTTCCTGTCAGAATCGAGCAACACCAAAAGCCCACGCTTTAATGTATATATGACAGACTATTTAGGTCTGCGATAATACATACCAGCTGGACATTACGTGCTGCTTTGTTATTGACAGGAAATAGAAACGACCAAGTTTCGAAACGCCAAGAACAAAGCGTTAAGTAACGCCTTATTTTATATGTCTGTTCTTATAGAGATAAGAACAATACAAATATACGTATATTTTCTAGTTTGGATATTATTTGGGCTGATTTTTCATTTTTATTAAATAAAAAGAGGCCGCGTTTCACAACGTGGCCAATTGTATAACCTAACCATTATAAATGGTTATGATGTAAATACAAAGGTAATAAAAAAATGAAATTCAAAAATCTAAAAACGCTTTTTTCCAGATTAAATCGTTAGGAACACACGAAAAATTCCCCGTTCGGCGTAGCCTCCAGGCTGCGTCGAAGCTAAAAGCAAGGCTCCTGCCTTGCGAATAAAAGATTGTGTCTCCCTTTCAGGGCTCTGAATGTTGTATGTGGCATTGTAGCTGGGGTTTACACCCCAGCCTATTTTATATCGCCCCTTCGGGGCTCATGGCATTGTACACAGCAAAGGCTGCCACAATGTGACAGCCCTACAACACACAATATGCTAAACAATGCGAGGCCAGAATGGCCAGAATGGCCGGTACGGCCACACTACCGCATGAGCCTGCGAGCGCCCGAAGAATTGGTGAGGAAGGCGGAGAGAGCAAAACACCGTTCAAGCGACGCGCGTTTGTTTTGCGTCGCCGAACGAAGCAAATTCTTAGCGAGGCGGGTCCGCGGCGAGTTCTTTTGCAACTTTTCTCACGGCGAGAAAAGTTCTTTTTTTGAAAAAAAAAAACAAAATAAGAGACGTTGCACGCAACGTCTCTACCCTTTCATGGCAAAAAATATTTAACCACGGAACACAAAAAAAAAGGCCGCGTTTTCACAACGCGGCCCACCTATGACCACCTTAAAAAAGGTATATGAATAAATATACTCATGCAAAGATAATAAAAAAATGCGCTTCAAAATTTTGAAGCGCATTTTTTTCAGGTTAAAAACTTATTACAATTCGTTAGCCTTGTTAGCGTACTCCTGCGATTTGTCGTATTCGCCAAGGTTGTAATATGTTTGTTTGATGTTGCTGTAAGCGTTGCGTTTCGAGTCGTTGTCTTCTGCGCACTCAGCAGCGTCGAGCATCGGCTGAAGAGCTTGTTTGAAGTAGTCTTTCGACATTTTCTCGTACTCGTTGATTTTAGCTTCGAGTTCGGCTTTCTTAGCTTTGTCTTTTGTGCGGAACTGCTCGTTCTCGGTATCGTTGGCTTTGCCTTTGTATTCGATACCGTAGTTGTAGTAGATAACGCCTAAGTTGTAGTGAGCGTTGTAGAGCTTCGGCGATTTAGCAACGGCAGTTTTGTAATCCTCAATCGATTTGTTCTTGTCGATTTTCTCATACAAGCAGCCGCGAGCATAGTAGAAGATGCCGTTCGACGGGTCTTTCTGGATAGCCTGGTCGAGATAAACGAGGGCCTCTTCGTTGCGATTCGAAGTGAGGTAGAACTGCACGAGCTCTTTGAGGATGTCTATGTTCGACGGATAGAGTTCGATGCCTTTGTGCAGTGTTTTCTCCATCTGAGTCGAGTCGCCCATCTGCTGGTAGCTGTAGTTGGCGCGGCGCAGCGAAAGCGCGCCGTCGTAGTTGAGTTCGGCGCACTGCATGAAGTATTTAGCCGACACTGGCCAGTCTTTGTCCTGCATTGCAGCGAGAGCTGCATTGTAGAAGATAGCCGAGTCGCCTACTACGCTGTAAGCGTCGCCCGAACCGGTCTGATTAGCCCAGAGAGCTGTCATGAACGCCTCTTTGGCCATCTTGAAGTCCTGCTTGTCGAAACCTTTCACACCGGCGTTGATAGCCTGGTTGCGAATGTCGCCTTTAAGGGCGTTTTCGATGTCTTTTTTCGACTTGCCTATACCCTTTCCTTTCTCATCGCCTTTCTCGTCCATCTCGATAGCTTTCTGGATGTACTCTTTGGCCTGTTGCAAGCCGTTCGGGTCTTTGTCCATACCAGCCAACGTAGCGTAAACCTTAGCCGCAACGATGTAAGTTTTGGCTTTAGTGTTCGACTTAGGGCTAGCCAAAGCCTCGTCAATCATTGTCTTGGCTTCGTTGATGTTAGCTCGTGCACCACCGAGTGCGCTGAGGTTAACGATGTTTTCGGCGCTGCTGACTTTTGCCATCTGCGCGAAGCTTGCTGTAGAGATGCAAGCCATAGCAATTAAAACTAATTTTCTCATATTCTTTTGCCTTTTAATTTATTCGTTAGAATTATTTTCATTATCATTTGTTGTTGTATCATTTTCTGTGCCAGAAATCTCGATGCCTTCGCCTTCGGCGCTCTCCTCTTCGGTTTCGTTCTCGTGCGGAACGATAGTGCCTGAAGCTATCTCGTCGTTCTTCTTGCTCAGGTTGATGAGTTTGACGCCTTGCGTAGCGCGGCCTGCTGTGCGGATATCGGTTGCGGGTATGCGTATGGTGATACCCGAGCGGTTGATAATCATCAGGTCGTTGTCGTCGTTGATGGTGTCGATGGCAATCAGATTGCCGGTTTTCTCGGTAATCTTGATGGTTATGACACCTTTACCGCCACGGTTGGTGATGCGGTAATCGTCAATCTCAGAGCGTTTTCCGAAGCCTTTTTCGGAGAGTACGAGAATGTTGTCCTTCGAGTCTTGCGGAATGCCGACGAAGCCGACGACGCAGTCGTCGCCGTCGTCGTTGAGCGTAACGCCTTTGACACCGGCGCCTGTGCGGCCGATGCAGCGGATCTTATCCTCGTTGAAGCGTATGGCTCTACCCGACCGTGTTGCCATCATTATCTCGTTCTTGCCGTCGGTGAGCACAGCTCTCAAGAGCTCATCACCGTCTTTGACGGTGATAGCGATGACGCCGTTCTGACGCGGACGCGAGTAGTTCTCGAGCAGCGATTTCTTAATGACGCCCTGTTTGGTGGCCATAATAATATAGTTGCTCTTGACGTACTCTTCGTTGTCGAGGTTGCGCACGGTGATGAAGGCTTTCACGCAGTCTTCCTTCTCGATGTTGAGTATGTTCTGTATGGCTCTGCCCTTCGAGGCTTTGTTGCCTTCGGGTATGTCGTACACCTTGTACCAGAAGCAGCGTCCGAGACGGGTGAAGAACATCATCGTGTCGTGCATCTTAGCGAAGTAAAGATGCTCGATGAAGTCCTGGTCGCGGGTGTTGGAGCCTTTCGAGCCTACTCCGCCCCTACTCTGCGCTTTGAACTCGCTCAGCAATGTGCGTTTGATGTAGCCCATGTGCGATACGGTTACGACGACTTCGTCGTCGGCGTAGAAGTCTTCGGGGTTGAACTCATCGGCTGAGTATTCGATATTTGTACGGCGCTCGTCGCCGTACTTATCTTTTATTTCGAGAAGTTCCTTTTTGATAACGCCCATCTGCATGTCTTCATTGGCAAGGAGTTGCTCGAGGTAAGCAATCTGCTCTTTGAGTTTGTCGTACTCGGCGTGCAGCTTGTCCTGCTCCAGTCCGGTGAGCTGTCGCAGACGCATCTCAACTATCGCGCGTGCCTGTATGTCGGTAAGGTCGAAGCGCTCCATGAGTTTGGCGCGTGCGTCGTCGATGCTTTCGGCACCGCGTATTATCTTCACCACTTCGTCGATATTATCGCAAGCGATAATAAGACCTTCGAGAATGTGAACGCGCTCTTCGGCTTTGCGTTTCTCGAATTGCGAGCGGCGTATGATAACTTCGTGACGGTGGTCGACGAAGTATTTGATAATCTGCTGAAGGTTAAGCAGTTGCGGACGGCCGTTGACGAGTGCGATATTGTTGACGCAGAAGCTCGACTGAAGAGCTGTGTTTTTGTACAAGTGGTTGAGAACCACTTGTGGCATAGCGTCTTTGCGCAGCTCGATAACGATGCGCGTATTGGTGTCGGACTGGTCGCTGATGTCGCTGATACCGTCGATTTTCTTCTCGTTGACGAGCTGACCGATGCGTGCGGTGAGTTCCGAGCGGTTGATCATGTACGGTATTTCGGTGACGACAATGCAGTCGTGTCCGTCGATGGTTTCAAATTCGCATTTAGAGCGGATGATGATTCGTCCGCGCCCAGTCTCGTATGCCTGGCGTACGCCGGCGTAGCCGAATATGGTGCCGCCTGTTGGGAAGTCGGGCGCTTTGATGATTCGTATCAGTTCATCAATAGGAATGTCGTGGTTGTCGACGTAAGCCACAATAGCATCGATAGCGTCAGAGATGTTGTGTGGTGCCATGTTGGTGGCCATGCCGACAGCAATACCCGACGAGCCGTTGATGAGCAGGTTGGGGATACGTGTCGGCAGTACGGTCGGTTCTTCGAGGGTCTCGTCGAAGTTCTTTACGAAATCAACAGTCTCTTTGTCGATGTCGGTGAGCATATCCTCGGCCATTTTGGTCATGCGTGCTTCGGTGTAACGCATAGCCGCCGGGCCGTCGCCGTCGACCGAGCCGAAGTTACCCTGACCATCGACGAGCGTATAGCGCAGTGCCCATGGCTGAGCCATGTGCACCAGCGCTCCGTAAACCGACGAGTCGCCGTGCGGGTGATATTTACCGAGCACATCGCCTACGATACGCGCTGATTTCTTGTGAGGTTTGTCAGATGTGTTGCCAAGATTGTCCATGCCGAAGAGTATTCGGCGATGCACAGGCTTGAAACCGTCTCTGACGTCGGGAAGTGCACGCGCTACAATGACTGACATAGAGTAGTCGATGTAGGCGGTTTTCATCTGTTCCTCAATTTTAACAGGAATAATATTTTCTCCTTCTGCCATTTTTGTTTTTAAAATTGTTTTAAAAAGTATGCCTTATATGCTATCTGCAAAAAAGCGTGCTAAATTAGCTATTTTTTATTAAAAATCGACATTCTGTCGGAAATAATATCAAAATAAAATTTAAGGCCTTTCTGCGCGAATCAGAATCCGAAGTACCAAACCGCCAACGCCACATGGGCGGCGAAGGCCAGCGGAACAAGGATGCGGAATTTCCAATGCTTCGTCTTATGGCGGAAAACGTACATGCCCACAAGCGCGCCCACCGACCCGCCTATCCATGCCGAAAGCACAAGCGTGCTTTCGGGTATGCGCCAACGCCCTTTGCGGGCTTTGCGCTTATCGGCCACATAGAGTATCAGTGTCAGCAGATTCACCGCCAACAGATATAATATAAGTATTCTGAGATATATGTTCATAATGGTGCAAAGATAGTGTTTTTTTTAGAGTAAAGTGTAAAGTGTAAAGAGTAAAGTAGAGACGCACGGCCGTGCGTCTTTATGAGCAATGTAATGTGTATTTTTGTCTATCTGAAGAAAAACCACTAATTTTGCTCACATGAAAGTAGATGACAAACCTAAGAAAGAGGTGAAACGTGGCGCCTCATTCACTGTGAATCAGGACGAAACGATAGAGGCGTTCCTTGCCCGTGCCATGCAGGGCAAGAGCCGCACATCGATAAAACAGCTGTTGCAGAAAGGTGCTATCACTGTCGGGCGGCGCACGCTGCACCGCCTCGACGACATGGTGCATGCGGGCGAGACGGTGTTCGTGGGCAAACGCCCCGAACCAAAATTTCCAATGCCCGACGGTCTGCGCATCTTGTGGGAGGACCGCTGGCTCATTGTGGTTAAGAAAGACACCGGCCTGCTCACCGTGGGCAACGACAGCGAGCAGCTGCTCACCGCGCAAGTGTATCTCGATGCATATATGCAATTCAAGAAAGAGCCGTCGGGGCGCGTGTATATCGTGCACCGCATCGACCGTGACACGTCGGGCGTGCTGCTTTTCGCCAAAGACGAAAACACACAGCAGATTCTGCGCTCGAACTGGAACGAGATAGTACACAGCCGACGCTATATTGCTGTGGTAGAAGGCGTTATGCAACGTCAGGAAGGCACCATCGACACGTGGATTGAGGAGAACCCGAAGACGATGACCATGTACATATCGCGCCAGGGCGTTGGCAAACGCGCCATCACGCACTACAGCGTGATGGACGAGGCCAGCGGCTATTCGCTGCTGGCTCTCGAACTCGAGACCGGCCGCAAGAACCAGATACGCGTTCACATGAAGCACATAGGTCATCCCGTTGCCGGCGACGGCAAGTACGGTGCACAAACCGACCCGTGCGGCAGGCTTTGCCTGCACGCACAACAAATTGAATTTGAGCATCCTGTGACTGGCGAAATGATGGAGTTCACTTCAGAAATTCCACGCGAATTTCTAAAGATTTTCAAACCGAAACGAATAAACTGAAAAACGTCACATTTGTTTACCAAAAAACGAAAAAACAATTAACTTTGCACTCGATTTCACGTTGTCCGAGAGATTACCGAGGGCGACACATTTTACTTATTATATATGGCAATAATTACTGTCTTTAAGATGCTTGGTTGCCTTGCGCTCATGATGTTCGGCATGAAGACTATGAGCGAAGGCCTGCAGAAGCTTACAGGTGCACATCTTAGAAAAGCGTTAGGCGCTATGACCCGCAACCGTTTCACGGGACTTCTGTCAGGAACATTCATTACAGCCACCGTACAATCATCTACCGCAACAACCTTACTTACAGTCAGTTTCGTCAACGCCGGACTTCTCTCACTCGCACAGGCAATTTCCGTTATCATGGGTGCCAACATAGGCACAACGGCCACCGGCTGGATGATGGCTGTGTTCGGTTTCCAGCTCAACATGACCAACATCGTCTACTCGCTCTTCCTTGTGGCGATAGTGATGACGTTTATGAAAAAGAGCAGCGCCAAGTCGCTCGGTGAGTTTGTCTTCGGCTTCTCGTTCATGTTTCTGGGTCTGACCACGCTACGCGAGAATGCAGTAGAGATGAATCTCGATCAGAATCAGGCAGTTACCGACTTCTTCGTGTCGTGCGGCAACTGGGGCTTCGGCTCTACCCTGCTCTTCCTGCTCTTGGGCAGTGTGCTGACAATGTGCGTGCAGTCGTCGGCGGCGATAATGGCCATAACGATGCTCCTCTGCTCGAGCGGCGTACTGCCCATTCACCAGGGCATTGCACTGGTGATGGGCGAAAACATAGGCACCACCGTAACATCAAACATTGCGGCACTGAAAGCCACCACGCAAGCCCGTAGGGCTGCGTTGGCGCACATGTTCTTCAACGTCTTCGGCGTTGTTTGGGTGCTCTTCGTTTTCACTCCGTTCGTCAATTTGATATGCTCGTTCGTTGGGTTCGACACCAACTTCAAACCGCAGACGCCCGAGGAGATAAGCGCAAGTTCGATAAAAGTAACCTACGCGCTTTGCGCCTTCCACACTGCGTTCAACCTTTGCAACGTACTGATACTCATTTGGTTCCTCAAACCTCTCGAGCGCTTCATCTGCACGCTCATCAAGAGCAAGGACGAAGACGAGGAGATACGCCTGAAATTTATTTCAGGCGGCATGTTGTCCACAGCCGAGCTGTCGATACTCGAGGCGCGCAAAGAGATTAATCTCTTTGCCACACGCGCCCGCAAGATGTTCGGTTTCGTGCCTAAACTGCTCTCGTTAACCGACGAGAACGAATTCAGCAAACTCTACTCGCGCATAGGCAAATACGAAGGCATAAGCGACAATATGGAGATAGAGATAGCCAACTATCTCAACAAAGTGTCGGAGGGCCGCCTGAGCCCCGAGAGTAAATCGACAATACGCCCAATGCTGCGCGAAATATCTGAAATAGAGAGCATTTGCGACTCGTGCTACAACATCAGCCGAGTAATAAGTCATAAGTTCAACTCGAAAGAGAAATTCACCGAGGAGCAGCTGCAGCACATCACGCACATGTTTGAGCTGAGCGACAAGTCGCTCGAGCAGATGATTTCGGTGCTCGAAGACCAAAACCACGACACGAAACAGACGCTCAACATTGAGAACGAGATAAACGACTATCGCGACCGTCTGAAGAAGAACAACATCTTCGACATCAACGACCATAAATACGACTACAAGGCCGGTGTTCACTACATGGACATCATCTGCGACTGCGAGAAACTCGGCGACTACGTGGTCAACGTGGTTGAGGCGCACACGCAGACTAAGATTTCGGGCTGACGGGCCATTTTTCACAATTCATTTTTTAGAATTAAATAGACATTTGTTCTATCAAAAACGTATATTTGCGCATTTAAAAACCGAATCAAATGAAACGAGTAATTAAAATTGTGTCGATAGTGGCAGGCGTCGTACTTATACTGATGCTGCTGATAATGATTTTTGCGCCGATAATAGCCCGCAGCTACATCCAGAACAACGGTAAAGAGCTGATAGGACGAACGATACAGATAGACGACATCGACTACAACCCGTTCACTACAATGGTGTCGGTGGAGGGTCTGGTAATCAAAGAGGCCAACGACACAGCCGACTTCATCCGTTTGGGCGAGATAACCGTTAGCTCTAGTCTGCTCGGAATGCTCTCATCGACAATCGATGTGAGCCAGTTCCACATCAACCAGCTGGAGGTGTCGGTGTCGCAAGACAGCACTCGTTTCAACTTCGACGACATTGTGGCGCACTTCGCCGCGCCAGGCGACACCATAGAGCTTAAAGAGATAGCCGACGGTGTGGTCGACGCTACCGAAGAGGTGCAGAAGTCGTCGTGGATTGTCAATCTGCACGACATACAAATCAACGACAGCCGTATAATATATGCCGATCAGCAGATCGGCAGCAAATTCGACATAAAAAACATCAACCTCGCCATTCCCGACCTTTGCCTTGGCGGCCAAGAGTCGGAAGGCGGCATCGACCTCAATTTTGAAGGCGGCGGCCATCTGCTCACCGACCTCAAAATCGACATGGAATCGTCTGATTTCGACTTCGCGCTGCTGCTCGAGGACTTCAATCTCAACAGCACTCTGCCCTATCTGAAACCCGTCGTGAGAGCCGGCGACCTGCAAGGCAACCTCAATTCCGACATTCACCTCAAAGGCAACCTTAACCACCTGACGCAGACGATAATATCGGGCACGGTGGATATCAACGACTTCGAACTGGCCGACTCGCTGAAGAACAAAGTGGTCACCTTCCGCCGCTCGCTCGTAGATATGGCGCACGTCAACTTCGACTCGCTCAATATCAACCTTAACCGAGTGCTGCTGCGCGGCGTTCATACGAACGCCGTAGTTGAACCCGACAGCTCTATCAACTTGCTGAATATGATGGTGTTGCTGGGCAAAGACTTCGATGCCGACCTCGACTCGGCACAACGTGCCGAGCTACAGGCCATCAACGACGCCACACCCAAGCGCCCGCCGCATTTCTACGTAAGCGAGATAGACCTCGACTCTATGTCGCTCACCTTCATCGACAACTCGCTCCAACGCCCCTTCCGCTACAACATCACCAACGCCTCGGTCAAAGGGCACAAATTCACAACCGAGAAACGTAACGAGCTGAGAGTGAAGGCCAACGTGGGCGAAACAGGCAACCTCATTTGCGCCCTGCAGCTCGACATCCCAAAACTGCCCGACGTCAACCTGTCGGTGAAAGTGACAAACGTCGATCTGTCGGAGTTCTCGCCCTACACGAGCCAGATAACTGGTTTCAACATCATTAAAGGCAACATGTCGATACAGAATCAGGATATAATCAAAAACGAACACCTCGAAAGTCTCAATGTGATAGACATTTACAAGTGCGAGGTGGAGAAAGACCACTCGATAGAGAAACCCGACATGAAGGTGCCGCTCAAACTTGCCCTGGCGGTTTTGCGCGACAAGAACGACCACATAAAACTCGACCTGCCGGTCAACGGCAACCTCTACGACCCCGACTTCTCGTACGGCAAGGTAATATGGGGCACGCTGAAGAACCTCTTGGTGAAAGTGGCCACAAGTCCGTTCTCGGCTTTGGGCAAAGCCTTCAAATCGAAAAAAGACGACCTCTCGCGCATCGAATTCGATGGCAGCGAACTCGAACTCGACAACACTCAGTACGAACGTCTCAACGCTGTGGCCGACCAGCTCATGCAAAAGCCTGAGCTGAAGCTGATGCTCGTGCAGAACATCAACTACCCCGAAGCCATCAAGAAACAGGCCATTCACGACCTCAAGAAAGCATGCTACTTCGCCTCGCACGAGGATAAGGACATCAACGAACCCGACATGTTCGACCGCAAGGCCATCAGAACAATGTCGGACAAAGACGACCAGCTCGTGGCCTATGCCACTCTCTTGGGCGGCAAAGGCAAGAAGGTGCCCGACATAGCCATGGAACGCTACGAGCAGGAGGCAACACGCCAGGTAACCGAAAAGGCCGCTAAACGCGCCGACGCCATAAAGACCTATCTCTCGGAACGCAAGCGACTGCACGCCGACCGATTCAGCATCATCACACCCGAATACGACCGAAGCGTTGAATACAACGGCGCCGACTACTTCGCTATTCACGCCATAATTGGCGAAGAGGATATGGAATTCATAGAAGAGACGCTCGCCGAAGAGGAGAACGAAATGACCGAAGAGGAATTCGAACGGCTTAAGAATGAATAAATTATATCACAGAGAACGTTGAGGAATTACGAATTCCGACTACGGAACACGCGAAAAACACGGAAAGATAATATATCACCGAATAAAATCAACCGAACGAATGACGCCTTGCGGCGTCGGGCGAATAATTGGAAATGAACGATTAACAACGCCCTGAAAGGGCAAAAATACATAGCCCAAGGCAACGCATTGGGAAACAACGCAATATAACCGTTTTCGCGCTGAAAGCGCAAAAGTTTTTTGAACCACGGAACGCACGAAAAACACGGAAAAGTTTGTTTTCTCTCAGAAAACACTATCTTTGTAATCAAACAATTCGCATATGACAGCCACCGCGAAATACATAAATCGTTTGCACATAACAACGTGGATTGTATTGATATTTATAATAATATCACAGTGTTGTTTGGCACAAAATAATAGTTTATACGATTGTTATATGGATGTCAAAGAACAAATAAATAATATATCAGAATCAAATTGTTGTATTCAAAAGAGAGCGCGAATTAGAAAAATATACAAACAAAAGAGAGAAAACAATGTATTACCCGATAGCTTGTTGTTAGAACTTAATCAGTTAAAGAATGACCTAGATTCTGTTTCTAAAGTATTGTTTTATGCAGAATACAATGCGATAGAAAACATGTTTAATATAAATCTTAAATTACTTCTCAATAATAGCGTAAGCGATACTTTGCGGAATGACTCTATTTTGCAGTATATAATACCTAATCCATATAAAGAATGGGATAAAGGCTCTTTTATTCATTTTGTCAAAATAAATTCTGATAGAATATTTCCTTATTGCTGGAATTATAAAAATAGCATAAATCAAAGGAAAATGCTGACATTCTTGAATATAAGTGATTCTTTAAAAAATGAGTTGCTTTCTAATTTCGAATGGGAAAAATTATCGACAAAAGCACGTCTAGGTGATGTTAATGCAGAGGATTCATTAATAAGGTGTTTTCGAGAAGCAATAGAACGCTTTGATAAATATCCTCATATAACATCAGAATGTTATGATTTACTGTTGGCTTGTACGCATCGTTGTACTAATGCTTATATCTCAGCATTTGACTGTAATAAAATTTGTTTTAATAAGCGCTATTATGATAATTGTTCTGCGTTGAATAATTTGATCTACTATTTTAGATATTTCTATCCAAATGTATATATGTTTTCATCTTACAAACAATACATTAACGAAGACTGTTTGACTTTCCGTTATGATGAGTATCGGACCTATGAACCTGAGCAGAAATATCTACGTGAGATAGAAGAGTATTGTAAGAAAGAGTATGGAATAGAATTGCATATCGATATACCATTTTTGCGCATAGACAAGAATGCTTGGTGGTACGAAACTGAGGAAGAGTGATAATGATTGGCGTAATCAATATACGCTCAAGCCTTGCGCAAAGGTAGCCCTGCGGGCACCCGAATGACCGGCACGGCCACGCTACCGCTTGAACCGGCGAGTTCTTTTGCAACTTTTCTCACGGCGAGAAAAGTTCTTTTTTTGGGGAAAAAACAAAATATGAGACGTTGCACGCTACGTCTCTACTCTCTACACATTACACTTTACTCTTTACCCAACTTGCCTTTATACTCTTGCCATTGGCTGTCGTCGCGCAGGAGGTCGGTATCGGGCCATTGGGCGACGCGGTGAACCGCGTCGTTCATAATATTGCGCAGCATGGCGGCGAGAGCAGTGCCGCGGTGGTTGGCGCTGTTAGAAATCACTGCGTAGCAAATCGAATCGGGCAGTCGGGCAAGCATGGCCGTGGTGGCCGAGAGAGTGCCGGTGCGGAACCACGAGCCGTCGGAAGCCGTTGTGCGCCAGCCTATTGGGTCGAACGGCTCTTCGTGCTGCACCATAGTGTCGATGCTCGCTGCCGTAAGGCAGTCGGGCACATTGTCGAAGCCGTCGGTGGCGAGGGCAATCTTCACAAGGTCGACCGAGCTCGCTATCCAGCCGCCTGCCGAGCCAAGCGTGTGTATGTCGTTGCCGCCATACGCACGTGTGGCGGCGATGTTGGCGTTGGTGTAATCGGCCACTTGCGTTGTATCGGCCTCATAGTAAGCCGTTTCGGTGGGAAAACGGTGCTGCTGGTGCGAATGTCCGAGGTACATGTCGTTGATGCCGAAGGGCGACAGAATGTACTTCTGCACATACTGTTCGTATGGCATGCCGGCCGCTTTAGCCACCACTTCGCCCAAAATGCCATAGCCGAAATTGGAATAGTTTGAGCCTGTACCAGGCTCAAAATGAAGCGATTTGGTCTGCATGAAGCATATAATATCCTTCATCGACACGGGCAACGGCTTGCCAGTCTGCCGGGCGATGGCATGTGGCATGAACATCGGGTCGCCGTAGCGCGGTGTCCATCCGCCCGAATGGTTAAGCAACTGGTAAACAGTAACATTGCCCATGCGCGGGTCTTTAAAAGTGAGGTAAATGCTGTCGTTGAGAATACCATCGGGACCGAAGACATTCTGCCGCAGACCTATTCTGCCCTCTTCGACGAGTTTCATAACAGCGACCGCTGTTATGAGTTTCGACACGCTTGCAATGCGCATAGTATGAAAGGGTTGCATAGCCACACGGCTTGTTGTGTCGGCATAGCCGAACCCTTTGGCATAGACGAGGCGTCCTTTGTACGCTACGGCAACCGAAATGCCGCCGGCGAGCCACTGGTCGCGCAGGAAACGTTTGATGGCGCGGTCGATAGGAAGCAGAACAGTGTCGTTGCTTGCGTTGGTAATCTGTACGACACGGCGTGCAGCCGGCTTAGCCGTCTGCGCAGGTTTCTCAGGTTTGTGCGAACAGCACGCAATACACGCAGACAAAAAAGCCAGTATCAGAAAACGGAAACACTTAAGCCACATTTTTCTTCGGAGGTAAACTAGTAATAGTTCGGATAAACAGAGCAGCCACAATCGGATAGACCATCGAAGGTGCATATTGCAGTCCGAAAATATTTAACATAATAAAAAGGACATCAGACGCGCAAATTACGTAAACTAATACCGTGTAAAATTTCGCGTGATTTCTTTTTCTCAATAACATAATAGTAAGCGGAATGTAAAAAATGGAATCCCAAAGCACATGAATGTTGTACGAAGTGGCATCGTGATTCGTAACAAGCCACATATACCAGAAAAATACCGAAAGCAGACTGAAAATAGAGAAAACAATAACGTTGTAAACACGAAAAACGCAATTTTTGCGTTTTTCGATAGCCGTTACAACTATTGTAAACAGTAAAAAGAGCAACGCGATAGGCAACGGATCAGAAAATGTAAACGAGTAAACACTCGCAGCTTTGTCGGTTTTTACAACCATCGACTCACTCTCGACCACACCGGCGTGCACAAACAGACTGTCGAGATAGACCGGCAGGAAGGCACGGTCGTACTCCGAAGCGGGATAGTCGGTGCGCAAACCGAGCACAATATCGATGCCCTGAGCCGTCCACGTTGCGGGCGGCAGACAGACATGAAGGTAGTCGCGGAACGAGACTCCATCGTCAACCGACTGGAATTCAGTCGGTTGTATTCCTTTCACATCGAACACCACATCGCGTATGCGAGTGGCGCAATTGTCGAAGAAGAAATTGTAGCGGTAGGCACGGTTTTCGGGTTGAGCATTTGTTACGAGGCGCTCCCATAGCTGCTGTTTTTCCGACGCATTAAGTTTTAGAATACTCTCCTTTACACTGCGGTTTTCATATTTGTACGAAATAAGGAAATTTGTGTACGACGAAGTTGACAAAAGGTAATCGAGATTGCCATTTGTAAACTTCATGTAAAAATTCGGCGTATCAAAATCGAAAGTACCATAGTTAAAAACGATATTGATACCGAGAGAATCGTCGTTTACATGAAGCGCACTATGTCCGAAAGTTGAATATAATTCGTCGCCCGCGTCGCACGTAAGTAACGATATATTAGCACTTTCGGATAAGTTTACAATCTGACCGGCAGATTGTAAACAATACAACTGTAAACAAAACGCTACTGTAAAAATCTTTTTGTGAATATTTAGTAAACTCATATCGTCGGTATTATATTGTGTTTACAAATCATTCAAGTAAACCGCCAACAAGTTCGTTTACAGAACCAATATTATGACGTTCCAAGTAATCTTTTATTCCATCGACAACCTTAACGGTAACCGTAGGGTCGATGAAGTTGGCGGTGCCAATCTGCACCGCCGAAGCGCCTGCGAGCATAAACTCAATGGCATCGGTGGCGCACATTATGCCGCCCAACCCTACTACGGGAATGCCGACAGCCTTGTGGACCTGCCAAACCATGCGCAGAGCGATAGGTTTGACCGCCGCGCCCGACAGACCGCCTGTAACAGTCGATATGAGCGGTCGGCGCCTTTCGGCGTCGATAGCCATGCCGAGCAGCGTGTTGATGAGCGACACCGAGTCGGCGCCGGCAGCTTCGACAGCCTTGGCTATCTCGGCGATATTGGTGACGTTGGGCGACAGTTTGACCATCAGATGTTTCTTATAAACCTTGCGCACGGCGGCAACAACGTTGGCCGCCGAAGTGCAGTCGGTGCCGAACGCCATGCCACCCTCTTTCACATTG
The DNA here is from genome assembly GCA_017960905.1 of Bacteroidales bacterium. GTDB lineage: Bacteria > Bacteroidota > Bacteroidia > Bacteroidales > Marinilabiliaceae > W3P20-009. The sequence continues at coordinate 119,476 of JAGCYH010000011.1, forward strand.
GGGCACGAGATGTTGAGCTCTATAGCCGGGATGTTGTCGAGTTCGTTGATACGTTCGGCCGTCGCCATATAATCTTCTACAGATGAGCCCGATACGTTCACCAAGACATTCGTCTGGTACTTCAGCAGTTTCGGGTTGATGTTTTTGCAGAAATAATCGACGCCTTTGTTTTGCAGCCCCACGGCATTAATCATACCTTGTGGCGTCTCGGCAAGGCGCGGATACGGATTGCCTTCGCGCGGCTTGAGCGTAGTGCCCTTCACTATTATACCGCCAAGCGACGACACATCGATGAAGTCGTCGTACTCGTAGCCGTAGCCAAAAGTGCCCGAAGCCGTCATCACAGGATTTTTGAGCTTCAGACCGTTTAAATTTACAGATAAATCTACCATTTCAATTGTTTTATGTCGAATACAGGACCATCGGAACAAACGCACTTGTGGCCTTCGGTGGTGTCGGTAACGCAGCACAGGCAGACGCCTATGCCGCAGGCCATTTTGTTTTCGAGCGACACTTCGCACGACACGCCGGCCGCCTTAGCCAAGGCGGCAACGGCCTTCATCATTGGCGTTGGGCCGCATACGAGCAGCGAGGTGTACGACGATATGCTGTCGGTGAGCACCTTATGGTTGGTCACGAAACCTCGAGTGCCCACAGAGCCGTCTTCGGTGGTGACGTTCACACGACCGAGCTTCTCGAACTCACTGAGCAGAAGCAGTCCGCCAGCGTTGCGAGCGCCGAAGAGGAATTCGGGCTGAGCGCCATTCTCGAGCAGTTTGCGCCCCAGATACATCATAGGCGCAATGCCCACGCCACCGCCTATAAGAAGCGGGCGGCTGCCCGCTTTTTCTATCGAGAAGCCGTTACCGAGCGGATAGACGAGGTTGACGGAATCGCCGCGACGGAGAGAGCCCAAAAGACGCGTTCCGTTGCCAATCATCTTAATCAGCAGCGATATTGTATTATTCTCATAATCAACATCTTCGATAGATATCGGACGGCGCAGGAAAGTCTTTGCCGTGTCGGGAATGCGCACTTCGGCAAACTGGCCGGCGTTGATTTCGGGCAGTTTGTCGGGATGCTGCAATTTGAGCAGAATATAGTCGGCATCGATGTTCTCGATGCCAGCAACAGTAAAGTCTGTCGTAAAACGTTTCAGCATGATTCTTTGATTTTTTCAAGTGCAAAGATACTGAAAATTATAAACGAAAACGAAGATGACGAGTTGATATTAACTCGCATCTGACACGCCAGACTATGACGGAAGGCTATTAAAAAGCTGACAATCAGTGCTATTTCGCACCATTGGTGCGAAATGATTTTGGCAAATGTTCGCTGAACGAGCCATCGGTGTAGAAGATGACGATGCGTTCAATCTCGGGCTTTGGTTCGTATACCGCCTTCACCTCATACTGAGCCTCGGCGACACGGTCGTCCTGTTCCGATGGTTTACTCTTGGCATACGAATACGGCTTTGCGGCAGATTTCTTATTATCAGCACTTTGGCTCTGCTCGGCGGAATCGTTGCGAAGGCTTTCGCCTTCGCTCTCAACATGATAATTGGCGTCGAAGAGATTACCCATCTGTCCGGGTTCGACCACCATGTTGCCTTCGCCCTCTTCGAGCCAGCGGCCGCTGATTTCGGGAAATGCCATCTTTATCTTCTCAACGATAGCAGCAGTTACCGGTCGCTGTCCCTTTATAATCAGACTGACCAGAGTCTTCGACACATTGATACGAAACGCAAACTCAGTTTGCGTAAGTTTGTAATAATCAATGATATTAACCAATCGCTCGTTCATGTTTACAGAAAAATGAAATATTTGTAAATGCAAATATACAACAAATTTACACACCGTCAACAAAAAACATAAAAAATATTTACAACTAATTTTAAGTAAAATTGATTTACAAAATAGACAAAGCACCAGTTTACACGATAAAGTAAACAGCTTTTTACAAAAGAGCACCACCTAATACCAAAAATATGTAAAAAACGCCAAAATTAGGGGTGAAATACGGAAACCGGCCACAACTGCAGTTATGAACAATTTATAATCATTAGCGTTGTATTTCCGTTGGAAATCAATGTTTTAGAGTTATCAACATCTGTTGATAACTATTTATTTGCTTTTATTTGTTAAAATAAACCATACTCAGAAACACCCCATTAGAGGGCGGCATTAAAGCCGTAGTTGATATAACAAACATAAAATACTGGGTTTTAAGTAGTTATATATCATTTTTGCGAGTTATGAACAGCTTTTCGGATAAAACGGGCGAAAATATTAATCTATTTCTTTAGATAGAAATATATAAATTACTGAGTTTGTGTACTTTAAATATGTACATAATCAATTTTTACACATGTTTTTACACGCACAAAATAGCGTTTACATTACTGTTTTTAACATTTACAAAAGAACCATTGTACCCCACCCTTGCAAATTGAGCAACAGATGTGATTTTTCTACTCGCCAAAATGCACCAAACAAACTATTAGGAAATGATGATTTCTATTTAACAATAAATAATTGACGAAGAAGGCGGGGAAAAAGTGGAAAGTATAAAGTGGAAAGTATAAAGAGTAAAGTATAAAGTGTAAAGTATAAAGTGGAAAGTCATTACTCAGTACTCATTACTCATTACTCATTACTCTTTACTCTATTAACATTACTCTCTACTCTCTACTCTTTACTCTAAAAAAAAATAGGTATATTTGTAGCAATTTACGCAATGTTATGGAACGATTGACAATCTTAGGCACGGGCGCTGCTATGGTGACGAAGTGCTACAACACATGCTTCACTCTGTCGGACGAGACGGGCGAGTCGATACTTGTCGACGGTGGCGGCGGGAACGGCATTCTGCGCCAACTGGAATTGGCGCAGATAAAAATAGCGCAGATACGTGCCGCTTTCATCACTCACATACATACCGACCATGTGCTCGGACTGATATGGGTTGTGCGCTACATCTGCCAGGAGATAAACAAAGACCGCTACGAGGGCAATTTCTGCATATACGGCCACCAGCGGTCGCTCGACACCATACGCACCATCTGCATGCTGGTGCTGAAAGGCAAACTGACGGTGCACTTCGACAGTCGCATTCTGTTCGTGCCCGTCGCCGACGGGCACCGATGCGAGATACTGGGCCGTAAGTTCCTCTTTTTCGACATCTGCAGCCGCAAAGAATTGCAACACGGTTTCATCGCTACGCTCAAAAACGGCCGCCGGCTTGCCTTCCTGGGCGACGAGCCCATGCACGAAGAGAACTTCGAGACGATACGCGGGGCCGACATTGTGGTGCAGGAGGCCTATTGCGCCCACGCCGACGCCGAGGTGTTCAATCCGTACGCCAAGCACCATGGCACTGCCCTTCTGGCGTGCCAGAACGCGCAAAGAATAGGCGCAAAAATGACTGTGCTGGTGCACACCGAAGGGCGCACACTCGATACTCGGCGGCAACGCTACACCGCCGAAGGACGCACCGCATTCGACGGCGAGATATTTGTGCCCGATGATTTGGAAATAATCGACCTCGACCGATGAGTGTTTTTCACGAACTAATCATAAACGACAAGCAAACCGCTCTGCCAGAGCAGTTTACTTGTCCGTTTTGCTATGAGCCGAATCCGTTGGCAGTGGAAGCCGCAAGTGAGACTATGCGCTACATCGACCGTCGTGCCGAATGGCGCGACGAGCTCCGAAGCGGCAAGATGTTCGGTGTACTGGTTGTGCACAATGCAGAAGGCGCGTTGGGCTATTTAGCGGCCTTCTCTGGCAATATCGACGGGCGCAACGACCACGAGTACTTTGTGCCGCCAATATACGACTGTCAGGCCCCTGACGGCTATTTCAAGACCGAAGAGAGGCGATTGACAGACATCAACCATGAGATAGAAGCTCTGACGCAATCGGAGAGGTATGTTCGTGGTATGGAAACATACCACGAACTAGTGCAAGCCGGCCAAAATGAGATTGGCGCCTCGAGAGAGGCGCTCAAAAGACACAAGCAGGAACGTGACGCACTGCGAGCAAACGGCATCGGCGAGGCCGAAGAACAAGAGCTGATACGCCAGAGCCAGTTTGAAAAAGCCGAGCATAAACGCTTGGAGCGCAAATGGCAAGAGAGAATCAACAAAGCACGCGAAACGACAGAATGTCTCGTAGCGGAAATAAACGAGCTGAAAGAGATGCGACGGCAGAAGTCGGCCGAACTTCAGTCGTGGCTATTCGAACAATACAGAATACGCAATGCGCGAGGGGAAGAAAAGACTGTGAATGAGATATTTGCAGAGTCGCGAGGTACTGTGCCGCCTGGCGGCACGGGCGAGTGCGCGGCGCCAAAACTGCTTCAATACGCCTATCTCAACCATTACGAGCCAGTGGCTATGGCCGAATTCTGGTGGGGCGACTCACCTGCGGGCGAAGTGCGCCGCCACGGGCATTTCTACCCTGCTTGCCACAACAAATGCGAGCCATTGCTCAACTTCATGCTGCAAGGACTCAACGTAGAGCCCAACCGACTGACTGAGAGCAGCAACAGACCGTTAGAGATAGTTTACGAAGACGAATGGATAGTGGCTGTCAACAAACCGGCTGGTTTGTTGTCGGTGCCAGGGCGCGAAGCAGCCGACTCGGTTTACAGCCGTATGCGCATGCTCTATCCCGAAGCCACCGGACCGCTCGTGGTGCACCGCCTCGACATGGCCACGTCGGGCGTGTTTCTTATTGCCAAGACCAAAGAGGTGCACGCAGCATTGCAGCGGCAGTTTGAGCAGCGCAAAGTGCAAAAACGATACATAGCCATAGTCAACGGTCGTCCGACGCACGACGAAGGCACAATAGACATTCCAATCCGTCTGAACCCCGATGACCGTCCGCGACAAATAGTCGATTACGAAAACGGCAAGTCGGCGCAGACGCATTATAAAGTATTGTCGACCGACGGAAAAACATCGCGCATTGAGTTCTGTCCGCTTACCGGACGAACACACCAGATACGTCTTCATGCAGCGCACGAAGACGGTTTAAACTGCTATATACTAGGCGATAATCTGTACGGAAAACAAGGCGAACGGCTATTATTACACGCCGAAAGCATACTATTCGCGCATCCAATCACCAAAAAAACGGTGAAAATAGAGGCGAAATGTAAATTCTGACCGTTTTTAGCGGTACATTTGTTTACATATATACGAAAAGTGTCGGAAAAAGTGTCGTTCGGATTACAAAAAGATTACAAGATATTCGAAAAATTTACCAAAACACATTCAAAAGGCAAAAAAACTCATTATTATACGTTTGAAATCTGCGAATAGTTATATTTATTTTTCAAACTAAAAATCTTCGCATAAAATGTAACTTAAATTTACACAATAAGTAAAAGGGGCTGATTTACATTTTTACAATATTGCTAATCAGCGAATAACCTTTTTACAAAGGATAAGAGCATGCCGGTCGTCGGAAAGTGTAGTGGCAAAAATGTAGTCGTCGCCACCTTCGGAAAGTTTTAATTTAGAGCGTAAAACATCTGTTCGCAATGGAAAATTGCGAACAGACAAGTTTGCTTTTTTGAGTTTACTGATGCCTGCAGGGAGTGAATTCTTTCCAAGTCCGCCAAAATCAACCACTTCGAACACTCGTCCGGGGAAATCTTTCACAAGCGTATCGCTTGTGTAAAGATGGCTGTTGCGGTGCAGTTTACAAAGTCCGAAACGCAGGCCGCCACATCTGAAAGCGCCCGCTTTCAGAATGGCTGCGTTGGGCTCGTAAAGATAGCGGCACACAGCTGTGGCCAAGTCGGCCACAGCACTGCGCTCTTCGCTATAGCGAAATGTGAACGACTCTACCCTGCTGTCGGTCAGCAAGTTGACCGCCGTTATCGCAGTCTCTTCGTCGCCCCGACGAAGCAGAGCGACAATCTCTTTGCACTCGTTGCCTACGGCAACGATGTGAACAGCCGCCACATGTCGGATGCTCGACAGCAGTTCGCTTAGGTCGAGCATGGGCGACAACTTAGCTACCACAGTGCTGGCCTTAGCAAGAAGTTCGGGCGCCAAAACCGTAAGGTCGGGCGTACAATCGGACAGGCGCACGCATTTAGCGCCCGCCGCACTGCGGCGGGCCGGGTCGATGTATATGCAGTCGGCATGCTGCATCTGACAAAGATACTCAGTGGCATCGGCACAGATGATAGTGGCATCGGGCAAGCCCCACCGCGGCATGTTATTGGCGGCAATTGCCGCCAATTCGCTTTGCTGCTCGACGTATGTGGCCGACTGAAACTTCGGTGCCATAAAGGCGAAATCGACACCGAAACCGCCAGTAAGGTCAACCAGCGCGTCGCCGCCTACAAGCGAAGCCTTGTAGCGCGCCGTAGCCTCCGATGAGCATTGCTCTACCGACAGATGGCGCGGAAAGACAACACCGTCAGCTGCAGCCAGCGATGGCGCTTTACGCGCCATCTGCTGCCGGCCTTCTATCTGACGAAGAACAAGGTCGTTGCGCACGCCAGCATTGCTCTTCAGCTTAAGAGCCAACTGGCGCACATCGGCATCGGCATTGGCGGCAATAAGCCGCCACTCGGCATCGTTCGGAATGATATTTTCAGCATCTATCATAGTGCAAAAGTACAGATTTTTTCAGAGTAAAGTGCCGAGAAGACGCCAAACAGACTTCCGAACTGAAAAGCACGGCGTTGTAAAACACTGATTTTCATCAGTGTAAAGATGTTTTTGTACAGGTACATCCTAATAATCAGCTGATTAGCCTAAAAAGAGGTTTTTCGGGCGTTTCCACGATTCTTTTTTCAGCAAAAAAACGAAAAAAGTACGAGAGTCTGATTCGGACTTACAAACCTGATTATCAGAGCGTAACAAAATGGCAACGCTGTTAAGATTTTGCTATAAAAAAGTCAGGCAGCGCGACTGTAAAGCATTAATAATTAGGGATTTAGTATCAGAAACAGACACAACAAGCGGCGAATTTTTATTTGCGTTGATTGCAGAAATAGGTTAATTTTGGCATGTGAACATAGAAATTTGAACAGAACTCATTTTCGATATGGAACCGAACGATAAAATAGTTATCTATCAGACCGACGACGGACAGATGCAGATTGACGTCCGAATGGGAAACGAGACGGTGTGGCTTAGTGCCAACCAAATGGCTACTCTTTTCGGCAGAGATGAAAAAA
>JAGCYH010000012.1 GCA_017960905.1 Bacteroidales bacterium
ATCTGGCTTTCGGCCAAAACGAGTGCGACAACGAGGCCTTCTGCGCCACTCTGCACCCGTTCATTCGCAACACCGTTGGCAGTATGGACTGGGGCGGCAGCACGCTCAACAAGCACTACGCCTACGACAACACCCACGGCAACACCCGCCGCACTTCCGATGTGTTTGCGCTGGCCATTTCGGTTATGTTCCAAACGGCTGTAAACCACTTTGCTATGGCGCCCAACAACCTTACCGACGCGCCTGCGTGGGCTATCGATTTTATGAAACAAGTACCGACAACTTGGGACGAGGTGAAGTTCATTGACGGATATCCTGGCAAGTACGCTGTTCTGGCGCGCCGCCACGCTGACAAATGGTTCGTGGTTGGTATCAACGCACAGAAAGAGCCGCTGAAACTCAATCTGAACCTGCCAATGTTTGATGCCAATCAGACTGTCAAACTCTACAGCGATGACGCTAACTTGAACGGCAGCGTTAAAGATTTGAAAATTAACAAGAAGCAGCAAGTTGCGATTACCATTCCGTGCAATGGCGGCGTGGTGATTTGCGAATAGTTGAAAAAAAATAAACGAAAAAAGCTGTACGGGCTAAGCCCGTACAGCTTTTTTATATGCATTAATTGATGCTGAGGCCATCAATATATATAATTGTACTTTCGCATTTTTTTTTTATTTTTGCTCAATAAAAAAAAAACAAATGGCAAAGACGCAAACAAAAGAGAAAGCGATTGAAGAGACGCTTTGGGAATCGGCAAACAAGCTGCGCGGTTCGGTGGAACCTTCTGAATATAAGCACGTTGTGTTAAGCCTGATATTTCTGAAATATGCCAACGACCGTTTCACCGAACGCCGCAACGAGCTGGTGGCGGAAGGGAAAGAAGCCTTTGCCGACAATCCTGTCTTTTACAACGCGAAAAACGTTTTCTATCTGGAACCTGAAAGCCGTTGGAACTATCTGATTGAGAATGCGAAACAAAACGACATTGCCGTTAAGATTGACAAGGCGCTTGCAAAGGTTGAGGAAAACAACTCTACGCTAAAGGGAGCCTTGCCAAGCAACTATTACGCAGGCCTGGCGCTCGACCGAACAAAGCTGGCTGCATTGTTGGACGAACTCAATAAGATTGACACTCTGAAAGACCCTGAGAATGACCTGATTGGCCGAGTATATGAATACTTTCTCGGGAAATTCGCCATTGCTGAGGGAAAGGGCAAAGGCGAATACTACACGCCAAAGAGCATCGTCAATCTGATTGCGGAAATGATTGAGCCATATCGTGGCAAAATATACGACCCTTGTTGCGGCTCGGGCGGTATGTTTGTGCAAAGTATGAAATTTATTGAGGCACACCACGGCAACAAGAAGGACATCTCGGTATATGGCCAAGAGTACACCAACACCACCTTCAAACTGGCAAAGATGAACCTTGCCATACGCGGCATTGCCTGCAATCTGGGCGAGATGGCCGCCGACACTTTCCACAACGACCAACACCGCGACCTGAAGGCCGACTTTATTATGGCCAATCCGCCGTTCAATCAGAAAGCGTGGCGGGCGGAGAACGAACTGACCGACGACCCGCGCTGGACAGGCTACGCTGTGCCGCCCACAAGCAACGCCAACTACGGCTGGATTCTGAATATGGCTAGCAAACTCTCGGCAAACGGCACGGCGGGCTTCCTTTTGGCCAACGGTGCCCTGAGCGGCGACGGAACCGAGTTGGAAATACGCAGGCAACTACTTAAAAACAAACTGGTTGAGGCCATTGTCATTCTGCCACGAAATATGTTCTACTCTACCGACATAAGTGTTACGCTCTGGATTCTGAACCATAACAAGAAAGCACGCACCGTGGAGCAGAACGGCAAACTTGTGAAATATCGCGACCGCGAAAACGAAGTGCTTTTCATTGACCTGCGCCAATGGGGCGAGCCTTTCGAGAAGAAGTATATACAGTTTCCGCCCGAGCAAATACGGCAGATTGCCGAGAATTTCCACAACTGGCAACGCGAAGGCCACGAGGTAACCTACCACAACGAGCCCGAATACTGTTATTCCGCCACACTCGACGAGATTGAGCAGAAAGGATGGAGCCTTGTGCCAAGCAAATACATTGAGTTCCGCAACCGCGACGAGCAGATTGATTTCGACACCAAGATGCGACAATTGCAGGGCGAGATACGCGACCTGATGCAACAGGAAGAAGACAGCAAACAAGAACTGAAAGACCTTTTTGAAAAGTTGGGGTATGGAATTTAAACGTTTAGGCGACTATATCAGAGAAGTGAATGTCCGAAACAGTGAGGAAACTGTTACGAACTTGCTGGGTGTGAGCATTTCAAAAGAATTTATTCCGTCGATTGCTAACACCATTGGCACTGATATGTCAACTTATAAAATTGTGGGAAAGGGGCAATTTGCTTATGGACCTGTTACTTCGCGTAATGGTGACAAAGTTTCCATTGCATTATTAGACGGGTATGACAATGCCATTATTTCACAAGCCTATACTGTTTTTGAGGTAACAGACCGCGAACAATTGTTGCCCGAATACCTGATGATGTGGTTCCGCCGCCCTGAGTTTGACCGATATGCCCGTTTCCATTCCCACGGTAGCGCACGCGAGATATTCGATTGGGATGAATTGTGTGATGTTCTTCTTCCCATTCCTTCAATCACTCGCCAACGTGAGATTGTTGCTGAATACGAAACACTTGCAAACCGCATTCGCATAAACGGGCAGATGATTGCCAAACTTGAGGAAACAGCCCAAGCGCTCTACCGCAAAATGTTTGTGGATGGAATCGATAAGGAGAATCTGCCTGAAGGGTGGAGAAAGGGGAGATTTACGGAAATCGTAAGTATTTGTGGTGGAGGAACACCAAGCACAGACGAATCGGCTTATTGGTATAATGGAGAAATTCCATTTTATTCACCTGGCGACAAAACCGATTCTTATTATTCATTGAAAACGGAAAAGCATATTACAGAAAAAGGGTTAGCACATTGTAGTAGCAAATTATATCCTAAAAACACAACATTTGTTACTGCCCGTGGAGCAACAACAGGTGGTTTAGCAATGGCAGGATGTGCAATGGCTATGAACCAAACGTGTTATGCATTAATTGGGAAAGACGATACAATGCCTTTTTATGTCCATCAATTAGCATTAGAAACAATGGCTTCATTGAAAAATGAAGCAGTAGGTGCAACATTTGAAGCTTTGGTTACAAAAGACTTTGAGAGTACTGAAATATTAATAGTACCAAAAGAAAAAATGATGAAATACAATGAAGAAGCAGCAATTGTCTATCACAATATACTATTAAAGCAACAAGAAAACTTGAAACTAACCGAATTACAGTCTTTGCTATTGGCGAAGATGGGGAAAGAAAAGAATAAAGTATTATGAAAGATTTAAGATCGTTTATTGAATATGAAGAAAGAGTCGCTTCATTATTAAAAGATGCGATTACGAATGATAATAGTAAAACAACAATTCTAAAATCTGAATATCCATTTCGAGATAAAGGAAGATTCTGTGTGTTTGATTTAGTAGAGTTGGATGGCATCACTAACAAAATATTGAAAGTATATGAAATTAAGACTCTCACGGCTGTCAAGTCTAATTTTAATTACGTTAAGCATCAATTGCATACATACCAAAAGATAACAGGGGCTAATGTGTATCTTGTCTATCTCGATGAGAATGAGAAACTAATAATAAGTGATCTAAATGACTTAGTATCATTACTGGATAAGAGGAAAGAGACTAAACCAATAAAGGTTAAATCTTTCTCTGATTTCTATAGCAGTCTCAAAAATATATGCAGTAATGAGAATGCTGGAGTACAATATTTCTTCAGAGGACATTCTGACCATAATTATAAATCAATCCCTAGCATATTTAGGAATAATAATATTGTAAATGAAAAAAGAATGTATCATGAGGCTATTCGGAAAAATCCTTCAGAGTTTTCAGAAGAAATGACTACGTTTGACAAATTAGTCAAGATGCAACATTATGAGTTGCCAACGCGTTTGTTAGATATTACTTCTAATCCATTAGTTGCGTTATACTTCGCATGCAAAGGAAGCGATAGCCAAGATGGAGCTTTTCTGATTTTCTCTATGGTAAATGAGCAGATAAAGTATTATGATAGTGACTCTGTATGTATTTTAGCCAATTTGGTAAAATGCTCTACTGATTTTTCTTTCTCTAGAGACAAAGGGGCTCTTGTTTATGATATACAGCAAGACAAACCCAATTTCAATGGGAAATATTTATATGCTGAAGCAACTAAAGAGGTGTTCTGTGTCATGCCAAAACTGAATAATGAAAGAATAATTCGTCAGCAAGGGGCATTCTTTATATTCGGACAAGGTGGAACAAAAGATAAACCTGCCACTTTCAAAGACCAACCTCAAATTATTATAGTTGATGCAGACTCTAAAAAGACTATTCTCAAAGAGTTGCAAGTCTTGGGAATAGATGAAGCTACGTTGTTCCCTGAAACAGACAAGATAATGAAACAGATAAAATCAAAGTATGACAAATAGAATTACAGTCTTCGTTTATGGCGAAGATGGGGTAATAAAAATAAATAAAGATAAAGAATATGGCTTTAAGACCAAAACTGGAATTTTATACACTAAAGTTAGTGTCAAAAGATTTAGAGTATAAAACCTTTCGTGATTTCGCAATCGAAGAGTTGTACCAACGTCGTCCAAGTTCGGATGCCCAAATAATTAATAAATTGTTTGACCATTTTATGAATGGCTTAGTTACGGATATTGCAAAAGATAAAAGAATTAAGAAACAACTTAAACTAATAAAAACGACTTCTAATAAGCACTTGGCAAACAGACCTGTTGTTGATGTTCAAAAGAATATTATATATGGAGTAATAAATGGAGGTAGATTTGGACGTGATGGAATGATGAGTGATTCTTCGGCTGATGCAGAAGAAGCGAATGCTTTTAGTAAAAATAAAACTATCCTCCGTTATTACTATTTCCTATTATATCTGCCCTTAGATCATGATGAAGGATGTTTTATTTTGCATTCTAATAGCAAAGAAGAAACAATTACGGATATGTTCAAAGTTTATGTGGAAAGACTCTTTAAAGGAGCAAATTTCAGACGTCCAGCACTGAATATGTTTTGTCCCAAATCGTTTCAACGAGAGTTTCAAAATGAAGCAATAATTAAATGTATAGAATTTAGCAATACATATAGAGATGAAGTTTTTACAGATGAAGGTATAGGCACGTATCAACAATTGTATGATGTGAAAATAGAGATAAAGCCTAAAGATGGAGACATTTCGTTAACGGAAAAAACAAAGCTAGGGAGTCTTTTACGTCAACTGGGCTTTTCTCGCCACAGGCATAATACTGAAGGGTTAACGAGTTTTGATAGCAAGAAAATGACATTAAGTAGTCCTTTCTCGAAGACGGACAGAACTTTTGATTTTGACGATGAAAATTTAAATGTAATACCTGTCGTTTATCTTGAAGGACGCATTAACAATTTTAATGATGATGACACTCCTGAGTTTAATGAACTTAATCAACTTTGTCAGAATCTATTTCAAGATGAAGTGTTACCAGAGATAAGACCTGATTTATTTGAACAGAACAATGAAGCCTAATATAGAACACTCATTTATTCATTTTGTATATTCCAAGGCACGGGAAAGTGAAACCTTGGACATAAACAACAAGAGAAAATCTTTTGTATATAGAAATGGTAGGTATTTACTTGCTTTACCGTTATCTATCATTATATTACTAACGCTCCCAACAGGATATAATAACGAGTTTCTTCAGTTGGGAGCTTCTGTCATAGCTATTTTTATTGGACTATTTCTTACAGCATTAGTATTCGCTTTAGATAAGTTCTATATTCCTCGTAAGAAAAAGGGTAAAGATTACAAATTGGATTTAACAGAAAATGGACAATCCCGAAATGTAGAGTTGTCTATTGATGAAATTTTATTTGAAAATGCTCAAGAAAAAAACTGGCATAAACAATCTCTTTATTATGTGCAAAAGTTCAATGTCTTGGTTGGGAAAAGTGTTTTAGTTGGGATTTGGGCTTTAGCTTTAATTAGCATTAATGTGTTGTATTTCGAATTCTTTAGAGTTGATATTGCAGATTATACGTTCGTTCCAATAACGATACCATCAATATTGACATTCGGGAAGATACTATTTATAATTATTGTCAGATTCTTAATATGTTACTATATGATAGAAGTGTTTTACAACACGATAAGGATTATTAGTAGTATGGTGAATTTTATGTCTGTTAGAATAAAAAGATAATAATATGACCAACGATATCCAATTCATATTATACCAACAGCCCGAAGAGGAGGGCAAGGTGCAGGTCATCATCAAAGATGAAACGATTTGGGCTACGCAGAAAGCTATGGCTCAAATGTTTTGCGATGGAATGAAATAAAAAATATATCACATGAATTGGGAAGAATATGAGAAAGAGGTTCTGTCAGAATGCCATCGAGTATTTCTAAATTCTGACATAAGTTATAACGTGCATATTAAGGGGCTTTATTCAAAGAGAATAAGGCAAATAGACATAATGGTTAAAGATAACAATAATGATATTTACGTTATTGACGCAAAGAAATACGATGTAAAGATAAATGTGAAAACTGTTGAATCTTTTATTGGAATGATAAAGGATGTTGGTGCGAATTATGGAATTATAGTTTCAGAAAAAGGATTTTCTAAATCTGCTATTAATCGTGCTCACTTTGGTGAAAATAACATTGAGGTAGACATTTTAAGCTTAAATGAATTAAAAAGATTTCAATCGGTAGGTGCAATTCCATATTCAGGGAGTAATGGTGTTGCCATAAATGCACCCTTTGGTTGGATTATTGATGGGACACGAAGATATGGACTTACCACAACTCTATATCAAAGGGGATTATCTTTCGAAGAAGCTGCCCAAAACAAAGAATGGGCATACCTAGGGTTCTGGGATAAAAATGACACAATCAATACAATAGACAAATTGATTGCCAGTCAAAACAATAGTTTATTAGAAATGGACAAAGATGGGAAAATAGACATAAAAGAAGACGATTTAATTAAAGTGCGAGTATTTGCTTCTAAGAAATATCCTACCAAGGAAATAACTCTGTATAAGGATTTTCACAAATTCATTTTATTCATTGTACTTTTTTCACCTGATAATACACTTAACAGAAACATCAATAAAATGCGGTATCTTTTATTAAACGCATTACCTTTAGAGATTAAACAAGAGAACTAGTAATAAATGTGGCATATTATTAGAAGGGAAAAGGGGAAAAGAGCACCGTTTTATTTTAAAAATTTGCACATTTTGTGCAAATTTCAGAAATAAAATGTTCATATCTCGGATTTTTATTATATGTTTGCAACAGAAAAGACAAGAATAATATGATACAAGAGATTAAACTTAAAAACTTCCTTTCATTTAAAGATGAAGTGAAGTTCAGCTTTGAGGCTTCAAACGATAAATTCGCAGAAGATTCTCAAGTTGTGCGAATTAATGAGAACACGAGGCTTTTGCGCTTCGCCATCGTGTACGGATACAATGCTTCGGGCAAGTCGAACATACTGAGGGTGTTTGATTTCTTGTGTCGTTTTTGGTTTTACAAGCCAGAAAACTTGGATGAGAAGACAGGTATCATTCCTTTTAAATTGGACCAACAATCCCCGGAAGAGCCTTCTAAAATAGAATTGGTTTTTTATGTAGGAAACACAAAATACCAGTATCAGTTGGAATTGGATGAGCGTCAGGTTTATCTTGAAAAGTTATCTTATTATAATAGTATTCAGCCAACAAAGTTATTTGAGAGGAAACTTGAAAACGGCCAATCCGTTATCAATTTCAATCTGAAAGTTAATAATATAGTAAAAGATAGTATTGCGGTATATTGTCTGAAAAACATGTCATTTTTTGCCGCACGCAATCAGGTAAATGCAAGTATTCCTCCAATTGATGCAGCAATGGATTGGATGAAGGCAAATGTCATGCAGACAATATCACCCGATTTAGATTTAACAAGATATGCTCAAAGAAAGACTTCTGACAATAAGGAGTTAATCAAATATATTCTTGATTTCTTACATGAAGCGGATTTTAATATTACGAATATAAAAACAGAGATAATCAATCAGACAATATCTGACGACTTTGCAAATTTTGTACTTGATTCAGAAGTACTACCAGAAAACGATAAAGAGCGTATTAAGAAAGAGAAGACAATAAAACAGTTCCGCACTGGCTTTGAACATACCGTGGAAAATGAACGAGGAGCTGAAACATATCTGCTTAGCTTTGAGAAAAATGAGGAGTCGAGAGGCACTATAAGAACATTCGGACTGGAAAGTGCTCTTTATAATGCGATGCAAAGAAACGCATTCCTGGCTATTGACGAAATAGAGACATCGTTGCATCCGAAATTATTGGAGAAGATATTGTTTGAATATCTGAAGACCAATTCGAGGTCTCAGATATTGGTGACTACTCACAATGACGGTTTACTGGATTTGGCAGATGACCTTATCAGAAAAGATTCGGTATGGTTTACAGAAAAGGACAAGGCTGGTGTGACCGATTTATATAAACTTACTGATTTTCGTGGTGTCAATCGATTGTCATCAATCAGAGAGGCTTATCGCAACAAGCGCTTTGGTGCCACAATGAAATGAGTATGAAGGATTTAGCAGAGGACATAAAGCAGCAAAAATACTTTGAGGCTGCGCCAGCACCTTCACCTGAAAAGGACGAAGGTACGAGGGAGATGGGACCGCTGTATCCTTTCCTCATCAGTGGTGGCACCAATACAGAACGCTATTACTTCACTCATATTAACGACACAACCGAATATAAGTTCAATATCAGACCTAAGTATTTTGCCGACGAGTCGAACTACACCCAAGCATTTCCGAAAAGGATAAAAGAGATATTAGAGGCCAATGCAGATGCAAAAGTTTTTTGTGTGTTCGATTGGGATACCATATATGGCGATGAGACGAAGATAAAGAAACATGAGGATTTCGAGAAACAATTTCAAACGGAAATCTCAAATGGCAGTGTTGCAATATGCCCCAGTATGCCAAGCATTGAATATTGGTTCTTACTACACTTCGAAGATTATACAGAGCTCTTAAAGAACTACTCTGCTGTTTCGAAACGTTTAGCGCAACATATTAAGCCTTGTTTTCCAGATTCTTCAAAAAGTCTAAAACAATTGTTGAAGATGAGAAAATATCTTGAAGATTCTACATGGGTTAAGAATCTTTGCGCCGACGGGAAACTGGATACTGCTATCGAACGGGCAGAAGACAATATCAATGCCGCTATAGATTCCGGGAATTTGAGAAACCAATCCTATTCTTATGTGTATAAAGTATTTAAATAAGTAATTTATTTATGCCCCACTTCAACGAACACGCATTGGAAATGGCCATTATGGAGCTGTTTGAGCAACAAGGCTACAGCTACGTAAATGGCGAGACAATTCACAAAGAGTTGTCGGAAGTTCTTTTGCGTGACGACCTGAAGTTGTATCTTTCAGACAGATACTCGGCCGAAGGCATCACACCGCTTGAAGCGGAACGGGCCATATCGAAACTGACAGCCGACACGGGGGCTTCGCTCTACGAGCAGAACGCTCTCGTCCACAGGCTTATAACCGAAGGCTTCAGCGTGAAGCGCGAGGATGCATCACTTCCCGATTTGTTTGTTGAGGTTATAGATTTTGAGCATCCCGATAGAAACATCTTCAAGATTGTCAACCAATTAGAGATAAAGGGAACCGAGAAACGCATCCCTGACGGAATTGTGTATGTGAACGGCTTGCCTGTGGTGGTGCTCGAGTTCAAGAGCGCCGTGAAAGAGGAGACAACCATAATGGACGCCTTCACCCAACTGACGGTGCGCTATCGGCGCGACATTCCAAACCTGTTCCGCTACAACTCATTTATTGTCATCAGCGACGGCGTGAACAACAAATACGGCACACTGTTCTCGCCATACGATTTCTTTTATGCGTGGCGCAAAGTGGAGCGCACCGACAAGGCCATCGACGGCATCAGCTCGCTACTCACAATGGTTGAGGGGCTGTTCCGCAAAGAGCGGTTGCTGAGTGTTGTCCACGATTTTGTCTATTTCCCCGACAACACGAAAAACGAGACTAAGATTGTGTGCCGCTATCCGCAGTTTTTTGCCACTCACAGACTATACGAAAGCATTCTTGAGCACTCGCACATCAACCTGCACGGTGACGGCAAGGGCGGAACATACTTCGGCGCCACGGGCTGCGGCAAGAGCCTTACAATGCTTTTCCTGACGCGTATGCTGATGCGAAGCCGCCATCTGGCAAGCCCCACCATTGTGCTAATCACCGACCGCACCGACCTTGACACTCAACTGTCGGGGCTCTTTGTCAATGCAAAACATTTTGTTGGCGACGAGTGCGTGAAAAATGTGGAGACGCGCAGGGAATTGGGCGAGCAACTGCGCGGGCGCAAAAGCGGCGGCGTGTTCCTAACCACCATTCAGAAATTTAGCGAGGACATCGATTTGCTTTCAGACCGCGCCAACATTATTTGCATATCGGACGAGGCGCACCGCTCGCAGACCAATGTACATCAGAACGTGCGTCTTTCCGACGACGGCGTCAGACGCAGTTACGGTTTTGCCGCCTACCTGCACAAATCGTTGCCAAATGCCACTTATGTGGGTTTCACAGGCACCCCCATCGATGCCACCATTGATGTGTTTGGCGATGTGGTTGACGCTTACACAATGACAGAATCGGTTGCCGACGAAATAACGCGACGCATTGTTTATGAAGGCCGCGCCGCCAAAGTGTTCGCCGACCACGGCAAACTGGAGGAAATTGAGGAGTATTACAAGCAATGCGCCGAAGAAGGCACCAATGAATATCAGATTGAAGAAAGCAAAAAGGCCGTCACAAAAATGGACAAGATTTTGGGCGACCCCGAGCGTCTGCAGGCCGTGGCTAACGATTTTGTGACTCATTACGAGAAACGTGTCGAAGAGGGCAGCACGGTATGCGGCAAGGCAATGTTTGTATGCTCGAACCGCACCATCGCCTACAATCTTTACAAGCAGATAGCCGCCTTGCGGCCCAATTGGATATCGAACCATCTGGCACAAGCCGAAGAGACAACTCTGCCAATGGCAGCCGAGCCAATATCGCAATATGGCTCTGACCGCGTCCGCCTGATTATGACACGCAACAAAGACGACGAGCCCACCCTTTACGAGTTGCTTGGAACCGATGACGACCGCAAGTCGGCCGCCCTGCAATTTAAAGACCCTTATTCCAAATTCAAGATAGCTATTGTGGTTGATATGTGGATTACAGGCTTCGATGTGCCTTGCCTTGACACAATGTATATTGACAAGCCTTTGCAGCGCCATTCGCTGGTGCAGACCATCTCACGGGTGAATCGCGTGTACGAGAGGAAAGACAAGGGTCTGGTGGTGGATTATATCGGCATTAAGAACAATATGAATCTGGCACTGAAACAGTATGCTGGCGGCGGAGGAATCGGCAGCGACGTAGAGACCATAGAGCAATCGGTTACTCTGGTGAAAGATGAGTTGGACATTCTCAAAAGAATGTTCGACAAATTTGACTACTCTAAATTCACAACCGGAACGCCATTGGAGCAGCTGCAGTGCCTGAAGAACGCGGCGGAGTTTGTACAGGTTACCGAAAAGACAGAAAGTCAGTTTATGGGACACGCGCAAAAGATGAAATCGGCATATAATCTGTGTTCCAACCACGACGATTTGACCAAACGCGATGTTGAGGATGTGCACTTCTTCACTGGAGTGCGTTCCATCATCTTCAAACTGACCAAAGGCAGTGCGCCCGACATTGCCCAAATGAACCGCCGTGTTAGCAGGATGATAGAAGAAGCTTTGCAATCGGACGGCGTTGAGGAGATTGCTCAGGTCAATGCCGACACTCGGCAACTAGACGTGCTGAGCGAGGAGTATATGGCTCGGCTTGAGAAGTTGAAACAGCCGAACACAAAGGTCAAACTGATGGAGAAACTGTTGCGTTCTGTCATCACTGATTTCAAACGGGTTAACAAAATGAAAGGCGTCGATTTCACCAAACGCCTGAATATGCTGGTAAGCCGATACAACGACCGCAGCGACAACGCCATTTTTGCCGAGGAAGTGCTGAACGAGGTTGCCGCTCAGATGGCCGAATTGCTGAAAGAAGTCAATGCAGAGAAAAAGTCGTTTAAGGAATTGGGCATCACCTACGAAGAGAAAGCTTTTTACGATATTTTGAAGGAAATAGCCCATAAATTCGGATTCGAATACCCTGAGGACAAACTACTTAAGTTGTCGGCGGCGGTTAAGGCAATGGTCGACGACAAATCAAAATACACCGATTGGGCGAACCGCGCCGACATAAAAGCCGAACTGAAAATGGACTTGATTCTGATTCTTGCCGAACACGGTTATCCGCCTGTCCCGCAGGACGATGTGTTCAAAGAGATTTTTGAACAAGCAGAGAATTTCAGAAAATATGCGGTTGACACTGATTAAGTTTAATCAACAGTCTACAACCGCTATATTAACAATAAACGAAAAAAGCTGTACGGGCTAAGCCCGTACAGCTTTTTTTGTATGCATTAATTGATGCTGAGGCCATCAATCCTCCAACCATCCGAACACCTTCACCTCGTTGATTTTTGCGTCTTTCGGCGAACCGAAATTCAGTTTTACAAACCTCATTGTCAGGTCGTTATGCTCGATAACGATTTTTTGCGGCGCGTGGTTGTAGTGTGCAAGTTGCAGATAATAGCCGCCATCGTTTGATATTGAGACAGTTACATCGTCGGTGGCACTACCGAGCGTCACTTCAACGCGCTTGAGTGTAATGCCGCGCTCTGTGTCCAAAACCCACTGCGGCGCTTTGTCGGTTGGGGCAGACTGCCAGAATGTTTGCTCGTTGCCGTCGGCGGCCATTCCAGCCGAATGTCCCGATGCATTGCTGCTTGCAAATGTCGGGTTGTTGGTGCCTAAAATCTGCAGGTCTTCTTCGGTTCTTGCCTTGTGTTTTGGGATGTAAGGCCTGTCGGCAACCACAGACGTCTTGCCCTCAACGAACGGCTCACCGCCCACAAACTCAAGTTCAATGGTGCCCGAAGTCAGTCCGTCCGACGTTGCCTCAACAACCGTTTTGCCCGACTGATACGCACGCATTTCGATGGCGCACAATCCGTCAAGAATTTGAATATCAGAATTTTTCGAGAAGCAAATCTCTCTCCCTGTCGGGAACTCGCCAGGTCCCGAAACAATGCGCAATCTCACGTCGGGCGAGTTCGAAATATGTCTTCCTTCCTTGTCTAAAACGCTGATTGTCAACTGTACGTCGTCGGTCCCGTCGGTTTTTACGCCTTGTGTTTTAGTCGATTCAATTTTCAGAGCCGCAGGTTCGCCTTCGGTAGCCCATTCGGGTGGTGCAACGCCTGCGTATTCGTTTCTGTACCAATAATATGCACGCTTCGGAATTCGGAAATAATCAATGATTCCAGTCTTGCCCAACTGACTGCCGAAAATGCTTCCGTGGTCGAAACCGCACCAAATGCACTGACCGCCGCGCCACTCAATGCCGCGCCACGCCTCGTCTTTCTGCAAATCGGCCCACCCTGGGTCGTACACGCCAGGACGGATGGCCGTTGTGCTGCTGTATTCCGACACCAGCGACGGAATGCCAGGCTTGATGAAGTCGGGAATGGTTGCGCCGTCGCCGTTGTAGCCCACTGCGTCGCCAATCAGGTCGATGCGGTCGGCGCCAAGCGGACGTTGTGCTCCGCCAATGGCTGCATAGCGAGTCGAGTCGAGTTCGCGGGTGCGCTCAACCATTTTTCGCAACAGATTCTTTGTCGCCCCAAGTGTCTGACGTTGAGTGAAAAACACCTCGTTGCACATCGACCACGCAAAAATCGACGGTTGGTTGTAGTTGATATTTATCATATCGGTGAGTTGGCTCATTACGCTCGATTCGAACGCCGCAGTATCCTCACTATTAACAGGATAGGCGCTTGCGTACCAATATCCGTCCTGTTGGTTGCCGCCCGTCCCCCAGAACGGTGCTTCAGACCAGAACAGAATGCCCTGACGCGAGCACTCGTCGGCAAAAGCGGGCGAATGCGGGTAGTGCGAGCCGCGTATCATATTGAAACCAGCCTCTTTAATCATTCGCACGTCGCGGCGGACGGCCTCTTCTGTAATGGCGTCGCACCAGCCAGCGTGGTCCTGATGCACGTTCGCACCACGCAGATAAAGGTGTTTGCCGTTCAGGAAGAATCCGTGGTCGGCAGTCCACTCAAGCCAGCGGAATCCAAAAATCGATGATTGAGAATCTATCACCCTGCCATTTTCAATTACCTGACACTCAATATTATAAAGATTTGGTTCGTCAACCGACCAAAGCATTGGATTCTCAATTTTTGGCGTTGTCAGTTCAACTTCGGTGGTCGCGCCAGCCGCCAGTGCCACCTCTTTTTCGGCTGTTGAAACGCCGTTGCCGTTCTTATCCGAAATGGTGATTCTCAAAGTTGCATTTTTATCCTTATTTGTTTTATTTTCAATTAATAAAAGTGCTTTTGCTGTCGCCGATTTGCCGTCAGATTCCTTCAACCCAGGCGTTGTGACGTGCAACCCATTCCAACCAATATGCACAGGATTTTTCTTCGCCAGACGCACCGTGCGGTAAATGCCGCCGTTGAAATTATGCTCGCCTGCGCGTGGTGCAATTGTTGGATTCCAGATGTTGTTAACTCTCACTGCCACAACATTTTCGCCCATTTTCACATTGTCAGTAATGTCGAATGAAAAGCCAGTGTAACCGCCCGAGTGCGTCAGCGGGCCTTTGCCGTTCACATACACTTCGGCAACCTGAAAGACACCGTCGAACTCAAGCAAAATTCTGTTTTTCAGGTCATTGCCCGTTAGGTTGATGCGTTTGCGATACCAGCCGTAGCCCGTGTAAAAGTCGCGCGACATAAAGTAAGGTATTGCAAATGAGTGTGGTAGCCCAATTTTCTGCCACTGCGAATCGTCGAAATCCGCGTTTTGCGCGCCATCGAAATCGCCCAAAGCGAATGTCCAATCGTTGTTAATTATTTCCGTATCGTTGGTTACTATCTTGTTGCACGCACACGCAAACAGTATCAACATAAATACCAGAAGAAGCACCAACATTCCAACGGCCCATGGCAGAACATGTTTTGGCATTATCCATGGATCCCAATTTTCTTTCCATGGATCATATTGTTCGAGTGGATCCTCTTCGTTAGAATCGTACATATTAAATAATGTTTAAGTTGTGATTTTTTGCAAAAGTATCAAAAATATATAAATCGGCAAATTAATCCTACCCAATAGGCTGCGAAAGCGCAAAAAAATTGATATACAATAAATTGTATATCAATTTTGTCCTACGGGCCTAATAATCAAATAATTAAAAATCAGTTACTTTGTCTGAACCTCGCCCTTCCAAGCCACAATGCCTTGGTTGAGTTCGTAAACCGAGTAGCCCATATCAGTCAGTATCGTGGCGGCCAGCTTGCTGCGCCGCCCGCTACGGCAATACACTGCCACAGGGTTGTCTTTGTCGAGCTCCGTAAGAGCCTTGTCGCCAAAGCCGTTCTGCTTGACATCGATATTTATCGAATTCGGAATATGCCCTTTGGCATATTCATCACGCGTACGGACGTCAAGTATCTGAATATCAGAATTTTCGGCTATAACAGTGGCAAAATCGTCGGCACTGAGCGAAATGGTTCCGCTCTCTTTCGTCGATTCGCACGAAGCGAAAAGAAGAATTGCCAATGACACAAACAATATTTTTCTCATATAGATGTCTTATTATCAGAGTTTTACGACTCTCATAGAGTCGTAAAACCGGTAAGGTTTAAAAATTCTGCTTCATAACTTCGAAATATGCCTGCGGATGGTTGCATGCCGGACATTTCTCAGGCGCTTCGGTGCCTTTGAATATGAAACCGCAGTTGCGACATTGCCAGTAAACCTCGCCGTCTTTGACAAACATGCGGTTTTCCTCGAGCAGTTTCACAAACGCCTTGTAACGCTCTTCGTGCCCTTTTTCGGCAATGGCAATCTTCTCATACATGTCGGCAATTTCGTCGAAACCTTCAGCGCGGGCTGTGCGGGCAAATGCCGGATAGTCGGTTGTCCACTCTTCGTTTTCGCCTGCTGCGGCGGCCTTCAGGTTCTCAAGCGTAGAGCCTATCACGCCTGCCGGGAACGAGGCTTTTATCTCAACCATGCCACCTTCGAGATATCTGAACATGCGTTTAGCATGTTCCTTCTCTTGGTTTGCCGTCTCTTCAAAAATCGCTGCTATCTGTTCGTAACCCTCTTTTTTTGCGGCACTTGCAAAAAAAGTATATCGGTTGCGCGCCTGACTTTCACCCGCAAACGAGGTCAGCAGGTTACGCTCTGTCTGAGTTCCTTTTATCGATTTCATATTTCGAGTAATATTGTTCCATTATGCTTGTACGCCTTTTAACATTTGTTCGTTGCAATTATTAACATTAAAAAAGAAAGTCGGTCGTGTGCAATGCACACGACCGACTTTCGTCTGTATATCAAACTATTGCGTTATTTTTTATTGGCTTCGATCCACTTACGGGCGTTGACGAGCGAAACAACCCATGGTGTGATCTCGTCGTTTTTGTGGTCGGCGGGATAGCTGCCACACTGCCACGGGAAGATGGCGCGTTCGAGGTGAGGCATCATAGCCAAGTGGCGGCCATTTTTCGAGCAAATGCCTGCCACATTGTACTTCGAGCCGTTCGGGTTGGCCGGATAGCCTTCATAGCCGAATTTACCAACTATGTTGTACTCGCTTTCGGCATACGGAAGCGAGAATTTGCCTTCGCCGTGAGCCACCCAAACACCCAGTCGCGAGCCTGCGAGCGAACCAAGCATAATCGACTCGTTCTGAGGTATTTCCATAGTCAGATAAATACTTTCGAACTTGTGCGAATCGTTGTGCAGCATTCGCGGACGCTCAGCATGTTCGGGGTACACGAGACCAAGCTCAACCATAAGCTGGCAGCCGTTGCAGATGCCGAGGCTCATAGTGTCGGGGCGTGCGTAGAAGTTGTCGAGCGCTTTCTTGGCTTTCTCGTTGTAGAGGAACGCGCCGGCCCAGCCTTTGGCCGAACCAAGAACGTCGGAATTGGAGAATCCGCCGCAGAAAACTATCATATTCACGTCTTCGAGCGTTTCGCGACCGCTGATAAGGTCGGTCATGTGGACGTCTTTCACATCGAAGCCGGCAAGGAAGAGGCTGTAGGCCATTTCGCGGTCGCCGTTGACGCCCTTCTCGCGAATGATGGCTGCGCGAACACCCGTCTGTTTGTCGCGGCGAAGCGACAAACCATAGTCGCTGAGTTTGCCAGTGAAACCTTGCGGCAGACGTATGTTAAGTGGCTGATTCTTATAGTTTTCGTAACGCTCTTTGGCTTTTTGCGCGCCCGATTGCTTGCAATCGAGCAAGTACGATGTCTTGTACCAAACGTCGCGCAGGTGGTCGATGTCGAATGTGAGCACGTCGCCGCCGACGCTGATTGTCAGGTTGCGCTCTTCGTGCGGGCGACCGAGGTACGAATATTCAATTCCGGCTTCGCCGAGAATTGACGTAACTCGCTTAACGTCTTTCACTTGCACCACAACGCCCGGATTCTCACTGAAGAGAATCTTCACCACATCGCCGTCGGCCAGAGCCGACACATCGGCAGTGATGCCGAATGTGGTATTTGCGAATCACATCTCGAGCAAGGTGGTTATCAGACCTCCGGCCGAGATATCGTGTCCGGCAAGCACAAGTCCTTCATTCACAAGTTTTTGTATTGCTGTGAAACCTTTCTTGAAATACTCAGTGTCGGCAATCGTTGGCGCCTCGTCGCCCAGTGCGTTGCAAACCTGCGCGAAGCTGCTACCGCCAAGGCACAAGTCGGTGTGCGACAGGTCGATGTACAAGAGGCTTGTGTCGGTGTCGCGCACGAGCACC
Source organism: Bacteroidales bacterium (assembly GCA_017960905.1). Classification (GTDB taxonomy): domain Bacteria; phylum Bacteroidota; class Bacteroidia; order Bacteroidales; family Marinilabiliaceae; genus W3P20-009. The sequence continues at coordinate 18,132 of JAGCYH010000012.1, forward strand.
GGCTCAACAATCTTACGTATGTCGCTCACTTCGGCCATAGCCGAAACGATAACAGTGCCGGGGCTCATCACCTGGTCGCCGTTTTTGTATTTCTGCGTCATCGAGAGCGAGTCTTTGCCTGTCGGGATGTTGATGCCGAGGGCGCAAACGAAGTCGCTCATTGTTTGTACGGCATCGTACAAACGAGCATCCTCGCCTTTCTGACGGCAAGGCCACATCCAGTTGGCCGAAAGCGAAACGCCTTTGAGGCCGTGAGTGAGCGGTGCCCAAACGAGGTTTGTAAGCGCCTCTGCCACAGATATTTTCGAACCCGAAGCAGCATTTACAAGGCCTACGGCCGGTGCATGCCCTATCGAAGTTGCCATACCGCGCACGCCCTCGTAGTCGAGAGCCACAGCGCCAAGGTCGTTGAGCGGAAGCTGCAACTCGCCGGCGCATTGCTGCTTGGCTATTTTGCCCGTCACCGAGCGATCGACCTTGTTGGTGAGCCAGTCTTTGCAAGCCACAGCCTCAAGCTGAAGCATGCGCTCAAGATATTCGTTGAGTTTCTCTTTGTCGTAATTGATTTTCTTATAGGTAGTTGCGACTGTCGAATCGTTCATGATAGTCTTTGGCGGATTGCCAAACATATCCGAAAGTTGCAAATTGATAGGCGTTTGTCCGTCTTTCTGTTCAAATCGGAACTGCATGTCGTTGGTAGTCTGACCAACGACGTACATTGGTGCGCGTTCGCGGTCGCAAACGCGACGCAGCAAATCGATGTCTTTATCTTCAATCACCAAGCCCATGCGTTCCTGGCTCTCGTTGCCGACAATCTCTTTAGCCGACAACGTTGGGTCGCCTACCGGCAGTTTGTCCATCTCTATGGTACCGCCCGTTTCTTCGACAAGTTCCGACAAGCAGTTAAGATGTCCGCCGGCGCCATGGTCATGAATTGACACTATCGGGTTGTTGTCGCTCTCGACCATAGCGCGAATGCCGTTCATGACACGTTTTTGCATCTCAGGATTTGAACGCTGTACAGCGTTCAACTCGATGCTGTTGCCATATTCGCCAGTAGCCACCGACGACACAGCGCCACCGCCCATGCCTATGCGGTAGTTGTCGCCACCGAGCACAACGACTTTCTCGCCGGGTTTCGGGGTGCGTTTCAGAGCATCGCCCTTTTTCGCGAAACCTACGCCGCCGGCCATCATTATCACTTTGTCGAATGCAAATTTCTTTGCATTCTCCTCGTGTTCGAAAGTAAGCACCGAACCGCAGATAAGCGGCTGACCAAACTTGTTGCCGAAGTCCGACGCTCCGTTCGATGCTTTTATAAGTATCTGCGACGGTGTCTGATAGAGCCATTCGCGAACGCTCATGCCCTTCTCCCACGGGCGGTCTTCGGCCAGACGCGAATACGACGTCATGTAAACCGCAGTGCCGGCCATAGGCAGCGAGCCCGTACCACCGGCCAGACGGTCGCGTATCTCACCGCCGGTGCCTGTTGCGGCACCGTTGAAAGGTTCTACTGTAGTCGGGAAGTTGTGTGTCTCGGCTTTGAGCGAGAGCACGGTATCAATATCTTTCGTTTCGAAGAGCGAAGGTTTGTCGCCGCATTGCGGCGCAAACTGCATAGCCGTAGGGCCTTCGAGGAAAGCGACATTGTCTTTGTAAGCCGAAACGAGGTAGTTCGGATTTGTTTCCGACGTGCGTTTGATAAGTTTAAAGAGCGAGAGCTCTTTTTCTTCGCCGTCGATGACAAACACGCCGCCGAAGATTTTGTGACGGCAGTGTTCGGAGTTAACTTGCGAGAAGCCAAACACTTCGGAGTCGGTCAGCGGACGGCCGAGTTTCTTCGACAGACCTTCGAGATACTCAATTTCTATCGGGCTGAGCGCCAGACCCTCTTTCTCGTTGTACACCTTAATGTCGTCGATGTGCACAATGGGGTCGGGTTTCTTGTCGATAGTGAAAATGCTCTGGTCCAGGCCTTTATATAGCACCTGAAGCATCGGGTCGAAAGTAGCTTTGTCGTTATCCACCTCGAAGTACTCTTCGATGCGGCCGATACCTTCGATGCCCATGTTCTGCGATATTTCCACCGCGTTGGTGCTCCACGGAGTGATCATCTCGCGGCGCGGACCCACGAAGTAGCCGTTTACCGTTTGTGTTTCTATCTGTTTAGCTTCGCTAAACAACCATTCGAGCTTTCGAATGTCTGCAGCTGACACAGCACTCTGCGCCTGTACTGCAAGCACATGTCCCGATTCGCCTTTGAAAAACAATACCATTACAGAAAATTTAAAGATTTAATATTTTAGAGCGCAAATTTAGCTCTATTTTGGGTAGCTCTGTTTATTTTTATTATAAAAGTTGTGAAAATGCTCCGCTTTTTATCGTCGCTGTCGGGAAATAACTATCTTTGCTATCAGCAAACCAATAAACGCTATTATTGTCTGGCAAGATTTTTCTTGCCAGACAATAACGACAAAATATCTAATTTCAGATAAATACGTGCTGAAAAAACAATGTAGAAACTTTAATATAAGCCATGGAACAGCAACTGAAGAATCTGCCAATAGGCATACAGAACTTCGAGAAAATCCGCAAGTCGGACTATTTGTATGTTGACAAAACCGCTCTGATGTACAAATTGGTTACGACAGGCAATTACTATTTCCTCTCACGGCCGCGCAGATTTGGCAAAAGTCTGTTAATAAGCACTTTGGAAGCATATTTTCAGGGCAAGAAAGAGTTGTTCAACGGACTTGCCGTTGAACAATTGGAAACCGAATGGACTGAATATCCGGTTCTGCATTTGGACTTGAACACCGAAGATTATAAAACACCGGCAGCTTTAAAAGACAAACTGAATCTGGCATTAGCCAATTGGGAAGAACTCTACGGCAGCAACTCAAATGAGAGGTCGCTTGGCACACGTTTCGAGGGCGTTATCCGCCGCGCGTACGAGAAGACTGGCCACCGCGTGGTTATTCTTGTCGACGAGTACAACAAGCCAATGCTGCAAGCTATTGGCAATGAAGAACTTCAGAATGAATACCGCGGCACGCTCAAAGGTTTCTACGGCGCACTCAAGAGTATGGACGGCTGCATAAAGTTCGCACTGCTCACTGGAGTTACTAAATTCGGTAAAGTGAGCGTCTTCAGCGACTTGAACAATCTGAGCGATATATCAATGGATAGCCGATATTACAATATATGCGGCATTGATAATGAAGAACTTAACGGTGTTATGCGCCCATACGTCGAACGACTTGCCAAGGCAAAAAATATAAGCATCGACGCCGCATACGCCGAGATGAAACAACGATACGATGGCTACCATTTTGCTGACAATGTAAGCGGAATGTACAATCCGTTCAGCGTACTCAACACGCTCGACAGATGCGAGTTCGGCAGCTATTGGTTCGAGACCGGCACACCGACATATCTGGTTGAGCTGCTCAGACTGCACAACTACGATCTCGAAAGCATTGAGAAAGAAGAAGTTATGGGCGAAGTGCTCAACTCTATCGATTCCGCCTCTACCGACCCAATTCCAGTTATTTTCCAGAGCGGATACCTGACAATAAAAGGATACGACGAGGAATTCAAGCTGTATCGGTTGGGATTCCCCAACGAGGAAGTGCGCGAAGGCTTCCTGCGCTTCTTGCTACCGTTTTATGTAGGAATCGACCGGAAAAAGTCCGACTTCCAGATTATGAACTTCGTGCGCGAAGTGCGCAGCGGCCAGATAGATGCATTTATGCAGCGGCTGAAGAGTTTCCTGGCCGAGGCTCCATACAGCCATACGGCGAAAATCGCTGAAATACATTTCCATAATGTCTTGTATACACTCTGCAACCTTTGCGGACTCTATACCAAAGCCGAATACGCCACGGCCGATGGCCGCATTGACATGACCATCGAGACGGCCGACTATGTATATGTCTTTGAGTTTAAGTACAATAAGAGCGCCAGTGCCGCTCTGCAACAGATAAA
>JAGCYH010000013.1 GCA_017960905.1 Bacteroidales bacterium
CGACTACTATTTTATGTACGGTGGCAATCCCGACGGTGTAATTGCCCTGATGCGTCAACTTTCGGGCAAAGTGCCGATGTTTCCACTCTGGACTTTTGGTTATTGGCAGAGCAAGGAACGCTACAAAACCCAAGACGAATTATCGGCGTGGTAGAAAAATACCGCACTCTTGGCGTGCCTCTCGACGGCATTATTCAAGATTGGCAATATTGGGGTAACAATTATCTGTGGAATGCAATGGACTTTCTATCAGAGAGTTTTCCCGATGGCAAAGGAATGATAAAGCGCATCCACGATATGAACGCCCACATTATGATTTCGATTTGGGCAAGTTTCGGACCTATGACAATGCAGTTTAAAGAGTTAGAAAAAGACAACCTCCTCTTTACCTTCGGTACTTGGCCTCAAAGCGGAATTTCGCACATTTGGCCGCCCGTAATGGATTATCCCTCAGGCGTTAAGGTTTATAATCCGTTCCCGCAAAAATCGAAAGACATTTACTGGAAGTACCTTAAAAAACTCTACGACTACGGCATCGACGCTTGGTGGATGGATTCTACCGACCCCGACTGTTTTTATCCCACCGACGATGATTATGAATTTTCTACGGGCTTTGGTTCGTTTAGAAAAATGCGCAATGCATTTCCCCTTGCCACTGTTAGCGGAATTTACGAAAATCAACGCAAAGTTTCAGAAAATCAGCGAGTTTTTATAATGACCCGTTCGTCGTATGCAGGTCAGCAACGTTATGGCTCAAATATGTGGAGCGGCGACGTGGCATCGTCGTGGGATATGCTCCGCAAACAGATTCCCGCAGGATTGAATTTTACGCTTACAGGAAATCCAAACTTCAATACCGATATAGGCGGATTTTTCTCTGGTTCGTATAATGTGCTTGGTGTGGCTTCGGGAGCAAAAAATCCTCAGTTTCAAGAACTTTACGTGCGCTGGATGCAGTACGGACTGTTTAATCCTGTGTTCCGTTCGCACGGTGCCGACACCCCAAGAGAAATTTACCAGTTTGGCTCGAAAGGCGAACCAATTTACGACGCTATTGAATCTACTATCAATCTGCGTTACAGCCTGTTGCCTTATATTTATTCATTGGCTTTTGACGTTACCAAAAACGATGCAAGTTATATGATGCCTTTGTTTGCATATTACCCAAACGACCCAAAAACTCTTCGTCTTGCCGATGAGTTTATGTTTGGAAAATCGATACTTGCCGCCCCCGTGGTTTCGCCGCAATACACTGACGAAAAGATAATTAAGATAGACGAAATGACTGGTTGGGATCGTCAAAAAACCGACAATCTTAAAGCATATCCTTCGGTAGATTTTTCTATAAGTAAAACCGCCGAAAAATATCTCCCAAAAGGCGACAATTGGTATTACTATTGGACCAACCAACTCTACACCGGCGGACAAACCGTCAGCGTGCCTACCACTATTGCTCAAACACCGTTTTTTGTAAAAGCCGGCAGCATTATTCCTTTTGCGCAGCCTGCGCAAAACACGGTAGAACAATCGCGCGAAACGCTTACCATAAAAATCTATCCCGGTAAGGATTGCACGTTCGAACTGTACGAAGACGAGGGCGACAATTACAACTACGAAAAAGGTGATTACTCGATTATAAAGTTTGCTTGGAACAATAAAAGCAACACGTTGACTATCGATACTCGCGAAGGCTCGTTCGACGGAATGTTGCAAAACCGCACATTCAAAGTTGTCCGTGCCGACAATGGCAAAACGGCTGACATTCAGTATGTTGGAAAGAAAACGACTGTTAAGCTTTAAGAAAAAGTAAAATTATCAGCTTGCTTAAGCGCTTTTTTTTCGAAAAAAAGCGCTTAAGCATTGCAGATAATAAAAAAGTGAGTACCTTTGCAGTCGCAAATGCGGAAATAGCTCAGTTGGTAGAGCACAACCTTGCCAAGGTTGGGGTCGCGAGTTCGAGTCTCGTTTTCCGCTCACTCTCGCGCAGGTGGTGAAATTGGTATACACGCTACTTTGAGGGGGTAGTGGTCGCAAGATCGTGTGAGTTCGAGTCTCATTCTGCGCACCAATTCATATTTTTGGTTTTTTTATTTCACAGATACATATTGTTCGATGATGTGTGTCTGTGTTTTTTTATGTAATTTTGAAAAATCAAAATAAGCGAAAGCAGTGCTTTCGGGCGATATAAATATTTGTAAATGAAGACGATATGGATTACTGGCGCTTCGTCGGGCATAGGCGAGGCATTGGCATATAAATATTCGCAGGAAGGCTGGCACGTTATTTTGTCGGCGCGGCGCGCCGACGTGCTTGCCGAGGTGGCTTCGCGTTGCGCTCAGCCAGAGCAGTGTACTGTGGTGCCTATCGATTTGGCTGATACACAGTCGATTGACCGCGCTGCCGATGAGGTGCTAGCAAAGTTCGACCACATTGATGTTCTGGTCAACAACGGTGGCATAAGCCAGCGTTCGTTGGTTGAAGAGACGCCAGTGGATATCGACCGGCGGATAATGCAGGTGGATTATTTCAGCGGAGTGCAGCTCACGAAACGTGTGCTGCCGCTGATGCTCAAAAACGGCGGCGGACATATTGTTGCGATAAGCAGCATAGTGGGCGTTTTCGGCTTTCCGCAGCGTTCGGCATATTCGGCGGCCAAGCACGCCATACACGGTTTCTACGAAACCGTGTGGGCGGAATTGCACGACAGAGGCATCAACACCACTATTGTCTGCCCGGGGCGCATACTCACCAACGTTTCGCTTCATGCGCTCACCAAAGACGGCACGGAGCATGGTGTGATGGATCACGCGCAGAAAAACGGCATCTCGGCCGAGACGTGCGCAAAGAAAATCTTCAAGGCTGTAAAACGCAGAAAGAAAGAGATTTACGTCTGTCGAATGGACGTGCTGATGTGCTATTTCCACCGCTATGCGCGGTGGATTTACTACAAGCTGGTGTCGAAGGTGAAGCCTAACTGATGGCGAATAGTTTGGCGTAGTTAAGCCAGTTTGAATCTCATTCGCCAACGATGCCGTTCGGCATCGTACGAATGGCTAATTATTTGAAACAGACCTATTTCCGACGTGTTTTTCACGTGCTGACCGATGCAGAGGCACTCATCGAAGTTGCCTACTTTCACTATGCGCACCGTTTCCGATGCGTCGTCGGGTAGGCGGTTGAGATCGAAGCGGCCAGCCGCTTCGGCTTGTGTGATGATTTCGGTTGTTACATCGAGGTTTTGCTTAATCACCTCGTTCACAGCGTTTTCTATGCGTCGTGCGTCATCGTCGGTAAGGGCGTGGTCAATCTCATAGTCGAGTTTGCTTTTCTTGCGTTCGATGTGCGCCTCTACGGCGCGGCCGCAGCCGTAGAGATTTATCATAGTGCGGTTTACGATATGCTCAGTGGTGTGCATAGGCGGAAACTCTTCTTTGTTGTGCGCGTTGAAAACGTTGTTATCCATTGTATATCAGTTATTTGGATTTTACTTTTTCGCCCCAAGGCAAGCGGTAACCGACGTTCCATTCGATGAAGTCGGCTTTGGTGAAGCTGTGGGCGTAGATGTTGAGGCCGGCAAAGACGTTGAAAGGCAGCGTGTATTTGACGCCGGCGCGTTCGAAGAGGTCTTTTTTCTTCTGGCTTACGCCCGAAGGCTGGTGTATGTAACGTCCCAACTGCGTGACAACGCTCAAGCGGTCGATGCAGAGTTCGTGAGCGAGGAACAGTCCGACCGTGTAACGTTTTGAAGCAGGGCCGTTTATGGTGGTTACATCGTTACCGGTGATGCGTATGTCGCTGCCGAGCCAGTTGTCGTAGACGATGCTGAGGCCGCCGCCCCAGCGGCCTTTGTGGCCGTAGGTGCGCAGGTATTCGAGTTGCAGCGTACCGACGGTGAATTTCGACCCCATCTGGAACTCTTTGCCGGGCAGGTCGCGCACCTCAGGGTGAGCGACGGTGTCGCACTCGTAGCGTTTGATACCGAATCCGAAGGTTGCAAGCACTTCGTGCCCTTTGAGTCGTCCGAAGCCGGTTTTTAGTTCGGGCAGGCTGTATTTGCGCGGCGAGTAGGCTATTTTGACAAACGGCGATAGCATGTTGAGGCCTTTGTTGGGTTTGCGTACGGCGCCGTTGGAGAAGTGTGTGGCGTTGTAGCCAATGGCAAACGACAGATTGTCGAGCGAATAGCGGTACTCGACGCCCAACCCGATGTGTACCGTGGCTGGTGAGCCGATGGTTATGTTGTACGGGTTGGTGTATTTGTCGTAGCATTTCCAGTTGAAGGCCACGCCCATGTCGATGTTGTATTTGATGGCCGAACGTCCTTTGCGCCACATAGTTCCGTTGTAGAACCCGAAAACAGAGTAGGGGCGGCCTATCTCGGCTTTGTTGTCGAGCGTAGCCGTGTAAACGGCTACGCCGAACGACGGGAAGTTGTGTATGTGCTCCCAGTCTTTACGGCCTGTTGTCTGCCAGCCTACACCGAGGGTGTAGGCGCTGAAGTTCTTCATCTTCATCTGATGAGCATTCACGCCGTCGAGGAAGTCGTTGGTGTTGGCCATTGTGCCAACATCTATTTTCGTAGTGAGAAACAGCGGACGGCGTTCGTCGCTGTCGGTTGCCGATGCTGTTATTGCGGAAAGCAACAACGACAGCACTGATAAATGTCTGATTATAAGTTGTTTGTGCATTTCTTTTTTATTTTACAATTGGCAGAAGTGTTCCACTGCAACCATTGGGTGCGTTCACTCTGATAAACGAGCAGATAGTAGGCGCGACGTCGGTCATGGAGTGGTTTTCGAGGAAAGTCTCACGTGGCACTTTCCAGCCGTAGAAGGCGAGCGGTACAGATTCTTTGCCCCAGAGTTGCGTGAGTTGCGAACCGTCGTCTTGTTCTTCGGCCCAGCCGGGTTCGAGTGTTATGAGTATGTCGCCTGAGCGTTTCGGATTGTAATTCCTTCTGAGAACGTCGATTATGGGCGAGTCGGAGTAGATGCTTGTGAGGTTTTTGGCGGCGATGGCGTTGCCTATGCCGGCCACCTGATGCAGGAAGTCGGTTGTTTCGTAGAGCAGCGAGTCCCAATTGGCTTTGAGCTCGTTGGCCACATTGCGGTCGAGGTAAATGGCACCGCTTGAGTAGTTGCGCACCCATTGTCCTTGGCCGTGCAGCGCCATGAGGTAGAGGTTGAGCAGAGCTGTAGTGCGGCGCAGGCTCACTGTGCCGCGGCTCTTCCATTGGTCGGAGTCGGTGTGAGCCACGTCGTAGCAGCCCTGAGCTGCGGTGAGTACCACGAGCGTGTTGTCCATGCCTATGTTGGCGTCGATTACTTTGAGCATACTTGCTATATTTTCATCGAGGCACATCAGAAGGTCCTCTGTCTCAGCGTCTAACGGTTGCCGTTTGAGGCCACACGAAGGTGTGGCCGAAAACTCGACGGTGAGCAGGTCGGGGATGTCGTCTTTGCCCAACCCTTCGTTGACGATAGCCCACGCGGCGAAGTCGCGTATCATGTTGTTGCCCGAGGGCGAGCCTGGAATGAGCGAATATTTGTCGCGTCGCGGGTTCTGGTTTTGCAACGGGTAGTAAAACGTGCGTTGCTGGCTGCCACTGTTGAAGTACTGCCATTCGTGGTAAGTGCTTATGTCGGCTTTGGGCGCCCAGTATTTTGTAATGAACACATCGGGCATCCGTTTGTTGTTAAAGTCTGCTATCCAGTTATTTGTAGAGTCGGGCGAGTAGCCCACGTAAGTCATTTCGCCGTTTCGGGTGTTGAACCAGAAGGTTGGTTCGGCGGTGCGCACGCCCGAGGCCCACATGAGTTTCTGCGGGTCGAAACCTATAGACATTATTTTGGCGTGTCGGTTGTAAATCTTACGAATCTCGTTGCCTATGGTAGAGCAGAGCAGAAGGCCGTTTTGAGGCATTCTGTTGGTGTCGTTTTTCTGATAATTCTCGCCGTATACGGCGTGAATTTTCTTGTTCGTCAGGTGGTCGATCCAAGTCTCACTCACAATACCGTGAGTGGCTGCCGGAGCGCCGGTGAAGAGTGTTGCAAGGTTTTTGCCCGAATAATTGCCGCCGGCGTCGTAGTAGGCGTTGAGAAATTGCGAGCCATGGTTTATTATGCGGTTGAAACCGTCGTTGCCGCAGCGGGTGCGGATTATCTCAAGTTGCTCATTATTAAGGTTGTCGATAAGCAGAATGAGCACCAACTTAGGTTTTTCGCTGCAAAGCGATGTGTTGCTCTGTTGGGCTTTTACGGTTTGCGCAATGAACATTGCGCAAATCAGAAATAATATTTTAAGTTTGTTTATCATATTCATTATCAATGCTTTGCTTGCTGTTTGAGTTCTTCTTTAAGATATTTTGCGGTATAGCTTTTGGTGTTTTTGACTATCTCTTCGGGCGTGCCCTGCGCCACTATCGTGCCGCCGTTGCGCCCGCCTTCGGGGCCCATGTCGATAATGTAGTCCGACATTTTTATCACGTCGAGGTTGTGCTCGATGACGATTACCGTGTTGCCCTTGTCGACAATTCGGTTGATGACGTCCATCAGAATGCGGATGTCTTCGAAATGCAGGCCAGTGGTGGGTTCGTCGAGCAGATATACGGTGCGTCCGGTGTCTTTTTTGGCTAGTTCGGCAGCGAGTTTAACTCGCTGGCTCTCGCCGCCCGAAAGCGTCGTAGATGGCTGTCCGAGAGTTATATAGCCCAGTCCGACATTCTGCAGAGTGCGCAGTTTCTGGTAGATGTTCGGAATATGTTCGAAGAATTCTGCGGCCATGTTGATGGTCATTTGCAGAATGTCGCCAATCGACTTGCCTTTGTATTTCACTTCGAGCGTCTCGCGGTTGTAGCGTTTGCCGCGGCAATCGGGGCATTCGACCATCACGTCGGGCAGCAGGTTCATCTCGATGACCTGCACGCCGGCGCCTTTACACGTCTCGCAGCGCCCGCCGGCTACGTTGAACGAGAATCGGCCTATCTTGTAGTTTCTGATTTTCGCTTCGGGCGTTTCGGCGAAGAGCTTGCGAATGTCGTCAAGCAGACTTGTGTAAGTGGCTGGATTAGAGCGCGGTGTGCGCCCAATTGGTGCTTGGTCGACGGCTACCACTTTGTCGATGTTCTCCAGTCCTTCGATGCCCGAGTAGGGCATCGGATCTTTCACCGCGTTGTATATTTCGCGGTTGAGAATGGGGTAGAGCGTTTCGTTTATAAGAGTCGATTTGCCGCTTCCCGATACGCCTGTGAGGCATATCAGAGTGCCCAGAGGCAGTGTTACGTCGATGTTTTTCAGGTTGTTGCCGCGACAGCCGAAGAGCTTCAGGAATTTGCCGTTGCCCTTGCGTCGTTGCGCGGGTATTTCGATGCGTTTCTTGTCGTTGAGGTATTGCGCTGTGAGAGAGTCGGTTCGGAGCACTTCGGCAGGTGTGCCTTGTGCCACTACATATCCCCCGCGCCGTCCGGCGCCGGGGCCTATATCTATCAGATAATCAGACTGTAGCATCATCTCTTTGTCGTGCTCTACCACGATGACGCTGTTGCCAATGTCGCGCAATTGTTTTAGCGACGTTATAAGTCGCTGATTATCACGCTGATGTAGTCCGATGCTCGGCTCGTCGAGAATGTAGAGCACATTGACGAGTTGCGAGCCTATTTGCGTAGCCAAGCGAATGCGCTGGCTCTCGCCGCCCGAGAGTGTCGCCGCGCTGCGGTTCATCGACAGATAGTCGAGACCAACGTCGAGCAGTATTCCCAGTCGGCTTCTGATCTCCTTAATTATCTCAGTAGCAATAGCTTTCTGCTTGTCGGAAAGATGGTCTTCGATGTTGGTGAGCCACTCGTTAAGTTCGCCCATGTCCATTTCGGCCACCTGACCTATGTTTTTGCCGTTGATGAGAAAATGCAGGGCTTCGCGGTGCAGGCGCAGACCGTTGCATTCGGGACAGACAATTTCGCGCTCGAATTGTCCGACCCATTTTTTCTCTTTCAGCGATGTTGTATTGTCCTGAATATCATTAATATAGCTTATGATGCCATTGTACGAAGGGAAGAAATTTCCCGACAGGCCCGACTCGTTGCGCAGTTGCAGGCGTTCGGTAGTTCCGTAGAGAATGGTGTCGATGGCCTCTTCGGGGAATTCGTCGAGCGGTGTTTTCAGCGTAACGTCGTATTTTTCAGCGATAGCGTCTAACTGTGCGAAAATGAGCGTATTGCGGTATTTACCGATAGGTTCAATGCCACCGTCGAATATGCTAAGCGACTTGTCGGGGATAATCTTGTCGATGTCGATTTGCGTGAGTGAGCCGAGGCCTTTGCACTTGGGGCAAGCGCCTTGCGGCGAGTTGAACGAGAAGGTGTGCGGCGCTGGTTCGGCATACGAGAGGCCGGTCGTGGGGCACATCAGGTTGCGGCTGAAGTAGCGCATTTTGCCGTCTTCGGCATCGACGACGCTCATGACGCCCTTACCGGAGGTAAGGGCCAGGTCGATAGACTGTCTAAGTCGCTTGTCGTCAACGTTTTCGACGCGCATTTTGTCGATGACGAGCTCAATGAAATGCACTTTGTATCGGTCGAGTTTGAGTCCGTGTACCACTTCGCGAATCTCGCCGTCGATGCGTGCATAGAGATAGCCGCGTTTGCGTATTTGCTCGAAGAGCTCTTTGTAGTGTCCCTTTCGGCCTTTGACGATAGGCGAGAGCAGGTAAACCTTGCGGTTGCTGTAGTTGTCGCAAATAAGCTGGGCAATCTGCTCATCGGTGTATTTCACCATCAGTTCGCCGGTTTCGTACGAGTAAGCGTCGGCGGCGCGGGCGTAGAGCAGTCGGAAGAAGTCGTAGAGCTCTGTGATGGTGCCTACCGTCGAGCGCGGGTTTTTGTTCGTAGTCTTCTGTTCGATGGATATTACAGGGCTTAGCCCTGTAATCTTGTCGACGTCGGGGCGTTCGGTGCCGCCGAGGAACTGGCGAGCGTAGGCCGAGAACGTCTCAATGTAGCGCCGTTGTCCTTCGGCGTATATGGTGTCGAACGCCAGCGACGATTTGCCGCTGCCGCTCATGCCTGTAATCACGACAAGTTTGTTGCGCGGAATGCTTATGTCGATGTTTTTAAGGTTATGCTCTCGCGCGCCCCATATCTCAATGTTCTCTCCGTTTTCTATCTGTCCGTTGTCCATGTCGTAAATTGCTGTATATCACTATTTTTCGACTTTTGTCGAAGTCCATTCGTCGGCCAGTCTGACGCCTGTTTTCAGGAAATAATAAATATCCACGAGGTTGAGAATCGGGATAACAATAATCAGATTGCGAACGATAGTTTTGCGCCAGAAGTGCCGTACGGGCTGGTCGTCGGCATCTTTCACCTTGAGTCCGTAGATAGATTTGCCGAAACTGCTCGCGCCGCCGAAAGGCAGCGCGTCTTTGAGGAAGAAGTATAATGCACTGATAATGAAACCTATGCGCGGGAAAATGGCTATCGTGGCACAGATGACAATGTCGATGAGGAACGCCACTTCGCGTTCGAGCCATTTCTTAGTGAACATATTTTCAATCAGTTGACCCATTGCTTCTGTCCGCTGTTATTTTTTTCTGAAAACGATGTTTATAGGCACGCCAGTAAACTTCCAATTATCGCGTATCTTATTCTCTAAGAATCGTTTATACGGTTCTTTGATATACTGCGGCAGGTTGCAGAAGAACGCGAAAGTGGGAGTGGTGCTTGGCAGCTGCGTTATGTACTTGATTTTGATGAACTTGCCTTTGGTCGAAGGTGGCGGGAAGTTCTCAATCATAGGCAGCAGCGTGTCGTTGAGAGCCGAGGTGCTCACTTTGCGCTTGCGGTTTTCGTACACGGCGTTGGCCTCTTCGACGGCCTGGTGTATGCGCTGTTTGTTGATTACCGAGGTGAAGATGATGGGCACATCGGTGTAGGGTGCTATCTGGTTTCGTATCTCGGTCTCCCATTTCTTCGTTGTCTTGCTGTCTTTTTCTATCAAATCCCACTTGTTGACGAGAATCACTACGCCTTTGTTGTTTTTCTCAATAAGGCCGAAGATTTTCTTGTCCTGAGTTTCGAAACCGCGGGTGGCGTCGAGCATCAGAATGCACACGTCCGACTCCTCAATGGCTCTTACAGAGCGCATTACGGAGTAGAACTCGACATCTTCCTTCACCTTGGTCTTCTTGCGCAGACCGGCGGTATCGACGAGGTAGAAGTCCATGCCGAATTTGTTGTATCGGGTGAAAATAGAGTCGCGTGTAGTGCCGGCAATATCGGTAACGATATTACGCTCTTCGCCGATGAAAGCGTTGATAATGGACGACTTACCCACGTTTGGTCGGCCTACGATGGTGAATTTCGGCAGCGTGTCGTCGATATCGCTTTTGGCGTCTTTGGGCAGATACTCGAGCACTTTGTCGAGCAAATCGCCTGTGCCACTGCCACTTATCGACGAGATAGGGAAGAGGTCTTTCAGACCGAATTTGTAGAACACGTGAATGTCGGCCATGCGTTCGCCGTTGTCAACTTTGTTGACAACGACAATGACGGGTTTCTTGGTGCGTCGGAGCATGTCGGCCACGGCTTCGTCGTAGTCGGTGATGCCCGTGAGGGCATCTACGACGAAGAGAATGACAGCCGCCTCGTCGATGGCCAGTTTCACCTGTTTGCGTATCTCTTCCTCGAAAATGTCGTCGGAGTTTGAAGCGTAGCCGCCCGTGTCGATAATTGAGAACTCAAGTCCGTTCCAGAACACCTTGCCGTACTGTCGGTCGCGCGTTACGCCCGACATCTCATCTACAATGGCTTTGCGGCTCTGTGTCAGTCGGTTGAACAATGTCGATTTTCCCACATTTGGGCGGCCTACTATAGCTACAATATTTCCCATCTGTCTTGTATATTTTTCGTTTCTAAAAAGCCCGCAAATGTAGTCATTTTTCGCCTAAAATACAATAGTAGAGTAAAGAGTAAAGTGTAATGTGTAAAGAGTAATGGTAAAGTAGTTGGTAGAGACGGTGCATGCACCGTCTCATAATAGTTTCATGCACCGTCTCATAATTAACAAATTACCCAAATTTTCGCAAAAAACCGTGTTCAAAACAATCCAATATCCCCAAACATTCATATTTTTGCAAAAAATAAGATGAATAAAAAAATGAAACGCACATCATTATTCTTTGTGTTGCTTTTAGCAACCATCACCGCCTCGGCGCAAAGCGCTGCGGGCAAAGAGGTACAACTGCCCGAAGGCTGGAGCTACGTGAAAGCCGATGATGGTATAGTAACGTTGCAATACACTGGCACCAAGCGCGTTAAGAACGTGAAGGTGAATTATTATCCGGGCAAAGTATACACTGTTAACGGTGTATCGTTCTATATGATAGATGTTCAAGGAGGCACATTCAAAATGGGCGCGCAAAATACAGATCCAGATGGCGACAATTACGATGCCGATGCCGACAATGATGAGAGTCCTGTTCACGAAGTAACCCTCAGCTCGTTCAGCATAGGTGAAACCGAGGTTACACAGGCGTTGTGGAACGCCGTGATGGGTAGTAATCCGAGTTACTTTAAGAACGAAAGCAACCCAGTAGAGGATGTCTCGTGGAGCAAAGTACAGACATTTATTACGAAACTCAACGAACTTACCGGCGAGACATTCCGTTTGCCTACAGAGGCAGAGTGGGAGTATGCCGCCCGTGGCGGCAAGAAGAGCAAAGGTTATAAATACGCAGGCAGTAACACTATAGGCGATGTGGCGTGGTACAAAGATAATTCAGCAGTAAATACAACAAAACAGACTCATGCAGTAGCTACTAAAACACCCAATGAGCTAGGCCTAT
Organism: Bacteroidales bacterium; assembly: GCA_017960905.1. Lineage (GTDB taxonomy): Bacteria > Bacteroidota > Bacteroidia > Bacteroidales > Marinilabiliaceae > W3P20-009. Next base: position 11,839 of record JAGCYH010000013.1, read on the forward strand.
ACGACATGAGTGGCAATGTGTTAGATTGGTGCAGCGAGAGTTATGGAGAATACAGTAATAATGTGCAGACAAATCCACAAGGTTCTACTCCTGGCTATAATGATAATACTATACTTCGTGGCGGGGACTATGATATGTCTGAGGCAAACTGCCGTGTGACGTGTCGCATATTTGCTATGAGAGATTATGGCATGCGTCGCATCGGTTTTCGCCTTGCCCTTTCCAAGAGTACCTTCACTGTTAATGGAGTGTCGTTCAATATGAAATACGTAGAGGGCGGCACATTCAAGATGGGCGCGCAAAAAACAAATTCAAGTGGCGACAATTACGATGCTGAGGCTGAAAATGACGAAAAACCAGTTCACGAAGTAACACTCAGCTCGTACAATATAGGCGAAACAGAGGTAACACAGGCACTATGGAAGGCTGTTATGGGGGCCGACAACAATCCGAGTAAATCCAAGAACGATAGCTATCCTGTGGAGCAGGTTTCGTGGAACGATGTGCAGACCTTTATCACAAAGCTGAATGAACTTACCGGCGAGACCTTCCGCCTGCCTACAGAGGCGGAGTGGGAGTATGCCGCCCGTGGAGGCAAGAAGAGCGAAGGCTACAAGTACGCTGGCAGCAATAATTTAGACGATGTTGCGTGGTTCAAGAGCAATTCAAATTCAATTAATACAGTAGCTATGAAACAACCTAACGAACTGGGTCTGTATGACATGATCGGTAACGCTTCTGAGTGGTGTTTTGACTGGTATGGAGTCTATAGCAGTGCGACACAAACAAATCCCACAGGCGCTCCAACAGGCTCTAATCACGTTAATCGTGGTGGTTGCTGGGGAAGCCCTGCGGCGTGCAGCCGTGTTTCATTTCGCCGTAGCCACACGCCCGAGTACAATGATGACCGCCTCGGCTTCCGCCTTGCGTACTAATGAATAACGGATTACGAAAAGCAGTTGGTGGAAAAAACATTCTATTTATGATAAAGCAGATTATTCTGGCAATTTTGGCATTGATGCCGTATGTGGCTAAGGCACAGCAGATTGAGTATTTCAACGACCTGATGCCCGACATGTACAACTTCGCCATTTACGAGCCGAAAGGTTACGACCCGGTGAAAAGTACTGATATGCCGGTAGTTATGTTTCTGCACGGACGAAGCATGAGCATCGGTTTGGGCGGATACCGATATGGCTCCATCACATCTATAGAGCGAGGAAACGACATTCTGCAAGGTCAGCCGGCGCTCATAGTAGAGCCCAACGCCAAGGCTGGCGAAGGATGGGGTTCGGTGAAACTGCACAAGGTGTATGAGTTTCTGAAGGCACACTACGCCTTCGACCACAACCGTTTCTACGTCATAGGCATGAGCATGGGCGGCTGGGGAACGCTCAACTACGCCAACAAATACCCCGATGAGGTGGCGGCCTGTGTTGGCATAGGCGGAGGCTGCGACGCCAAGACGCCTTGCGGCCTCAACCAACTGCCAACGTGGATTATTCACGCTGCCGACGATGAGACGACATCGGTAACCAACTCCGACCGCGTGGTGGAGGCAATGAAAAAATGTGGCGACACTAAACTGCTCAAATACAGCCGTTTGGCAGAAGGCGGGCACAGCCTTATCTATTACTTCGACTATTGGAACCTCTACCAGTGGCTTTTCAAGCATAGCTTGAAAAACCGCCGGTTCGACACGAGTGTCGATTTCGTGGCCGACCCGCAGTACCGCACCAACGAACAGCGCTACTGGCTTGGCGGCGACGGCTACGAAGAGCATATAGCAATAACGCAGAGCGAGCTGGCACGCATCAAAGCACGCACGCCAAATTCGGCGTCGGGCAGCGCCAGCTTGGCTGCCGCTACCACAACGCCTGTGGCGCAAACACCGACTACCGCCGCCGTAAACAGCTCAGCCTCAACTGCTAACAAAACGTCGGCTGACAAGTCGTCGGCGACATCGGCCACAAAAACATCGACCTCGACAGCCACGGCCAAGACCAACACAACGACCACGCAGAGCGTGTCGTTCGACCAGCTCGAAGCCATGGTGAGAGCGCGCTTGGCCGAGATGCGGCAAGCCGAAGCAGACGCTAACGCGGCTGCTTCGAAGGCAAAAGCTAACGTTTACATTGCCAAAAAAGGCGATACGCTGAAGAAAATCGCTAAGAATCACGGACTTACACTCAATCAGTTGCGCGAGATAAACGGTTATCCGAAGAACAAGAAAAAGGTTGAGCCCGGCGAAGAGGTGAGGATAAAACAATGATGCGCCGCCCTTCGGTGGCGCATAAATTGTTACAGACATGTTACATTCATTTTGCCCACCGAAACGGACAAAGTGAAAAATGTAACGTTGCTATTGTTTTGATATAGAGCTGTTTAATACTTGTGATAATGCAAAAACAGGCATTTTTCGGTTTGTTTCGCACGCCTTGGCGTGCGAACGAAACCACACACTACAACGTAAAAAAGCACGTTATGAATAATAATAAAACAGAATAACTTATGAATAAATTTTGGTTACTGATGATGTCGGCAGCTCTGGTTTTTGCAGGCTGCGACAAAGACGATGATGTAATAAAAGAGCCGGAGCCAGCGCCCCAGCCCGAACCGGAACCGGAGCCAGAGCCTGAACCCGAGCCCGAGCCAGAACCCGAGCCAGAACCTGAGCCCGAACCGGCAATTGTGTTGCCCAATTTCCTCAAAGATTGCATTGACCGCTCGAAGCACCCGATATTCAAATTCAGCGGCGCGCTTGATGTGAGCGAGTTCAATACTAACAAAAATGGCATAAGAGACACTGTAGCAGCGCATTTCGACGAGATAGTTGCCGGCAATGCCATGAAGTACGGCTCGGTAGTCAACAGCGGAGGCAAGATGAACTTCGACCGTGTGAAACAGTTTGTTTCCGACGCTCAAGCTGCCGGACTGACCATCTACGGCCACACTTTGGCTTGGCACTCGCAGCAGCAGCCTGGCTACTTGCTCGGCCTTATGGCCGACCGCGAAGTGGTTGACCCTGAACTCGAAGCCACAGAAGAGGTCGATTGTCTGGTGGATTATTCAACACTCAAAAAGTACGATTTCTGGCATGCTGACTTCAAAGAATCAGCGAACAACGTTGATTATATTGTCGAGTTGAAAGACAAACAGTTGCATGTGAAGAATAATACCGAACCGACCAACTGGTGGAATGTGCAATATAAAGTGGCCCAGAACATTGGCGTGAAGACTGGTCGCAAATATACGCTTACGGTCAAGCTGAAAACATCGGCACCAACCGATCTCTCGTTGTCGATAGGCGATTGGGACCCCAACTGCTACTATGCCACTATAAGCGCCACCGAAGAGATGAAAGAGTATCAGATTGAGTTTGAGCCTGTTGTGGCCAATGGCGACATATTGTTCCAGACTGGTGCTTTCGTAGGCGACATCTACATCGAGAGTGTGAAAGTATCGCACATGTCGAACACCAAGAAGATTCCGCTCACGGCTCAAGAGAAGCACGACACACTCGTGTGGGCTATGGACACTTGGATTGCCGGCATGATGGAGGCCACCGACGGCTACGTGAAGGCGTGGGACGTTGTGAATGAGGCCATTTCGGGCGGCGGCGACGACGGTGAAGGCAACTATGAGCTGCAGAACTACAAGAACAACAACATCTCCGACCCGACAAATGTGTCGTCGGGTACGTTCTACTGGCAGGTTTACATGGGCGACCTCGACTATATGCGCACGGCGGTAGCCAGCGCACGCAAGCACTTCAAAGGCAATCCCGACGACCTCAAGCTCTTCGTCAACGACTACAACCTCGAATCGACGTGGGACGACAACAAGAAGCTTAAATCGCTCATCAATTGGGTGAAAAAATGGGAGGCCGACGGCGTTACGAAAATCGACGGTATTGGCACGCAGATGCATATCTCGTGCTACGAGAATGCCTCGTACCAGAAAAATGCTGAAGATCACATAATTAAGATGTTCCAATTGATGGCCGCAACCGGCAAACTCGTACGTGTCTCGGAGCTCGACATGGGTTATATACGTGGAAATTCTACCGCATATCCGAATCCGGGTGTGATAGGTACTTCGCAAGTTACTGAGACAGAGCACAAAAAGATGGCCGATTTCTATAAGTTCATCGTTCAGAAGTACTTCGAAATCGTTCCGCCTGAGCAGCAGTACGGTATATGCCAGTGGTGTCTGACCGACGCGGCAGGCAACCTCAATGACCAAGGCGGCTGGCGCAACGGACAGCCCGTGGGCATTTGGACTCAGGGCTTCAAGAAACGCAAGGCAGCTTTCAGAGGCTTCGCCGAAGGTCTTGCTGAGAAATAGTCGGCAATATAAAATATTGTGATACAAACAGTTGCAGAGCTTAAGCTCTGCAACTGTTTTTTTACGTCTGTTATTCTGGAAAAATCGAACGGAAATGATTAATTTCGCACAGAAATAAAAAAGCATAAATGGATTATCTTGATTCGTTGAATAAACCTCAGCGTGAGGCAGTTACCGCGCCCGATGGCCCTATGCTGGTGATTGCCGGCGCCGGCTCTGGCAAAACACGTGTGCTCACCATGCGCATAGCTTATCTGCTGTCGAACGGTGTGATGCCGTATAACATTCTGGCACTGACGTTTACCAACAAAGCAGCCCGCGAAATGAAAGAGCGCATTGCCGGCATTGTCGGTCAGCAACTGGCCTCGCAACTATGGATGGGCACATTCCACTCGCTCTTCGCCCGCATTCTGAGGTACGAATCGCAGTACATCGGTTTCACACAGGACTTTACAATATACGATACACAGGATAGCAAGTCGCTGATAAAGAGCATAATAAAGAATATGCAGCTCGACGACAAGATATACAAGCCGAGCACAGTGGCAGGCCTTATTTCATCGGCGAAAAACAGCCTGATAACGCCGTCGATGTATGCCCAGAACGCCGACTTCACCGTGCGCGACCGTGCGTCACGGCGCCAGGCCATGCCGCAGGTTTATCTGCAGTACGTCAACGAATGCCGCCGCTGCAACGCCATGGATTTCGACGACCTGCTGCTCTATACCAACGTGCTTCTGCGCGATAATCCCGAAGTGCTGGCCCGTTATCAGGACAAATTCAAATACGTTCTGGTCGATGAGTATCAGGATACAAATCTCTCGCAATACGTTATCATTAAGCGACTTGTGGAGAAAAGCCGCAATATTTGCGTCGTCGGCGACGACGCACAGAGCATCTACAGCTTCCGCGGTGCCAGGATTGAAAACATTCTGAGCTTCCAGAAAGACTATCCCGACATGCGTCTCTACAAACTCGAGCAGAATTACCGCTCGACGCAAAATATTGTGAATGCCGCCAATAGCATCATAAAGCACAACAGCGGACAGATACATAAAACCGTCTTTTCCGATAACGACGAAGGCGACAAAGTACGCATCATCTCATCGCACTCCGACTTCGAAGAGGCCCATAAGGTGGTCAACGACATAATGTACCGTATGCTCCACGAGCATCTGCAACCATCGGATTTCGCCATTCTGTACCGCACAAACGCACAGTGGCGCGCGTTTGAGGAAGAACTAAACACGTTGGGACTGCGCTATAAGGTTTTTGGCGGACTGGCATTCTATCAGCGCAAGGATGTGAAAGACCTGCTGGCCTATTTCCGTCTCGCTGTCAATCATAACGACAACGAGTCGTTACGCCGGATAATTAATTATCCGGCACGCAAGATAGGCGCTACAACGGTCTCAAAGATAGAGCAATACGCCCAAGCCACCAACCGTACGTTGTGGAATTCGCTGTCGCCACAGGCTTTGGCCGAAGCCGGTGTTAGCAATGCTGCAATACAGAATATCAGCAAGTTCGTCGATATGATAAACACTTTCGGCATTCAGGCCGAAAACCTCGATTCGTACAAATTCGCAACTGAAGTGTATCGGCAGTCGGGCATGCGCGACCTGCTCGAGAGCGAGAAGAACGACAGCGAAGGGAAGGAACACTATGATAACATCAGCGAACTTATAGGCGGTATCTATGAGTTTAATATTTCACATCTTGAAACAGGTGAACCGAATAATATACGTGCATATCTTGAATATGCACCACTTATTACAGACCTAGATAGTGATAAAAGCGACGAACGCAATTACATAACGCTGATGACCATTCACTCGAGTAAAGGACTGGAATTCAACAATGTATATATTGTTGGTGTCGAGGAAGATATATTTCCTGGTTCTATGTCGATTATGAATCCTCAATCGATAGAAGAGGAACGACGACTTTTTTATGTTGCTGTCACTCGTGCAAGAAATTCTGTAACAATAAGTTATGCACTTAACCGTTTTCGATTTGACAGTATGACATCGGTTCCAAGTATACCGAGCCGTTTCCTTAATGATGTTGACAATGTTTTCACAGAACGACCTAAGTCGATGAATGTGGCTACGCAGATGAGCCGTTTCAAATTCGATGGCACATCGTCGCAACCGAGGAACAGTTACAGCTTCAGTCGTACGTCGGCGGGCGCAAGCGCCCGCCCGAGTGCGTCGCGTTTCAAGCCGGCTTCGGCAGCGTTGAACCGCACTTCGGCTTCGTCGGCCGGCGACAGCCAGCCGACACTTTACAACATTGGCGACAGAGTTGTTCACGATTCGTTCGGTCGAGGCACGGTTATTGATATAGAAGGAGCTGGGCAAAGCACAAAATTGAGAATTGAGTTCGACAATGTTGGAATTAAACATTTGTTGCTTAAATTTGCAAGATTAAAGCCTATTAAGTAAATTGCACACTAAATTTATATTATATGCTTAAATTAGTAAATAAATCATTATTAGCAATTTCCGCATTCATACTTGCGGGTTGCGCTGGCATTACTTCGGTCTCGACGAAGATGCCGACACCTACAACTACAGTCAACAGCTATACCGAATGGTATAATCTCATGAACAAGGCGATAAACAACTTTGAAACCGAAGTGTCGGTAAAGATACCGAAATACAGCGCCAACGTTTACGACATCTACAAACTTCCGTACCCCGATGTGCAGATTTCGGCAAAAGGGCAGACGATAACGAAATCGACAGGTGAGACATATTCAAATCTCTATTACACAATTAAATACAAGCAGAATTTGTTGCTCACTAAGGCTGCCGAAGACCGCAGTTTCCTGAGTCATCTGACCGCGAAGGACCAGAAACTTTTCAAGCAGGCGCAGGACATTGCGGCAAGCATCATCAAGAGCGGGATGACGCCCTACGAGAAAGAGAAGGCCATACACGACTATATGGTGCTCAACTACAAGTACGACACGAGTGTGGTTTTCGACAACTCGCCCGACAACTATGGTCCGGCTTATCGTATCTCGGGGTTGCTCGAGAACAAGACAGGCTGCTGTGAGGCGTACACTGCCATGTTCAAGCTGCTCGGAACCCTCGCAGGACTTGATGTGAAGGTGGCTTACGGCTGCATTGGCAAACCTAAGGCCACACGCAACGGCAAACCCGTTAACACGCATGCATGGAACATCATCAAACTCGACGGCGAATACTATCACATCGACGTTACGAGCGACGACCCCGTGCCCGACGTCAAAGGCCGCATCGACTATACGTTCTTCAACGTGTCGGATTCCGAACTTGCCAAGACACACACCTACGACAAGTCGAGCAGCGGCAATATTTCGTGCCAAGGCACGAAATATAACTTCTTCAAATACAACAATTTGTATGTGAATAGTATTAACGAGTTCGGCGCGCTTATCAAGCGCGAAGTTGCCAAAAAAAGCAAAACGATATACGCCTACACGCGCGGTTTCGGTGTGAAGACCAAAAACGAAGTGCAGAGTTTCTTCGACACCAAAGTGGTGTCGTCGTTCGGCATAAGCGGCGAGGCTGGTAAGGCCGGCATATACGTTGTGACGGTGGAATATAGATAAAGATTTAAAATACTGAAAATTAAATATATAAATGGACAAAGATTATAATTCGAGGCGGAACCATCTGATAATGCCAGAATATGGGCGCAACATTCAGAAAATGGTTCAACATGCAATGACTATCGAGGACCGCGACGAGCGCAATCGCTGCGCTCGTACCATCATCAGCATCATGGGCAATCTGTTCCCGTATCTGCGCGATACGGCCGACTTCAAGCACAAACTGTGGGACCATCTGGCCATCATGTCGGAATTCAAACTCGATATCGATTCGCCCTACGAAACGCCTGAACCTGAGACGTTTACACGTCACCCTGATAAAATGCCGTACGACAACCACGAGATACGTTTCCGTCATTACGGGCACATTGTCGAAGACATTGTGCAAAAGGCTGTCAGCATCGAAAACCCCGAAGAGAAACGCCATGTGGTTGAGGACATTGCCAACTATATGAAAAAATCGCTCATCGCGTCGAACAAGGATTTCGCCACCGACGAGCGCCTCTTCAACGACATTAAGACGCTCTCGAACGGCCGTCTCATTGTCGAAGAGGGCACTAAGACTGCATTTTTCCGCGACCCCAACGCGCCAGTCAACAACCGCAACAACGGTTTCCAACGACGCAAAAATAACAACAAAGGTCGCAACAACTATAATCAGAAAAACAGAAAACGTTATTAACCTATTAATCAGTCAAGTATATGAGTACATTCGTTATAGAAGGCGGAACGCCGCTTCGCGGCGAGATAACACCGCAAGGCGCTAAAAACGAAGCATTGCAAGTGCTTTGCGCTACACTGCTGACTTCGGAGGAAGTTACTATTGAGAACATCCCCGACATTCTTGATGTTAACAATCTCATAGACTTGCTCGAAAAAATGGGCGTCGCCATCAACCGCATCGACCGCCATACCTGCAAGTTCAAGGCCGACAATGTCAACCTCGACTTCCTGCTTACCGACGATTTCAAGCGTCGGGCATCGTCGCTGCGTGGCTCGATAATGATTATGGGACCGCTCGTGGCGCGGTTCGGGAAGGCTTACTTCCCGAAACCCGGCGGCGATAAAATCGGCCGCCGTCGTCTCGATACGCACTTTTTTGGTTTTCAGAAACTTGGCGCTAAGTTCAATTTCGACGCCAACGAAGTTTTCTACTCCGTAGAGGCCGAGAAACTCAAAGGCGCCTACATGCTGCTCGACGAGGCTTCGGTAACCGGTACCGCCAACACGCTTATGGCGGCTGTGATGGCCGAAGGCACCACAACAATCTACAACGCAGCCTGCGAACCTTACGTGCAGCAGCTGTCGCGTATGTTGGTGGCCATGGGCGCCAACATCGACGGCATTGGTTCAAACTTACTCATTATCAGAGGCGTCGATCATCTGGGCGGTTGCCATCACCGCATTCTGCCCGATATGATTGAGGTCGGCTCGTTTATCGGAATGGCCGCCATGACTGGCGGCGACATCACCATTAAAAACGCCGGTATCAGGCACTTAGGCATCATTCCGCTCGCCTTCGAGCGCATGGGCATCGACATTGAGCAGGTGGCCGACGATATACACGTGCCAGCCAAAGAACACTACGTAATCGACTCATTCATAGATGGTTCTATCATGACAATAGCCGATGCGCCATGGCCCGGTCTGACGCCTGACCTCTTGAGCGTATTCCTCGTTGTGGCCACGCAGGCCAAAGGCTGCGTGCTCATTCACCAGAAGATGTTCGAAAGCCGTTTGTTCTTTGTGGACAAACTGATAGATATGGGCGCAAAGATTATTCTTTGCGACCCGCACCGCGCCACTGTCATCGGTCTCGACCGCGAGACGCAGCTGCGCGGCACTACAATGACGTCGCCCGATATACGTGCGGGCGTCGCTCTGCTCATCGCCGCTTTGTCGGCTAACGGTACTAGCACTATACACAATATAGAGCAAATCGACCGTGGCTACCAGTATATCGACAAGCGTCTTTCGGCGCTTGGCGCAACAATCCGACGCAGTGAATAACATAAAAACCTGATTTACAATGAGAAAAACACTATTATTTGTCTTTACGGCAGCCTTTTTCGGCACATCGGCGGCCTTTGCCGCCGATGAGGTCATCGACGCCCGCGGCGACATGTACTACGAGGCAAGCTGCTATGCGCGTGCCCGCAACGAGTATTTCAAGGCTTTCGCCAAACGACCCGACGACCCGAAACTGCTTAAACGCATTGCCGAAGTGATTTTGACCGATGAAAACCCGCGCGACACTGCCATGTTTTTCATCGATAAATATCTGACACTCAATTCGGAAGATGTCGAAGGCTACTACATGGCCGCACAAGCGCATTTCTACGGCCGCGACTTTTCGAAAGCCGCTAAGTATCTGCGTGAGTATCAGGCAATGGCCAAAACCAAAACCGACATCGACAAGGCCGCCAAACTGATGTCGTGGATTGAAAACTCGCAGCGTATGCTCAAAGACACAATGCGCTGTAAATTAGTCAATTTGGGCTCTATGGTCAACACTCAGTACGCCGAGCTCAACCCGTTTATCTTCAACGACGACCAGACGCTGCTTTTCACCAGCGACGACCGCTATAACTCGGGCGACATGATAAACTATTTCAACATGAAATTCAGCGAGACGAGCGGTTTGCTCTGGTCGAAGAGCAAAACCGTGTCGGGCGACATCAACACCCTCTACGACGAATATATCGTGAGCGTCAACAACATAGCGAACAGCACCACAGTGCTGTTCAACTCCAACCGCGATGTGCAGTTTGCCATCTACGAATGTTCTTACCGTGGCTCGGGGCGCCTGACCGAAGGCATCAAATACAAAGAACCTATCAACATGAAAGGCGATGAGGTGGGCGCATGTCTCTCATTCTCAGGCGATACTATAATTTTCTCGGCCACAACGGCAAATGAGAAACTCGATCTTTTTTATTCGATAAAAAAGACTGACGGCAAATGGGGCGAACCGCGCAAGCTGCCTGGCGCTATCAATATCGATGCCAGTGATGAGAACTATCCGATGCTGACCGAAAACGGCACACGCCTTTATTTCGCTTCCGACCGCGATGGTACGATGGGCGGTTACGACATTTTCTACTCCGACCTCAATACCAAAACGGGCGAGTGGGGTGCGCCTGTGCAGCTCAAATATCCGATAAATGATATGTATGATAACATGACCATATCTTACTCTGCCAGTGGACGTTACGCCTACATTTCGTCGATTCGCGCGGGTGGCTTCGGCAGCCGCGACATATATGCGGTCATCTTCGACGAATTCGAAGTTACGCCTGCCATAATGAAGTACTCGCTTGGCATTAAGGCAAGGCCAAAGCCCTTGCCTGTGTCGCAAATGCCACGCGTTGAGGTGTACGACGCCAACGGCGAACTGGTGGCCGACGTGAAGACCAACCTCACTCGCCAGACATTCATTCTTGCTCTCGATCCGGGTAACTACACCATGACCATAACTTCCCCTGAGACAAAGCCTTACGAAGAGGATATAGAAGTGGTGGAAAAAGTTTACACACAGGACGCGATTGAGAAAATCGTCATTTTGGAACCAAAAGAAGAACCAGCGCAATGAAACTGAAACTCACAAAACCGATAGTTTTTTTCGACATCGAAGCAACGGGACTGAGCGTTATAAAAGACAGAATTGTTGAAATTTCAATACTCAAAATATTCCCCGATGAGCACGAAGAGTCGGTAACGTACCGCGTTAACCCCGAAATGCATATTCCGAAGGATATCAGCGCGATACACGGCATCTACGATGACGATGTGAAGGACAAACCGACGTTCAAACAGATAGCGCAGACTATTGCCAACATAATAGAAGGCAGCGACTTGGGCGGCTTCAACTCCAACAAATTCGACATTCCGCTGCTCGCCGAGGAGTTTATCCGTGCCGAAATACAAATCGACTTGCACAAACGCCGTTTCATCGATGTGCAGAACATCTACCACAAAATGGAGAAACGCAACCTCGAGGCGGCTTACAAGTTCTACTGCCACAAGGATTTGGCAAACGCCCATTCGGCGTTTGCAGATATAAAGGCTACTTATGAAGTGCTTCAGGCTCAGCTCGATAAGTATGCCGACGAGCTACAGAACGACGTTGATTTTCTGGCCGAATTCTCGTCGCGCGGCAAGGCCGTCGATTTCGCCTCGCGCATGACTATCGACAATCAGGGCCGGGTGATTTTCAACTTTGGCAAACACAACGGCGAACCCGTCGAAAAGGTCTTCGAAACTGACAAGGCTTACTACAATTGGATAATGAAAAATGACTTTCCGGAAGACACTAAGCGGATTCTTACCGAGCTGAAACTCAATGCTTTAAACAACAAGGAAGGATGAAAATAATTTGCGTCGGACTCAATTATGCGCAGCACATTGGCGAAATGTCGTGGCAACGCCCCGACGAGCCGGTTATTTTTCTCAAACCCGACTCGGCAATTTTGCGTGTAAATAATCCGTTTTTTATTCCTGACTTTACGCAACATGTTGATTATGAGACAGAAATAATTGTCCGCATTTGCCGGCTCGGCAAATGCATCGACCGCAAATTCGCCCACCGCTACTACGACCAGATAGGCATCGGCATCGACTTCACCGCGCGCGACGTGCAGAGCAAAATGAAGGCCGCCGGCCTTCCGTGGGAATTGTCGAAGGCTTTCGACAATTCGGCCGCCGTGTCGGAATTTATTCCGAAGGAAGAGTTTGTCGATGTGCAAAATATTGATTTTCACTTAGATATAAATGGTCAGTTGCGCCAGTCGGGTAACACTCGCGACATGATTTTCTCAATCGACGAGATAATATCGTTTGTATCTCAGTATTTTACGCTTAAAATTGGCGATATAATATTCACCGGCACGCCCGTGGGCGTAGGCAAGGTGAACATCAACGACCGCCTCGAAGCGTATATCGGAACTCGCAAAATGATGGATTTTCATATTAAATAAATGCTCAGACTGTCGGAGAAAATACCACGCAAGAGCCTGCTGAAGCTGCTCGTAACTGCCGCAACCGTCGTTGCGGCATTGGTTGCGCACGCGCTCATCAACAAGATTTCGAGCATTTCTCCGCTCGAAAACGACGGTCAGAAGCTGCAGTCGATAATACTGACGCACGAACAGCGGCTTTACTCCAAAATCGACGCATTTTATGCGTCGATGGAGGCGCCCAACGACGGCGATCTCTTCAGTCTGCTCGACTCCATTGCCCGTGGCGACAACTACGTTTATTACGTCTTCCGTGCCGACTCACTCGTAGCGTGGCATAATGCCACGCTGCCCATCAACAACCTCGAGCCGGCTCACATGGCCGACGATATGATAAAAGCCGACAATGGTTTCTACTTCGTGACGAAGAAATTTCAGGGCGAATACGGTGTATTTGCTCTGCTACGCATCAAACGCCAGTATTCGTATGATAATGAGTTCCTTATACCAGCTTTCGACCAGACACTCAATCTGAACCGTCGAAATAAGCTTGTAATCGACTATCTGTCAGGCGGTTGTGAAATTCACAACCGCGAAGGCCGCTACCTTTTCTCCATTACCGACGAATACAGCTCTACCATCAAGCCGACCTTCTACGCTTTGGATTGGTTGTCGCTGATTGTCTGGCTGTTAGCGTCGATGCTTGTGGTACGATGCGCTGTGCGAATACTTGTCGCCATTGGGCGACAAGCATGGGTGCTGCCTTTCGTTGCCGTATGCTGTGCTGGCATTTACGTATGGGCGCTCAATATCTCGCTGTCCGAAACGATGATGCAGTCGTTCCTCTTCTCGCCGCAAGTGTACGCCTACGCTTGGTGGATGCCGTCGCTGGCCTTCATGCTGCTTGCCGCGCTGCTGCTCTTCGCTTGGATTTTCTGTTTCTATAAATACTTCAATATCAGCGCTTTATTCCGACTGAAATTCCTACGGCACAACACCCCGATGAAGTATATAACAGCTTTCGCTGTTATATACCTGATTTTCATGCTGATAAATGTGGGCATTTACAGCCTCATATACCACTCAAGCGATTTGGCTATCTATGTGGGCAACCTCGACATCAAAGGTCCGACGCTCGTAAAAATTGCCGTGCTGTCGTTCTTTATAATGTCTGTTTTGCTCATTTTCAGCAAGTTATATTCAAGCCTAACCCCGAAACTGTCAGTTCCGAAATACGCGGGGCTGCTCGCGGCGTTCACACTTGTTGTGGCATTGCCCATGGCTCTTCTGTTTGCGTGGCTCGACTGGTGCTTCGTGGCGACATTTTTCTTATTCAACTTCCTCTTTTTCATTATTTTCCGTAAAGATAATGCTGAACTTAAGTTCAGCATGTTTGTGTGGGTGATGTTTGTCTCGGCGTTGTTCCTCATAACGCGCCTCACGCTGCTCAACATCGAAAAAGAGAAGCAAAACCGCCAGCTGCTTACCAACAACCTCGCTTTCCAGCTTGTGCGCGAAGACGACCCCGTGGCCGAGCAATTGCTGAAAAATATTGAAGATAAGCTCATTAAAGATAGCGTCGTCTACAACATCATCAAGTCCGACGACCCGAAACTCGTCGACGATTTGCACTCGTACATTCACGACAAATACTTCAACGGATACCTCTCGAAGTACGACCTTCAGGTCATTCCGTGCCGCAATGCCGACAGTCAGATACACATGAGCAACAACGGTGAGGAGTACAACTGCTACGAATATTTCACAGGGCTTATTGAAGAGTATGGCCAGCCAATCGACGGCAAATCGCATTTCTACTGCCTCATCGACAATGTCGATGGCCGACCTTGCTATTTCGGACAGTTTGAGTACGAAAACCTCGACAACCGTCTGTATCTCGAGCTCGACTCAAGGCTCTATTCCGACGAATCGGGCTACCCCGAAATCCTCATCAACAGCCGCGACTACATGAATACCAGTCAGTTGAACGGCTATTCGTATGCAAAATACTACGACGGCTATCTGATGACAAAATACGGTGACTACAACTATCCGAACAACGATACGTGGTTCGGCCAGATAGGACAGAGCAAGCATAAAGAGCTAAATACCTCTAATACAGCACATTCTATCTACGAAGTGATGCCTCATCAGATTATTGTGCTGTCGTATCCGACAATGTCGGTGACGCAATTCGTCACCGACCTCTCGTTCCTCTTCCTGAGCACCTTCCTCGTCTGCCTGCTGACGCAGAAAATCGTCAGCCGCAAGGAAGACCGCTTCTACAGTGAGTCGTCGATACACCAGCGCATACAGTCTACATTCGTGTTCTTTGTGATGATACTACTCGTGGTCTTCTGTGTGATGGTGGGCAGCACGTCGGTTGAGCGCTACGAGACAAACAGCCGCACGAAAATGTCGCAGAGCCTAACGTCGGTAAAGAACATTGCACAGATAAAATTCGGCGATTATAACGACATTCTCGAAGCGCCCGTCGATGTGGTTTTGCAGCAGGCTTTTGATGTGTTGAATATTGATACTCACATATATACGCCCGACGGAATATTGGCCGGCACTTCGCGCCGCGAACTCTTCAATAGCGGCATCGTCTCGCCACTCATCAACAGCAACGCCTTCGCGTTGCTGCGCAATAAAAACAGCGGCGATGATGTGTTCGTCTTCGAACACATCGGCGACTTCGTCTATTTCTCAATCTACACACCGCTCTTCAACTACGAAGGGCATCTCATTGCCTACATCAACGTGCCCTATTTCACCGATGTCAACGCCATGCGCAACCAGCTTTTCTCGACCATTGTGCCACTGACGAACTCGTTCATGCTCATCATACTTTTCGCTATTCTATTCTCCTCATTCTTAGCGCAAAGCATCACGAAACCGCTCGTCTCGATTCGCGAAAGCATCAAACGGGTTGGTTTGCAGAAGCAGAATGCCAAAATTGACTATCCGAACAATGACGAGATTGGCGCACTCGTGAACGAGTACAACCGTATGCTCGACGAGCTCGCATACAGCGCCGAGAAACTTGCGGCCAACGAACGCGAGCTCACTTGGCGCGAAATGGCGCGTCAGATTGCCCACGAGATAAAGAACCCGCTCACGCCTATGAAACTCAGTGTGCAGTATCTCATAAAGTCGTGGGAGGCCAAACGCGAGGATTTCGACACCTTCATTCACAAAGTGGCCAACACGCTCACCGAGCAAATCGACCAGCTGTCGTACGTCGCTTCGCAATTCTCAAATCTGGCCAAAATGCAGAACAACGTGCCGCTGAGCCGTGTCGATGCGGCCGAACGACTGGCTAACACCGTGATGCTCTTCGAACGTTCTGACCAAACCGAAATCACTTTCGACCGCAAAGTCGATTCGGCATTTGTCTATGCAAATGCCGACCAACTTACAAGTGTGTTCAACAACTTGATAAAGAATGCAATACAGGCATCGCGGCCCGATGAGATTATGCGCATTCACGCCACCGTCGACATCATCGACACAAACGTGATGATTTCCATAGCCGACAATGGTCACGGCATTCCGCCCGAGATACAGGAGAAGATTTTCAAACCCAACTTCACCACTAAATCGACCGGAATGGGACTCGGACTGGCTATTGTGAAAAGCATCATTGTCAATTCGCACGGCAATATATGGTTCAAAACCGAACAGGGCAAAGGTACAACGTTCTATATAGAACTGCCTGTATGTGAAGAAGATACACAATAAACTGCAATAAGATATGAAAACATTCTTCAAAATTTCGGCACTAGTATTGGCCATCGCTTTCGCGATGCCCAGTGTCAACGCGCAAATGCGCGTTTCAATCTTCGGCGACAGCTATTCCACCTTCGACGGCTATCTGACACCGAAGGACAATTATTCATGGTATTTCGTTGAAGAAAAGCCATTTAGCAACGATGTTCACAACGTAGAGCAGACTTGGTGGCACCAGGTAATCAGCGGGCTCGGCGCGCAGCTTGAGCTCAACAACTCGTTCTCGGGCTCTACCATCTGCAACACTGGCTACGATGCCAAAGACGCCACTTGGTGCTCGTTTATCACTCGTCTGCCGTTCTTGGGCGAGCCCGACCTCATTCTGGTCTGCGGCGCTACCAACGACAGCTGGGCCAATTCGCCTATCGGCGAATATAAATACGGCGACTGGACTACCGAAGAGCTCATGGCCTTCCGACCAGCCATGGCAAAGCTCTGTGAAGGCTTGCGCCTTCACTACCCGCGCGCACGCGTTCTTTTCATCCTCAACGATGGTCTGAAGCTCGAAATCAACGAGTCGGTACACACGATAACCAAGCACTATGGTATCGAATGCCTCGACCTGCAAGGCATCGACAAGCAGAAAGGCCACCCTTCGGTGGCCGGCATGAAGCAGTTTGCCGACCAAGTGCTTGCCGCCCTCAAAAAGTCCGATTTCAAAGGCCATCACGGTCCGCGTAAACACAAGAAACACAGACATCAGGAAACGCAGGAACAATAAAACAAAATCGCCTATAACTCTCAGAGTTATAGGCGAATTGCTTTTGTAATTCAATATTTGATTTTGAAGTAATCGAGAAGTGCTTTGTACTCATCTTGTGCTGTAAGGCAGGTGTCGCGCAGAAAGCCGTCAATACGCCCCCAATTCTGTATTCCACGATAGTAAAACAGGCGCAGTTCATCTGTTACTATGAAAGGCACAAAGCGTTTTTGCAAGCATTGCCAAAATGCGAGCAAACGGCCTACTCGGCCGTTGCCGTCTTGGAATGGGTGTATGCGCTCAAACTGTACGTGAAAGTCGAGTATGTTGTCGAATGTTATTTCTTTATTAGTGTAAAACTCTGTAAGTAAAGTTTTTATGTGTCTGTGTACGTCTTTTGGCTCTACTGTCGTCTCGCCGTCCACTTCGTTAGCTAGTTTCTTGTATTCGCCTACGGCAAACCATGATTTGCGACTGTCGGATGTATTGCTCTTCAGAATATAGTGTAATTGCTTTATATGCGGCTCTGTAATTCGCTCTGTGGCGTGGTCGATTATGTAGTCGATGCAACGGAAATGGTTGACAGTCTCTATAATATCGTCAATATCAGTGTTTTCGGTGGTTATGCCGAGTGTGTTTGTCTCAAATATGTAGCGGGTTTGTTCTTTTGTCAGTCGGCTTCCTTCAATGTGGTTCGAATTGTAAGTCAGGTCAATCTGTGTGCGGTGGTAAATACCTCCTTTGAGTTTGCTCGCCTTCTCGTCACGTAGACGGGTGAGCAATGGTGATATTTTAGTTTTGCCCTTTTGGGGCAAAACAGCTTCATCTGGTATGTTCCATGTTTTACCAATAAGAAACGCACCTTCGATTTTGCCCGCTGCGCAGTAATTGCGCGCGGTACGTTCGCTTATGCCATACTTCTCGGCAAACTGACTTACTGAAATGTATCCCATTCTATCGGCAAGTTTTCGGTGAAAAACAGTTGCAAATATATGTTTTTTTGCCGGTATCGGCAAAAAAAAAGGGATTATTTAACGTCGTATCCGAACTGTTTCAGCAGGGCGTCTTTGTCGCGCCAGTCTTTCGTCACCTTTACGAATAGCTGCAAGAATACTTTTTTGTCGAGAAAACGCTCTATATCGCGGCGTGCCAGCATGCCGAGTTTCTTTAGGGCTACGCCCTGATGGCCTATGATGATGCCTTTCTGCGATTCGCGAGCTACGTGTATAATAGCCTTTATATCAACTCGTTCGCCGTTGTCTTTGAACTCTTCCACCTCTACTTCTACCGAATAAGGAATCTCTTTTTTGTAGTAGAGCAGTATTTTTTCGCGTATTATTTCGTTCACGAAGAAACGTTCGGGTTTGTCGGTCAGCGCGTCTTTGTCGTAGTAGGGTTCGGCTTCGGGCAGAAGCTCCACTATGTGATGTATAATGCTCTGAGTATTAAATGTATGCAGAGCCGAGATAGGAATTATCTCGGCATCGGGAAGCTGTTCGTGCCAGTATTCGGTCAGCTCTTCGAGTCGTGGTTGGTCTATTAAGTCTATCTTGTTGATAACCACAATAATAGGTATTTCAAGCTTTTCAACAGCCTTTAGGAAATCATCGTATTTGTCGGGCGTCTCGATGGTGTCGGTGACGTAGATGAGCACGTCGGCATCGGTGAGGGCTTCGCGCGAGTAGTTGAGCATGGTCT
This sequence comes from Bacteroidales bacterium, assembly GCA_017960905.1. GTDB lineage: Bacteria > Bacteroidota > Bacteroidia > Bacteroidales > Marinilabiliaceae > W3P20-009. The sequence goes on from JAGCYH010000013.1 coordinate 30,932, forward strand.
CTTGCAGGCGGTAGTTGGGTTTGAGCACGCCTGGCGTGTCGGAGAATACTATCTGATAGTCTTCGCCGTTGACAATGCCTGTAATGCGGTGGCGCGTAGTCTGGGCTTTCGATGTGATAATCGAAAGCCTCTCGCCGACCAACAGATTCGAAAGTGTCGATTTACCTACGTTGGGGTTCCCGACAATATTGACAAATCCTGCTTTGAACATCTCTTTTGCTGTTTTTTTACGCGCGCAAAGTTACAAATGATATGACTATTAAAAGTTTAAGATTTTATAAAAAATCATTTTTTCGGTGTCGTTTGCACAGCCCATTCGCTCATGCGCTTCATTATTTGTGCGCTCACGTTGGGCCAGTCGGTCAGCACCTCCGAGGTGGCTTCGTTGATGTGCGCGAAGCTTGGCCGCTTGAACATCTCGTTCATCGCGTCGAGGTCGTCCTGGCTGACGTGCCCCCAGTAGATGTTGGTGAGCAGCGATGGCAGTTGGTTGCCCAGCACTGTCGATGCAATTTTCATTTTTATGGCGTCGCCCATGCTTTGTGAGTCGCCGAGCGGGCCGAGTATGTTGGCGATTTTATCGCCAACACCGGCCGTATTGCACATCTCAGCCACCGAGTCGTAGTATTTGCGCGGGCATTCCGACGGTATGCTTATCATCTGCGCGTCGGGGTTGAATATAGAGCTGAAAAACGAGCTCATGAGTGAGCCGAAAATTCGGCTCAGGCATGTAGTGTCGGCAAGAGCCTCTTCGATGTGCTGCGTGGCTGTTTTGATGCGTTTGTCGGTGCGCATTTCAGCCACTTCCATCAGCTCTTCGGCTGTCACGTGCTTCTCAAAGTACGGCTGTATGGTCTGCATGAGGTCCTTCTCGTAAACATTTTCGAGGTAGTACTGCATTGAGTCGGGCGATATGTTGACGGTCTGATTCTCGGTGGTTACTTTCATGCTGAGTTTCAGAGCGTTAGGATTCATTTTGAAGAGCGAGTTTCCAAGAGTCGAATTGTCTTCGGGAGTTGAGTAGAAGAAGTGCTCGAGCGCTTCGGGATAGGTGTACGATGTGGTTTGCTGAGCTGTGCTGCAACATGTTGCAAGCATAGCCAGCGAGACGAGTTGGAAATACAGTTTTTTCATTTTTCTGAGTATTATTGTTTTGTACAATAGTACAAAAGTAGCAATTTTTGTGCCAATCGGACGGCTAATTCAGGCTATTATTTTGAAAAAATATTACATCATGGTGGTACAATGTATAAAAAAAATACTTATCTTGGCGCATCATTAAAAACACTATGGCTTATGGGAATAATAATTTTCATTTTGGTTGGTGTCCTTGTAGGCTGGCTTGCAGGGCTCATTTTCAAAGGTAAAGGAAGCGGATTCCTTATCAATCTCATTGTAGGTGTGGTAGGTAGCTGGCTTGGTGGCTGGCTTCTTGGCGGATTGATTCCGCTCAATGGCCAGATAATCTGGGGTGTTACCGTTGGTGGTCTTATCACCTCGGTGCTTGGCGCCGTTATCCTTTTGTGGATTATCTCGCTCATTCGCAAATAGAGTGGGGTGTCTGAGAGAAAAAAATCGGGCTGCCGACTGGCAGCCCGATTTTTCTGTTTGTGTATGCGGATAAGAGGCTACAGATCTAAACTATCTTCTTTGAGTAAGAAGTCGAAAAGCCCGATTGTGAGTATGCCCTCTTCGTTGCGACGTGGCATTATATTGTCTTTCACAATTATAATTTTCTTGAAAGAATCATTTATGTTCATCAGAGAGCGTGACTCCTGTATTTCCTTTTCCCTATCAGGAATCGACAGGGCTGATTGCACGTAATATTTCTTGCTCCCAATACTGGCAATAAAGTCCACCTCAAGCTGATTACGAATCCATTTGCCATTTTTGTCAGGCTTTTTTATCTCAACCATTCCAATGTCTACTCTATAGCCACGTGTAATCAGTTCATTGTAAATGATATTCTCCATAATATGCGTTTCCTCTTGTTGTCGCATGTCAAGAATGGCATTTCTCAATCCAATATCTGAGAAATAGTATTTTGATAGAGTGTTGATGTATTTCTTTCCTTTTATGTCGTAGCGTATAGCCTTGTTAAGCAAGAACGATTCTGACAAATATGTGAGGTAATAAGAGATCGTTTGACTGCCAATACTTACATTCTTAACGCTTTTGAAGGTATTTGATAGTTTTGTTGGATTGCAAGGAGCACCTACAGACGAAGCCAAAATAAGTACCAACTCACGGAATTCATTATCATTCTTGATATTATGCCTTTCGATAATGTCTGCCAAATAAACAGTTTCAAACAAATTCTTCAGATAGTTTATCTTTTTTTCTTCGGTCTCAAAAGATTGAATAAGGGGCAAACCGCCATAGGTGTAATATTCGCGCCATGCGTCTTGCTTGTCGCCGCCTTTGGCAGAATAGAACTCTGCAAATGATAGCGGATTCACATGTATCGTTTCACCTCGACCACGAAACTCCGTAGGGATATCTGATGACAAGAAGTGAGAGTTGCTGCCTGTCACGTAAGTGTCGGCATTGTCAATATGGCGAAAACTATTCAACACATCGACGAACTCATCCATCAGCTGCACCTCGTCGATAATGATGTAATATAGTTCTTTGTCCTTGATTCTGTCATGAACATAGTGAAGCATAGCATCTGGATTTCGCAATTCCTTGTTCATGCGGTCTTCAAGGTCGATGCGGATAATGTGATCCTCAGCTACTCCATTGTCTAACAAATAATGGTAGAATAAAACATTCAGCAGATATGACTTGCCACACCTGCGGATTCCTGTAACCACTTTTATAAACCCATTCTGCTGGCTTTCTATCAACTGTTTCAGATACCTATCTCTTTCTATCTCCATCATTTGTATTAAATTTTTGCCAATATTGGCATTTTTTTACGATACAAAGGTGGTGTTTTTTATTATATCATGCAAGTTTTACATTAAAAAATTGCCAATATTGGCAGTTTTTTAATGTAGCCATTCCTAATTTTTGCCAATATTGGCACTTTTTAGTCGTGGGGTGGCATTAAGTACCGATAAGTCGCACTTTGTCGCCAATTAAGTCGCGGTACAAATATGGTACAAATAAGGCATTAAAACAGGAAAACAGACACGAATAACGGCATTGATTTGCAAATAAAAAAAAAGGTGTAACACGTTGTGTTACACCTTTTTAGTTATTTTTGATAAACTATTGTTTATCTACATTATTTTACCTCCTCAAAGTCAACGTCGGTAACGTCGTCACCGTTGTTGTTGTTTGAGCCAGAGTTGGCTTGCTGCTGCGGGCCGGCTTGTTGCTGAGCCTGCTGTGCTTGAGCCTGAGCGTTGTACATCTCTTGGCTTGCGGCCTGGAATGCCGTGTTCACCTCGTTCATTGCTGCGTCTATTGCGGCAATGTCCTGGTTTTTGTGAGCTTCTTTGAGTTTGTTGAGAGCGGCTTCGATAGGTGCTTTCTTGTCGGCAGGAATCTTGTCTCCGTATTCTTTCAGGTTTTTCTCGGTTTGGAAAATCATCGAGTCGGCTTGGTTGATTTTCTCAACCTTGTCTTTCTGAGCCTTGTCGGCTTCGGCATTGGCCTCAGCTTCGGCTTTCATACGTTTGATTTCGTCTTCCGACAATCCCGATGAAGCCTCGATGCGTATCGACTGCTCTTTGCCGGTGGCCTTATCTTTGGCGGTTACGTTCAGTATGCCGTTGGCGTCAATATCGAAGGTAACTTCGATTTGAGGCACGCCACGTGGTGCGGGCGGAATGTTCGACAAGTTGAACTGTCCGATGCTCTTGTTCTGAGCGGCCATTGGGCGCTCACCCTGAAGCACGTGAATGGTAACTTCGGGCTGGTTGTCGGTAGCAGTCGAGAACACTTGCGACTTCTTGGTCGGGATCGTAGTGTTGGCGTCGATGAGTTTGGTCATCACGCCGCCCATAGTCTCGATACCGAGCGAAAGCGGTGTTACGTCGAGCAGGAGCACGTCTTTCACTTCGCCAGTGAGCACGGCACCTTGAATGGCAGCACCTATGGCTACTACTTCGTCGGGGTTGACACCTTTCGAAGGTGCTTTGCCGAAGAATTTCTGAACGGCATCTTGAATGGCCGGAATACGTGTAGAACCGCCCACGAGGATAACTTCGTCGATGTCGCTAGTAGAGAGGCCTGCGCTCTGCAAAGCAGAGCGGCACGGCGCGATGGTGCGCTGGATAAGGTCGTCGATAAGCTGCTCGAACTTAGCACGAGTGAGTGTTACAACAAGGTGCTTTGGCACATTGTTGACCACTGCTATGTACGGCAGGTTGATTTCGGTCGACGTAGAGCTCGAAAGTTCTATTTTTGCCTTTTCGGCAGCCTCTTTCAGACGTTGCAGGGCCATCGGGTCCTGACGCAGGTCGGTGCCAGGTGTCTCTTTCATGAATTCCTGAGCCAACCAGTCGATGATACGGTGGTCGAAGTCGTCACCGCCGAGGTGTGTGTCGCCGTCGGTAGCTTTAACTTCGAAGACGCCGTCGCCCAGTTCGAGCACAGACACATCGTGAGTACCGCCACCGCAGTCGAACACTACGATTTTCATGTCTTTGTTGGCCTTGTCGAGGCCGTAGGCGAGGGCAGCCGCTGTAGGCTCGTTGACGATACGACGGACTTTAAGTCCGGCGATTTCACCAGCCTCTTTGGTAGCCTGACGCTGTGAGTCGTTGAAGTATGCAGGCACGGTGATTACGGCTTCGGTAACTTCCTGACCCAGATACTCTTCGGCTGTTTTCTTCATTTTTTGAAGTATCATTGCCGAAATTTCCTGAGGTGTGTACAGACGGCCGTCGATGTCGACACGCGGTGTGTTGTTGTCGCCTTTGGCAACTTTGTAAGGCACACGCGATATCTCGTTCGACAAGCGGTCGTAAGTCTCGCCCATGAAACGTTTGATAGAATAAACTGTCTTGTGTGGGTTGGTGACAGCCTGACGTTTAGCAGGGTCGCCAATTTTACGTTCGCCACCTTCGACAAATGCGACTATTGAAGGAGTTGTGCGCTTGCCTTCGCTGTTCGCAATAACAACCGGTTCGTTGCCTTCCATTACTGATACGCAAGAGTTGGTTGTTCCCAAATCGATACCAATTATTTTTCCCATTGTTGTATGTTTTTTATTATTATTAATCAGTTTATTTGTGTGCCTTTTTGCGGGCACGCCAATAATATGACAACGACCGTGCCAAACTCATATAATGCGTTTATTGGCAGATTTTTCTGCCAATTTATGTCATGTAGGCGCAAAAGAACCGCCATTTTGTCAGTTGTCAACTGACAAAATGGCGGTTTCTGTATGTCAGATGGTGGCAGTTTTTACCTTTTCCAGAATGTAGGAGTGAATATCAGTATCACTGTGAATATCTCCAAGCGGCCGATGAGCATCAGTACCGACATGGTCATTTTGACAACAGGATGCAGGTCGCATATCGATGCCGATGGCCCGTAGTTGCCAATGCTGCATCCGACGTTGCTCAAACTGTTGACTACCAGTCCGTAAGTGTCTTCGAGGTTGTAGCCGAACATGGTTACTATGAATATGCCTATAAGAATAATTACAAAATAAAGTACGAAGAACGACAGCACCGAGAACACTTCGTTGGAAGTGAGCGAACGTCCGTTGTATCTGACGTTTACGATGGCTGTGGGGTGTATGGCGCGCTTCACTTCGTTGATGATGTTACGCCCGACGACTATGAGTCGCATAAGTTTCAGGCCGCCGCTCGTAGAACCGGTGCAAGTGCCCATGAACATGAGCAGAGCGATGAACGCCGATGTGGCCACTGGCCACATCGAATAGTTGGTTGTGGTGAAACCTGAACCTGTCAGCACCGATATGATGTGGAACATACTGTCGCGGACAGCATGGCCTGTGGTGTCGTAATCGCCTATGAATATGAGTATTAGCGCAAGCAAAAACGAGAAAAGTATGACAATGAAGATGTAGCTTTTCAGTTCGTCGTCGGCGAGTATTCGCCGACCTTTACCCACTATGAGCGCGTAGTAGAGCGCGAAGTTGACACCGCCGAGAAACATGAACACCATGACAACCGACTCGATATAAGGCGAGTTGAACGCGCCTATGCTGTCGGCTTTAGTGGAGAATCCGCCAGTAGCTATTGTGCTGAACGAATGGCAGATAGCATCGAAAAGCGGCATATCGCCCACAACGAGCAGCACTATCTCAATTATGGTGAATACAACGTAGAAAATCCACATGTATTTGGCCATTTCGGCTATTTTGGGGTGAATCTTATCGGCGCGAGTGATAGACGCTTCGGCCGAGAAGACTTGCATTCCGCCCATTCCCAGAATGGGCAAAAGCACTATGGATAAGGCTATTATACCCATGCCGCCGAGCCATTGCGTCAGGCTGCGCCAGATGAAAACGCCGTGTGTTACCGAGTCGAAGTCGGACACGATGGTGGAGCCCGTGGTGGTTATGCCCGACATGCTTTCGTAGAATGCATCGACAAACGAGTTTGTGAAGCCCGATAGCAGGTAGGGTAGTGTGCCGAATAACGCGAAGATGAACCAAACCATCACAACGAGCAGGTAACTGTCTCGTTTTGAGATGTTTGTCGAGTGTCGGCGAAGCGAATAAGCAAGTACGAAACCTACGGTTTCGGTAATCACCGTCGAGACGAAAAAGCCCATGCTGTCGGGCTCGCCGTAGTAGAGAGCTACGAACGCCGGTACAAGCATTATCAGGCCTTCGAAAAAGAGCATCAGGCCGATAATGAAAAACAATAGCTTGGCATTCGTTTGCACGGCGGTAAATGATTGGTTATAAGCTTATTGATGGTATGTCAGAACTTGAACGAGATTCCCGCGAGGGCGTTTATTCTGTGCGATGAGTAGCCGAGCCAGCGCTGATAATCTTGCGAAGCAAGATTATTCAGTTTGGCGAATGCGGACAAACGGCTTGTCAGGAAGTATTCGGCTCCGAGATTGATGTCGAATATATTGTCGAGTTTGACTTTGCTTTGTGTAGAATGGTTATAAGCATACCGATTGCCAAGCACATCAACGTTGGCCGTAACAAGCAGTCGGTCAGCTGGATAGAAGCGCGTCTCGAGGCTCAGATCGAATTGCGGACGATACCAGGCTTCTTCAAGGTAGTCGAGCTGCCATTTGTAGTAGTTGGCACGCAGCACAATCTGGCTCTTGTCGGTCGGTGTGATGTTGAATTCGCCGTGGGCAATGAAGAGTTTGCCATTGTCGCTAAGCATAGCGAAACGGTTTGTATGAGCAGGCGAAATAGGGTAAGGGTCGGGCGAAGGCATAAAGAGAATCGGCAGAGAATTATAAACTTTGTTTACAAAGAAAATCTCGTCGTCGAACGAGCGGTAGTCGATGCCCAAGTGCATGGCCACGCTTCGGCTGAAGCGTGATTTGATGCCGGCCACAAGGCGGATAGGGTTCTGTGTGGTGGGCATTTCATCGAATTTGGTGTATTTGTTGTATTCGGCGCGCCAAACATAGTTGCAGGCGTCGGGAGCGAGATACGGGTTCCGCTCGACTAGCGAGCGGAAACTGTTGGCGTTGTAACCGCCGATGATGCCTGTGTAGAACGACACAATATCGCCAGCGATATTGAAGTCGAGCATCATGTCGGGCTGCATGTAGAGGTTGTCTTCCTCGTCGCCGAATTCAAATATGAAATTGAAGCCGACACGCAGTTTTGCGTTGTCGAAGTCGAGTCCGAAGTGCGGTTTCATGCTAATGTCGGTATGTTTGCGCTCTTTGAACGAGTAGATGGTTGCGTCGTATTTGTCGGGTACGGCGACTTTGAAGTTGTTGACATCGACCGAAGCGTCGAACAAGTAGTTCTTCTTTATCGGGAAACGTATTTTTGCGCCGAAACGGATATCGGTTTCTTTAACGCCTGTTTTGTTTGAGAAAATGCCGAAACCAGCTTTGGCAGAGTAAGTTACAAATTCACGCGGTTCGGCAATGCTATTGTCGAACGTAGCGTCGAAATCGAATTTTGTAGCGCGCTGTTTTTTCTCGTTCATCAGTGTCTCGGCATCGATAAGCTTTGTTGTGTCGACGTCGGATAGCAGCCTACGGTTTTCGATGGTTTGCAGTCCGTAGTACTCGTAAGCCTGATTGCGGAAATTAAGGTCAAGACCGAGCACGTGTTTCTTGAAGAAACGGTTGAAATCGGCACCGGCCCAAGTGTCGTGATACGGTGCTTTAACTTTCTCATCGTTAGTGAGTTTCACTTTGCCGTAGGCAGTAGAATGACCGGCATTGAGCGAGAGGTGGTAGATGTCGGAATTGCCAATGTTGTAGAATAGCTCGCCGGCGGCGAGCACATTGCCGCCCTCAACCTTGAGCAGTGCGCGGTAGGGGCTTTCATCGGCTTTGAACGACATGGAGGCCGCCGAAAGGCTGTCGGGTGTTGTCTTTACGGTCTGAACTTTCGTCAGTGTTGTATAGTTAAATGTCGGCTTGTACGACATTGTGTCGTCCATTGTGGGTTCGGCCTGCAGTTTGTGCGGGTTCGAAATAGTTGGCAGATAGGTGTTTACAACCTCGACGTTGCGTTCGATGGTTTCCGGAATAGTGTCTTGCGCGTTCGCGCAAAGACCATTTGCCAATAATATTGCGCCTATATATTTAAGTCTCATATTTACAGTCATTTATCGTCAGAAAATTATTGTTTTTTTATTCGGCATTAGCGGCGTTGTTGAGTTTCCATTGGCTGAACCGTTTGTCGATCATGCTTGAGATGTCGTCGGTGCCAGTGTAGCTTTCGCGCAGCGTTTCGAGGTATTGCTGAGCCTGGAAGTCATCGCCCTGTGCGTGATAGACGTCGGCGAGCAGGATAAAGCTGCGAGCGAGCCAGTACTGGTGCGGTGTGCCGTTTTCGGCGTAGTTGAACACCTCTTTTTCGGCCTTAGCGAGGTCGTTGTTGTCGAAGTACATTTGCGCAAGCAGATATTTTGCTTCGGCACCTTCGACGCTCTTGGTGTTCTCGGCGAGTTCGCGCAGCAGAGGCGTAGCCTCTACGGCGCGTTGCGATTGTATCAACGATTTGGCTTTCAGATATTTAGCTTCGCGCAATATCTCGGGCGTAGCTTCGGGCATCTGAATGACCTTGTCGGCGCCTTGTATACACAAGTCGCTGTCGCCAAGGCGTTGAGCACAGCGCATCTGTCCGATGATGGCTTCGGTCTTGTTGGCCGAAGCCTCGGCTTCTTGTTCGAGACGTGTAAACATCTCAGCAGCAGCCGAATACTTCTCAGTTTTGAAGAGCAGCTCGCCGCCGCGCAAGAGCGCGTCTTCGGTGTATATGCTGCGTGGTTTTTCGGCCACGTAGGTGTACATTTCGATAGCCTTGTCGATGTTGTCTTTCATGTAGTTGCACTCACCCAGATAGAAGCAAGCGCCAGTAGCGAAGCGTCCGTCGGCGAAAGCCGACATGTAGCGTTCGAAGGCGCTTTGCGCCTGGTCGAAGTCGCCTTTGAGGTAAAGGCGTTCGGCGCTGGTGAACATGAGCGAGTCGCGCTCATGCAGCTCGACTTTCGCGAAGCTGCCGAGTGTCGAGGTGTATGCCATGAAACCGTCGAAATCGCCGCGCTCCATATATACGTTTTTCAGACCTGCCAGAGCGTCGATGGCATCGGGCGTGGCCGGATATTCGTTGACAACGCGCTTGTAGAAGGCGAGCGAATTGTCGTACTCGCCGTTGTTGTAGTAGAGCAGACCGAGCTGCAGCATAGCTTTGGGTGCCAGACTGCCTTTCGGGTAACGCTCTTTTACAACTTTAAAGTTGTAAATGGCGTCTTTCAGCTGGTCGAGAGCCACGTAGGCACGCGCTATTTCGTAGTATGCATTGTCGCAGTATGGCGATTTCGGATATTTCTCAATCAGACTCTGCAACTGTGTGATTTTGGCGCGGTTGTCTTTCTGCAGACCAAGGCAGATGCCTTTCTGAAGCATCGAATAGTCGCCCACTTCCGACGAAGTGGCGATGGCTTTGTCGTAGTATTCGACAGCCGGTTTGAAGTTGCGCTGCACGTACATACAATCGCCCAGGCGATTGTATGCATCGGACTTAAAGCGCTTGTTATCAACGTTTAACGATACATATTTCAGGAACCAGTTGAATGCTTCGTCGTATTTCTTCTGGTTGAATTTCGTATAGCCCAAATTGTAGTGGCAAGTGGTGAACTCGTCGAGTTCGCTTGCGCTCATCTGTTTTATGAACGAAGAGTAGAGTTTCTCGGCCTCGCTGATTTTCCCCATACGGTATAGGCTCTCGGCCTTCCAGTAGTTTGCGCGAGCCTTGAGTTTGGCGTCGTAGTCGCCGTATTTGAGGCTGTAGTCGAAAAACTCAATAGCGTCGGCGAATTTTGTGTCGGTGTAGAGCTCAAGGCCGCGGTAGAACGACAGACGCTGCAACGCCGTGTAAACGTTAAGATTCTTGTGTTGAATCTTTTCCATTGTGGCGAGAGCCTTCTTGTAGTTTTTGGTTGTTACAAACGCCTTGCCAATGTAGTCGTAAGCCTCATCGACTTTATCGCTGTTCGGATAAGTGTCGATGAACTCGACAAACTGTGTAATAATCTCGTCGAACGGCGAGAAGCTGAGTTCGTAGGCGAGTTTGAGTTTGTTGAAATGAGCGTCTTCGCGAATGGCTTTGTCGAATTCGTATTTCGAAGCGGCGTCGAAGGCGGTGCGTGCGCGTTTCTTGTCGTCGAGTTTGATGTAGCAGTTGGCCAGATGGTAGTAGGCGTTCTGTGTCAGCTCGTCGCGCTCGTTGGTCACTTTCGAGAGATTCTGTGCGGCATCGTCGTACTCGCCGACGTAGTATTTGCACATGCCGAGGTGGTAATAGTCGGCTCGTGATACTTTTTTCGTTCTGTGTATCAGGTCGTTGTAGCTTTCGATAGCTTTGTTGTATTCGCCAATCATGAAACGGCTGTCGGCCACGATGCGCACCATGTCGACGGCTTTTTTGTTGTCGCCCTGTGCCAACGGTTCTGCGTAGCGTATGGCTTCGGGGTAATGGCCTTGCAGATAGAAGATGTGGGCTATGTAATATGGTGCTACAGAGCTGAATCCTTCGTCTTTCTCGAGTTCGAGAAAGACTTTCACGGCTTCGTCGAGGTTGCCTTTCTCATAATCGACGTGTGCGCGGTAATACTTTACCGCGCTGGCGTATTTGCCTGTGTTGCCGCGCAGTTGGTCGAATTGTGCCAATGCGCGCGTGTGTTTTCCGCGCATGAAATAGCAGTAGCCGGTTTTGAAAATCAGGTCGCTGCGCAAATCATTGCCAACGAGGTCGGCGTTGGCTTTGGTGAACCACGTGAGAGCGTTATTTATCTTACCATCAATGAGATAGTAGTCGCCGAGATGGTAAAATATCTCGTGGCGGTGAACGCTTGTGGCGCATCGGTCGGCAAAGTCTTTCATCAGCGCAACGGCATCGGCGTTGCGCAGGTTTTTGGCCGATACGGCCTGAAAATACTTGCTTTCTTCGGTCAGAACGCTTTGTGAGTCGCCCCATTTGGCAATGAAATTGCCAAATGCCGTGCGTGCCGAGCCGTACATCCCGGCTTCGTACAACTGCATAGCGTTGTTATATTCTGTTGTTGCGGCATCGTATGCCATCGATGTCTGCGATGAGATATCCTGACATATCAGTGCAGACAAGAAACTGATTATTAATATTTTATTCATCTAAGCGTATTGTGCAAATAGAGGCGTAAAAATAACAAAAAATTCTGAATTATAAAAAATAAAATCGGTATGTGAGCTCAATATTTTTATTGTATTGGATGAAAAACCACCCGTAAATGCTAACTGTTTTATTTTCAGTTGTTTACTCGACTTCTTTAGGCGCTTTGCGATATTGCGACGGCGTCATTTGAGTATATTGTTTGAAAACGCGCGTGAAGTGACTCGAGTCGGCGAAACCGCAAATGTCGGCAATGTCGGCAATGGGCTTGTCGGTGAGGGCCAGCTCGCGTTTCGACTTTTCGATGCGTATTTGCATGGCGTAGTTGGCTGTGCTAAAGCCCGTTAGGGCTTTAGTCTTACGGTTGAGCTGCGACACGCTCATGCACATTCGCTGCGCCAGTTGGTCGGCGCCGAAGTCGTGGTTGGGCAGCTGTGCGTAGATGATGTCGGTTATCTTGTTCACGAACTCGGCGTCGAGGGCTGTGGCCGACGCAGTGTCGAGGTCGATAGGCTCTTTGTCGGTGAAGAGTGGGCTTGAGAATTTGCTGCGCAGCGATTTACGCTGCGCAATGAGCGATGCCACACGCACTTGTAGTTCTTCGGTGTTGAACGGTTTCACGATGAATGCGTCGGCGCCGGCTTCGTAGCATTTGATGCGCTCTTCGTCGGTGCATTTGGCCGTTACGACAATTATCGGAATGTGGCTTAGCGAGCCCGTGCCGCGTATAGTGCGGCACAATTCGAGGCCGTCAACTTCGGGCATCATAAGGTCGGTGATAATCAGGTCGGGCATGAGCTCCTTGGCCTTTTCGATACCTTCGGCACCGTTCTCGGCTATCGACGTATTGTACTGTGTCTTAAGCACATCGCTAATGTACGAGGCTATTTCGGTGTTGTCGTCGACAACAAGCACAAGCGGCATCGATTTGTCGTCGGTTTGTATGTCGGTCAAATCGCCTTCGGCGATTTGCTTCTCTGTATCGGTCTGATTGTCAACGTTTTCGTCTTCTTTGTCGGTTACGTCTTTCGATTCCCAGCGTTTCAGTCCCGTTCGGTTCTGATGGCGTTTGAGCACAGTGACGAACGTGGTTCCTTGTCCCTCTTTGCTTTCGACGGTAATAGTGCCATTGACTTTCTCAACGAGTTGTTTCACAAGTGGCAGTCCGATGCCGCTGCCGCCTTTGCCTTCGCTGTTCGACGCCTGGTAGAAGAGTTCGAAGATGTGCTTTATGTCGGCTTCGTTCATGCCCACGCCAGTATCGCTGACGCGCAGTGTTACGGTGTCGTTGTCGGCCGATACCCTTACGGTTATCGTTCCGCCTTTCGGCGTGTATTTCAGCGCATTAGAAATCAGATTTGTAACAATTTTGATGATGTACGACGGCACGAAGTCGGCTTCGATATTGGTTTGCTCCGATTCGAACAGAAGCGTCAGAACCTTCTGACGCGCATATACTTTGTAGTTGTCGACTATCATGCGAATCTGCGCGGCAATGTTGCCCACGTGCCAGTCGGGCTCTTCTATTTCTGAGCTAATCTTCGAAATATCAAGCAGTTGGTTAATCAGTTCGAGCAGATTATGACCTTGACGGCTGATGGTGTTGAGCGTGTCGGTGGTCTGCTTCGTGTCCGATTGCGACTTGAGTTTGTCGGTAAGACCCAGAATTATCGTGAGCGGTGTACGGAATTCGTGTGTGATATTAGTGAAGAAACTGTTGCGTGCTTGCTCCATTTTTATCAGCGCACGCTCACTTTTCTTTCTGATTTTCAGTGCGTTCCACATTGAGTATATTGCGGTAGCGAAGAATAGTGCCATCACGCACGAAAGCACCAGAATGAGCGTCTTCGTGTTGGTCTCTTCGGTGAGCGACTTGCTTATTTCCGAAATCTGCTGCGAGCTCTTTGCCTGTTCGTATTTCACACGCGTATTTATCAGATTACTAACACTTTCGTTGTTGTTGATGCTGTCGGAATAGGCGCACGACAAGCGGAATTCGTTGAGCGCGCGTTTGTAGTCGCCGTTTTTCTCATACATCTGGTAATAAAGCTTGTGCACTACAGCCAGATAGTCCCACGACTTGGTGTGGCGGGCGATGTCGAGAGCCGAGTGCAGCAGCACTCGGGTATGTTCGAAGTCATTGAGCACGTAGTATGCGTTGGCCAGAGCCAGACAGGCTTCGAGCCAGTGCCAGTGGTCGGTCGAGTTGTTCATTATGCCCAGCGCCTCCTTGTAGTTGGCAATGGCGTCCTGCATTTCGTTGTTTTTTTCCGATAAATGGCCTAAGTGTATGTAACATAGCGCTCTGCCGAGGTCAGAGTGGGCCGCTTCGTTGTATGCGAGCGAACTCTCGTAGTACACTTTTGCCGAATCGAGCATGTCGCGTTTTTCAAAAATAGAACCGATGTTGGCGTAGTTGATGGCCTGTCCGAGGTCGCTGTCGAGCATTTGCTCACCGCGCAGAGCAACGCGGAATACCGAGTCGGCAACTTGTAAGTTGCCGAGTGTTAGGTAGATATTGCCAATGCCGTTGAGCGTTTTAACCTTGTTTTTTATGGACGACGGCGACCTACGGTCGCTGTAGCAGTCGCACAGCGTGAGGGCGGCGAAGTGGTAGGCCGACGCCTCGTCGAGAATGCCCAAGCGGCGGTAGTTGGTGGCTATGTCGTTGTTACACTGAATCATTTCCACAGTGTCGGCAATGGCTTCGGCGACAACGAGGGCCATTTTGTGATATTTGAGCGCCTCGGTAAACTCGGCGTTCTCACGACTCGCGCGTCCCATGGCGCTGTACGACAGCAGCACGCCAAGATAGTCGCTCTCTTTGCTGAACTCTATGGAAAGATGCAGGATTGAATCGATATCGTGATGACAATTCTTCAAAAGCAGATTAATCTGCTTTCGATGTTCATTCGTTTCGTCGCTGTCGGCTTTTCTTGAGCACGACGAAGCTAACAAAAGCGTTAATAATAAGACACTTAAAAAGATTCTCATTATATTGCCAAACAATTACGATGCGAAGATAAGCATTTAATATAGCAATGTTCAGTTTTTTGCGGACTTTTTTGACCGAAAGGTCAAAAAAAAGGCTGTCCGGATAAATCCAGACAGCCTTTGACGTATTTTTTACAGAGAATTATTTCTCAACAGAGAATTTGTAGATGCAAACGCTGTTGTAAGTCTCGCCCGGACGGAGAACTGTCGAAGGGAAGTTGTCGTGGTTGGGCGAGTCGGGGAAGTGCTGAGTCTCGAGGCAGAGTGCCGAGCGGCGCGGATAAGTCTTGCCGCTGATGCCTTTCTGTGTGTTGTTGAGGAAGTTGCCAGCGTAGAACTGCACGCCCGGTTCGTTAGAGATAACCGTCATCACGCGGCCCGAAGCAGGGTGTTTCACAACAGCAATCTCGCGCAAGCCGTTTTCGTCGGCTTCGCCCGAGATGACGTAGTTGTGGTCGTAGCCACCGCCGAGTTTAATCTGCTCGTGGTTGGCGTCGATGCTGTCGCCGATGGCGCGTGGTGTGTTGAAGTCGAACGCAGTGCCTGCGACGGGCATCAGTTCGCCTGTCGGAATAAGCAATTCGTCAACCGGAGTGATGTTGTCGGCGTTGATCTTGAGCACGTGGTCGTAGATGGTCTCAGCGCCTTCGCCAGCAAGGTTGAAGAACGAGTGGTTGGTCAGGTTGACAACGGTAGGTTTGTCGGTTGTGGCCTCGTAGGTGATTTTGATGCTGTTGTCGTCTTCAAGCGAGTAAACGAGCTTGACATTGAGGTTTCCGGGGAAGCCCATTTCGCCGTCGGGCGAAAGATATGTGAACTCAATAGCCGAGTCGGAAATCTGATTAGCGTCGAACATCACAGCAAAGTAACCGAGGTGGCCGCCGTGAAGCGTTTTAACGCCGGCTTCGTTGAGATCTGTCTGATACTCAACACCATCGATGGTGAATTTGCCACCGGCGATACGGTTGCCGTAGCGACCGATAGTAGCGCCGAAGAAAGGCTCGCCAACGCCCGGTGTGCCGTTTTTGCAAGCTGCATATTCGGCAGCTGTCGGATAGCCCAGAACTACATCGGCAAAATTGCCGTCTTTGTCTGGCGCATAGAGAGTTACGAGTTTAGCGCCTTGGTTGGTAACTTGCGCTACCATGCCGTTTTTGTTTTTCAATGTAAAGAGTTTCACGTCTTTACCATCGACTTGAGCAGTTCCGAATTGTTCGGCTGTCAGGCCAATCTGCTGCGTTGCTTCTGTCGTTTCGGCTTTTTTTGAGCACGATGCGAAAAACAAAGCAACAATCATCGAACTAAAAAGTACTTTTTTCATTTTAATTTTAGAATTTATTGTAAATTATTGTTTTTTAGTGTTTTAATAATTTCTGTATCTTTTTTTTCGCAAATATATCTTTTTTTTCTTTAAATAGTTTTTTTTCAGAAAAAAAAGCGACGGAATTTTCCGTCGCTTTTTTTATTACTGAAAAAGAATCACTGTTACTTCTTCGCTTCAACAGCGGCTTTCTCAATAGCCAGGCCGGCTTTGTAGTTCTCGATGTAGCGGTTGAAACCTGCAACATCTTCGGCGGTCGGGGCAATCTCAACGCCAGTGTTTCCTGCAAAAACTTTTGCATCGAGCCAATCGGCCAAAGTTTGCTTTTGAGCATTGTTAACCAAGTATGAAGCCAACAGTGCGATACCCCAAGCACCACCTTCGCCGGCAGTTTCCATTACCGAGATTGGTGAGTTGATGGCTGCGGCAAGCACACGCTGCCCAACGCCTTTGGTCTTGAACAAACCACCGTGTCCAGTGATTCGGTCAACTTTCACGTTCTCTTGCTTGAACAGGATGTCGTTGCCGAGTTTGAGCACGCCAACCGAGCCGTAAAGGTGCGCGCGCATAAAGTTGGCAAGCGTGAACTTGTCGTTAGCCGAGCGCACAAACAGAGGCCGTCCTTCGGCAAGGCCAGTAACAGGCTCACCCGAAATGTAGTTGTACGAGAGCAGTCCGCCACAGTCGGCATCGCCAGTGAGGGCGTTGTTGTAGAGTTTGCCAAAGAGTTCGTTCATATCAACTTTCATACCCATCAACTCTTCGAACTCACGGAAGATTCCAACCCAGGCGTTCAGGTCGCTCGTGCAGTTGTTGCAGTGAACCATTGCCACCAGGCTGCCATCGGGTGTTGTCACCATATCAATCATCTCGTAAGGTTTCGAGAGTTCTTTCTCGAGCACAATCATCGAGAACGATGATGTTCCTGCCGAGACGTTGCCCGTACGCTGCTTAACAGCGTTGGTGGCCACCATTCCAGTTCCAGCGTCGCCTTCAGGCGGACAAAGTGGAATGCCTGCTTTCAGGTGTCCCGATGGGTCGAGACGTTTGGCACCTTCGGCGGTGAGTTTTCCAGCATCGGCACCTGCGTTAAGCGATTTTGGCAGAATGTCGAGCAACTTCCAACCCAACTTCTTTGGCGCAATTAGTTTGTCGAACTTCTCAACCATTGCGGCGTCGTAGGTCTTGGTTTTCGGGTCGACAGGAATCATTCCCGACGCATCGCCCACGCCAAGAACCTTCTCGCCAGTGAGTTGCCAGTGAATGTAACCTGCCAGCGTGGTCAGAAAATCGATGTCGGCCACGTGCTTGTCGCCATTCAGAATGCACTGATAAAGGTGCGAAATCGACCAGCGAAGCGGAATGTTGTAGTTGAATAACTTCGACAGTTCGGCAGCCGCCTGACCAGTATTGGTGTTGCGCCAAGTGCGGAACGGCACCAGAATCTGCTGCTTGCTGTCGAAAGCCATATAGCCGTGCATCATTGCACTGATGCCGATGGCCGCAAGGTTCTCAATTTCAACGCCATATTGTTTTTTAACGTCGGCGCGAAGGTTGGCGTAGCAATCCTGCAAACCGCCCCAAATGGCGTCGATGCTGTATGTCCACAAGCCGTCGACGAGTTGGTTTTCCCACTCGTGCGAGCCCTGCGCGATAGGTTTGTTGTCGCCGTCAATCAAGACAGCCTTTATGCGGGTTGAGCCAAACTCTATACCAAGAATGGCTTTTCCTGTCTCAATTATCTGTTTTGAGGTCATTTTATTTCAGTGCTTTGTTAATCATATAGTACACTTCGTTGTTGCGCAGGGTCTGCTTGAAGTCGCCGAGATTGGTGTTTTTGTTGATGCGGACATACTCA
>JAGCYH010000014.1 GCA_017960905.1 Bacteroidales bacterium
GGAATTAAGGCGGTTATAGCGGCGGGGATCCACCTCTTCCCATCCCGAACAGAGAAGTTAAGCCCGCTTGCGCCGATGGTACTGCACCACAATGTGGGAGAGTAGGTAGCCGCCCTTTTAAAACACAGCGCCCCGCAGCTTACGCTGCGGGGCGCTTTCTGTTTTTATTCCGTGATTGATTTAGAAGTTTCAGTCTCAAAATCCTTTGTATTATCTGTTATTTCTATGCTTTTTTTAACTAAAAGTCCAATCACTTTTTCATTGCTTCTGCGTACAACAAATAAAAAATGCACATTGAGCAGCCTGAGTAACATAATTTAACTATGCTTATAGTGGCTGTTTGGACTTTTGGCAGTAATTTTGCAGTTCCTTATGGAGATTATTAATTGAAAAACTTGAAGACTATGAATATATTTAAACTATCAACGTTTCTAATTAGCTTATTAATAAGCTTATCAGCAACTGCGCAAGGTACGCAGAATACTTATTATTTTGCTGAAACTGAAGGTGTTTGGGGTGAGTCAGATTCGTGGACTACTTCCGAAGGTGGCTCTTTCCACAACGATGGTAATGTCGTTCCAGGTGTTGCCTCTACAGGTGGCTCTGCGACCGACCGAGTGGTTGTGTTGGCCGGTAGAACTGTGACCTACAACCTTACTCAAGATCTGGTTCTTGATGAATTGGTTGTCAAAGGTACTTTGATTTTTACCTCTGACTATAACTATACAATTACCGTTAATAGCTTGTCTGGCGAAGGAGAAATAGTTTACGCCAAGGAAAACAACATTATTGCAACAACCAATACCTTCACTGGTGTTTCGGCCTTTACTTGCAGCCTTAACATTACAGACAAAACCTACGGCGGCGGTGTCCGTTTCTCTGGTAATGGTGTTGTGGCACGACTGAAAGATAATGTCACAGTTAATGGCAATCTCGTTGTAGAGAATGGTGCCACTATTACTTCTAATACGGGTAATACAGGTTCGTATACGCTGACAGTTAATGGCAATCTTACTGTTGAGCAGAACTCTACTATTACTAGTGTAAGCAATCAGGAAAGTTATGTTTCTGTGGCTGGCGATATTACTAACAATGGTAGCTTGATATTTGCGTCAGGTACAAAGCCAACTTATTCTCAAAATAACACTACTCTCTCAAACAGAGTGGTGCTCTCTATGATTGGGAATCAAGATGCTGTCTTCACTCAAAATGGCACGGCTAATCTGTTCAAATTTGTATGCGAAAAGTCGAATATGGCTACGGCAGAAGTAAATGGCAGTATCAATATGCTCGGCAGAACTGCTAATTTGTCGTCGTATACTGATTTGCCTTGGGTGCCAAAGAGTGGTGTGCTGAAGCTTGGTAGCGGACTGACTATTAGCGCATGGGGTACTAATCAAAGTGTACAGAGTAGTGGATATGCTGAAGATGAGCCTACTGCCAATAGTGCAACTATGTATATTCCTGAAGGTGCGAAAGTACTTATTGCAGGAGCTAATGTTAATGTTGGTAGTGAAACATATAGCAATAATCGAACGCTCAAAGGTAATGTACTTGTTGCTGGCGAACTTGAAGTGATGGGTGGGGAACTTATACTTGCTGAAGGCTCTTGGGGTATTTTGGCTGTTGAACCATTTGAAGGTACTCCTACTCAAGCTGCTTCGCGTATTACCATCTCTGGCGGTGTTGTTAAGGCTCCTCGTATAGTTAGTTGGACTAAGAATAATAAATCGCGAGGTCTTGTTTATGAACAGACTGGTGGCGAAGTCTCTATTGATGTTACTCCGAATACACGTTGGGTCAACTCTCACAGTAACAAGGATTTTTTTCTAGGCGATGATTCTAAATTCCTGATGTCGGGCGGTACGTTTACTATGGCTGTACAACATGGTACCACTGCTTACAAAGGCATTACAGGTATGTGGCTTGCAAAAAACGACTATACGCCAATCGAATCTGTAGTTTCGGGCGGTACGATTGTTTTCAAATCGAACAAACTGACTGATTTTTCCTTCTTCGCGCCTGATGTGAATTTTTATAATATCACTATCAGTGGCGGAGCGAAGGTTTCTTCGCTCCGTCCTGATAATATGAGATACAACGGAGCGGTTGTCAATGGCATTCCTGTTGTTGCCGATGTGCATGTTCTTAAAAACCTTACAATCAATGGCAATAGTACTCTTAGTTGCGGAAAGAGCGGTAATTTATTTGATGAGCTTTATGTAGGTGGCAATTTTTCTGTTGTTTCTGATTGTACACTTACTCTCGGCAGCGATAAAAACGTATACCTCGATGGCGCAAACAATGGTACTTTCAGCAGTGCTGTTAACATTCCGAACCTTTATCTTAAGAAGACTAAGGCGACGGCCAAAGTTACCATTGCCTCTGGTACGCCGATGAAGATTGTCGGAACTGTTTACGCTAATTTGGGTCAGGTGGCAGGGCCTATCCAACTGTGCGGTACCGCACAGCAGACTATTGAGGATAAATGCCTCGCTTTTGCCGAAGCAGACCTCACTATTAATAACTCTAAAGGTGTTAAACTGCTCAGCAATACTGAGTTTAAAAGCGTAACGTTCTCTACGAATGCTTTATTCACCTTACAGGAATTTAATCTCAAGGTTAATACCGACCTAGCCACAAGTGGTTGGGGTACTTCGCGAATGTTCGTTACCGACAACTCTACAAGTGCCGGCGGTCTGACAGTGCCTGCCACTTCCGGAAAAATACTGCCAGTCGGTACTAACGGAATGTATGGTCCTATTACAATAAAATACACAAGTGCTGGAGATTTTGTAACTGGCGCTGCTGTATATGGTCAGAATCCTAATCTTGATGACGGGGTGAATTTTTATTGGGTTATATATTCCACTCGCGCCGATTACGGAGATGGTAATAATACCAACACTTATTCTTGTAGGATACCCAATAGTAACAACATCTCTATCCCGGGTAATCTTTTGGGACTTCATTGTTATGCGTGTGGCAGTCAGTATGTTTGGGATTCGGGGTTAGTATCTGTCAGAAAGAATTCCGATGTGGCTTTTAGGTCAGTCGCATCTGGTATGTATATGATAGGTTCGGGCTTGTTGGCAACTTGGTGGAATACCGAGTCGAAAGTCTATCAAACAACAAAAAGCGGCAACTGGAAAGACCAATTGTGGAGTGATGGAAGCACAACACATATAGGAGGCCATATCTCGTTAGACGATAAAGTGGTTATCAAGTCGGGGCATACCATAACGATTAACTCCACCGTTACATTGTACCATTATAGAGATGTAATATTATTTGGAGGTTGGGTAAGTGATGGAACCGGAGCAGCACGTGCCGGTACCATCGAAGTTGAAGCAGGAGGTAAACTTATTATAGAAGTAAATGAAAATTACGATATAAGCAATATGGACATTTCTCGCTTTGCCGGCGAGGGTACTATAGAGTATAAATATGTGAAGAGCACTCAAGCGCCCGAAGTATATAAGCCGACTACCAAATCGGTTTATACCGACTTCTGTTCGAACGACAAGGCTACCTTTATATACAATATGGTTAACAACAATATCATTTCTGTATACAATTTTAATAGTTTCCTGACCGAATATCCAAATCTTAAAATTACAAGTAACGCTGCTACGAAATCATTCACCATCCAATGTCCGGGCAATAAGGAGATAAAAGTAAACGGTAACTTGGAGCTTGAACGCGGCAACTTCGTGTACAACTTTGACGGTGGTAATTGCGGTTCGCTCTCGGTAGCAAAAGATGTTGTTTGCGCAGCAGGTTCAGTATTTGGCACTACGGGAAATAATGAAGGTACATTCTCGATTGGTGGAAATATTATCAATAATGGTACGATGTCGTTGTCGTCTGTCACAATGCTGTCTGGCGGTATTACTAATAATGGCGTGTTGACAACAACGGGTAATAATTTATTCTACTTCTGCGGTGGTATGCTCAATGATGCTGTCTCTAATGTTAGTGGCTCGGCTACCGCTGGCAGGACCAACATTCAGAATATAGTCATTTGCCGCGATCTTGCCAATAGGGCTGTTAAATTTGATATTCCCGTTGGCGATGCCAACGGCAACTGCTCGATACACCTCTTGCGAGGTGAGCTCCGTATCGCAACGGCTTCACCGATGATTCTTAAAGATTTCTCTAGCGAAAAGACTTGGCAAAGTTGTGTCGATGATTTGGAATATATGGGAAAGAAGAGTACCGCAGCAAAAGACGTATTCGATATACCTGCCGAAGCCAAGCTTCAGGTGCTCAACAATGCCAATGTCGCTATAGCGACATCGGGCAACGATGGCCGTGTTCGTTTGGCGGGCGCACTGACTGTAGAGAAGGGCAGCTTTACCGTGAACAATGGCAACACCTTGTCGGCTATCGGTTATGAGCAAGGTAGCAAAATGCAGGTCGGCAACGGAGGCGTGCTTACTGTTTCGCAATTTGCCCCTTACGAGAGTGATGCTGACATTACAGTTACTATGAACGAAAACGCTATTGTTAATATCAATAGCGGTAAGGTATTCGGCATATTTGGTGTGTTGGATTTCCGCATGGGTTCTGTAACTACAAAACGCAACTCTGTATTTAACATAAATAACGTTGCTACTAGCACTTCGGCAAATGCAAGTTTGTATTACTGCCCGCGTAGCTCGTCGTTACATGCCGAGTCGGCAATCAATATTGCCGACAACCTCGGCACATTCAAGGTTAACGCTTCACAAGCGTTAAGCAAAGTATCTATCGGCACGGGTACTACGGTCTCTATGCTAAGCGATGTTGCCATTAAAGGTGATTTGGTGGATAACGGCACTCTGCGAGCTGAGGGATACGATCTTACTCTCGGCGGACATGCTACATTCAACGGCTCCTATATTTCGGGTGTAAACACTACACACTTCAATGGAACCAAAACGCAGAACGTAACGAGCAGTTCTCCTCTTAATTTAAGCTCGGTTGAATTGTCGGGGCAGAATGTTACATTCTTCAATGATGCTGTTTGCAACGCCGATTTTACCATGACCAACGGCAAGATGTTCCTCAAGGATAATGTTACATTCACTGTGAAAGGATCTTATCATGAGGAAGCCGATTGCGAAGTGAATGGCACAAATGGTAAAGTGCTTCTTACTAACGCCAGCGAGAGCCAGTCGTTATACTGCGAGGGCTCTATACGCAATCTGTCAATCGACAATGCGCATGGCGTAACGAGTTCGGCGCAGCAGGCGCTGCCTATAACCATACTTGGTGAACTCGACCTTATAAATGGTCAGTTCTCTATTGGTGGCAACCAGCTTCTGCTCGAGACAACAGCCGAGGTCGTAACCTCGAATCCCAACGGTTTTGGTCTTGAACGAATGATTGCGACATACAGCTCTGAGCCCGACCGAGGTGTTAGAGTTAACTTCAAAGCTGGCGATGCCGCTCGCACATTCGTATTGCCTATAGGCAATGCGAACAAATACGCGCCTGTAAGATTCGTCTCTGTCAAGGCTTCAAATGGTGTCGGCTCAATTGTCGTGGCTGGCGTCAGCGAGGTATATCCTGCAATTAAGGCTTATAGCAATTATGCTGGAAATGCTCTCAAATACTATTGGTCGGTTTCTTCGACCGATGTCAATGTGTCGCAGGGCAAACTTGAGTTCTATGCGAACCGAGCAGATGCTATCGGCTATCCGTCAGATGAATATCGTGGAGCATTCCTCAATATGTCTACTGGCTTGTGGGATAAATCGCTTCAAGATATTCTGGTTACAGGTGATGACTTCCTTGTAATGACGTACGACATAAAAGGCTCATATTCAAAATACAGCGGTATATATACCGCTGGTATAAAGAACGAATTGCCCGACCAAGTGCTCACCTTTATATCTGATCATACTGGTAACTGGTCCGACAACACTGTATGGTATGTTTACGATTTGAGTACTAAGACTAAGACCGATGTCCAGAAGACGGCTGATCAGTCGTTCAATGGTTGCGGTATTGTAATCGACGATAACACTACGGTCACAATGGGCGAGACGGACAAGAAACTTGACTTGTGTTTTGTTGAGATAAAAGAGAACGGTGTTCTCGATGCCAACAATTCAAGCAGAAATAATGCCGGATACGTGAGAGGTACTGGTAAACTGGTGGTTCGTACGGCAAATGCTATGCCGGCCGGCAACTACGAAGAGTTCTTCTCGGAGAATGGCGGTACAGTCGAATATGCAGGTACTACCGATTATCAAGTGTTTGTCTATCAGGCAAATCACAACAATGTGATATTCTCTGGTACTGGCTCTCGCAAGTTGCGTAGCGATGTCGATGTGGCTGCGCTTGGTACGGTTACTCTTCGCGATGGTGTTAACGTTACTACATACGAGGGTCATAAATTTACTATTGCGAAAGACTTAATTGTCGAAAATGGTAAGTTTACAAATAAAGGTGTTGTGTCGTTCAATGGTGTTGAAACACAAACTATTAAAGGTGCTGCTTCGTCAGTAACATTTGCCGGTCTTGAACTTCACACAAATACTTCGGTCGTTTCCGAGATAGATATTGTAACAAGCAATTTGAACTTGCAAAATGGTGTGCTCTCTATCGACGAAGACCACAGCATCAGAATATCAAGTACAGCTACTGACGCCATTTCGGGTGGTAGCAAAAACAGTTATGTCGATGGCCGACTGATACGTAATATTGGTGGTAGCAGCGCATACAAGTATCCTGTAGGCAACAGTGGACGCTATGCTCTTACCGAACTTAGCTCTGCAAGTGCCAAAGGCGATTACGAAGTACGCTACTTCAACACTCAGTGCACCGAATATACGCTGCCGCCTACCGCTAACGACGAAGTAGAATCAATAGGCAACGAGTATTGGGCTGTCAAAGGTACATCGAGTACGGCAACGGCTCGTCTGAAAATGCGTTGGGACGAAAGCAGCGGCGGTATCGACAAGAATACTTCTGTAGCATCGTACAATGGCGGCTGGAAGTTGGTTTCGTGGAACAGCTATAATGGCAACACATCAAACGGTACTTTGATTACTTTGGCCGAAAAGATGCGTTACAACAATGGTTACCGTTACTTCGCCTTTGGAGTTTCGCAGTTGCCTTCAGGTGTGCACTGGTTAGGTGCTATCAATAGCTATTGGGATGAGGAGGACAACTGGTCCGATGGTAAAGTGCCTAACCGTTATAGCACTGTCAGCATACCTGCTGGTACTCCAAATTCACTTGTAATCAACTCTATAGCGAATGTGAAAGTGATGAGTATAGAGCAAGGCGCTACTGTTACTCTCGAGGGTGCATCAGGCGTACTTACTGTTGCCGACGACGGCCAGATAGCCAATGAAGGTCAGTTCGTCATCAACTACCATTACGATGCAATGCCTTCGTTCATACATAAGGCATATTCGGGCAATGATGTTGTTGTCAACCGTACATTCATTCAGAATCGAATCTATTACGTAGGTTCGGCAGTTGATAACAGTAATATTGAGGGTATGTCATCTATGGATCGTCTCCAACATTATGATGGTGAGCAATTTGTCATTAAGGATCCTTTAGCTGGCTTCGCTGGTGGTTATGGTGTTGCTGCAACTATAGGATTGACGCATGATATGATGACTCAGCGTGGTAAGCTGATGACCAAATCTGCGAAGACGATCACCATCGCTAATGAATGGAGTTGGGTCGCTAACCCGTATCCGTATACTCTGGATTCGAAAACGGCATTTAAGAATACCAAGGCTGAACAATTAGCAGAGCATGGTGTCGACCCCACAATTTGGATGCGTATCAGAGAAAAAGGCGAAACAGCGTTCACATGGGCAACATTCAACATTGCTACAGGAGTCTCTACTAACGGCAATGCGAACAACATAGCACCATTCCAGGCTGTCTGCCTCAAAGTATCCGACCAAGATAAAGACCGAAAGATAACATGGTCGGGCACGCCTTCGGCTTCTACTACAACGTTGAAGTCGGCCGAAATAGTCGATGAGAGCGATGTGCTTCGACTGACTATCGTTGGCGACCAGTCGCCAAGAGATGAGATGGCCTTCGTATTCCGCGATGGTGGTCAGACGGCATATTTCTATGGCGACTCGGAGAAGAAACTGGAAGTCAAAGCTGAACGCAGCGCCATAGGCGCTGTGAAGGACGGCGATAAGGTAGTAGCTATTGCTTACTATCCGAAAGCTTCCGAGGTTGAAGATGTCGAAATGCCACTCTATATGTGGAAAGGCACTGCTAATAAGTCAGTTAGCATCGAAGCCAACAACATTGATGTGTTCAACACTGCCGATGACGTATACCTCATTGACAACCTCACTGGTGAGACTGTCAGCCTGCGCGACAATCCGGTTTACGACGTACCGTTGTCCGACAACATAGCAGCTGGACGTTTCGCGATAAAACTCTCTAACGCAGTTGTAGAAGACCCGATTAACAACGGTGGCAATGCAACGGCGATTGAAGAGCAGCCGGTTGTAACTGACATTAAAGTGTTTGCTACTGGCAACACAGTGATAATCAGAAGCAATGCAGCCGAATCGGGCGTAGCTAAGATATACGACATCTCGGGCCACATGATTATGCAGCAGCCGATAAAGACCGACCGTACCGAGATTCTGATGCCTGAATCAGGTATCTATATGGTTGAGGCTGTTAGAGGCGCAAGCAAATCGACTGAGAAAGTGATTATTGAATAATAGTTTTCTGTAATACTTATAGTCGGCTCATGGCATTCGCCATGAGCCGACTATTTTTTGCATTCGCTTGAAAAAAAAGAAAAAAATCAAGCCGTTATGGATATAACGGCTTGAAAAATTATGTATTTTTGGCGTTGATTTTTTAAAATTTATGTATAATGAATAAATTTATTTCCAACACATTAGCATATATAATGCTAATAGTATTATCTGTGTTAAGTTCGTGCAGCGACAAAAATCCGTCTGCGATAATCGACTCCAACGCTTACGTTGAGGCGTTTACCCATGGGACAATATCGCGCAAATCAACTATTTATCTTATCTTCAACAGAGATATAGAGAGTTCGAAACTCGACTATACAAAGTTGGAGAGTCTGATTAAAATCAGCCCTAAAGTTGAAGGAACATTCGCGTTTGAAAACAATCGTACGATTGCTTTCAAGCCCGCCGACGCTTTTAAGCGCGGCGAGTCGTACGTGGTCGATGCCGACCTCTCTGAGTGGTTCGGCGAGGGCGAGAGCTTCAAATTCTCGTTCGACATTCTGACTGGCCAGGTACGATGCCGTTTCGACGAACTCGCCATCAACGAAAAGAACGAGGACGCCTACGATGTGAAGCTGGCAGTGATGACCACCGATGTGGAGTCCGATGCCGATGTTGAAAAAGCCATTGGCATTTACAGCGGCTCGAAGGATGTTACTTCGCAACTCAACTGCGAGTGGACGCACGACGTCGACGGCTATCACCACACGCTGACTCTCGTCGGCGTGCAGAGCCTCTCGACGGTGCAGACCTTTACTATCAAAGGCGACAACTCGGTGTTCGAAAACAACAATGTTGCTGTTCTCGAAGAGGTGGATATTCCTACCAACGAATTCGACTTGCTGAGTATCAATTACGTAACAAGCCCCGAACGCTACATCGAGGTGGCTTTCACGAAGCTGCTCGACGAAAAGGCCAATTACAACGGTCTGGCTTTCATCTCCGACAATGTGTCGGAAGCGGTGAAGGTGAAAGGCAATACGCTGCGCCTTTTCCCCGATGCGGGGAAAAGCGGCGACGTGCTTGTTTCGCTCAGCCAGAATATCAGAAGCAAAAAGGGACAGAAACTCGGAAAAGACATTATGCGGAATGTTGAAATCAACAAGAACGAGAACAAACCGCAAATAAAACTCATAGGCAAAGGCACTATCATTCCTACGTCTGACAAGATTATCATTCCGTTCCAGGCTGTCAATGTGCGCGGCGTGGTAGTACGCGTTGTGAAGGTGCTGAGCGACAATATGGGCCAGTTCCTGCAAGAAAACGACTACTCGGAGTATACGTATCTCACACGTGTGGGCCGCATTATTGCATACAAGACCGTGTTCCTCGATGAGGACGGTGCCGACCTCACACGTTGGAACAATTTCGGTATCGACCTGAAGGAGATTATCAACCCCGAACCTGGTACTATCTATCGTGTCGAACTGTCGTTCGACAAGTCGCTCTCGGCTTGGCCGGGATGCGAAAACGACAACCTCTCGAAATCGCAGATTATGGCTAACGACAAACTGAGATTCAAAGAGGAATGTGAACGCTTCAATAACGGAAGTTATTACTATACAGATTATTACAGCTATTGGTGGGACGATGAGGACGAAGATCCAACAAAAGATTCGTACTATCATGGCAAAGCCAAAGGCCGCAACGTGCTGGCTACCAATCTGGGCATCACTGCCATGTGCGGTGCCGACGGTGTTTACAAGGCAGTTGTCAACAACCTGACATCTGCAAAACCTGAATCAGGTGTGAAGATTGAGGCTTACAACTATCAGAATCAGAAGATTGCCGAGGCCGAGACCAACAGTCAGGGCTTCGCCGACGTGAAAGTGGCCGACGAAACCAACAGTCCGTATTACCTTAAGGCTATCAAAGGCAAAGAGGTGACATATCTGAAAGTAAATAGTGGCAACTCGTTGTCGTACAGTGCATTTGATACGAAAGGTGAAGTCGTTCAAAAAGGTCTTAAGGGCTTTATCTACGGTGAGCGCGGTGTATGGCGTCCGGGCGATACGCTTCATTTGGGCTTTATGCTCAACGAAGTGGTGAAGACTCTGCCAGAAGACCACCCAGTAGTCCTTTCGGTGTCGAATCCTATGGGTCAGGTTTATTCGAACCAGACGCGCAACAAGAGCGTAATGGGTATCTACCGCTTCGACGTTCCTACCGAACCTGAAGTGCCGACAGGCATTTGGACGGCGACTGTGTCCGTTGGCGGCACATACTTCTCGAAAAACCTGCGTATTGAGACTATTAAGCCTAACCGCTTGAAAATCAATTTGGCACTGCCTAAAGTGATTGTTGCTAACCGCCAGTTGGGTGCTACGCTTCATTCGGAGTGGCTCAACGGCTCACGTGCCAAGAATCTGAAATACGACATTGAGGCGACGTTCTATCCGACAAAGACCGAGTTCGACAATTATAAGGACTATGTGTTCGACAGCCCTGCAACAGAATTCACAAACAGCGAGTATCAGGTTGCCAACGGTGTTCTGTCGAATGTCGGCGATGCTAACATTAATGTCAGCTTGAGCGGTGCTTCTGATGCGCCAGGTATGCTCATAGGCAACTTCACGACGCGAGTTTACGAGCAGTCGGGTGAGTTCAGCACCGACGTCAGCAGCACTAAGTTCTCGCCTTACCAGTACTACGTTGGCGTCAAATCGCCGCAAAAGGGCTGGCGCCAACTGGCGACAGGCAAGAAGCACAAATACATGATAGCTACTGTCGATGCTAACGGCCAAACTGCTCCGACACGCAATGTTACCATCGAAGTATACAAAGTATCGTGGTATTGGTGGTGGGAGTCGATGTCGAGCTCCGAGATGGCCGACTACGTATCTGACTCGTACAACAAACCAGTCAAACGTTTCTTGCTCAGAACCAATAGCAGCGGTGTTGCCGAATTCGACCTCGACTTCGCCGACAACGAATGGGGTACTTACATGGTGCTTGCTTCTGACGTTCAGGGCGGCCATAAGTCGGGCGTGCTGAGCTATTTCGACTGGGATTACATGGAGAACCGTCAGAGCGTAAGTAGCGGCGAAGCTGCTACGCAGCTGAAATTCACTGTCGACAAAGACGAATATCAGCCGGGCGACAAGATAAGTGTGGTAATACCGTCGTCGCAAGGCAGCCGCGCCATTGTCAGCGTTTGCAACGGCTCGAAAGTACTTTCGACCGACAGCTATGAGTGCTCTGCTGAGCAGACAACTGTGAAACTGCCGGTAACAGAGGATATGCACCCGAACGCTTACGTTTGCGTGAACCTCATTCAGCCTCATTCGAACACCGAAAACGACCTGCCGATTCGTCTCTACGGCGTTCAGCCGGTGAAGGTAACTTCACCTAAGAGCTATTTGTATCCTGAGATTTCGATGGACGATGAGATAAAATCAGAATCGGACTATTCTATATCGGTAAGCGAGAAAGACGGTCGCGAAATGGCTTATACACTGGCCATTGTCGACGAAGGCCTTCTCGATCTTACGCATTTCAAAACGCCTGATCCTTGGGCTGCGTTCAATGCACGTGAGGCTTTGGGCGTACGCATGTGGGATATGTATCAGGACGTTGTAGGTGCTTTCGGCGGTCGCCTCGAGCAGATATTCAGCATCGGTGGTGACGATGCGCTCAACAATGGCCCGAAGGCCATTGTGAACCGATTCACGCCTATTGTGAAGGTCGAAGGTCCGTTTATTCTTGCCAAAGGTAAGAAACAGAAACATACCTTCAACATGCCTAACTACAACGGCCGTGTAAGGGTGATGGTTATTGCCGGCGACGGCCGTGCATACGGCAGCACCGACAAGAGTGTGCTCGTGCGCAAGCCTATAATGCTTTTGGGTACTCTGCCGCGCGTGATAGGCGTGGGCGAGACGATGGATATTCCGGCAACGGTATTCGCCACCAAAGACGGCGTTGGCAACATATCTACCAAGATAGAATGCTCTGATAATATGGAAGTTGTGGGCGGTTCTACACAGACACTGACGCTCAACAAACAAGGCGACGAAACAGTTCGTTTCCGTATAAAAGTAAAGGATAAATCGGGCACAGGATATGTTAAGCTTACGGCATCGGCCGGCGGCGACAAGGCTGTGTATGAGACGAATATCGACATTCGCTCTACGAGCGAACGTCAGGTGAAAGTATTCTCGTCGGTTGTGGAGGCCGGCAAAGACTGGACATCGACAATTAACCTGCCGGGCATTGAAGGCACCAACTCGCTCAACATTGAGTTATCGGGCATTCGCCCGATAAACTTGGAGGCGCGTCTAAGCTATCTGCTTGGTTATCCGCACGGTTGCATCGAGCAGACAACTTCGAAAGTATTCCCGCAGCTCTATCTGAGCGATTACACTCAGATGAGCGCCGAACGCAAGAAATCGACCGAAGAGAACGTGAAGGCCGGCATTAACCGTCTGCGCTCGTTCCAGCTTGGCAACGGACTGATGTCGTACTGGCCGGGCAGCAACTCGCCCAGCGACTGGGGCTCGGTATATGCAGCACATTTCCTCATCGAGGCTTCGAAGAAAGGCTATCTGATAAGCGGAAATATGAAAGACAACCTGCTCTCGGCACTTCGCAAAGCGGCTCGCGATTACAACAACACCAAATCGCACGGTGAGGATCTCACTCAGTGCTATCGCCTCTATGTGCTGGCTTTGGCAAGCAAAGCCGAGATGGGTGCAATGAACCGTATGAAAGAGGGTAGTGCCAAACTGACACAAACCGCCAAATATCTTCTGGCTTCGGCTTACGCCGTTTCGGGTCATGCCGATGTGGCCAAAACAATTGCCGGTCAGACCAACAACCTCTCCGACTCGCAGTCGTGGGGCTACACATACGGCAGCGCACTGCGCGACGAGGCCATCAAACTCATAATGGCTAACGCCATTAATGATAACGACCTGATAAAGAGCGGTGTAGATTACCTGTCGGACAAACTGTCGTCGGACGATTGGCTCTCGACGCAGGAGACTGCATTCTCGCTCTTCGCACTTGCTCAGTACTATGGCAAAAATGCCGTCGACAATACACTCAACTACGCCGTTACACTCGACGGCAACAACCTTGCCACCGACAAGGTTGAGGCTCGTGTGGTGAATATCAACGCATTTGAGAACGGCAAGAAGTCGGCTAAGGTAAACGTGAAGAACAACGGCAAGGGTCAACTCTTCGTGCGCGCAATCACCGAAGGTGAAATGGCGCAAGGCACCATAGAGCCGACGGCGAACCGCATATCCATTTCGGTTGCCTACGTCAACGAGGCCGGTCAGGCCATGTCGGTTGACAAGTTGCAACAAGGCACCAACTTCAAGGCTCGCGTGCTTATCGAGAATAAGTCGAATACCGACATCAACAACTTGGTACTCACGCAGATACTACCTTCGGGTTGGGAGTCGCTCAGCACGCCTTACATCGACAAAGGCGGCGATGCTAACACGCTGAGCTACCGCGATGTGCGCGACGACCGCGTGTTCAGCTATGTCGACTTGCTGCGTGCCGGCAAGTACATCGAGCTCGAGATAGACCTCTGCGCTACTTACTCAGGCGAGTTCTACCTGCCTGCTGTGGTGTGCGAGGCTATGTACGACAACACCATCCACGCCAACAGCGACAGCCGCTTCGTAGTGGTGGAGTAAATTCAGATTGTTATTAGTGATATAATCAGAGCTGTCCGATGAAAATCGGACAGCTCTTTTTTTTAAAAAAAAGTTATACAAATTTGGAATGACATTCCAAATTTGTATAACTTTGTGCAATAAAAAATTGAAAATATGGCATACATTGAACGGACAATCAAGGAATACCTTTTGTACTTGGCTGCGCATTCCCCTGTGGTGGTGGTTACAGGAGCGCGACAGGTTGGTAAATCCACGCTGATGAAAAACACCTTTGGCGGTGCTGACAATGTGAAATACGTCACTTTGGACCATCCCATTCTGCGAAATCTTGCCAAGACTGACCCTGAACTCTTTCTGCAGCAATACACAGCCCCAGTCATTATCGATGAGATTCAATACGCTCCAGAGTTGCTGCCGTATATCAAAATGCAGGTTGATTCCGACCGAAAAAACGGACAGTATTTTCTTACCGGCTCGCAAATGTTCCACTTGATGAAGAATGTTAGCGAATCGCTGGCGGGGCGCGTCGGAATAGCATCGCTTTACGGAATGAGCCAATGTGAGATTGACGGCCGCAATGAACGACTCTTTTTGCCTTCCAACAAGTTCGACGGACAAAGCACGGCAACCATCACAAGCGTATTTGACCGTATCTATCGCGGTTCAATGCCGCAAATAGTTGTTGATGAAACTCTTTCGCCAGAAGACTATTATGGTGCATACGTTCAGACATATATCGAACGCGACATCCGCGACCTTGTTGAAATAAAGAAGGAAAGCGCATTCTTGAAATTCATATCGTGTGTTGCAGCCCGCACAGGGCAGGAACTGAACTTGAGCAATATCGCCGCCGATGCGTCAATCGATGTTAAAACTGCTGAACGGTGGCTGTCGCTTCTGGTTACTTCGGGGCTTGTTTTTCTTTTGCAGCCATATTCGGGAAACACCATCAAACGCATTGTAAAGCGTCCGAAACTCTATTTTATGGATACAGGTTTAGCGTGTCACCTATGCCTGTGGAACAATCCGCGTTCGCTCGAAATTTCAGCAATGGCTGGCGCAATGTTCGAAACCTACGTCGTTGCTGAACTTGTAAAACAATACAGCAACAAAGGATTAGATGTTCGGAGCCGTTTCTCATATTACCGTGATAATAATGGCGGTGAGATTGATTTGCTTATCACTGAAAACAGCATTACCTACCCCGTGGAGATAAAGAAAAACGCCGACCCTGGAAATTCGGCGCTCAAAAACTTCAAGGTACTGTCGGCTCTAAATATCAATGCGGGGGAAGGAGCGGTAGTTTGCCTTTCGGCTTTGTCATATCCGCTCGACGATAGAAACAAAATCGTTCCTGTTGGACTGGTATGACGTCTCGTTTTTTTATATTGCCCGCTTGCAAAATGGCAATAATATAGCTAAACTTGTACCACTAAATGAACGTAATAAGATTAGGAAAAATAAAACAATAAAAAGGAAGAAGAAAAGAATAGTTTTATAAACTTAACATATTATTAATTAGCGCGTTTGCTATTTAATCTGAAACGTTCGGAAACCTGGCAGTAGAAGAACAGATTTGAGAATAAATAAGCAAATGCCTACGCGTAAGGCGTGGGCATTTCTTATCTCGAATCTGTAGGTCATGCCAGGTACCTCGAACGTTGGATAAGAAATTGTCCCACGTTCTTTTTGTATACAGAGGTATCTGCATGGCTTTCGTTTTTTTAGACACAGATAGCATTCGTATTAAACTGGTATTATTGTGAAATACGAATCAACATTTAATGCGATTGACAACATCCTGTGGAAAGAACCAGGATGCAGCAACGAACTTGACTACATTGAGCAGACTTCGTGGCTGCTCTTTCTCAAATATCTCGACGACCTTGAAACCGAGCGCGAGCAGGAAGCCGAACTCAACGGCAAGGAGTATCGCCGAATAATTACGGGCTTCAACCGTTGGAACGCGTGGGCAGCGCCAAAGAACGCCAAAGGCGAACTCGACGTCATTAATGCTATGACAGGCGACGACCTTGTGGAGTTTGTAAACACGAAACTCTTCCCTTCGCTTAAGAAATACAAAGATACAGCCACTTCGTCGGACACGCTCGAATATAAGATTGGTGAGATATTCTGCGAGCTGCACAACAAAATCAGCAGTGGTTATAATATGCGCGAGATTATCAACAAGATAGACTCGCTGCATTTTCAGAGTGCCGATGACAAGCACGAAATGACCGTTCTCTACGAGGATAAGATACGCCGCATGGGCAACGCAGGGCGCAATGGTGGCGAATACTATACGCCGCGTCCGCTCATACGCACAATAGTTAAGGTGGTGAATCCGCGCATTGGCGAAACCGTTTATGATCCGGCTTGCGGCTCGGCGGGCTTCCTTTGCGAGGCGTTCAATTATATGCAGGAGCAGGTGAAGTCGGTGGCCGACAACGACACATTGCAAAAGGCAACTTTCTTTGGCAAAGAGAAAAAGGGCTTGCCATACATCATTGCCACAATGAATATGATTTTTCACGGAGTGGCAGCACCCAAC
Source organism: Bacteroidales bacterium (assembly GCA_017960905.1). Lineage (GTDB taxonomy): Bacteria > Bacteroidota > Bacteroidia > Bacteroidales > Marinilabiliaceae > W3P20-009. The sequence goes on from JAGCYH010000014.1 coordinate 16,932, forward strand.
ATCATTCGCGGCAACACACTCACCGAAAACCTTGCCGCCATTCAGCAACACGACCGCAAGGATGTTATCCTTGCGAATCCGCCATTTGGTGGCAACGAGCGTGCCGAAGTGCTTCAAAATTTCGACATCCGCACAAGTGAAACCGCATACATGTTTATGCAGCATTTTATAAAGATGCTGAAGGTGAACGGTCGCGCCGGCATTGTGATAAAGAACACCTTCCTGAGCAACGGCGATGCCGCTGCTCTGCGTCGTAAATTGCTCGAAGAGTGCAACTTGCACACCGTTCTTGACCTTCCTCAAGGAGTTTTCACTGGTGCGGGCGTAAAAACCGTGGTGCTCTTCTTCACCAAAGGTGAACCCACGCGCAAGATTTGGTACTATCAACTAAACCTTAATCGCACGCTGGGCAAGACAAATCCATTGACCGAAGCCGATCTTGCCGACTTCGTTGCATTGCAGAAAACCAAAGCCGAAAGCGAAAACTCTTGGACTCTCAATGTTGCCGACCTTGGCGACGACTGCGACCTCTCGGTTAAAAATCCTAACAAGCCCGAAGTGGTTGACACCCGCACAGCCGCCGACATTCTCGGCACCATCGCCGACCTCAACAGCGATTCCGCAAGATTAATTAACGAAATAAAGGAGATGCTATGAAAGAAGGATGGAAATATATGAAGTTGGGAGAAATTGTTGTTTTTGATAAACGGTTCAAAGGTGTTCCAAAAGAGCAACAAAAACAAATTGTTTCTTTCAAGCATGTATCTGCGGAAACTTTAAAAGGGTTACATGTTGATAATGGAGATGTGAAATTGTTGGCTACTGGTCTATTTACTGGTTATACTACACAAGAATTAGCCGGAAACAATTTAAATTCAGGAGAGGTTATATCTTTTCCAACTGGTGGTAATGCAAATATAAAATATCATAAAGGAAATTTTGTCGATAGTGGGAATATTTTGTGTGTTGCAAAAGATGACAGCATTTATTTGAAATATGTTCATTTTGGTTTATTATATCAAAATGATTATATAGAGTCTTGTTATAAGGGTACGGGTATTCACCATCCCTTTATGCCTGATATTTGGGATGTAAAAGTTCCTATACCTGATATTTCTACCCAATATTCCATTGTCGCTCGTTTGGATGCCGAGTTCGCGAAGATAGAAGCCCTAAAAGCCAATGCCGAAAAGCAACTGCAAGCCGCCAAAGATTTGTTTCAAGCCGCTCTAAAAGAGTTGTTGACACCGAAAGAAGGATGGGGGGAGAAGAAGTTAAAAGAGTTAGGCAAAACACAAACTGGATGTACACCCTCAATGTCAAACAAGGATTATTATAATGATAATTATATCCCTTTTGTAAAACCTTCTGAAATCAATTATGATGGTTTAGGTGGAATAAACTATGAAACACAGATGTTGAGCAAATTAGGTGCTAATGCCGGTCGAGTATTTCCTGCCAAATCAATTTTTATGGTGTGTATTGGAGCAACAATCAGCAAATTAGGATATAGTGTTAGAGATGTGTCTTGCAATCAACAGATTAATGTTATTACGCCTAATGAAATGTATGATTATAAATACATTTATTATGCAATGCTTCATCCACATTTTATCCAAAAAGTTATCAAGGAAGGGACAAGCGCACAAGCCACATTGCCAATAATAAGTAAGGGCAAGTGGGAAGTTTTGTCAATAAAGATACCCTCGCTATCCGAGCAGCAACGTATCGCTGCCCGCCTCGACGCCCTCTCTGCCAATGTGAAAGCATTGCAAACCAACTACACCGAAACCATAACTCTCTGCAACGACCTGAAACAGGCATTGCTTAAAAAAGTGTTTGAATAAATAAAAACGTAAACGTTATGAAAACAAAATCAATTACATTTTTTCTACTTGCTTTTGCAAGTTTATTGTCTATCACATTTATCGCATCTTGTAGTAATGACGATGATGAAGACGACAAACCAACAAAGGTTGATAACTACTATGTAAAATATGAAGTGCAGACGGAAAAACGAGTGTATATATGTGATAAAAACATCACATATAAGGATGTTGACGAAGGGAAAAAAATAGCTACACGCCAAGATTGGAGCGGAACCTATGGACCTTTTAAAAAAGGCGATAATGTATATTTGCGTGTCAGTATAAATAATACACTTAATATGATGAGTGGGCGAATAAGTGTTTCAAAAAATCATGAACCATTTGTAGTAAGAGCAGAAACAATAAAATCGAATTCAATAAGTCTTGAATATACAATAGATTTTTAGAATTATGGACGAATCAACAACACGCCGGAAAAAGATAGACCCCGCGCTCTATGCCGTGGGATGGGAGCAAGTGCCCGAAAGTCAGATACTCAACGAACAACGCGCATATCTCATTGCGCCTGGTCGGGTGGAGAAACTGAAAGCGCGCCACCCTAAGAAGGTGGACTATATACTTGAATATAAGGGTATAAAACTTGCCGTAATAGAGGCGAAATCGGACGAGACAGACGTGTCGGTGGCCGTACCTCAAGCCAAACTATATGCCGAAATGTTGCAGATTCGCTATACCTACGCTACTAACGGTGACAAAATCTACTTCATTGACATGGGTGTGCGTGATGCTCGCGGCAAGTACATAGTGCCTTCTGTAGAGAAGTTTGTAGAGCGATTCCCAACACCACAGGAGTTGTGGCAGATGACATTCCCCGACGTCAACGAATGGCGCGACCGCTTCAACCTCGAACATATAAACCGCAGTGGCGGTCGCGAACCGCGCTACTATCAGATAAACGCTATCAACAATGTACTTGGCGCAATAGCCAACGGCAAAAAGCGGATATTGCTTACGATGGCTACAGGCACTGGTAAAACATATACTGCATTTCAGATATGCTGGAAGCTTTTTCAGACAAAATGGAACTTACACGGAGCAGAACAGAGTCCGCGCATACTCTTCATTGCCGACCGTAATATACTGGCCAACCAGGCCATTAACGATTTTGAGCAGTTCGATGATGGCGCAAAGGTGCGCATAACGCCCGACGAGTTGCGCAGGAATCATGGTAAAGTGCCAACAGCAAGGCATCTTTATTTTACTATCTTCCAAACCTTTATGTGCAATGATGATAGTGGCAACCCATACTACAAACAATATCCGGCAGATTTCTTCGACTTGATAATCATCGATGAGTGCCACCGTGGTGGCGCCAACGACGAGAGCCAATGGCGTGAGCTAATGGAGTACTTCTCATTTGCTTGTCAATTGGGTATGACTGCTACGCCTCGTCATAAAGAGAACTCTAACACTTACAAGTATTTTGGCGAACCTGTATATACGTACTCGCTTAAGCAAGGTATTTCCGACGGCTATCTGACACCTTTCCGAGTCAGAATATCACAAAGCAATATCGACGAGTATATCTACGACCCCAATGATGACATTGAGGGTGAGATTGACACCGAAAGGACGTATACAGAGCAGGATTTCTATAATGGCAGAATAGAAATCCGCCAACGCGATGAGCATCGCGTTGTGGAGATGCTATCACAAATAAATCAGAACGAAAAGACAATAGTTTTCTGCGCAACTCAGCTTCATGCCAACATCATTCGCGACATGATAAACCAACATAAGATAAACCCTGCGCCAAATTATTGTGAGCGAGTAACAGCCAACGACGGCGCTGAAGGTGAAGAACGTCTGAGACTGTTTCAGGACAACGAACGCAGTCTGCCTACAATTCTCACCACATCGCAAAAGCTCTCAACAGGTGTTGACGCACGAAACGTGCGCAACATAGTGTTGATGCGTCCGGTGAACAATATTGTGGAGTTCAAACAGATAATCGGTCGTGGCACCCGGCTTTTTGATGATAAATACTACTTCACCATTTACGACTTCGTAGGCGCAAGCCGCAACTTCCAAGACGCTGAGTGGGATGGCGACCCATTTTGCCCTGTTTGTGGCAATTATCCTTGTACATGCAAGAAGGCTGCGAGACCATATCAGGAAACGCCAGAACCGGAAACGCCTAGTGTTCATGACCCCGAGGTATGTCCTGTCTGTGGTCACTTGCCATGCACTTGCCCTGCTGGTACAAAGCAGAAAAAAAGAATAATTGTGAAGCTGTCGGATAAGCGTAGCATGGAGCTTAAAACAATTTGGACAGAACGCATTCAGTATGGCGATGAACAGATTACTATAGAAGAGTTTATACAGAAACTCTTTGGCCGTCTGCCATCGTTTTTCAAAGGCCAGGATGACTTGCGGGAAAAGTGGGAACATCCCGACACTCGCAAAGCCCTTCTCGAACAACTTGAACGCGAAGGATTCCATGAGACAAAACTACAAATCATACAGCGTGTCATAGGGTGCGAAGACTGCGATCTGCTTGATGTGCTCGAATATCTCGCATACAATACCACACCAATAGAGCGCGAAAAGCGTGTGGATCTGGTACTTCAGGACTATTACAAAACTCAGACTGCCGCACAGAAAGTATTCATCGACTTCCTTCTCGGTCAGTATCGGCGCAACAGCTATCAAGATTTCACTTCCGACAACCTTTCTTCGTTGATAAACATGAAATACGGAACGATTGCCGATGCTATGAAAAAGCTGAAAATGAACGTTGCTCAAATACGAAATAAATACATAGAGTTTCAAAAACAATTGTACGCCCCTCATTCGTTCTGATTGTAAATCCGAACACTGAGAAAATGTCGGGAAAGATGTCGGGAAAGATTTCCGCGACAGAACGTACTATCCAGCGCGACTTGCAATATTTGCCGCAGCATGGATTTCTCCGCCGTGTAGGTGGCCGAAAAGAAGGACGCTGGCAAGTGTTAAAGCTACAGTAACATAGTTACACCGCATCATCCATCCTTTTTGCAAAAGCGATAATTTGTAGTACTTTTGCAGCCGGAAAATAGAATCTGAAGTATGGAACTGACGCAAAATGTATGACGGAAGAGATTAAAATAGCGGTAGAAGCGATTAAAAATGCTGTCCTAAGTTTTCAGTATGAGGCGGCAAAAGAAGTAAACCGAGTACAGTTGTCGCTATATTTCGGTGTCGGTAGATATTTGTCGTCAAAAAAGGGGAAGGATACTTGGGGCACGGCTGTGCTTGATACTATAAGCTCACAACTGAGAAGGGAACTTCCTGGTTTAAGAGGTTTTTCGGCAGATAGCCTTAAAAAAATGCGTCAGTTTTACGACAGCTGGCACTTCTTAGATTCTTCATCTCAAGAAGGTGAAAAAAATGTGAGTCTGCCAGTCTCTGATAATTCGGGAATTGCTATTCCCGAATTATATAAATCGGGAATTATGATTCCCGATTTCAGAATCAATGCGGTTGATTTCCCTATAGAAGAATTTTTTAAAGTACCATTCACTCATCATATTAAGATTTTTCAGAGCGTAAAAAAACTTGAAGAACGTTATTTCTACATACGCAAAACAGTGCAAGAACACCTTTCTGTCAGTGCTCTTACCTTGAGTATTAAACGTGACGACTTCGACCATAAAAGCGAGTTAGTCAATAATTTCGCATCAAAACTACCATCTGCAAAGCTCGCCCGGCGCGCCGTAGAGATGTTTAAAGATGAATATCTTTTAGATTTTATAAATGTTGAAGAGATAGGCGAGCGTGATAGTCAAGACATTGACGAAAAAGTGGTAGAAAAAGAGATAGTCCATAATATAAAGAACTTCATAATGACGTTTGGTAAGGACTTCAGTTTTGTGGGCAATCAATACCATTTGGAAGTATATAGCAAGGAATTTTTCACCGATTTATTATTTTTCAATCGAGAATTAAACTGTTTGGTTGTTGTTGAATTGAAAAAAGGAGAGTTTAAGCCTTCTTATCTTGGTCAGCTTAGTGCATATTTGAAAATAATAGACGATAAAGTTAAAAAAGCACATGAGAATCCTACTATAGGCATTGTGCTTTGTAAAACAATGGATAAGGATTTTGCTGAATATGTTATACAAGACTATAACAAACCTATGGGGGTATCTACATATAAAACGATGGCAGATATGCCGCAGAAAATGCAGCGTGTAATGCCTGATATTGAAGAGTTGAAAAAACTATTATGAAATAAAAGCAAAGCGATGAAATTCACAGAGTTCGGTTTCGATGAAGAACTGATGGAAGGTCTCGAAGCGATGCGCTTCGAGAACGCCACCGAAGTACAGGAGAAGGCAATACCGATAATAATGGACGGCGCCGACCTGATAGCCTGCGCCCAGACGGGCACAGGCAAGACGGCCGCTTATCTGCTGCCCGTCATCAACGACATAATACAATATTCATACAACGGCATCGACACGGTGATACTGGTGCCCACGCGTGAGCTGGCCATTCAGATCGACCAGCAGATGGAGGGCTTCGGCTATTACGTGCCAGTAAGTTCTACCGCTATATATGGCGGTAGCGACAGCAGCGAGTGGAGCCGCCAGCGCACAGCCATAGAGCAGGGCGCCGACATAGTAATCTCTACGCCAGGCCGCTTGCTGCAGCACATTCTGATGGGCTATGTCGATTTCTCGCACGTGAGCCATCTGATACTCGACGAGGCCGACCGTATGCTCGACATGGGCTTCTACGACGACATTATGAAGGTGGTGGAGCTGCTGCCGCAGGAGGGCCGTCAGACGCTGATGTTCTCGGCTACCATGCCCGACAAGATACGCGAATTGGCCAAAAACATCCTCATCGACCCCAAAGAGATAAACATTGCCATCTCGAAACCCGCCAAGGGCATACGACAGACGGCTTACCTGACATACGACGACCAGAAACTGCCGCTCGTGAAGTACATCTTGCAGGACCGCAAAGATCAGAGTGTCATTATCTTCTCGTCGAAAAAACAAACGGTGAAGGACTTGGCACGTTATCTGGCATCGTACGGATTCAGCGTCGGAGCTATACACTCCGACCTTGAACAACGCGATCGAGAAGCTGTGCTTCTCGACTTTAAAAACCGCAATATCAACGTCTTAGTGGCTACTGATGTCATTGCCCGCGGTATAGATATAGAGAAGATAGATTTGGTAATCAACTACGACGTGCCGCGCTACGCCGAGGATTATGTTCACCGCGTAGGTCGTACGGCGCGTGCCAACAACAAGGGCGAGGCATTCACCTTTATCAATCAGCACGATATGTTCAATTTTGGCAAAATTGAACAGCTCATTGAGAAAAAGATATTTAAGAAATTCCTGCCGCCGTTCCTCGGTCGCGGTCCACGCTACACGCCCGATGCGAAGCCAGTGCTGAACCTCAATGACAAGAATCGTGGCGATCGGCGTCGCAGTTCCGACCAAAACAAACGCAACGCTAAGCGCAACAAACGTCCAACGACCAACAAATGAGCAAGTTAATAGCTGTATTGGTGGCGGTTGCCGTTGTGTCGGCCGCCTGTTCGAGGCGCCCCGATGCGCCCGGCTACCTGAAGGACTCTGGCTATATTTTCGGAACGTACTACAACTTTGTGTATCAGTCAGATACCGACTACAACGACGAGATAATCAATCTGCTTGGCGAGTACGACAGTTCGCTGTCGTTATACAACGACAGCTCTATCCTGAGCCGCATAAACCGCAACGAAGATGTCAGTGCCGATTCGTTTTTCGTCCACGTATTTCAGCAGGCGCGCCATTTCTACGAACTGTCCGAAGGACGGTTCGACATAACCGTGGCACCGCTTTGCCGCTTATGGAAGTTTGGCAAGGAACATTCCGACACCATCTCGCTTGCCGAGTACCAGCAGATACTCTCGAAAGTCGACAGTGTGAGAGAATTTGTTGGGATGAGTAAGGTGCAAATGGTTGACAATAAGATAGTTAAAGCTGACAATAGAATCAAACTCGACGCCTGTGCCATAGCCGAAGGCTATGGCATCGATGTGGCTGCGTCGGTGCTTGAGCGGCACGGCATAAGCAACTATATGATAGAGCTTGGCGGCGAGCTGCACGTGAAAGGGCAGAGCCCCTCGGGGCGCGGCTGGCGCATTGGCATCAACAAACCTGTCGATGGCTCGACGGCCTATGGCGCTGACAACCAATGCATTGTCGAAATGCGCGATGGTGCATTGTCGACATCGGGCGACTACCGCCAGTACTATTTCACTGCCGACGGGCGCCGCCTCTCGCACGAGATAAACCCGCTCACCGGTCAGCCCATCGACAACCTGACTCGCAGTGTTACCGTTTTCGGTCCCAATACTCTCACCACCGACGCCCTCTCGACGACACTTATGATTTACCCTCACGATGAGGCTTTGGCCTTGGCCAAAACCCTCGACGGCATCGAAGCCTACATCATTTACGAAGACTCGCTCGGTGTGCAGCACGAAGCCATGACCGACGGCTTCAGAGAAATGATAGTGAGATAGGGAAAAAACTATCCGAAAAATTTCCGCCGGTGGATAATTTTGCTTACCTTTGCAAGCAATTTTATTTTAAATAACAATATCACATGTCTTTTATTGAAGATAAAATCGCGTCGTATGGTTTGACATTCGACGATGTGCTTCTAATACCAGCATATTCGGAAGTACTGCCAAGAGAGGTTAACCTCAGCACAAAATTTTCGCGTAACATTACGCTCAACGCGCCAATCGTGTCCGCTGCCATGGATACCGTAACCGAAGCCCGCTTGGCTATTGCCATTGCGCGCGAAGGCGGTATTGGTGTCATTCACAAAAACATGACCATTGAGGAGCAGGCTAAGCAGGTGGAGATTGTGAAACGTGCCGAAAACGGTATGATTTACGACCCAGTATCCATCTTGCGCGACAAGACTGTCGGCGATGCTCTTGCTATCATGAAAGAGTACAAAATCGGCGGCATCCCTGTTGTCGACAAAGACGGAACGCTCGTGGGCATCGTTACGAACCGCGATTTGCGGTTCGAACGCGACATGAAACGCAGCGTTGAGGAGATTATGACTAAGGAAAACCTCGTAACTACTGACCAGACGACAAACCTCGAACAGGCTGCCGAGATTTTGCAGAAATACAAAATCGAAAAACTGCCTGTGGTCGACAAGAACCACAAACTTGTGGGCCTTGTTACTTACAAAGACATTACTAAAGCCAAGGACAAACCTTTCGCATGCAAGGACTCGAAAGGCCGTCTGCGTGTGGCAGCCGGTGTAGGCGTTACCTACAATACATTCGAGCGTATCGACGCGCTCGTGAAGGCCAATGTAGATGCCATAGTTATCGACACCGCCCACGGCCACAGTCGTGGCGTTATCGAAACGTTGAAACAGGCTCGTGCAAAATACAAAGATATCGACATAGTGGTTGGCAACATTGCCACGGGCGCAGCTGCGCTTGAACTTGTAAAAGCAGGTGCCGATGCAGTGAAGGTCGGCATCGGACCGGGCTCTATCTGTACCACGCGCATCATTGCTGGTGTGGGTGTGCCTCAGCTATCGGCTATCTACGATGTGGCTAAGACACTCAAAGACAATGGATTCGGCAATATACCTGTCATCGCCGATGGTGGTCTGCGCTACTCGGGCGACTTGGTCAAAGCGCTCGCGGCTGGCGGCAGCTGCGTGATGTGCGGCTCGCTCTTCGCTGGTACCGAAGAATCGCCTGGCGAGACGATAATATATAACGGCCGTAAATTCAAAGCCTACCGTGGCATGGGCTCGCTCGAGGCCATGCAGAAAGGCTCTAAGGACCGTTACTTCCAGGATGCCGAGGACGACGTGAAGAAACTCGTTCCTGAAGGAATCAGCGCTCGTGTGCCTTATAAAGGAACGCTCTATGAGGTTATCTACCAGCTCTTGGGCGGTATACGTTCGGGCATGGGTTATTGCGGTGCTGCTACCATTGAGCAGCTTCACAATGCCAAGTTCACTCGCATTACCGCATCGGGTATGCAGGAGAGCCACCCGCACGACGTGGCTATCACCCAGGAAGCGCCTAACTATTCGAGATAATGGTTTTAGAGTAGAGAGTAAAGAGTAGAGAGTAAAGAGTAAAGAGTAGAGAGTAGAGAGAGAGATTGATTATAATTCAAAAAGCGTTTGAGCTTTCGCTCAAACGCTTTTTTTCCTCATTTATTAGGATTGCACATTGTGGTTTTTTGCTGTTATTTTGCACAAAAAATAAAACGACAACAGATGAAAAAATTATTCTTCGCTTTTTCAAGCATGATGCTCGCACTCATAAGTGCTTCATTACTTGTGGCTTGCTCTGATGACGATGACGACGAAAGCCAGACTTCACTCGACGATATTGTCGGCCTCTATTCGGGCGATATGGATTGCGACGTTACCGTTATGGGGCGCGTCATCAATATCGACTATAATGAGGTGAAGGCCGAAGTGTCGAAAAATGCTGACGGGCAGACACTTTGTATCAAAATCAAGGACTTTGCTTACGCCGGTGATAACTATGGCGACATTGTCATCGACAACGTTGTTGTCGATAAATACAACGACGACGGCAGTGTGACGCTTGCCGGCACTAACGTTTGCCCGCTCACTAAAAACGAAAAGGCATACGATGCCACAGTGGCTATGCTCGGCTCGTTCACGCGCTTGCAGAACTCGCTTCAGCTCGACATCGACATGTCGCTGCCCGTGAGCGAAAAGATGACTATTCTGTTCAAGATTGATTATCAGAGCCTTACGCGCAATTGATGAGAAAAAAAATAGTCCTATTCGTTTCTTTCATAGCAACAAATGTCGGCGCCTTTGGTGCCGACATTGTTGTAAACAACGATTCTATTCTTTCTATCTCACTTTCAGAGATTTACATAGAGGCTTCGCCGAAAGAGAATGCCACGGTACAACGACTGCCTTTGTCGGCCTCTGTTCTTGGTCGCACGCAGCTTGCAGAAAATCAGGTTGTTACGACGAAAGACCTTTCGTCGGTCGCGCCCAACTTCTTCATGCCCGACTATGGTAGCAGCCTCACTTCGGCCATCTACATACGCGGTGTCGGCTCGCGCATTAACACGCCCGCAGTGGGCCTCTATGTCGACGATGTGCCCTACATCGACAAGTCGTCGTTTGCGTTCAACTTCATCGGCGTAGAGAGCATCGACGTGCTGCGCGGCCCGCAATCGACTCTGTATGGGCGCAATACGATGGGCGGTCTCGTGCACATTCATACTACAAATCCGTTTGGGCCACGTTCCACTACGCTGCGCCTTGGCGCAGCGGCTCAAAACGAGCAGATAACGCTGCAACTATCGCACCACGGCTCTCTTAATCAGCATGTTGCGGTGCTTGCCGAAGGCTTTTTCAATAAAAACAACGGTTTCTTCCGCAATGATTTTCTGGGCGAAAATGCCGATGCATCGACGCTCGCAGGCGGTCGCCTTCGAAGCGTAGTAATTCCTGCCGACAATCTAAAAGTCGATATGTCAGTGAGTTATGAGTACACTCACGAAAATGGCTATCCTTACGAGTATTGCGGTGTTGCGAGTGGCGACGAGCAGTTCCCTGACCTTATTGGCAAAATAACGAGCAACCGCGAAAATGGCTATCGGCGTTCGATGTTCAATGCCGCGGTGAAGATTTTGTCGCAAAGCGACAAAATCACCTTTACGTCAGTGACTGGTTTTCAGGGACTTAGCGACCACATGATATTCGACCAGGATTTTCTCCCAACCGATACATTTGGCCTCGATCAGTATCAGCATCAACACACTCTTACTCAAGAGTTTATACTTAAAAACCGTTGCGCTGCCGACCGCTGGCAATGGACGCTTGGCGCCTTTGGTTATCGCCAATGGCTAAGAATCGAAAGCCCCGTGCGTTTCAACCGTGGCGGTGTGCAGATGATTCAGCAGGCCATGGATAAAGCCATGAGAGCATCACAATCGGCCGAAGCGCCTGATTATGTGCGCATTACCGACGACGAAATGCTTGTGCCTGGCGATTTTGACAATCCGTCGATGGGTGCTGCCATTTATCATCAGTCGTCGGTCGGTATAACCGACAAGCTCAGTGTAACTGTCGGTGCGCGAGTGGATTACGAGCGCTACAATCTCGATTATCTCACTGGTGCTACCATAGGTTGCGACATAGGCATGAACGGCACTGTGGTTCACGGTCGCAACAAGATATGGTATTCGAACTCAGAGCAGACAGATTATTTGAAGTTTTTGCCCAAAATAGCCCTTTTATACCGTTTCGACAAATCGAATACGATTTTCGCTTCAGTTACAAATGGCTATCGTTCAGGTGGTTACAATGTTCAGATGTTTGCCGATATTATCAGCACTTCGTTTCAAAACGGTTCGAAGATTTCCGACGATGAGGTAGGCGAGTCGGTTGAGTTCGACCCCGAGATATGTTGCAATTACGAGCTCGGAACTCGCTTGCTATTAGGTGGTTATGTTCATCTCGACGCTTCGGTGTTCTATATGGATATGCGGCATCAGCAGATAGCCAAGTTTGCTGAAGGCGGTTTGGGACGGCGCGTTACAAATGCTGGTCGGAGTCGAAGCGCAGGCGGTGAACTGTCGGTCGCTTTTTCGGCCTTCGCCGAAAAACTCTCTTTTCGTGCCGACTATGGCTACACTCGCTCGGAGTTTGTTGAGTATTCTACCGTTGTCGATAATCGGCAAGCCGATTATGAGGGCAATTTCGTGCCGTTTGTTCCGCGTCAGACATGCTCAGCCACAGTAAGTTATGCGTTTGTCGACAATGCAGTCGGCACGTTTCGCCGATTGTCGGTCGGCATGAATGCTTCGGCAACGGGCCGTATATATTGGAATGAGGAGAATTCGGCCCTTCAACACAGCTACGCTGTGTCGGGTGCGTTTGCCGATGCGCAGTTTGGCAAGGTTGCCATTCATTTGTGGGCCAAGAATATTTTCAACGAAGAGTATTCCACCTTCAGTTTCGAAAGCATGAACCACCGCTTTGTGCAGCGTGGCAAACCGTTTCATCTTGGTGTCGAAGTAACCGTAAGGTTTTGAACTTTAGATAGTTGGCTTTAACGATACTCTGTCACGTTTTTTTAATAATAAAAAGATGAGTTAATTTCGCGGTCGAAAAAAAACGTGATTATGATAGCTCAAGTTGAATTTTCGTTACAACCGCGCAAGCGCGGTTGTCATCTGATAACCAGTGAGATATTGGCAAATCTGCCCGATTTGCCACAGTCGGGTTTGCTCAATCTTTTTGTCAGGCATACAAGTTGCGCTCTTACCATTAACGAGAATTTCGACCCCGATGTGCGGGTCGATATGAATGCCATTTTCGATCGTCTCGTGCCCGATGGTGAGGCGTATTACCGCCACACCGATGAGGGTGACGACGATATGCCCAGCCATTTCAAAAGCTCCATGACGGGAGTGTCGCTCACTATCCCCATCACCGACCGACGCCTCAACCTTGGAACGTGGCAGGGCATCTACCTTTGCGAGTTTCGCAATTGGGGCGGCCATCGTCATATTGTGGCAACTATATTCAGCTGAAAATGAGCTGTGTATGTAATATGACAACTTTTAATTCATTTTGTGGGTGAACATCAGACAATTTTGTACTGCATGAAATTGTGGTTGTGCACAAAACCGAATGCAGTATAGAGTTTTACACCCATATCTGATGCTGTTATCTGAACCACAGCGCATCCGTGGCTGCGAGCGTCGGAAATGACGCGTGAAAGTAGTTCCTTGGCAATGCCCTTGCGTCGGTGATTTGGTGATGTGAACATGCTTGATAGCAATGCGATTCTGCCGTTCGGACAGCCGAAGTATGGCGGTTTCTCAACAATAGAAATACCACTCGTGCCTATTATCTCTCCGTCCAGAATGGCAATCCACGAGAAAAAAGTACCGTCGGCGATATGTCTTTGGTAATAATCTTTAAGCGCAGGCGCAATGTCGAGTTCTTCTTTCGCTCCCTCTTCGCGTAACTGATTGATACGCATTTGGATAAAAGTGTCAAGGTGTGAGACGTCAAGGCGTTGATAGATGATCTCTTTCATAATTGTAGCTTTGGAATAAATGTATATCCCAATTGTCACTCACTTATATAAGCTAACGCGGGCAGCCGTAGGCCGCCCGCTATTGATTATTCTATGTATTTTATTTTCGATTCGTCGCGAGGCTTCGCCTCTGGCGACTCGTCGGGATATCCGAATCCTATGGCGTAGAGTAGGGTATAGTCGGCGCTGAAGTTGAGTTTGTCGAGATACGGTTTTCCGGCGTCGGTTCTGAAGAAGTTTATCGGTCCGCCCAAGCAGCACGACCCAATACCAAGCGATTGCGCCGCCAGTATCATGTTCTCGCCGAGCAGTCCGCAGTCCAAACGCCCCAAATTGCCGTTGTTGGCTATGAAGACGACGGTCGTGGCGTTGCGGAACATATTGCGGTAGCCGGGCAGCGATTTCACTTGCGCCATGCGTGAGTCGTCGAACTCGGCAAGCATCTTTTCGCTCATCTCGGCAAGCAGCTCCTGATTGTCAACCACACGTATCTCCCACGGCTGGGCGTTGGTGCCGCTCGGCGCGTTGATTCCGCACTTCAGTATCAGGTCCATTGTCTCGTGGTCGATGGGCGTGTCTTTATACTGGCGCACACTTCGGCGCGCCATGATTGTTTTAATCACTTCGTTGTCTTTGTTTGGCCCTGTGGTCTCATTCTGGCACGAAACCACTGATAACGTGATAATTGCCAAAATAATAATTCTGCTGATTCTTTTCATCTTGTTGCTTTAATTTCCAAACGCTAAATTAGATATACTTTTTTTAAACGATAGTTAAATAATGCGAAAATAGCTTTATATCGCTGCTTTCGGGCCATTTTATTTGTCATTTTAACATTTCCATTCAATTAAAAGTAATAATTTTGTGTATCATTTGTTCAATTAATATGAAAGTACTTTTAGTAAACGGTAGCCCTCACAAAGAGGGTTGTACATATATCGCGCTTTCCGAAGTGGCTAAAACACTCGACAGTTGCGGCATCGAAACAGAGATTTTTCACATCGGCAACGCGCCCGTTGCCGGATGTATCGGCTGTGGCCAATGCAAGCAGAAGGGTACATGTTTCCGCGACGATGTAGTAAATGCTTTTGCAGCAAAAACTGCCACTGCCGACGCTTTCGTATTCGGCTCGCCTGTTCATTTCGCAAGCGCAACGGGCTCTATAACAGCGTTTATGGACCGTGTGTTTATGCTCCCGTCGGCCCAGATGGCCTACAAACCAGCAGCTTCGGTAGTCAGTTGCCGACGAGGCGGTGCCACCGCCTCGTTCGATCAACTCAATAAATACTTCACTATCAGGTGTATGCCTGTCATCTCGTCGAACTATTGGAACATGGTGCACGGCAGCTGTGCTGCCGATGTCGCCAAAGACGAAGAAGGCTTGCAGACTATGCGTGTTCTGGGACGGAACATGGCATGGATACTGAAGTGCATCGAGGCTGGCCGCCAGAACGGCATCAACCGCCCCGAACCCGAACAGAAGATTTATACGAATTACATCAGATAAAATGCGCAATCTGGTTGTCGATTTGGGAAATACAGCCGCTAAAATGGCCATTTACAACGAGTTACATCGCGAAAGCGATGTAACAGTTGTCTCTCATGACGAAATGACCGATAAAATCACACAAATGTGTGATAATCACGGCGTTAAAGTCGTTGTGGTTGCTTCTGTGTCCGATTTTCAGTTTCCTTCCGAAGAACTGAAATGGCGCGGAATATCAACCTACATGGCGCAGTCGCCCATCAAGCTGCCTTTCCCATGTCGTTACGCCACTTGCAACACGCTTGGCATCGACCGCGTTGCGGCCGTTGTGGCCGCGTTGGAGCAGTTCTCCGACCCGAATATGCTCATCATCGATGTGGGTACTGCCGCCACGTACGAGATGATTGTCGACCGCGAGTACATCGGCGGCACCATATCGCCTGGCATGGCCATGCGATTCAAGGCCCTCAACGCTTTCACAGGCAAACTGCCGCTCGGCAATGCCGAGCATTTCGACTCGTGGATTGGCTACTCTACCGATACCGCCCTCGCTGCCGGTGTGGTCAACGGTTTGCAGTTCGAAATAGAAGGCTATATAAGTAACTTTTTTTCGGCCTTCGGCGAAAAAAGTAAGGTGATTATTACAGGAGGAGACCACAAATATTTGGCACAAAGGATGAAAAATAGCATCTTTGCACTGCCAAATTTGGTGTTAGACGGTATCGATGTGTTGTACGAAAAATTTTTCGACAACTATAACTGGCTGATTGACGCAATGTTACAAGGTAAAATTATTATCCAAAATACCGACTGACGCAATTTAGGCAAGCATTTTGTATAGGTTAAAAACAAAGAAATAATTGAATTAAAAATTTAATAATAGATAGAACCATGAAAAGAATAATGTTTTTAGCAATTGGATTGTTCACCGCATCAATTGCATTCGCACAGAAAGGTGTCGACGACGGATCGAAATACGGACACGGAGAGGACAGCGTGCGCTGTATTCAGAATTTGGTAATGTACGGCGACGCCGTAAAAATGAAAAACTACGCCGAAGCATATCATCCTTGGCTCATCGTTTTCAACGAAGCACCTTTGGCTAAGAAAACCACTCTTTACACCGACGGTGTAAAGATTGTTAAGAATATGTTCGCCAACGAAAAAGACGAGGCTAAAAGAGAGGAATTCTTCAAACTCATGCAGAAAATCTACGACCAGCGTATCAAATACTATGGTACTCAGAAAAACTACCCAGAGTCGTATCTGCTTGGTATGAAGGGCGTTGATATGTTGAGCATGAGAAACGATGTTGCTGTTAAAAAGCAAGCTGTCGGTTTCCTCGAGAAAGCTATCAACGGCGATATCGCTACTGTGCAAGCCGCTTTCGTAGGCCAGTATATTCTTGCTAAATCTGACTTGTTCAAGGCTGGCGAAATCACAGCCGAGCAAATGATCGACAGCTACGTGTTCGCATCTGACGCTGTGAACAAATTGCAAGAAGTGGCTACCGACAAAAACCGTCAGGCTATTGAAGATACTAAAGTTCAGGTTGAACAAGTGTTTGGCGCAAGCGGCGCTGCCGATTGCGAAACTCTCGCTAAGATTTTCGGTCCGCAACTCGACGAACACAAAGCCGACAAAGCTTGGCTGACTCGTATCAACAAACTCTTGTCGAAGAGCGACTGCACCGAATCGGAATTCTTCTATTCTACTTCGGAATGCCTCTACAACATCGAACCCGACGCATCTTCGGCTCGCGGTTTGGCTAAGATGTACGTGAAGAAAGGCGACGCAAGCCAGGCTCTCGATTTCTACAATCAGGCTGTAAACCTCGAAACCGACAACGACCTCAAAGCTAAATACTGCTACGAAATAGGTGTGCTCAACTTCTCTAACAACAGCTATTCGGCCGCTAAAGCAGCCTTGCTGCAAGCTGCTAAATATCGTGAGAACTGGGGCGACCCGTATTTGCTGCTCGGTAAGGTTTACGCAGCCGGTGCAAGCCATATCGGTGAGAAACCTTTCGAGAAACAAGCCGGCTACTGGGCTGCTGTCGATAAATTCATAAAAGCTAAATCGGTTGATAGCAGCGAAAGCGTTCAGTCGCAGGCCAACGAACTCATACGCCAGTATTCGCAATACTTCCCGAAGAAAGAAGACCTCTTCTTCGAAGGTATTCAGGATGGTTCGGGCTACACTGTAGGAGGCTTTATCAACGAGCGCACCACAGTACGCTCTAAGAAATAAAAGATTCTATGCCGACGTGCCTCAAGAATAATATATTCAAAACAATAAGCAACGCTTTGGCGTTGCTTATTGTTTTGACTTTTTCGTCTTGTTTTAGCAACAAAACGGAGGAGTTGCAGGCCGTCGAAGACGAACAGGAACGCCCCTCGCTCATCGTCCGCGACCTTCATACCATCGTTACCGATTCGGGCTTCATAAAGTACGATTTCGAAACCTCGGACCTCGCGCAGTACGACAACGTCGACGAGCCTTACATAAACTTTCCGAAAGGGCTCACTTTTAAAATGTATTCCGACGAAGGCAGAAACTTGAAAACCACTATAAAATGCAATAACGCAAAGTTTTACAAGACGCAAAACCTTTGGGAACTCAACAACGACGTTGAGGCTCGCACCGGAAAGGGCGACCTTCTCAACAGCGAGCAGCTGTTTTGGAACACCAAAGAGCACAGAATTTATTCCGATAAATTCGTGCGTATCAGTACTAAAAATCAAGTCATTACCGGCTACGGATTTGAGTCCGATGAAAAAATGTCGAAGTACGAGATTAAGAATCCGGGCGGCGAAATAGAAATCCCTAACGTACAGCGAAATACTACTGATTGAAAATGGAAGGAAGCTATACCATAATAATCGTTATGTTAATCCTGTCGGCATTCTGCTCTGGCAGCGAAATGGCTTTCATGTCGTCGAACAAGCTCCTTCTCGAAATAAACCGTAGCAAACACCCGCGTATATCAAAAATAATCGACATTTTCTTGTCGAAACCCGATATTCTTATATCCACAATCCTTGTCGGCAACAATGTTGCCTTGGTCATTTTCGGTCTCGAATTCGGATACCTCTTCGGCCCGCCTTTGGCCGAACACTTTGAGTCGCCTTCGGCTATTCTGCTCATTCAGACGCTGATATCCACTGTTGTGATTATCGTTACAGCCGAATTCCTGCCAAAAACAATCATTCAAATCAACCCGACGACAATGCTCAACATACTGGCTGTGCCGTTGTTGCTGCTTTTCATAATATTCTATCCCATAGGTCGTTTGATGCAAATGCTTGCGCATTTTATCATCAAATTCATATTCAAAGCCAAAGTGGAGTCGAGCTACGAAGGCTGGCTACCTTCGCGCGTCGATTTGGACAATCTGCTGCAACGTCAGACTCAAACGGCTACAAGCGACGCTTCGGTCACTCAGGAAGCACGCCTGATGAAAAACGCTCTCGACTTCTCTAAAATAAAAGTCCGTGATTGTGCTGTCCCGCGAACGGAAATAGTCGCAGTTGACATCAACGACACGCTCGACGAACTTAAACAGAAATTTATCGATACAAAGTATTCGAAAATACTTGTATATCAAGACAATATAGACAATATCATAGGCTATGTGCACGTCTCGGAAATGTTCCATGCCGCCAAAACAATCCGCTCTATGATGACGCGAATTGTTGTGGTGCCCGAAACCATGCGCGCCAACACTCTGCTCAAGCTCTTCACAGAGCAGCACAAGAGTATCGCTATCGTTGTTGACGAGTTTGGCGGAACCGCAGGCATGATTACTCTCGAAGACGTTCTCGAAGAGATTTTCGGCGAGATTAACGACGAACACGATGTCAACGAATTGGAAGAGAAGCAGTTGAGCGAATCTGAATTCGTATTCTCAAGCCGATTGGAAATTGATTATTTGAACGAGAAATATAAACTGAAATTGCCGATTTCCGACGATTACGACACGCTGTCGGGGCTTCTGCTCAATCAAACTGGCGCTATCCCTAAATCGGGCGACGTAATCACGTTCGACAATTTTGAAATAAAAATACTGACAACTTCCAGTGCACGTATCGAAACTGTCAGATTGTCAGTTAAATAACTATTATTGCTATGAGTGATAACAATACAAAACAGCATTTGCTCGACCAACGTTATCTGGCAATGGCGCGTATCTGGTCGTTCAACTCGTATTGCGAGCGCCGACAAGTCGGCGCTCTCATGGTCAAAGACCACATGATTATCAGCGACGGCTACAACGGAACGCCTTCAGGCTTCGAAAATGTGTGTGAAGAAGACGGTGTCACGAAGCCGTATGTTCTTCATGCTGAAGCAAATGCGATATCAAAGGTGGCCAAAAGCGGCAACAGCTCACTCGGCGCTACAATGTATATCACGGCTTCGCCGTGCATCGAATGCGCAAAACTTATCATTCAAGCGGGCATCAACCGCGTTGTTTATAGCGATGAATACAGAAAAACCGATGGCATCGACCTGCTCAAACGTGCTGGTATTGAGGTGGTTCATGTCGAAGACGAATTAATTATCAAGTAGAAAATGAAAAGCAGATTTACATGGGTGCCTGTTCTGATGGCGTTGGCCGCTGTAGCTGGCGTCTTCTTAGGCCGGTTGTCGTACTCGGGCGGAATGCTCGGCAGTGGCAGTCGCGAGTCGTTTATTGTCGAAAAACCAGTGCCGTCGAAAATCCAGAATATTGTCAATCTGATAAATGACTATTATGTCGATTCGGTGAATGTCGATACTCTTGTCGAAAAGGTCATACCTAATTTGCTTGAGCAACTCGACCCGCACAGCGTCTATATTCCAGCAAAGGATTTCGACCATGTGGCGGGCGAACTTAAATCAAACTTCGGCGGCATCGGCGTTATGTTCTCTATTCTCAATGATACTGTGAATATCGTGTCGGTTGTTGCTGGCGGCCCTTCTTCACTGCTTGGCGTTCTTCCGGGCGACAAGATTATAAGGGTTGAAGGCGAAAGTTTTGTCGGCGCCAAAATCGACAATGACTACGTGATGGACCATCTGCGCGGAACTATCGGAACAACTGTTGATGTTACTATTCTTCGCGGTAGCTCAGAAATTGAATTCACTATTGAGCGCGGACTTATTCCTATGTATAGCGTCGAAGTGTCGTATAAAATCACGCCAAGTATCGGCTATATGAAAATCGATAGGTTCGCTGAGCAAACCTATCAGGAGATGCTTCAGGGCATTGCAAAACTCAAAGCCGAAGGCTGCAATTCGCTCATTATCGATTTGCGCTCTAATTCAGGCGGTTACCTTAATGTTGTTACCGACATGTGCAACGAATTCCTCGACGATAAGGATCTGATAGTCTACACTGAAGGTGTCCACCAGCCGCGCGAAGATGCCTTTGCCAATGGCAAAGGCTCTTGCAAGGACATAAAAGTAGCTGTTCTCATCGATGAGTATTCGGCTTCGGCCAGCGAAATATTCGCTGGCGCCATTCAGGACAACGACCGTGGCATTATTATCGGACGCCGTTCTTTTGGCAAGGGCTTGGTACAGAGTCAGATACCGCTCGAAGATAAGTCTGCTGTCCGTCTTACCGTGGCGCGCTACCACACGCCGTCGGGGCGCTGTATACAGCGCCCGTACGACGATGGTGTCGAAAACTACTACGACGACACTTACAACCGCTTCAACTCAGGTGAGTTGTTCGAGGCCGATAGTGTGAAATTTGACGAAAGTCAAATTTTCTACACCCGTGGCGGACGTAAGGTTTATGGCGGTGGCGGTATCATGCCCGACATTTTTGTGCCTCGCGACACTACTAAAGCATCGAAATATCTATACCAGCTTCGTGCTAAAAGCATAATATACAATTATTCAGTCGATTATTGCAATCAGCATCGCGCTGAGTTGTCGAAGTTCGATACCGAAAATCTGATTAAATATCTGAAACAGAAAACACTGTTGCCCGAACTCATATCTTATGCTACGAGCAAAGGCTTGAAACCCGTCTCGATATCGAAAGAAGAGCGTCAACTCATTGAAAATGAGTTGAAAGCTTATATCGGCAGAAACATAAAAGACAACGAGGCATTCTATCCGATTCTCAACGAAGGCGACATTGCCATTGAGCGGGCTGTTGAAGCGTTAAACAAACAATGATGCCTGAATACGGCTACTTTGCGTTGTTTGCCGCCAGTTTCCTGTCGGCAACACTTTTGCCGTTCAGCTCCGAGGCTGTTTTATCGGCTATGCTAATTGCTGGTTTTCAACCTACTATATCTGTTCTCGTTGCCACTGCTGGCAACTGGCTTGGCAGCATGACTACTTACGCTTTGGGCTATATTGGTAATCTTGAGCGCATTGAGCGTTGGTTGCATATCTCCGAAGCTAAAATCGAAAAGTTTCGTCTTCGAACCGAAAAATATGGCAGTTGGTTTGGGCTACTTGTCTGGCTGCCTGGCATCGGCGATGTCATCGCTGTATGCCTCGGTCTGGCACGCACACCTGTTGCGCTTACTGCAGTTATGATACTGATAGGCAAAGCTTTACGCTATATTGTGTTGGCCACATTGGTTTGCGGGGGTAGAAATATTTTTTCTTAAGTGTTTTTTTCTTTGTATTATCAAAAAAAGGTTAAGAAAAATACTTATATTTGCACGTCAAAATGCTTGGCGTGTTACTTACCGTGCGTGAGTGACGTGGCGAAGCATTATACCTTCAAACAAAAATCTGAAATAAATGAAGAGAATAGTTTTATTATTGTTGGTGTTTGTCTCTTTGTGTGCTACGGCGCAGCAACTTTTTGATATACAAAGATATAGAAACGCTGATTTTTCAAAAATACCCGAGCAGCAAGTCAAGCAGATTTCCTCTGCTCTTGAGCAGAGGAAAATCACTTTCTCGCAAGCTCGCGGTGCACTTAAGGCGCAAGGCTTGTCAGAAAAGCAACTTTCCGACCTTGAACGCAGGCTGAAACGCTATTCTAAACCGGATAAGAACAACACTACCAATAAGACTACCAAAAGCGCTAATAGTCAGACGCCTAACACTGCTGTAGAGTTCGATGCTTTATCGGAAAAAGGTCGCTTCTTGGCCACCCACGAAGACTCGCTCATTTTCGGCTTCTCGCTTTTCAATAACGACAGATTAACGTTTGAACCAAGTCTCAACATTCCTGTTACCGACGAGTATATTCTTGGTCCGGGCGATGAGATTATCATCGACATTTGGGGACTCTCGTCACAATCGTACGAGCTTGAGGTGTCTTCCTCGGGAAGCATCGAAATACCTATAGTTGGTCCTGTTTATGTTTCTGGCCTTTCGCTGCGCGATGCGAAGCGAAGCATCGAAGGCCGACTCAAAACAATATACAGCGATCTCGGTAACAAAACCTCAGCTTCGATTAAGACGGGTAAGTTGCGCACCGTTAAGGTCAATGTGCTTGGCGAAGTGTTCCTGCCTGGTACATACACCGTTTCGGGTGCTTCGTCGTTGTTTAATGTTTTGTATTTGAGTGGCGGTCCGAACCGTAACGGTTCGTTCCGCAACATTCAGCTTATTCGCAACGGACGTATAATCACGACTTTAGATGTCTACGACTTCCTCCTCAATGGCAAGTCGTCGGTCAATGTGCCGATATACGACAACGATATCATTATGGTGCCCACATATCAGAAACGTGTCGCCGTAGGCGACAATTTCAAGCGCACTGGTTACTTTGAGGCAAAAGAAGGCGAAACGGTTGCCGACCTGATAAGATATGCAGGCGGTTATAATCCATCGTCGCAGCCCGACAAACTGGAGTTGTATTCGGTTGGTAAGAAAGGCATTGAGATGCGCAGTTTTGCCGACGATGTGGCAGCCAATGTCATTCTGAATAATGGCGATAGCATTTCGGTCAAAGCTATAAGCTTTGACCGTATCGATAATATGCTTACTATTGAAGGCTCTGTGTTCGTCCCCGGCAATTATGAATTCACCGAAGGAATTAAGCTGAGTCAGCTTATCACCCAAGCCGGTGGATTGACTGAAAACGCATTCTTGAATCGCGGCGTAATAACCCG
Organism: Bacteroidales bacterium; assembly: GCA_017960905.1. GTDB lineage: Bacteria > Bacteroidota > Bacteroidia > Bacteroidales > Marinilabiliaceae > W3P20-009. The sequence continues at coordinate 40,464 of JAGCYH010000014.1, forward strand.
ACTGAAAGACGATTACACGCTCGAATCTCTCAACTTCAACGTTGCCGATGTCGCTTCTGGCTCTTACGATTTAGTTCTCAAAGCTGGTGATAAAGTGCTCATTTCGAGCATTGACGACATGCGCACAGCGCCTGTCGTCGAGATAAAAGGTTCGGTGCTGTCGCCTGGTATTTTTGAATACAGAGAAAACCTTACATTAGGCGATTTAATATTATTGGCAGGTGGTTTGAGCGAGGAGTCGTCAACTAAAAATGTCGAGGTCGCCAGACGGTTGCCGTATGAGGAGGCTGAAAAGAATACAGAAAGTGTGGCTAATGGAATTTATGTTACCATAACACGCGATTTGAATTTGTCAGATGAGAGTAATTCGTTTGCTCTCAAGCCCTTTGATGTGGTTACGGTACGAGCAATCCCGACTGCCGGTTTCTCAGGCACAGTTACTATTTCCGGCGAAGTAATGTTCGCCGGAACATACGAATTGCTAAACAAGTCGGATAACATATCTTCGCTTATTAAACGTGCCGGCGGTCTTACTTCAAACGCGTTTGTAGATGGTGCCCGCCTCTATCGTAAGGTTGTTCTCTCTGAAAAAGAGAAGATTATCAAGTACAATCAGATGAAGGATAATGTTGATACGACGACAATGTCAATTGACCAGTTTTTTGCCGATGATAATTACGAACTAGTGAGTACGGATTTAAGATCAATACTTCTAAATCCGAATGGAGAGACCGATTTACAACTCAGAGATGGTGACGAAATAGTCATACCTCAGCGCAGTCAGACCGTAAAGGTTTCTGGCGTTGTGCTTAACCCTGTGTCGATGACTTACATGGGCCGCAAGAGTGCAAAAAAATACGTCAAGAGTAGTGGCGGTTTCGGCCCTAAGGCAAAGAAAGGTAAGACATTCGTCATCCACGCTAACGGAGAAGCTGACGCTACTAGTCATTTCCTGTTTTTCCGTCATTACCCCAAAGTATTGCCTGGCAGTGAGGTGGTTGTACCAGAGAAGCCAGAGCGCGATGGCATACGAGTCTCTGAGGTAGTAAGCATTACAAGTACATTGGCTACCATCGCAGTATTGTTAATTACAGTTCTTGCTAAAGATAAATAGTTGTCTATGGAAGAGAATCAGAAAGAAAAAGACGATCAGAAGCAATTCGATATTGTTTGGCTGATAAAGTATTTGTTCAATAAACGTAAGTACATCATACGTTTTACGTGCATTTGCGTTGCTTTGTGCTTTGTCATTTTTTTACTGAAGCCAGCCAAGTATCGGGCTCAAGCATCAATCCTGCCTATATCTGATAACAAGATGTCGAATTTGGGTAATTTAGGTTCGTTGGCTTCATTTGCTGGTGTAGATATCAATAGTTTGAATCCGAGCAAAAGCATTATTACGGCCGATCTTTATCCTCGTGTGGCATCAAGTACGCCTTTCCTATTACAAATGGCCGATGTGAAGGTTAAATGGAACAAACCTGATACCATAATGAGTTATTATGAGTATGTAAAAGCAGATACAGTAATGACTTTTATGAAGTATCTGAAGGCTTATACAATCGGTTTGCCTGGTACCATATCACAAATGTTTCAAGGCAAACAATCACAGAGCCAAGCAGCACCTACTAGTGTATTATTAGGCGAACCGCAATACCTCAACTTAAACCCACAACAGAAACTGGCTATCGCTCTTTTAGGTCAAAAAATAGTTGTTGAAGAAGATGCGTCAACCAACTTGATTATCGTTTCTGCCTTTGGCGAATCGCCGCTTCAGGCTTCTGTGTGGGCATCGGAGGCTGTAAATCAATTGCAGGCAACAATAGCATCGTACAAAACCAAGCAAGCTCAATTGTCGCTCGACTTCATCGAAGACCGTTACAAAGAGACGCAAGACGAATACGAACAAATCCGACAGGCGTTTTTCCAATACAAGGATTCGCACCGTGATATGATTGACGAACGTGTAGATATTGAATATCAGCGACTTGAAGACCAATATCAAATATCTTATTCGGTTCTGAAGTCGCTTTCGTCACAAATGGAGCAAGCTAAAATAAAACTTATGGAAGATACGCCTGCGTTCTCGATTGTCGATCCTGTCGTTCTGCCTATGGCAAACGAAAAGTTCTCACCGAAATTCGCGTTGCATGTCATAGCCGGCATAATGCTTGGCATTATATTGTCCATCGGTTGGTTGCTGATGCAGTTGGGGTATTGGCAAGTTTTTAACGAAGAGAAAATCAAAAAGATTATCGAGGAGAACAAATGACATTTTGAAAAGTGTCTATGTTTGAAACACGAACCCATAAAAGCATCAGAAATGGTAGCGTTGCATTAGTTTTCAGTGTAATTCTATTAGTCTTAGGGTTCTTTTCGCGAAGAATTTTCATAGAGTGTTTGGGTATCGATTTGTTGGGCCTCAACACTACGGCGACAGATATATTAGGTTTTCTTAATTTAGCGGAATTAGGCATCGGCGCTTCTGTGTCATTTGCATTGTACACGCCGCTGAGTAAGGGAAATGAAAGAGACATTAACGAACTAGTAGCAATTCAGGGGTGGCTTTATAGGCGAATATCTATAGTGGTTTTTGCGGGAGCCGTGTGTGTGATGGCATGCTTCCCATTGATATTTGCCGACGTCAGTTTCCCGTTTTGGTACGTTTACGCTTCATTCGGAGTATATTTGCTATTTGCTTTGTTGGGTTATTGGTTCAATTACCAGCAAATAGTTCTGATAGCCGACCAGCGTGAATATAAGGTAACATGGTGCGTACAAGGTCTACGCTCTATAAAAATACTGGTACAGATAATTGGCATTAGCCAATTCCAATTAGGATACGAGTTCTGGATAATTACCGAGATAGTCGCAGCACTGATTACAACGTTAGCACTGCGCGTAACAATCAGAAAAACATATACTTGGCTTAAGCCAAGTATATCGAAGGGCCGAGAGTTGTCGAAGAGTTATCCTGATATAATAAGAAAGACCAAACAGCTCGTATTTCACCGAGTTAGCGAATACATAATACAGCACGTCAGCACTATAATAGTTTATGCGTTTGTCTCATTATCGGTAGTTGCCGTTTACGGCAACTACATGATGCTGGTAATGAACATCACAATGCTGGTAGGGGCTGTGTTTAATGGATGTACAGCCAGTATTGGCAACCTTGTTGCCGAAGGCAACAAGGAACTTATAACGTCATTTTACAGAAAATACTCAGTAATAAGATTTTGGCTCGCCTCAGTCCTTTGTTTCTGTTTTTATAAGTTATCTGACGACTTTATAACAGTTTGGATAGGCCCCCAATATGTTATTGATGATGTGTCGTTCTTGTTTTTAACCATCTACGCATTTATAGCGACCACGAGGCTCAACGACCAGTTTATCGCTGCGTATGGACTTTACCACGACACGTGGGCGCCGGTTACAGAGGCCGTCTTGAACATTGGTTTGTCAGTAGTGTTTGGTTTAATATGGGGCTTGCCTGGAATTATAGGTGGTGCGGTTTGCGGAACGTTCGTGATAGTTTGTTGTTGGAAACCGTATTTCTTGTTCAGGCAAGGATTTAAGTTGCCAGTTTTAAAGTATTTAAAACTAATCGCTCTTTCGGCGTTTATTATTACAATTGCTTCGGTTGTAAGTTGTTATCTCTACAATCGGGTTTGCCGGACTTCAGCAACCGACATGTTCGGCTGGTTTGTCAATGCTGCAGTGACAATCGCGATATATGCCATTATAAGTACTGTGTTATTCTCTCTTTTTAGCAGAGATTTCAAAAAAACGCTTTGTGCTTTGGCACAAAGTTTTAGAATATAACACCGTGGACAACTATCAATCGCTTTGCTTGTTGATGCTTATGAGGTTGAAAACTGAGCTTTCGCCTTTCGACCGGTTGCGACTTCACAAAGCGGCAATGTTCGTTGAGGTTTTTAGTAGGAGCAATTGTTTCAAAATCAGCGATGAGCGACGTGTGTTTTTCCCCGTTGTCGACAACCTGTCAGAGCAAGTACGGCAATATCAGACAGAACACAAAACCGACACTGCGAATGCGTTGAAAATATTGCATGATGAGGTCTCAGACCGTGTAAAAGAATCGTATACGAAAAGTATCCCATATCTTTTGCAGAGTGCAGGGTTCGTCAATTCAATAGCCGACAGCGATTCTCTCACAGAAGTATCTGAGGTTTGTGGTGTGTTGAAACGCAGTGGCAAAGTATCTATAGCCGATACCGAATCGCTCATTAATGACGCAGAATGCGCCATTAATAAGAAAGATTTGATAACCATATTTGTCAATCTTGAAAAATCAGGGTTAGTCGTTAAAACCGACTTGGGTTACAAATATGCTGATAGTTTCAACGATGTGGCTGGGTATGTGAGAGTGTTGTAATATTTTGAAAAACAGTATATTTAGATGACCAATAAAGAAATTGGGATTTTAGGCGAGAATGCAGCAGTTAACTATTTGATTGCGAATGGCCACATGATTTTAAACCGCAATTATCGTGTCGGACATCTCGAGGTTGATATTATCGCACTAAAAGATAACATTTTGAAATTTATTGAGGTGAAGACCCGTTCGGTCAATAGCCTAGTGTCGCCGTACGAATCGATTAACTATCGCAAGCAGAATTTTATTATTAACGCTGCAAACGGCTATATCAACCGTTTCCGCCGTAAATAGGAAGCCCATCTCGATGTTATAATAGTCCGTCATAAAAACGGTACCGTAGTAAACATAGAACATATCGAAGAAGCCTATTATCCGAGGGTTAGGACATATTGAGTATGAGAATATATTACAAAATATAATAAACATATAATATTAAAGACAAATAAAATATGGACAATAATATAATAACAGTAACATCACCACTTTTGCCTGATTTAAAGGAATTTGAAAAATATCTTGAGGATATCTGGAATCGTAAGTGGATTACTAATAACGGCTATTATCATCAGCAGCTAGAAAAGGCCCTTGCTGAATATCTAAAAGTTCCGTATATCAGTTTATTTACTAATGGTACGCTACCATTGATTACCGCGTTGCAGGCATTGAGAATTACAGGTGAAGTGATCACGACACCTTATAGTTTTGTGGCGACTACTCATTCTCTTTGGTGGAATGGAATTAAACCCGTTTTCGTAGACATAGAACCAGAAACGGGCAACATTGACCCCGCAAAAATCGAGGCGGCAATCACACCCAAGACCACGGCGATAATGCCAGTACACGTTTACGGTAAGCCTTGCAAAACCCAAGAAATTCAGGATATAGCCGACAAATACGGTTTGAAAGTAATCTATGATGCGGCCCACGCTTTTGGTGTGGAAGTGGATGGTAAAAGTATCTTAAACGAAGGAGATATTTCGACGTTGAGTTTTCATGCCACAAAAGTTTTCAACACCGTGGAAGGCGGTGCAATGGTTATGCACGATGAAAAAACTAAAAAGCGTATTGACTATCTCAAGAATTTCGGCTTTGCAGGTGAAACAGAAGTTATTGCACCGGGTATCAATTCCAAAATGGATGAAATACGTGCAGCATACGGCATTATAAACTTGAAACAAGTGGATGCGGCGATAGAATCGCGCCGTCAGACCGCGATAAAATACCGTAATGCCTTGCGAAACGTTGATGGCATTACATTCTTTGACGATATGCCAGGAGTGAAACATAATTATTCATACTTCCCAATTTTTGTGGATGCGGAGAAATACGGTATGACCCGCGACGAACTTTATTTCAAAATGAAAGAACGCAATGTGTTGGGGCGTAGGTACTTCTATCCGCTGATAAGCGATTTTTCGACATATCGCAACCTTCCGAGTGCTACAAAAGGAAATCTTCCCAATGCACATAAGATGGCAGATAGCGTGATTTGTCTGCCGATGTATGCGGGGCTTAGAGACGAGGATGTTGAAAGGGTAGTTGAATTAATAGAAAAATAACAATGCAAAAAAAAATAATGCTTCTTGGTGGTATACGTTACTTGTTGCCAGTTATTGAAGCTGCTCATAAACAAGGTTACTACGTAATTACAGCTGATTATATTCCAGATAATATTGCTCATAAATACAGTGATGAATATGTAAATGTGAGCATCGTAGACAAAGAGGCTGTTTTACGTGTGGCAAGAGAAAAGAAGATTGATGGTATTATGTCGTTTGGTGTCGATCCTGGAGTGGTATCGGCTTCTTATGTACAAAATCAAATGGGATTGCCGTCTTTCGGCCCATTTGAATCGGTAGAGATATTGCAGAATAAGGATCGGTTTCGTGCGTTCTTAGCCGAAAACGATTTTAATGTGCCCCAAGCAAAAGGTTATGCGACTGTTGAAGATGCTATCGGTGATGCGAAGCAGTGGAACTATCCTGTAATTGTGAAACCTACAGATTCTGCTGGTAGTAAGGGCGTGACTAGAGTAGAGAATATAGAACAACTAAAGGATGCTGTAGGATATGCTTTTGACAAATCCATTTCAGGACATATTATTATAGAGGATTTTATCGAAAAGTTGGGTTGTTCTTCAGATACCGATAGTATGTCAGTCGATGGTAAATTGGTGTTTACTAGTTTTTGCGCACAACGTTTTGATGTAAATGCAACAAATCCATATACTCCAGCTGCTTATTCTTGGCCATCTACATTCACAAAAGAACAAGAAGATTATCTTACATCAGAAATTCAACGATTAATCACTTTACTTGGATTGAAAACTGTAGTATATAATATAGAGACTCGTATTGGAACAGATGGTAAACCATACATAATGGAGTTAACACCAAGGGGAGGTGGTAATCGTTTATGTGAGATGCTTCGTTATGCAACAGGTGTGGATATGATAACAGCGATAACTCGAGCAATGGTGGGCGATCCTATTGAATCTATAGAACAAAGACCATATAATGGACATTGGGCTGAGATTATTCTTCATGCTGATAAAAATGGTGTGTTTGGTGGGCTTCAAATAGATTCTTCGCTTCCTGCAGAAATTGTCGAAGAAGACCTTTGGATTAAATCAGGAGCTCACGTTAGAGGATTCGAAGCAGCCAACGATGCAATCGGTACTTTAGTACTTAAGTTTAAAGATGCTATAACGTTAGAAAATGTAATAGCTAATCAAGCACAATGGATAAAAGTATTGGTGAAATAAAAAATGACACACTTGCCATTATAGGAGCATCATTTGGTCAAGAAAAACTATTTATTAAAGCTAAAGAATTAGGCCTTCGTACAATAGCTTTTGCATGGACTCATGGTGCTATATGCAAAGACATGGCAGATGTATTCTATCCTATTTCTATTACTGAAACAGAACAGATTGTAGATATCTGCAAAAAGGAAAACGTAAAGGGTATAGTTTCAAATTGTTCAGATGTGACTGCGGCCGAAGTTTCTAAGCTTACCACTTTTTTAGGCTTGCATGGCATACCATATAGCAGTTTCCTTTCTATTAGAAACAAATACGCAATGAGAAAACTGCTAAATGGGATCGAAGAGCTCTCTCAAGTTTGGTCTTATCAATACGCAGGCGAAAAACCGCAATCATATCCATGTGTAGTGAAACCTTGTATAGGCGCAAGTAAAATAGGTGTGTGTTTTGTCCATAATGATGAGCAATTTGATGAGGCTATTAAATATGCGAAGGATGCGACATCTGGCAATATTTTGGTAGAACAGTTTATCGAAGGGCATGAAGTTTCTGTAGAATCGATTTCTTTTGAAGGAAGACACTATGTTGTTCAAATTACCGATAAAGATTGTACTGGCGAGCCTCATTTTGTAGAAACTGGGCACCATCAGCCATCTTCTCTCTCTCAGAAAATTCAGGATAAAATTATTAGAATTACTTCTCGTATCCTTGATAAAATTAACTTCCAAAATGGGGCGTCTCATACAGAAATGAAGATAACATCCAATGGAGATGTCTACATAATAGAGGTAAACCCTCGTGGGGGGGGCGATGAAATATCCAATACGCTTGTTAGCCTCAGTACTGATTACGATTACGTAAAGGCAATGATTACAGTAGCTATTGGTTCTTTTACAGCACCAGTTGTCCACAATGTAAGTCATGCGGGTATATACTATCTATGCAAACAAACAAAAGATTATGTAGAATTCTTTAAGAATGCAGATGGGAAACCTTGGCTTGTTAAAAAAGAAGTATCTTCGTATGAATTGCGAGAAGGCACATCTAATTATGATAGGAATGGGTATCTTATTTATAAAGACATCAAAAAAATTGAGATAAATGAATAGTCTGAGAGTCGTCGTGTTTGGCGCTACCGGTAACCTTGGCGCTAATATATCAGTGTACCTGCATAATTTGGGGTATGAAGTAATTCCTGTAGGTCATAGAAAAGATGATAATGGTTTTTTCGCTGACTATGGGATGAAATACTATTCTGTTGATATTGAGAATGATGCTGATTTTTTAGAATTACCACATGACGATATTTATGCTGTTCTTCATTTCGCAGGTATGTTACCAGCTGTAATGAAAGGTTTTTCAGCAACACCTTATATCCAATCAATTATTCAGGGTACATTAAATGTTTTGGAGTATACTCGTAAGTGTGGTGCCCAAAGAATAATCTTTCCGCAAACACTTTTTGATATTTATTATTTATTTGGGACTAAGGTTCCTATCCCGGCAGACTCTTCACGTCGAGTGCCGGATGGAGATCATTGGATGTATGTTGTCGCCAAAAATGCTGCTTGTGAAATGATAGAACACTACTATCACGAATTTGGCATTAAACGTTTTATTTTACGTTTATCACGTATTTATTTATACCATCCCAATCCATATACATATACAGATGGAAAGAAAGTGCTTGTTTCTGATCGAGTGCTTATTTACAAAGCAATAAAAGGAGAACCTATTGAAATATGGGGCGATCCATATAGATTACTTGAAACGATTAGTGTGTATGATTTTCTGCAAATTATCGGAAAGACACTTGTTGCTAAAGTTGACGGCGGTATATACAATGTAGGAAGTGGAGGCACTACTCTTGAAGAACGTGTGCGTAACATAGTAGAAGTATTCAATCCGAAAGATCAAAAATCTGAAATTATATATCGTCCAGATAAGCCCAATGGAACGCAATTTGTTCTTGACATTCAAAAAACAATATTTGAACTTGGTTATGTGCCTCAATATAGTTGGCGCGATTATCTTATTAAGTTTAAAAATGAGATGGAAACACAGCCTTTTGCAAAATTGTGGGGGAGGGAAGAAGATTATTACAAGTTTTGAATGTCGGATAAATGTTATTAATTCAGTATATTTTTTGACTCCTGCTTTAAAGGATAGATGGAATAATCATCGTTGATTCAGATATGTTTTGTTACGATTATATATATATGATGTTACCACATCAAATATAATAAGTTTATAGGTGGTAAAATTGCGAAATAATTAATATGTCTAAGGGCATAAATCAGACATCATTAAAAACTAAAACTGTAACAGGTGTAGGTTGGTCGGCTGCTGATGCGATAGCTGGACAAGGAGTTAATTTTTTGGTAAGCTTAGTCTTGGCAAGATTATTATCTCCTTCGGAATACGGTCTGATAGGAATTGCAATGATTTTTATCACGATACTAAGTGGTTTCGTTGATTGTGGATTTTCTAATGCACTTATAAGGAAAAAGGATGTTTCGAACAATGATTACGATACAATGTTCATTACCAATTTGGTAATGAGTGTGGTGGTTTACTTTATATTGTTTTTTAGTGCACCGTTAATCGCAGACTTCTTCCAACGGCAGGAAGTTACTAATCTTTTGCGAGTGTTGTCACTGACTGTGGTGATTCAGGCTATTTCGCTTGTACAAAATACGATTTTAACCAAACAGATTGACTTTAAAACCAAAACAAAAGCGACGATAATTGCAGCAATTATCAGTGGAATAGCCGGTATCTTAGTTGCTTTTTATGGGTGGGGCGTATGGTCGTTGGTGGTACAACAGATAGCATTCAATGTCTCTAATACGCTGTGCTTGGTTGTTTTTTGCAGGTGGCTGCCGAATTTCAGCTTTAATCGTGAAAGTTTTCATTACATGTGGGGATTCGGTTGGAAATTGATGCTCTCGGGATTTTTGGATAGGGTTTGGGCTCAATTATATCAAACAGTAGTTGGCAAATGTTATACACCAGAGACATTAGGACAATATTCAAGAGCAAAACATTTTTCGCAGATTTTTTCGCAAAATTTTACTTCAATTATTCAACGTGTAACCTATCCTGCATTGGCGGAAGTTCAGGACGACCAGCAGCGTATGATTGCAGCGTATAGAAAAATAATCAAGGTGTCAATGTTTGTAACTGCCGTGTGTATGATTTCTTTAGGTGCTATTTCTGAGCCGTTTATTTATTGCCTTATTGGCGATCAATGGCATCAAGCAGCGACATTTTTGCCTTTGATTTGCATTTCGATGTCGCTTTATCCTTTGCACGCTATAAACTTGAATATGCTACAAGTACAAGGCCGTAGCGATATATTTCTTATTTTGGAAATCGCAAAAAAAATCATAGCCATTGGACCGATTTGTATGGGTATTTTTATTGACATTTATTGGATGTTGGTCGGAAGCATTATTTATGGATTTATTTGTTTTTTCTTAAACTCGTATTATACAGGTAAAAAACTCGGGTACTCTTCGTGGCAACAATTAAAAGATGTTGCACCGTCATATGGAATAGCACTGCTGATAGCAGTTTCAGTGTTTTTTTTGAAGTATATACCGATAAGTAATTTTGTAATCCTGCCTTTGCAGTTGGTTGTAGGCGCGACGGTATTTGCTGGTATATGTTATGTTTTTAAACCTCAAGAATATCAGGAAATAAAGGGAATTATAGTCGGATATTTAAATAAACGTAAATGATAGAATAATATTTCATAACATGAGTGTCGCAAGACAAAAGAATCGGATAATTTGTCGTTTGCTCAAGTATTGATTATTTAAGTGTAAAAATTATTGAATGTCTAATTATAATTTTCTGACAAGAAAATGTAGTATTTGTTCGTAGGGATTTAATACAATAATGGAAATAAATAAGTATAAAATATGTAACATTGCTCTAGATGAAAAATTTATAGACGGCGCAATCGAGTGCTTGGATTTATTATCCGACAGATGGGATTCACAATGGGTTGTATGCCAAAATGTTGAGCAGGATTTAAAAATGATTAAGCGATATGTGGACAGGATAAAAATAATTCCAGAAAAAAACGTTTTGGACTATATTAATCAGAACAAATTTGATGCTATTATTTTGCATAGCTTTGTTGCTGTTTCACCATTAACTATTATACAAATTCCTAAAAAAATCAGAGTGTTTTGGTTCGGATGGGGATACGATATATACAATTTTCCAGAATATAGACCTTTTTTAAAATGGAATCTATATAAACCACTGACATATAGATATATAAATTCGTCTTTGTCCGTTCGAATTAATCAATTAGTATCGAAAATCATTTTTTTTATAAAACGTAAAGATAAATTATTCGATAAAGCATTAAATCGTATAGATTTTTTTTCGGGAATATTACCCTTTGAATACGATCTGTTAAAACATAATTCTAAATTTCGAGCGCAGAGGGTCTTGTTTTCGTATTCAAGTTTGGCTGGATTAAAATCATATGAGAATTTTGAAAGATATGATGGCAATAATATATTGATAGGAAATTCAGCTGTAAGTACCAACAATCATTTGGATTTGCTAGAATATTTGAGACAGCTCGATTTGGAAGGTAAAAAAATAATAATGCCATTAAGTTATGGCGGTCAAGGTGATTATGTGAAATATATAATAAAAAAATATAAAGAATTTTTGGGTGATAAACTAATACCAGTGGTTGATTTTTTGCCATTTGATGTGTATACATCTTATATTAAAAGTTGTAGTGTAGCTATATTTTTTATGGAACGCCAGCAAGCTATGGGTAATATAATAACAGCATTGAAATATGGTTGTAAGGTTTTTTTATCCGACAAAAATCCGGTGTATAAATTCTATAGAGATATGGGAGTGTCGGTATTTTCAGTAGAAAGAGATTTAAATAACGAAAATATAGCTAATTCATTGGAAGAATCTGAAATCGAAAAAAATAGAAATATATTTAAAAATCAAGGCGACTACAACGCCTATATTAAGAAATTGAATACTATATATGAAGCATTGAGATAAGTGTTTTGTAGATATAATTGAGTATGAAAAGCTTGAAAAACATAATAATATATATATATAATTTGATTTATATTTTTAGATTTAAATTATTAACGGAAGGAAATAACATAATTGAATGCAAGGGGAAAATATTTGGGTTGAAGATAAATATTAAAGGGGGTAAAAATAGAATAAAGATAAATGGGAAAGTTGCTTTAAATAAAAAAACTACAATTTCAATTGTTGGTAATGACAATATTATTGTTTTTGATGAAGGCTCGAGCGTGTCAGAAGGATGTAGAATACGCATAGAAGGAAATAATAATAAACTGGTAATAGGCGAAAGAACTAGTTTAGTGAATGTGTTCTTTTCGATGGGGGACAACAATACTGATATAGAGATAGGTAAGGATTGTTTGTTCTCGGCCGATGTCGCTTTCAGGAATTGGGACAATCATAGTATTGTTATGGCTGATATGCCTGACAAGAGAATATGTAAAGGGAAGAGTATATTTGTGGAAGACCATGTGTGGATAGGTAATGGAGTTACTGTGTTGAAGGGTGTCAGAATCGGTCATGATTCTATTATAGGTACTATGAGTGTTGTCCCTGCAGATGTGCCATCCAATTCTGTAGCTGTCGGCAATCCTGCGAGAGTTGTAAAAAACGGTGTGTCGTGGAATGTGAAGTGGCTTGAATCGTGTGTTTAGTATGGAAGAGTCTTATAAGTATACTGTAATTATACCACACAAGAATATCCCGAATCTTCTTCAGCGTTGTTTGGATTCAATACCTCAACGAGATGATCTAGAGGTAATTATAATTGATGATAACAGCAATGCCGAACGTGTCAATTTTGACGAGTTTCCAGGACTGAATCGAGCGAATACAAAGGTTATATTTGACAAGTCAGGTAAGGGTGCTGGCCATGCAAGAAATATCGGAATAGAAGTAGCGTTGGGCAAAATGATTTTGTTCGCTGATTCTGATGACTTTTTTAATAATGGTTTTAATGATTTCCTGACCGACTATTCTAACGATAATTCATCGGATTTGTTGTTTTTTAATGCAAATAGTGTTTATACTGATTCGTATAAACCAGCGCATAGAGCAGATCATTTGCATACATTTATTGATGAATATAAGAGTGGAAAAAAGAATGGTGAGAAAAAACTACGCTTCATATTTGGAGAGCCATGGGGCAAGGTGGTAAAAAAAACACTATTAGATAAATATGATATCCGTTTCGAGGAGACGCCAATACACAATGATACAGCATTCTCATATAAAGTCGGTTATTATGCGGAAACGATAGCTGTAGATAACCGAGAACTATATTGTATAACAGTAAGAAGTGGTTCTACAAGCGTTTCTGAAAATAGGGAGAAGTTGCTTATAAGAATTGGAGTTTTTGGACGGGCAGAGAAATTTTTGAAATCAAAGGGTGTCAAACTCTATTCGTTACTTCATTACAGACAAATAGTATCTAACCTGCGACATAGTTACTCTTTATACAAAGAAAGCAAAAACGTTTTATTAAACGAGGGTTTTTCTAATTTCGACATTTATAAAGGGATTTTCAAATACGGATTAAGAGTAATAACTAATTTTTTTAGGAAGACGCCATATTGAGGCTTGTTAGGATATGCTTGTATATTTCTTGGTAATATCAATAGTCGTAATACTAACATACGTGGCGCAAAAAGTATTGAATAAGAGTAAAATACTTTTTGCCTTTGTCTCTTTACTAATACTGACAGTTCCGTCGTTGTTGGCCGCTTTCAGAAACGATACGGTAGGTGTGGATGTAAATGTATACGAGAAGTCATACTTTACAGACGCAACACAATCGTCATCGTTTTTTGAGTATTATGAAACGGAGGACAGCGATTTGTTTTTTTTGGCAATTAATTATGTAGCATCCTGTTTTTCCGATTCTTTAGGTGCAGCATTCTTCCTTATAGAGTTCGTTTTCCTATTCTTTGCTTATTTAGCTATTTATAGGATGCGCGATTATTCACCTATGTGGATATCAATGCTTCTTTTTATGCTTTGCTATTTCAATCTGTCGTTTAATGTGATGAGACAGATGGTGGCAACTTCGTTTCTGTTATTTGCTTTTACATACTTACTACGCGATAATAATATAAAGAAGTTTTTCATACTAAGTATTGTATCATTTTTCTTTCATAAGACAGCATTCATAGGTGGTTTCTTTTTCATTTATATTTTTTGGGCGTTAAGCACGCCCAAAAGCCAAAAGACTAAAACAGTTATATATGTTTTAGGATGCATTGGAATCTATGTACTTTTTCAGATTTTGTTGCTCCTACTGGCTGGTTTGGGTGGAAGATTCGAACACTATATAGCTTATGGAGGTATGGACAGTGGTGCTAACTGGCAACCAACGGTTGTTACTGTATTTGTACTTGGAGATTTAATGTTGCTGTGCTTGACTGTTTATTTGTATCTGATAAAAGAAAAGGAAAACAAGAAAGAAGTGTATGTGTTGTTTATGCTTGTGGTGGCTGATTTAATGTCCCAACTTTTAGGCAAATACACTATGTATGCGAACAGAATGTCTTGCTATTTTGGCTCTCCATATATTTTTATACTGCCAAAATTGTTTCTTAAAACAAACATAGTTAACAGACGAACTAAATATGTTTTTGTTAGTATATTATTATTGGCATTTGTAGTTATATGGTTGCGAATGATAAATCAGACAGGTAACACTATTCCGTATAAATCAGATCTATTAGGTATATGAGTAATAAACTATTATCGCTAATAATTCCAACATATAACATGGAGAAATATCTTCCGCGTTGTCTCGATTCTGTAACGCGTGAAGACGTCCCCGATTCTTTGGAAGTAATAGTTGTAAACGATGGAAGTAAAGACAGCTCTTTGAATATAGCCAGAGAGTATGAATCAAAACGCCCAGATGTCGTCAGAATAATAGACAAAGAGAATGGTAATTATGGGTCATGTGTAAACGCAGCGTTGAAAATTGCTACTGGCAAGTATATAAAAATGCTTGATGCCGATGATTGGTATGATACCGACGAGCTGATTAAACTTATTTCTGGGATAGTTAATAGCGAGTGTGATATGTTTGTCACTCATTATAGATGGGAGTTCGTGTCGGGGAAAGAGACTTGCATAAAGATATCTGATTTGTGGTCTTTTAATGAGATTTATGATGTCGACAAGGTATTCTCCAATACAGAGTTTTTCAGATTGCAAATGCATCAAATCGGATATAGAACTCAATTGCTTAGAGATATTGGATACGTACAGACAGAAGGCATATCTTATACAGATGCGGAATGGACATTTATACCTTTATTTCATGTAAAAAATGTTGTTTTTATAGACGCTGATGTGTATAGATATTATGTGGGGCGTGCCGGACAAACTATGGATCCATCTGTTGTCGTGAAATCGTTGTCGCATGAGGTGAAGAGTTTGTTTGCTATGTTGAATTATAAGTACAAACATGCAAAAGACGCGGAACTCCTGCCAAATGTGAAGAGATATTTAGATTTTAGAGCTAATAATAGGGCTTTGAATCTGTATTTTAATGCGTTAATATATATGCCTAATACTGCATTTGAACAGTTTAATCTTAAGGCTATAGATGATAATTTAAAAACAATAGCATTACCGGAATATAACGCAATCGCTCATTATGATAAAAGAAGCTATTTGATAAGGCGATGGCGCCGTACCGGACATCGACCCAATGGATTTGTAAGATATTTTGTGGGAAAATTGTTTTCTGTTTATTCAAATCTAAAGAAAAGATGGAACGTACACCGTTAGTGTCAATAGTAGTAGCTTGTTATAACGTTGAAAAATATGTGGCAAGATGTATAGATTCGCTATTGGCACAGACTTATAAGAATATTGAAATTGTGCTAGTTGATGATGGCTCGGTAGATGGTACATCAACGATTTGTGACAAATATGCCAAAGAAAAATCCAACATAAAGGTCGTACATCAAATAAATCAGGGACAGTCTGTCGCAAAAAATGTAGGAGTCGCAAATGCAAGAGGTGAATACTTAACATTTGTTGATAGCGATGATACAGTAACAACAACTTATGTTGATTTTTTATATAACGCTATGATAAGTTGCAATGCACAGGTTGCAATTACTTCATTCAAACTTGTTAAGGACCCGTATGATATTGTCGAGTTAGGAGATTATTCATGTTATAGGTTAACAACACTTTCCCCGATGAGGGCAGTCGAGCAGATGTTTTACCAAAGAATGTTTGATACAACAGCACCTTGTAAGATGTATAGACGTTGTCTTTTTGATAATGTAGAATTCCCTGTGGGTGTTTCTTATGATGATTTGCCAACAATATACAAGGTGATGCTCAAGGCTGAAAAAATAGCGTTCTCTGATTATCAGTCATATAATTATCTTATTCGTAATGAGAGTATTGAAGGATCTGCTTTTAATATGCGAAAATATGAGAGTATGAATATTATAGTAGAGCAAATGGAAAAAGATGAATTGTTGTATCCGATTAGGAATGCGGTCAGATGTCGAATTTTTAGTTTCATGTTTCGTATATATATGAGTATGCCTAATACTTGTGAGCAGAAAACCATTTTATGGAATAAAATAAAATCTTTGAGGTGGCGCATACTTTTTAATTCTAAGTCAAGAAGGAAAGCAAAATGTGCGGCGCTATTGTCTTTGGGCGGACAAAAACTTATAAAGAAGGTTTATAAACGAATAAAAACACGTTAAAATGAAGCTGTTTTTTAAGGCGTTATTCATCTTTTTCATGCCATCGGTATTGCTTAGATGCATAAAAACCAGTGGATTCTCGCTAGGGAAGTCTTCACGGATCGGGTTCTCATATATAAAAAGCAAACATATTAAAATAGGTGATAATTGTAGGATTGGTAGTTTGAATTTGATTCATGTAAATGAGATGTTATTGGGTAAGGGCGTTTTTATGGGAAGCTTGAATATAATCAGAGGACGCATACGTTTGTTGTTGGGGGATAAGGTGGAAATATATAAGCAGAATAAAATAAGCGCACCGCTTTTCAACGTAGCTGACACTACGTTCTTTATGGAACCTATGGCAAGAATAGCTGTGGGACATGTCTTTGATCTGACCAACAATATTACAATAGGGGAGGGAAGTTGTTTCGCCGGCTTGGGAAGCCAAGTCTGGACACATTCATTCTATTATAGTCAAACTTCGCGAGCAAGAGTCAGAATCGACAAACCAGTAGCTATAGGGAAATCGTGCTATATAGGGTCTTCGGTAATTGTCTGTCCTGGTGCTACGATATCGGATGGAATAACAATCGGAGCTGGTGCGTGTGTGTCAAAGAGTTTGTTGAAACCAGGATTGTATGTAAGTTCTGCTTTGAGATATATCGAAACATTTGATACTGATGAGATTATATCAAAACTTGGCGAATCGGAGTTTTATACAGAATACCCGATATATCATGAGAAAACAGAACCGTAAGAGAACGTAGAGAAATAAAAGTACAATGGAAATAGAAAAAGAGACATCAGATAGAATAACAAGTTTACGATTCCTATTGGTAGTTTTTGTCGTTTTTATTCACAATGATTTTAGAACCGGTTTAAATGTGCCTTCTGACGTTGTGTTTAATCAATCGGAAGTAGGACTGTGGATACAACGTATTATCAGCGGAGGATTTGCCACTGGCGCGGTTCCTCTTTTTTTCCTTTTTTCAGCGTATTTACAAGTCTTGAAGAGTGATTTATATGGTGTCATGTTGAAAAAAAGAGTTAAGTCGTTAGTCCTGCCATATTTTTTGTGGATAGGGTTGTACTTAGCTTGTAAATTGGTTGTTGTAAAGTTTTTTCAGCCTGAACTTGCGCTCAAAGAGAACAATATATTGTCTTGGACTTTTGCAGATTTTATACATAATGTTTTTGGTTTCTCAGAAGTTGAGTTCGGAAATCCGTTAGCGGCCGAGCAATTTTGGTTCGTTAGAGATCTTTTTATTTATATTCTAGTGTCTCCTGTCTTAATATGGCTCATAAGAAAAGCACCAGTGCTTTTCTTTATAGGAATAACCGCTTTTTCTATGTATGCGCGAGTTGTTTTTGACACACATTTGCCTGTCGCTTTTTTTTATTATATCTGTGGTCTGTATTGTGGTATACTAAAGATAAATGTGTTTAAGTCTGCCGACAGAATACCTTGGGTCGTTTTGTTATCTTTGTTCTCTATACTTATTGTTTGTAAGTACTATATTTCAGATAGTTATTTTAATTCAAATTGGTTCGTTATATTGACCGCTTGTTTTATTTTTCTTAAAATATCGAAGATTGTCGTTCAAAACAATCATTCCTTGTCTGCGTCATGTTATTTATCTAAATTTTCATTTTTCTTATTCGCGATACATGCTCCTTACTTGGTTTTATTGGCTCAGCAAATTTGGTATACATCATTCCCGATGGAAACACCATTCTTCTGTATGTTTGAGTATTTTGGCGTTGCAATAGTTGTTGTTATATTGGGGACAACAGCTGGATTTGTTTTAAGAAATGTAGCTCCACCTATATTCCATTTGTTAAATGGAGGTAGAAGTTGATCATGTTTTTTGTCTTTTTTTAGAAGCACAATAAATAAAGTATTATATTTGCAAAATAATACATAGAGTTATAAATGAAGGTTGCTTTAGTACAGGATTGGCTTACCGAGTTAGGCGGAGCGGAGAAGGTTTTTGCAGAGTTGCTTAAGATATATCCAGAAGCGGATATATACACATTGGTCGCGTCGCCTAAGGTGATAAAGAAACTTGATATAACTAGCCATGTCTGCGAATCGTTTATTTGCCATTTGCCTTTTGCTCGCAAATGGTATAGAAAATATATGCAGTTTTTCCCAATCGCAATAGAAGGTTTTGATCTGTCGGCCTATGACTTAATAATATCATCGTCGAGTTCAGTCGCCAAAAACGTGCTTACCCATTCGGGACAAATACATATTAGTTATTGCCACTCCCCGGCCCGTTATGTGTGGGATCTGTGTTTTAGATATCTGAAGGAGGCGAAACTGAACAGGCGTTGGAGTCCTATGGCGTTTTATGCGCGAAGCGTAATGCATAAGTTCAGAGTTTGGGATGTTATAGGGTCTAATAGAGTGGATTACTTCATTGCAAATTCGAATTTTATATCAAAGCGTATACAAAAAGTATTCCGGCGTGATTCTACGGTTATTTATCCGCCAGTTAATGTGGATATGTTTAAACTGAACGAGGAACCGCGAGAGAATTTCTATTTTACGGCATCGCGTATGGTGTCGTATAAAAAGATTGACATGATAGTTAGGGCTTTCGCTGAAATGCCCGATAAGACTATTTATGTTGCAGGAATGGGACCAGATTTTAAGAAGATAAAAAAGATTGCACCGGATAATGTTAAAATGTTAGGATTCATTTCAGATGATGAGATGAAGGATTACATGACACGGTCCAAAGCTTTTGTCTTCGCTGCAGAAGAAGATTTCGGAATTGTGCCTGTAGAGGCACAAGCGTGTGGTACGCCTGTGGTTTGCTTTGGTAAGGGTGGCGTTTTAGAAACAGTGGTGAATGGAGAAACAGGCTTGTTTTTCTATGAACAGACGGAAGAGGCATTAATAGAAGCAATTAAAAAGTTTGAGACTATAGAATTTGACCCAAAAGTGATTAGAAAAAACGCAGAACGTTTCTCGGCGCAAAGATTTAGAGCTGAAATAGAGGAATTTGTACATTCAGTAATAAAAAAATAAAAAAAATATTTTAAGATATTATATTTTTTATCTACCTTTGAAAAATCAAACAATTAAAAGTTAGTAAAATGGAAATAATTGGTAAATTAGATGAAAAGAAAGACGCAGTAAAGCGTACGGAAACTTTTACAGTTCGTGAATTTGTTTTGGAATGTCAGTCGAACAATTCACAATACACGGATTATATTTTGTTCCAAGTTACAAATGAAAGATGTGCGTTGCTGGACGCGTTCAATGTAGGTGATGTACTTTCGGTTACATTTGACATACGCGGCCGTAAATGGACAGGTCAGGATGGAACTCAGCGTGTGTTCAACACGCTGAGCGCATGGAGGATAGAGAAATATGACCCGGCTCGTAATGGGCAGTTCGCGCAGGGCGGATATATGCAGCAGCCGCAAGGTGGCTTCCAGATGCCGCAACAGCCGCAGTATCAGCCGCCAATGGGTAATGGTGGTTATGCTCAGCCGCAACAGCCTGCGCAACCAGCTCAAGCACCAGTGCAGCAGCCAGCTGCTGCACCATCGGCTGATGGCGATCTTCCATTCTAAAAAAGTGGCATAAAATCTGAGATGTGCGAACGTAAGTTCGCACATTTTGTCTATATTTGCAGTATATTATTTTGAAAATGATAGGATTATGAGAATGCCGTTCAGATTTAAAACGTTAAGGGCACTGTTTACATGCCTTATATCCGTATCGTGTTTTATTGTGTGCGCCGCGATAACACTCTTCGCGTACGAGGAGTCGTGCAAGTCGACTAAAGAAGAGGCATATAGTTCGCTTGAGCTTGAGACTCAGATAATTAGCAACGAGATACAACAGACGATAAGGATAAGAAACGGCCAGGTCGGTGTCGTGGCTGTGTCGGGTATATTTGACGAGTATAGACAGATGTCGGAGATTACGATTGACGAAAGCACAGTGCCGCCTGAGGTTGATATGCTGAGAGGCATGCTTGTAGGCGATACGACGATAAACCGTTTCGTGCTTATCGGGCACGACGGATTTGGTATAACTACAGAGGACAATCACGTTGATTTGCGCGAACGCGCATATTTCAACGAGACTATAAAAGGCGTGGTTGGCCGTCCGGAGCTGATAATAAGCAAGACTTCGGGCCGTGCGACTGCAATGTACTCTGTACCAATTTATAACGAGGTGAACTACGCTGTGGGCGTATTGGCCATAGGCGTTGATGCATCGGATATTTCGAACATAGTTTCGGAAATAGAGATAGGCAGTGAGACTCCGTTCATAATTGACCAGAATGGCTATATTATAGCGCACAAGGATAATTCGCTGGTGCTTTCTCGATACAATATGCTTCAGGACTCTCTGAAGATGGATATTGCGCAGAAGATAGTAGATTCGAAGGAACTGACGCGCGATGAATACGTTGACAATGGCGTAGCAAAGATAGTTCTGTATGAACCGATAGAAGGAACCAACTGGTTCCTTGTTGTTCCGCAAAAGAAAAGCGAGGCTCTGCAAAACAACAGAGCTGTGGCGATGCGTTTGGCCATTGTTTGTCTGATACTTGTACTGCTTTCGGTGTTCTTCGCATCGAAGATAAGCAAGGCGATAAGTCGTCCGATAGTAGTTTCGGCGAAGTCGCTTTCGGCGATGGTTGATGGCAAGCTCGACACTACGGAGATGGACTCGGGTGATTTCAGGAAGATGGAGAAACGCGCCGACGAGCTTGGGCAGTTGAGTACGTCGCTGAGAATATTCAGCGACAAGCTTGTCGCTGTCGTGAAGCAGATAAAAGAGGCCAGCAGCGAGGTGGCTGTAGGCTCATCGGAGATAAGCCGTGCAAGTTATGGCGTGTCGGACGGTGCTAACAAGCAGGCTGCATCGGCCGAGGAGATATCGTCGACGATGGAGCAGATGGCGTCGAACATACAGCTGAACGCCGACAATGCCGTGCGTACAGCATCGATTGCAGAGCAATCGGTGATGAACGGTCAGCGTAGCGCTGAGGCAGTGAAGGCAACAATAGAAGCGATGACTGAGATTCAGGAACGCATCAGTGTGATAGAAGAGATTGCAAATCAGACGAATATATTGGCGTTGAACGCGTCGGTAGAGGCGGCTCGCGCCGGCGAAGCCGGTCGCGGATTCTCGGTTGTGGCAGCCGAAGTCAGAATGTTGGCAGAGCGCAGCCGCGATGCTGCAGTGGAGATTACCGAACTGACGCAGAAAGGTGTGGAACGCGTTACGGAGAGTGGCGAGTTGATAGAAAAACTTGTTCCAGAAATTCAAGAAACCGGTTCGCTGGTGAAAGAGATTTCGGTGGCGAGCAAGGAACAAGAGACTGGCGCTCAGCAAGTTAATATAGCTATTTCGCAAATGGACTCGGTAACGCAACAGAATGCATCGGCATCGGAGCAGTTGGCGTCGATGGCGGCAGAGCTGTCGACACAGGCTCAGAAATTGCAGAAAATCATAGAGTTTTTTCAGATATAGATCATAATACGATCATATTAATATGGTTTGACTACCGCGGCTCTTGTGACAAGAGCCGCGGTTTTTTATTGTATTGCGGACCGAATTTTTAAAGGAATGCGATTGGCGAGAATTCGACAGAGAACGAACGCTGAGGTTCGATGACGATAGGTCCGAAAATGCCGGCGAAGGCGGCGAATCCGGACAGTGCGCAGCTGCTTACGGGCACAGCTTTGTCGGCAAAGGCGAGGGCGCTTTCGGGCGTCAGGAAGGCGGCAAGAGCCTCGTATTCCTCGTCGTGCGTTTTGCGTTTGATGAGCGTAAGGCCGAAAACCATCTCTTTTTTAGTCATTATTTCGCCTTTAGGCGGAATACTTCCTATGAAGTATATCTTCGTGTCGCGCATCTGAAGGGCGAGCTCGGCAACCGACATTTTGCCATGGTTGAATTTCGTGAGAAGTTTGAAATTATCGACCAAAGGGGCAAAAGGCAGCAAGTCGTCGCGCGAAACGTCGAACGACGTTTCGACGACGCTGTGAACGCTGAGTCCGTCGAAATTGTTGTCGATGATGAAAGCGACGGCAGTTCCCAGGAAATCTTCAACGTATTTGAAGTCCAAGTCGGGGTATTCCGTGCGTTTTTCGGCAAGCCAGGCCGATAGCGTCTTGTTGTTCATAAAAACGTGCAAAACGCCATTGAAGCCGGCTACGCTGTCGGTAACAATGATTGCCACACGGCTGTCGATATGCTTAAAAAGCTCAAGGTCAGCTACTTTTACAGTCGATTTCATTTTTTGTAGATAGGTATTTTAATAAAAACAGGTAAATGGTCGCTATATCCGCCGTTGTACCGTTGTCCGATGTAAGTGCGGAAAGGTTTGTAGCCAACGTATCGGCTATCGGGTTCGACGAGGTAGTTGAGTTCGCCGATGAAGAACCAAGGTCGCTCGGGCGAACAGATTGATTTCGAGACGATTATGTGGTCGATCGTACTCCATTCTCCATGGTATTTGTAAGAATGCCTGTTGGTGAATGTAGAGAGATTGATGTAGTCGGGGCCGTTGCGTGTGGCGCCGAACACTTTAGCGAGGGCATCGGACGATGCCACATCGTTGAAGTCGCCGATGAGTACTATCTTAGCGTCGGGGTTAGTGGCTGTGATAGAGTCGCATACGCTACGCGTATGCCTTGCCACGTGTTCGCGTTTCCAAACCGTTTCGGCTTCGCCACCATACTTCGACGGCCAGTGGTTGACGAAGATGTGAAAAGTGTCGGTGGCGTATTTGATTTTTGCGTAGAGAACGTCGCGGGTGATGAAATTGCTGTCGGGAACCGACATGCTGATGGGGTACGAGCTGATAATCTTGACGATGTCGGCGTCGTAGAGCAAGGCCGGTGCGATGCCGCGCGCATCGGGTGTGGGGTAGCAGATGGCTTTGTAGTTGAGGGCGTCGTCGGAGAGGCCGCCCTCGTAGAGGAGCGCTTCGACGGCTTTAGGCCCTTCGACCTCGCACAGGCCGATAATCTGCGGGCAGTCCCAGCCATTGACCGATGTTATCACGCGTGATATTTTGGCGGCTTTTTGTCTCATACGATAGTTGGTCCAATGGTTGCTGCCATCGGGCGTGAAGGCGTCGTCGTTTTTGTCGGGGTCGTCGTCGGGGTGGAAGAAGTTTTCGACGTTGTACGACATGATGACGAGAGTGTCGGTTTGAGCTTTTGCGGAAACCGGCGCTAAGAGCAAGAAAACCAGTGTTATGAGCGATTTTGCCATATTATCGTAGTGAAAATCCAAAATTAGGAATCAATTGTCAGAAACGCAATAGTTAGAGGGTTATTTTTTTTGAATAATGGTGTATTCGAACGCGCCGAGGTCGGGATTCGCGTCGTCGAGACGGCTGTTGCCGTCGAAGTCGAGCGGACTGGTCGCGGCGTATTTTTTGTCGCCGCGATCGATGGCAACAGAAGCGGAGTCGAGGTGGAAATCGAACGTTTCGCGGTCGATAAATGAGGCATCGTTTTCGTTGATTAAATCAACGAAACGAGCGTCGCCATCGGTGACGAATTTTTTACCGAGATTGATTAAACAATTGGAAATGAGGATATTGCTGGCGTCTCCCGATGCTAAGTCCAATTCGTTGGCGGCGTTGCCGACAACAATAGAGTTGGTTAGTGTAAATTGCTTTAATTCAGGATATTGCGCAGCGGCAGACAGATAAACTGAAGCTTGTTTGCGCGCGTTCCAGCGGAAGTAGTTCGACAGAGTGGAATGAGTTACAGAAGTTTCGCCGCCGTATGCTGCGATGAGAGCGCCGCCGCAGTTGTATAGAAGCGTATTGGCCACATCGAGTTTTGCTCCGTAAGCGAGAATTGCGCCGCGCGAGGCGTCGCAAATTATTGTGTTGCGAATTGTAAGCTGCGATGTCGAATCGGCCACGACAGCATAGGTGGCGTTGGCAATTTCGGCATATTCGATGATGGATTCTTTTGAGCCTGGCATAAAGGTTATCGGACCCCACTGACCAGGGATGTCTCCATAGTAATAATCTATATTACAGCTTTTTACAACGACGTGTTTATCGCGCGAACCAACCATTTTGAGAGCACCGTAAACATCGAGGCGGGCGTTGTCGGAAAACAGAATGCGGGTGCCGGGGCTTGCGGTAAGTGTGGCCGAGCTATCGACAATGCAAGTTCCCGACACCATATATGGCATATTATCAGAGAGTTGCATATCGGAAGAGATTTTTCCCGTAAGGGGAATAGTATTCTGACCGTAAGCCATCACAACGCATTGCCAGCGATTGGTGCCGTGAGTTACAACTATTTCATCTTCAAGAAGATAAGGCTGCGGCTCATCGGTTTTGGGCGGAAAAACGTTGAGAAAGACGTAGAGGCTGTCTTTGCGCTGTAGCCTGATGTCGGTCAGTTCGTTGGTATTGCGGCCGTTGACGCATATTTTGAAGGCCGATTCAGAACCTTTCCCGAGGTAAATGCGGTCGATGGTAAGGTCTTCGCCCGAAGTGTTGTAGACAAGCAGAGAGCCCGTCGCGGCAAGCGTTCCGGTGTAGAGCGTGTCGTACGAGAGCGTGTCGGTGGCGAGCGTTATGGCATTGCTGTCGCCGCGGAAAGAGTAGTCTTTTTCACAAGCGGAAAAGACGAGCAACGTAGTTGCGATAAGGAACAATGATGTGATATTTTTTATATGTAAAATATTCATTATCAAATGTTTAATAGCAACTTGTTTCTATTGTTTGTCGAGCACAGCATCTAATCGTACGGTTTCGCTTCTTGATTTGCCTTTGGTGCTGAGAGTGAGTTTTTTATTGATGTAACCTTTTGCGCCACAGAGTATTATGTACTCTGTTCCAGGATTGATGCGTTGTCCGAATTTACCGTCGTCGCCGAGGCGTATTTTGTTGTTAGAGCCGTCGTCGCCAATGATGCGGACGAAGCTTTTCTGCGGCACACCGCCATCGTTGCCTCTGACGCTGCCTTCGAGCATCAGCACCACTTCGGGCATTACGAAGCTGTATATGTTGTCGACGCCTTTGGCATTCGCCCTGTTGCTGCTCAGAAAACCTTCTTCGCGGTTACCCGCGAAGACAATTCCGAAGTCGTCGCCGAAGCTGTTGATGGGCACGCCGAGATTGCTGACGACGTGGTTGCCGTTTTCGTTCATTTCGGCTTTGTAGATGTCGAGCCCGCCGTAGCCTGGATGGCCGTTGGAGCTGAAGTAGAGCGTGCCGTTGCTGCGGACGTAAGGGAACATCTCGTCGCCTTGGGTGTTGACTATAGCGCCGAGGTTCTCGGCTTTCGTCCATTTGCCGTCGGTGCCTTTTTCGGTTTTGTAGATGTCTTTGCCACCGATGCCGCCAGCGGCATCGCTAACAAAGTAGAGCGTGTTGCCGTCGGGCGAGATGGCCGGATGCGCCACCATCATTGTCGAGTCGCCGCCCGGGATGACGCGCACGGGGTCGCTCCAGCGGCCGCCGCTGCGCTTTATTTCGAAGCATTGCGCGGTATTCTGTTGCTCAGGGTCGTACGGGCAGCGCGTGAAGTACATCACCTTCCCGTCGGGCGTGAGCGACGGCGTTCCGTCGTCGATTTGCGAGCTGAAAGGCTCTTCGAGAGGCTCGGGGTAAGTCCAGTTGTCGCGACCGTCGAGACGGCTGATGTAGATGGTCGAGTTGCCTTGTCCAGTAACGCGGTTGGTGCGTTTGTGCTTTTTAGGCAGGCGCATCGAAGTAAAATAGACAATATCGTAGTCGTCGCCGACGAATGCCGGGCTATAGTCCGAAAACTTCGAGTTGAACTGTTTCGCGAGCGACATTATGTAGCCGCTGTCGGGTGCGTTTTTGTAGTCGTACTCGTTCATGTATTTCCACATGGGCTCGGCTAAGTCGCACGAAGCGAGACCGTTACGAGCCAAAAGGCTCGTAGAGTTTTTGTTCTGATAAAGCAGATAAGCCTCGCGAGCGCCTTCGAAATCGCCAGTGGCGCGAAGACAGTCGGCCATGCGCAGTTGAGCATCGGCGCGGTCGAACTTGGCACGAATGGCGCGGTTGTAGTTGGTGGCGGCCTTTTTGTTCATGCCTTTAATGCGGTAGCACTCAGCGAGATAGAAGGCGTATTCGCCTTTTGTGTATCTGTTTTTTTCGGAAGAATACGCTTTGGAGAATTTTGACAATGCGCGGTCGTATTCGCCGATCTCGAACGAGTTGCGACCGGCAGTGCCTTTACTGCCGTTGCAAGCCGACAGCAGCGTTGCTGCTGTCAGAACTGACATTATGTAATAACCCTTTTTGGCGATTGTTATCATGCCTCAAAATTACGCAAAATATTGTTATCTGCTTTTAATAGAACGACAATTGTGGCCTCTTATTGAGTGAATTGTATTTTTTTGATGTTTTGAGCCGGAATACCCAACCTTCGGAGAAGGTTGGATATTCCGGCTCTTGTTTTTGTAAAATTATGAAAATCAGATTTTTATCTATCAATCTATCCGAACCGACATTTCTTGGAAGTTGTCGGAAGAGTTGCCGATGTAGATTTCATAATCGCCACTCTCCAAAACCCAATCGTGCTGGTCGACATCGAAATATTTCATTTTTTCTGATGAAAGATTTATCTCGACTGTCTTCTCTTCGCCCGGATTGAGGAAAACCTTCTGGAACCCTTTAAGCTCCTTGGCTGCGCGCTCTACGTTTGAATCCTTTTTACCGACATAAACCTGAACTACTTCAGAACCGCTGCAATCGCCTGTGTTTTTGACTTTTGCGGTTATTCTGAAAACATAAGTGGTCTTTTCGGGCTGGTTGAGCTTTTTGATAGTCGATTTCATTGTTGAATAGTCTAAGTTGCTGATTTCGAACGAAGTATACGATAGACCATAGCCGAATGCGAAAAGCGGTTTAATGCCTTTCGTGTCGTGCCAGCGGTAGCCAACCAGAATGTCTTCTTTGTAAGTCTCTTTGTGAAGCCATTGGTTTCCGTCTTCGACGCCCGGATAAACAATGTCTTCGCCGAAGCTGTGCACGGCGTTATCCTCGAGGCGAACGGGGAACGAGATAGGCAATTTGCCCGACGGGTTGACCTCGCCGCAGAGCACATCGGCGATGGCTTGGCCAGCTTCGCTGCCCAAGTACCACGCTTGCACGATAGCCGGCACTTTCTCGATCCACGGCATTGCGTAAGCATTGCCGCTTATGAACACCGTTACAATGTTGGGGTTCACCTCGGCAATTTTCTCTATGAGTTCGTTTTGTCCGAAAGGCAGGTCGAGCGACTGGCGGTCGCCGTCTTCGCAATCCTGCTGGTGGCTCTTGTTGAGGCCGCCGACGAAAATCACCAAGTCGGCGTCAGCTGCCGTGGCCACGGCAGCTTTGAAGAGGCTGTCGGTGTTGATGCTGGGTGGAAATACACGTCCGTACATCGAAGGACCGCCTGCGTAACCCATTGAGTATGTTATGTTTGCATTGGGGAATGCTTTTTTCAGACCTTCGAGAGGCGAAATTTCGAATTTCGGTTTCAACTCCGACGAGCCGCCGGCTTTGCACATCGAGCGAGTGGCGTTTTCGCCAATGACAGCGATTTTCTTCGTGGTATTCGGGTCGAGTGGCAGAATGTGGTTGTCGTTTTTGAGTAGGACAATGGCTTCGCGGGCCACGTTGAGGGCAGTCTGGCAGTGCTCTTCGGAGCCGAGTGAGCCGGGCTTTCTGTACGGATTCATGCTTGTGCGAAGCATAAGCCGCAGGACGCGGCGAACCTTCTCGTCGAGCACCGATTCGGGAATCTCGCCCGATTTTATGGCGTTGAGGAACGGAACTCCGAGATAGTAGTTGTCGTAGGCGTTACGAGTTCCGGCAGTGAGCCCGTTGGTCCACGTGCCCATTTCGATGTCGAGACCGTTGTAAGCGGCTTCCTGCGTGTTGTGCGCGCCGCCCCAGTCAGTAACAACGGCGCCATCGAACTGCCATTCGTCTTTGAGAATGTCAACAAGCAGCGTCTTGTTGTGGCAGCAATGCTGCCCCAAATAGCGGTTGTATGAGCCCATGATGGACCACGTATGTCCCTCTGTTACAGCTGCTTTGAAAGCCGGAAGGTATATCTCGCGCAGAGCGCGCTCGCTAACTTCAACATCGACGTTCCCGCGCCAAACCTCCTGATTATTAAGCGCATAGTGCTTTACGCATGTTGCCACGCCGTTTTCCTGCACGCCCTTGATGTACGGCACAACCAGTGTAGAAGCCAGGAATGGGTCCTCGCCCATGTACTCGAAGTTGCGTCCGTTGAGCGGTGTGCGGTAGATATTGACACCAGGCCCGAGAATGACGTTTTTGCCTCTGTACAAGCACTCTTCGCCGAGCGCATGACCAAAGTCATGCGCCAAGTTCGGATTGAAAGTCGAGGCGAGGGCCGTGAGCGCGGGGAAAGCCGTGCAAGAGTCGTTAGTCCAGCCGGCGTAGTTCCACGTGTCCCATTCGAATTCGGCACGCACGCCGTGCGGGCCGTCGCTCATCCACAATTCGGGTATGCCCAGTCGGGCAACGCCTGGAACGGAGAATTTCGATTGCGCGTGGCAGAGTTTAACTTTCTCATCGAGAGATAGTTGCGGCATAATCTCATTGATACGCTGCTCGATTACCTCGTCGCTTAATCCGTTTTGAGGCTGTGGCGTTTTATCGCCACACGCCGATAAAACCAATGCGGAGGCAATTACCAATAATGCGTTTTTCATAATGTTCATTTTTAATGAGTTACGTTGTTATTTCAAAACGGCTTTGACGTTTTGAACCATATCCTTGTGCTCGGTAACCGATTCGTCGTTTTCGCTTACGCTGAGTTTTATTTCAGACGCTTTGTCGGTTGTCGAGAAGTCGCCACAGTAGGTTGTTACGCCCTTCTGGAAATATGTGGCTTCGATGAAGACTTTGTATTTGCCGTCGGCAACTTTGTTGCCGTCGTTGTCGGTGAAGTCCCAGACGAAAGTCTGTTTTCCGCTTTCTTTGGGTGTTGCGCCAGTGAATCCATCTATCTGGCTGTCAGTGAGTTCATCGGCTTTGGCGTGACTAACCCAAGTTTGTACGCATGTCGGGCGGAAACGGTATCCGCGGTCGGTCTGATGTCCGCCACGATTGGCGCCTTTCGATGTGAAAGACGTTATAAATAAGGTTTTTACGACATCGCCTTTGGCGTTTTCGATCCATACGCCGTATTGGTTCGAGCCAGGACCTTGTTGTTTCGTATAGTCGAAAGATACTTCCAACTTGTTGCTGTTCTGAGCATTAGCGAACGAACAGCCGAGGCATATTGCCATTGAGCAAATTAAAAATCTAATCATATCAGTATTATTTAAATTGGTTTTGAGATTCGTAGTAGACGTAATCAATTGATTCTAACTTTGTTATGAGTTCGTTTTTGTCAATTCCAATGGTGTTGCAGAGTTCGTCGAGCGAACTGAACTCGTCGCGTAGTCGCGTGTTGACATAGCTAAGCAGCATAATCGGGTCTTGTGGTATCATTTTATTTATATATAAATAATTAAATATCAGTGGTTTATGTTGGTTTTAATATTGATTGTGGTATAGGCAGTTGATGGTAACTTCGTCGCTGCTGAGACCGTCGCAATGTGCTTTGAGTCTGATATTTCCGGCATTGCCGTTGCTCTGAAGAGCAACGATGCATTTGCCGTAGAAAGCTTTGCGGTGGTTGTCTTTGAAGCGTTCGAGGCTTACGGGCGAACCATTGTCGACGCCAGCGATGAAGCCGGTGCCTTCAATCTCGAACGTTATGTCGTTCTCGGCCATTGGGCACAGAGTGCCGTTTTTATCGACAATTTCGACAGTTACAAACGATATATCCTCGCCGTCGGCGAGGATTCGTTTGCGGTCGGCGGTGAGGCGAATGGCTTTAGGACGGTCGGCGGTGCGAATGGTCTTTTCGGCCACCACAGCGCCTTTGCGGCGGCTTACCACTTTCACTTCGCCCGGCTGGTATTTGACGCGCCAGCTGCAATGAAATTGCAGACTGTCTTTCTGTTGTGTCCCTTGCGGTTCGCCGTTGATGTAGAGCTCAACTTCATCGGCGTTGTTGTAGTAGCACCACATGTCGACGGTTTCGCCATCTTTCCAGTTCCAATGCGGGAAGAGGTGCAGCACGTCTTTGTCGGTCTGCCACTCGCTTTGGTACATGTAGTAGATGTCTTTGGGAAAGCCAGCGAGGTCGATAATGCCGAAGAACGACGAGCGTGCGGGCCAACCGTAAGGCGTGGGCTCGCCGAGATAGTCGAAGCCCGTCCAGACAAAGTGCCCGCTGATGTTTTTCATGTACTTCACGTAAGTCCAGTTCACCTCGTGACGGCAGCCCCATGGCACGTGGCAGTTGTCGTACGACGAGCATGCGAACGACGGGTCGTTGATGGTTTGGTCGTAGCTGTCGGGCCAGATGTATTCGACATCGGACGGCATACGGTAGTAGCCGCGTGTCATCAGGGCCGAAACGGCTTCGGTAACCACAAACGGCTTGCCGTGGAATGTTGTCGGCACGGTGTTGTAGTCGTTTTCGTGATAATTAAATCCGATGATATCCAAACTATTGGAAGTGAATAAGTTATTGCTTGCGTCGACATCGTTGCAGCCGGCAGTGATGGGTCGGGTGGGGTCGATGTTGCGTATGGTTCTGGCGAGTTCGGTGCAAAGCGCCGAACTTGAGTTCGTTACAACATTATCTTGTTCGTAAGGCAGCAGTTCGTCGTCCGATTGCATTTCTGCATTGGCAATGCTTATGCTGTCGGGCTCGGCAACGTCCCATTGCTCGCGCACTTCGTTGCCCACCGACCAGATGAAAACAGACGGGTGGTTGCGGTCGCGTCGCACCATGTCGGTGAGGTCGCGCTCGTGCCATTGGTCGAAGTAGCGAGCGTAGTCGTGGTCGTTTTTCTTGAGTTGCCAAACGTCGAACGCTTCATCGATAACGATGAAGCCCAAGCTGTCGCAAAGGTCGAGCAGTTCGGGCGCAGGCGGGTTGTGCGAGCAACGAATGCCGTTGCAACCCATAGCTTTGAGCATTTGCAGCCGGCGTTCCAACGCGCGGCGGTTAACCGCCGCGCCAAACAATCCGAGGTCGTGATGCAGGCATACGCCATTGATTTTCAGATGATTGTCGTTAAGGATAAAGCCGTCGTCGGCATCGAAGTAGAAACTGCGTATGCCGAACATTGTTTCGCTATGGTCGACCACGGTGCCGTCTTTTTCATAAACTTCGGTGACGGCTTTGTAGCGGTAGGGGTTATCGACGGTCCAGAGTTTCGGATTCGCTATGCGAAGTCCGACACCGACTGTCTTCTGATTGTTGGCTGCGATGATGAACCGTTGCTTGTTTTGCGCCACGTTGTTGCCCTTGGCGTCGTAGACGGTTACTCGCACGGCTAAGTCGCTGTCGAACAGACGTTTGCTGCGAACTGTAGTCTCAACGCTGATGTTGGCTTTGGCTGTATTGACGAGCGGCGTGGTGATGTAGGTTCCCCAATTGTCGATGAATACGTCGGTTGTGGTAGTGAGCCACACGTTGCGGTATATACCGCAACCGCTGTACCAACGCGAGTAAGGTTGCTCGCTGTTGTCGACGCGCACCGCGATAACGTTCTTTCCTTCATTGAGATACGGTGTCAGGTCGTATTGAAACGATATGTATCCGTTGGGCCGGTGACCGAGTTCGGTGCCGTTGACGAAGACGGTAGAATTCATGAATACACCGTCGAAAGTGATGAAATAGTTTGGTCCGAGTTGCTCTTTGAGCAGTGTGAAAGTCTTTCTGTACCAGCCAATTCCGCCAGGCAGCGCGCCGCCGCCTATTCCCGAAGGGTTATCTTCGGCGAAGTCGCCTTCGATGGCCCAGTCGTGCGGCAGGTTGAGCGAGCGCCATTGTGCGTCGTCGTAGTCGATGTCTTTGAACTGCGCCGAATCGGCAAGGGTGAAGCGCCAGTCGGTGGTGAATTTTATGGTATGTCGCGGACTATCCTGTTGTGAGCAGCCGATAGCCAGAATGGCTACAGCCGAGAGTGTTATGATGGTGCGAAATAAATTCATATCGGTTTGTCAAATTTATTCTGCAATTTTAACTACAAAATGGCTAATCGGCAAACAAAAAGGGGCAAATAACAGAGTTATTTGCCCTTTTTTTTCAAACAATTAATTATTAAAATCGGAATAATCCGTGTAAAGTGTTGATTATAAAACTTTTAACTCCACTCTGTCGAGGCGTTCGGGAAAGACGATGGTTTGCTGCTGTCCGGTGCATTCTTTTTCGCCTACGTAGAGTATTTCGCCGGCTTCGTAGCGGCTTGCGGTCGATATTTTGTATCTCCCGGCCAGATGCGCGAAAGCCTTGAGCGCAATCTGCGGGCGGTTGTTGTCGGCGCTCAGGTGCGACAGAATGAGCGTGTGCAGTTTCGCAGGATTAACCTGCTCAATAATTCTAACAGCCTGAGCATTAGATAGATGCCCCTCGTCGGACGCAATGCGGCGTTTCAGATATTCGGGATATTTGCCGTCGCGCAGCATGGCCTCGTCGTAGTTCGACTCGAGAAAGGCAACATGGCATTCAGCCAGATTCTCGGCCAGTCCGTCGCAGGCGCAGCCAATGTCGGTAAATACTCCGATGCTCAAGCCACCCGTCTCAATGCGGAAACTGCACGGTTCGGCCACATCGTGGGGTTTTGCGAAGCAAAAAACCTTGAACGGACCCACTTCGATAGTCTCGCCGCAACGTATTCTTTTTGCGGCTTTAGCCGGCATGTAGTATGGTCGGCAACTATGCGCCGTGCCTTGCGTCATGTAGGTGTCGATGTCGTAGTTCTGACTGAAAACGCGCAGTCCGCGCACGTGGTCAGAATGTTCGTGAGTGATGAATACAGCTTTTATCTTTCTGATGTCGATGCCTCGCGCTTTTGCTCTGTTTTTCAGCTGTTTATAGCTTATGCCGATGTCGATGAGTATAGCCTCTTCGCCGTTCTCTATGTAGTATGCGTTACCGTTGCTCCCCGATGCTATTGAGCATATTTTGACGTTATTGTTCATTTTTTTTGATATATCCGCAATTGCGGATGCAAAGAAACAAAAATCATTCGGTATTTTTGCACTCTGAAAGGAATAAAGCGATGATAAAGTGGCGAGCATTTTTTTTCGACATGGACGGCGTGTTGTACGATAGCATGCCCAACCACGAGTATACATGGACCAAAACCTTTGAGGCAGAGGAGATTCTGCTCGACCCGCGCGAGGCTTACATCAATGAAGGGCGCACTGGTCGGGGAATGATAAATCTGATTTTCAACCGTAATTTCGGTCGCGATGCTAGCGAGGACGAGATAGAGCGCATCTACAGCCGCAAAACGCGTCTGATGCGCGAGTGCCCCGTGGCACCACTTATGCCGCGCATGAAGCAACTTGTTGATTATCTGCGTCTTCACGGTATAGCTGCTTACGTTGTTACCGGCTCTAAACAGCCTTCGCTCATCGACAAGTTGTGGCGCGAATACGGCTTCGACAAGGAACATATCGTCTGTGGTGCCGATGTGAAACGCGGCAAACCCGACCCCGAGCCGTATCAGATAGCTTTGCAGCGTTCGGGGTGCCGCCCGCAGGAATGTGTGGTGGTGGAGAACGCGCCCCTGGGTGTCCGCGCGGCGAAAGCCGCCGGACTCTATTGCATTGCTGTCAACACAGGCAAACTCGACAACTCGTACCTCACCGAAGAACATTGCGACGAATTGTACGCATCGACTACAGAATTGACAGTCAGGATTATAGGATTGCTCAATGATAATTTGGCCTCCGATTTTACCGAGCGTTAATTGGCTGATTGACAAATAACGATTAATTTTGCAGTCGCTTTTTTAGATATAGAAAATTATTAATGCAATGAATATTGAGAATAAACTGCAACAGGCTGTGGCTGAAGCTGTTGAGAAACTTTACGGCCAAGCCGTCAGCCCCGAAAGCATACAAGTGAACGTTACCCGCAAGGACCAGAATGGCGACTATACGGTTGTGGTGTTCCCGCTTTTGAAAATTTCAAAAAAAGCTCCCGATGCTACAAGTGCCGAAATAGGCGAATATATCATCGGCAATGTCAAGGAAGTGGCTTCGTATGAGGCAGTTAAGGGATTCCTGAATCTGACGCTTTCGAAAGTTTATTGGGCCGAAATACTCAACGCCGCCGCTGCTGATGACAAGTACGGTTTCATCGAAGCTGCGCCCGACGCGCCGCTTGTGATGATTGAATATTCGTCGCCGAATACCAACAAACCGTTGCACCTTGGCCACATTCGCAACAACCTTTTGGGCTTCTCGCTCTCTCGACTGATAAGCGTAAGAGGCAATAAAGTGGTGAAAACCAACATAGTAAACGACCGTGGCATACATATTTGCAAAAGCATGCTCGCATGGAAAAAATGGGGCAACGGCGCTACTCCCGAATCGACTGGCATGAAAGGCGACCACTTGGTGGGCGACTACTACGTGCGTTTCGACAAAGAGTACAAAGCCGAGCTTAAAGCGTTGCAAGCCAAGGGAATGACCGAGGAAGAGGCCGAAGCGGCTTCGCCGCTTATGGCCGAAGCTCGCGAGAT
Source organism: Bacteroidales bacterium (assembly GCA_017960905.1). Classification (GTDB taxonomy): domain Bacteria; phylum Bacteroidota; class Bacteroidia; order Bacteroidales; family Marinilabiliaceae; genus W3P20-009. The sequence goes on from JAGCYH010000014.1 coordinate 76,031, forward strand.
GCTCGTCAAATGGGAGGCTGGCGACCCCGAAGTTCGCCAATTGTGGAGCATGATGAACTCGTGGGTTTACGCCGGATTCGACGAAACATACAAGCTTCTAGGCGTCGATTTCGACAAAATATATTACGAAAGCAATACTTACAAAGAAGGTAAGGAATTGGTACTCAAAGGTTTGGAAGAAGGTAAGTTCTACCGCGAATCCGACGGCTCGGTGTGGGCCGACCTTACCAACGAAGGCCTCGACAAGAAAATCCTGCTTCGCAAAGACGGCACCAGCGTCTATATGACTCAGGACATCGGTACCGCGAAACTTCGTTTCCGCGATTTCCCGATTAATAAAATGATTTATGTAGTTGGAAATGAGCAAAATTATCATTTCCAAGTTCTCTCGATTCTTCTCGACCGCATTGGGTTCGAATGGGGCAAGAGCCTCGTGCATTACTCGTACGGCATGGTGGAGCTGCCCGAAGGCAAGATGAAAAGCCGCGAGGGCACCGTTGTCGATGCCGACGACCTTGTTGGCGACATGATAAACACTGCCCGCGAGATGGGCAAGGAACTCGGCAAACTCGACGGCTACAGCGAAGCTGAAGCCGAAGAGGTATACCGCACTTTGGCTCTTGGCGCACTTAAGTACTTCATTCTCAAGGTCGATCCGAAAAAGACGATGACTTTTAACCCGAAAGAGTCGATTGATTTCAACGGCAATACAGGCCCGTTCGTGCAATATGCCTACGCGCGCATCAAATCTGTCCTGCGCAAAGCGCAGGACAATGGTTTCGAGATACCGTCGCAATGCGCGCCCGACTCGCTCGACGGCAAGGAGATACAGCTGTTGCGCCTTATAGAGCAGTTCCCTGCTACCGTGGCCGAAGCCGGCGACGTGTACAGTCCGGCGCTTATCGCCAATTTCGCTTACGACCTTGCCAAAGAGTACAACCAGTTCTACCACGACTATCCTATTCTGCGCGAGGAAGATTCGACGAAGCGCGCTAACCGCCTGCTGCTCAGTAGAGTAGTGGCGCAGGTGATTAAAAACGCAATGTGGCTTTTGGGCATAGACGTTCCCGAAAGAATGTGATTTTTCAGGTGTATTAAAAAATAGACAAACCCGTTTTGGAAACCTTGGTTTCCAAAGCGGGTTTGTCATTTATTCACCTAAAACCAGAATCTTTAATTCTTGAAAATCAGTCCGTTGTCGCCAGCATCGACAATGAGTGGCTTCTCTTTGCTGACGGTCTCGGCCAGTATCTGACGCGAGAGTTCGTTGAGCACGTATGTCTGCAGGGCACGTTTCACGGGTCGTGCGCCGTACATGGCATCGAAACCAGCATCGGCTATCCAACGCACAGCAGCGTCGGTAATGCTGATATTCAGGCCGTTGGCTTCGAGTCGACGGCGTATGCCGTCGAACTGAAGCCGTACGATGTTCTCTATCTGCGACTTGTCGAGCGGCGTGAAGGTTACAATCTCGTCGATACGGTTGAGGAATTCCGGACGTATGGTTTTGCGGAGCAATGCCATCACATCGTTACGACAAGTATTGATAAGTTCTTGTGTAACAACGCCTTTGGATTCCTCAAAATGCTCTTGTATCAAATTCGAACCAAGGTTCGACGTCATTATGATTATCGTATTTTTGAAATCTACGGTGCGGCCCTTGTTGTCGGTCAGACGGCCGTCGTCGAGCACTTGCAGCAGAATGTTGAACACATCGGGGTGTGCCTTCTCGATTTCATCGAGAAGCACCACCGAGTAAGGCTTACGTCTTACGGCTTCGGTAAGTTGGCCGCCCTCGTCGTAGCCTACGTAGCCGGGAGGTGCGCCAATCAGACGCGACACAGAGTGGCGCTCCTGGTATTCGCTCATGTCGATACGCGTCATTTGCGACTCGTCGTCGAACAGGAATTCGGCCAGGGCTTTGGCAAGCTCGGTTTTACCCACGCCTGTTGTGCCTATGAAGATGAACGAGCCTATAGGCCGGCGGCTGTCCTGCAAGCCCGCACGCGACCGACGTACGGCATCGGCTACGGCGCGTATTGCTTCGTCTTGCCCGACAACACGTTTGTGAAGCTCATCTTCGAGGGCGAGCAGCTTCGCACGCTCGCTCTTCTGCATCTTGCTCACAGGTATTCCGGTCCACTTGCTGACAATCTCGGCGATGTCGTCGCTGTCGACCTCCTCTTTTATCATGGCCGACTCCGACTGCATGGCCTGCAGCTTTGCCTTCAGGTCGTTTATCTTTTGCTCCGCTTCGCGAATACGGCCGTAACGCAATTCGGCTACTTTGTCGAACATGCCGTCGCGCTCAGCGCGATCGGCCTCGAACTTAAAGTTCTCTATATCAGCTTTTTGTTGCTGAATGGCTTCTATCACGTCTTTTTCGGCTTTCCACTTTGCCCGTTTGTCGGCGCATTGGCTCTTGAGTTCCGAAATCTGGCGTTCGAGGTCCGCTATTTTCTCGGTATCTCCCTCTCGTTTAATGGCTTCGCGCTCTATTTCGAGCTGTTTTATACGGCGTTCGAGGTCGTCGATGTCCTCGGGCACCGAGTTCATTTCGAGCCGCAAGTGGCTTGCCGCCTCATCGACAAGGTCGATGGCCTTGTCGGGCAGAAAACGCTGTGAGATATATCGTTGCGACAGCTCGACTGCCGCAATGATGGCCTCGTCCTTAATACGCACTTTGTGGTGCGACTCGTAGCGCTCTTTCAGTCCACGCAGTATCGAGATGGCGTCGAGTGTCGACGGCTCATCGACCATGACGGTCTGGAAACGACGCTCGAGGGCCTTGTCTTTCTCGAAATACTTCTGATACTCATCGAGAGTTGTCGCGCCTATGGCGCGCAACTCGCCACGTGCCAATGCCGGTTTCAGAATGTTGGCTGCGTCCATCGCACCGTTGTTTTGTCCGGCACCGACAAGAGTGTGTATCTCATCGATAAACAAAACCACACGTCCGTTGGCTGCAACCACCTCTTTTACAACGCTTTTCAGACGTTCCTCAAATTCGCCCTGATATTTTGCGCCAGCAATAAGCGCACCCATGTCGAGCGAGAAGACCTCTTTATCTTTCAGATTCTCAGGTACATCGCCACTGACAATACGGTGCGCCAATCCTTCGGCTATGGCTGTTTTGCCCACGCCAGGCTCGCCTATCAATATAGGGTTGTTCTTCGTACGCCGCGACAGAATCTGAAGCACACGCCTTATCTCCTCGTCACGACCGATTACGGGGTCGAGCTTGCCCGACCGTGCCCGTTCGTTGAGGTTGATGGCGTATTTCGATAGCGCATTGTAGCTCTCTTCGGCGCTCTGGCTGTTTACTTTCGAACCTTTACGCAGTTCGGCTATCGCGCTCTCGAAACCTTTCTCGGTTGCGCCGGCGTCTTTAAGTATTTGGCTTACAGTGTCTTTCACTTTTAGCAAAGCTAAAAGTAAGAATTCGACACTTGCGAATTGGTCACCGTTGTCACGGCTCAGCTGAACCGCCTTTTGCAGCACTTCCGAAGCGTGCGACGAGACGTAAGGCTCGCCGCCATGAACACGCGGAAACGATGCTATCTGGCTGTCGACAACCTTGCCGATGTCGCCCATACCGCATTTGTTGAAGATGTACCGACTGACATTGTCGTCGGTCTCGAGCACACCTTTGAGGAGGTGCGCAGGCTCTATCGCCTGCTGGCTATGTGATTGAGCTATTTGAACAGCTCTCTGGATGGCCTCTTGTGCCTTTAATGTAAAATTATTGAAATCCATAAGCCTTTATTTTTTTTGTTTTCTGACTGCCTATATCTCAAAACTGATACCAAACTCCAAAAACTGACATTTTGTCAGTTTTTGGAGTTGCTTATGGATTGTGTTTTTAGATAAAATATTGTGTTTATTGCAGTTATAAATATGTGTAAATACTGCCATTTTGTTATTGAATATATGACAAAATGGCAGAAAAAAGGTAGTTGTAATATTTTACCTATTGATAAAAAAACGTGACAATCATTTCAAAGCTGCTTCATTCAAAAGCAAAAAGAATATCAATGTTCAACTATTCCATCTGTAATAAAAAGATTATTAAGGTCTTGGTTTGTGTTCAAAAGCAGAACCTTTTTGCGGATAGCTCGGTCTGTATTTTGCGAAACAAGGAAAACATGTTGTGATTACGCCGAAGTTTAATTCGCCTAAGAACTGCCCCGACTACGATACAATCTATAGCTCGTTAAAGGGCACAAAGTATTACGGCAAATGTCCCGATTTCTCTGTTAATGGCAAATTCTACGAGCATGAAGGATTTAATTCTGATAAGCCCAAACGGGCATTTAACAATATGCTTAAACACGGTTTAAAACAGTCTGATAGATTGATTATGGAACATCCAAATTTGACAGACAATTATATGTTGCGTAACATTAAAGGGCGTAGTGAACAAATCAGCGAAATATGGTTGAAGGCTGGGGACGAATTAAGGTTGCTGTATAAAGCAGAATAGCACAACCGAAGTCGTGCTACCTGAAACGCCGAATCCGCAGAATCGACATTACAAATATACGACTTTTTTTTTAAAATGATACAAAACATATAAAAATCATTTTTCATTCTTAATTATTCACCATGCACCCACTAATACCCCGCATACTCAAAGACATCAAAGTAGAACTCACCGACGAGTTTGACCGCAACTTCGAACGCAAAGCGTTTTTCAACGAACGCTGGCCTGCACGCCGATTCCCCAACACCAAAGGCTCTACGCTCATGGTTACTGGCAATTTGCGCGCTTCTATCCGTTCCGAAATATCCGGCAACCGGTTGCGTTACACTTGCAATCTGCCCTACGCCGCACTGCACAACAATGGTGGGCGTATCGTAGTTTCCGCAAAAATGAAGAAATTCTTTTGGGCGCAATACTCCAAGTCAAAACAAAGTCAATGGAAAGCTATGGCACTCAAGCGAGTCGGTTCACAAATCGTCATCCTGCACCGACAACTCTGCCCTCGGCAACCCCGAACCGCCGCGCGGTCTCGATGGTCGCCCCGACGAAACTGGCGAGATTTTCACAAAGGATGTGGGGTATATAAGAGAAACCAACGCGAGCGACGAAGAGATTAACATATTAGGTCGGGACAATTACAGAAAGTTTAGACCTGATGTATATAATTTCTCTATAGGAGGAAAGCGCATTACGGTTAACAAAGTATTATTTAAAGAAACGGCAAAGGCTTCTGTCGACAAAGACAGTAAAAGCTACTTTTATAAAAACGAAGTGTGTAGAAATTTAGATAGGTATATGAAAGAGGCTAACGAAATAGCGCCAGAGCCAATTAATAATCACAACAGTCCAAGGTCAAAAGCATATAAACTAAAGCAGAAATTGTCTCAAATGCGTGTATTCTCTTTCGAGGTTAATGGTGTCAGGATGATTATGAAGGCTGGTGTTTATAAGAACAGTGGTAATATGATAGCATATACTTGTTATATAGAATAAAAAAGACAACACACAGGCCGCTACCAGCCATCGGTGTGTTGCCTTTAAGTCTTTCGACATTGCAAATATACGACAATTATTAATAAACAGATACAATAGCCTAAAATTTTTCGCATTATGCCCCCCGAACAATTCACCGAGTGCACCGCCGCCATCCACGTAGAGATAGAGCACGCACTCAATAAGACCATACCAATGCGCGTGGCCAATTTGGCCGTGAAGCTCTTCAAAGAGAACTTCCAGAAAGAGTCGTTTTTCGGTCAGAAGTGGCCCGATGTGCGCCGCCGCACACATCCGCCTAAGCGCACAAAGTATCCGGCCGACCGCCAGCGCAAGATACTAAATATCATTTGCTTTATTGTTTTGATTATCAGTGCAAAATTACAAATAATATTACTTTTCTCAAAATGTTTTAACCCAAAATCGTTACTTTTCTCAAAATGTTTTAACCCCAAACCTTTACTTTTCTCAAAATGTTTTTGCCCAAAATCATTACTTTTCTCAAAATGTTTTGAATTGACAGCTGAAAATTGAAAGTTGACAATTAAAAATTAACAAAGCGGGCGGCTTTGTGCGGGGAGGTCTTTTGTAATTTTTCTCGCGATGAGAAAAGTTTATTTTCTGAAAGAAGATAACAGCATAGCGAGTGATAACTCAATTGCTGAAACAATTGAGAATTGAAAATGAACAATTAATAATTAATAA
>JAGCYH010000015.1 GCA_017960905.1 Bacteroidales bacterium
AAAAGAATTATCGAAACGACCAAATTTCTTGGCTGTTATTTTCAATAAAACTCTTATGTCTGACACACAAAATGGCATATATAACTAATTAAGTGCTGCAAATATGAATAGTTTTTTCCGAACTGCAAAATTTCTGACAATAAAATTAAAAAAATGTTGTTTTTTGGCCTTGTTTTTTCAGTGAATATTCATTCATTTTCACAAGCACCGACTAAGGACTTTCTAAACCCCGACTAAGCCCCTCGAGTGGTTTATTTATATACATTATAAATAATGTCGAAACATTTTTGTATTAACATAATGATAGTTATTTGATATTAGTGTTGTCGTTTACAACTTCGTTGTAAACATCGAAGAGTTGTTTGCCAACCGTATCGTAAGTGAACTGTAGCGCCGTTTGGCGGATTTCAGCGGCATCGAACTGAGCGTGATTATCAATCATCCACGACATTTTGGCGCACAAATCGTTTTCGTCCTCCATGGCCACCACCACGCCGTTGCTGTCTGTCAGACAATCGGGTACGATGCCAACCGAAGTGCTTATGACTGGTGTGCCTGTTGCCCAGCTTTCGCTGAAAATAATACCCGCCGTCTCGTAACGCGAAAATATTACAAGTGCGTCAGTTTCAGTGAAATAGCGGCAGACGTCGGCGGGCGTCTGCTCGCCGACAAAGCGCACTGCGCTGTCGGGCAGCGCCAACTCTTTGGCATATTGAACAACCTCTTGCCAATCGGGGCCCGTGCCTATCAGAACCAGCTCAAAATCAGTGCGTTGCTGTGAAAGAATTTTCACAGCACGCAGTATTCCCCTGACGTTTTTGGGCCGTTCGTCGAAGCACGACACATGAAGAAATCTGAATCGGTGTTGCGCGTCGGTTTTTTGTGCTTCATAGAAGAAGTCATCTACCACATTGTCTATCAGTCCGAAGTTGCTGTTGTTGAGGTTGCAACGGCGCATGGCGTCGCGCAGCTGGCCGCTTACGGCCAGCACGCACGCCGCTTTCCTTACGCATCTCTGTGTAAGCCGTTTCCGTATAAATCCCTTATAATTAAAGTTTTGCGGCAAATAGCGCGACCAATGCTCCACAATGATGTACGGAATGTCGTATTTGCGTCTGAGGCCGTAGGCCAGCACCCCGCAGCGCGTCAGTATGTTGGCTTGCACTACGTCGGGCAGGCCGAACGTGCGCCGCACTACGGCCCAGCCACGCTTGAACGCTCTTACAAAGCCTACGGCTTTTGAGAGTTGCTGCATGACGGGTTTGTCGATGAACGGATAATAGACGTAAACCTCTCGCACTCCGTTGGTTGTCTGCTCCACAATGTCGAATCGGTCGACATTGCCGTCGGCCATGACGTAAAGTACGCAGACGTCGCAAAAACGTGCGACGGCTTCGGCGTGCTTGCGTACAAACAGACCGAACATCGCATCGTAACGGTTTGGATACCACGGCGTTAGAAATAATACTCTCATCGACTCAGATAAAAAAGAAGTTCCGTAAAAATACGGAACTTCTTTAAAAAACGAATGAAATAGACTTAATTCTTTTTCTTCCACAGGTTTGTCATATCTTCGAGTGTCTTGCCTTTCGTCTCGGGAACGAGTTTGAACACGAATATGGCAGCCACAACGCATATTATGCCATAGAGTCCGTAAGCGAACAAGTGTCCGAATTTGTCGCCCATATCGCCCAGCTGCATGTTGTACATCGGAACGAATGTCGACGAAACGATGAAGTTGAAAATCCACTGGAAAGCGACGGCGACGGCAACAGCCGCGCCGCGAATGGTGTTGGGGAATATCTCTGATATGAGCACCCAGCAAATAGGGCCCCACGAGAACATGAACGATGCGCTGTAGACCATGATGCTTGCCACGCAAATGATTGGCGGCAGCGAGTCGACCACGTTGCACATGGCAACGCCGAACGCGCCTATGGCCATGCCTATTGAGCCCCAGATAAGCAGCGGCTTGCGACCCCATTTCTCAACGGTGAAGATTGCTACGAGTGTGAACAGAATGTTCACAATGCCCATCATAACTGTCTGAACCATAGGACTATCCATGCCCATGCTCTCGAATATGCGCGGTGCGTAGTAGAGCACCGCGTTGATGCCCACAGCCTGTTGGAACACGCTCAGCATCACGCCGATGAAGATTACAAGCCAGCCGTAAGTGAACAGACGCTCGGTCTTCTCTTTGGCTGTGGCCTTGATGTTGGCAAGTATCTCTTGCGCTTTTACTGAGCCGTTGATACGGCTCAGAATGCTGAGCGCTTTAGAGTCGTTGCCGCACATGGCCAGATATCGGGGTGTCTCGGGCACGCAAAGTACTAACAGTGAGAACAATCCGGCCGGAACGGCTTCGCTCACAAACATCAGTCGCCAGCCTGTCGAAACCGACCATTCGGCTTCGCCTAAGTTGGTAACCTGATTGATGCCGTCGGCCATGCTTTGAATGATTGGCACTATGTGGTCGCCCAAGATTACAAAATTGACAAAATAGACAACCAACTGGCCGAAGATGATGGCAAATTGGTTCCACGATACAAGAGTTCCGCGAATGTTCGACGGCGCCACTTCGGCAATGTACATCGGGCAAATGGCCGATGCCAAGCCTACGCCTATGCCGCCCAACACTCGGTAGAGGTTGAATGTTATGAGTAATGAGAATGACGGTTCGCCGTGCTCGAAGAACAGGAATTCGGGGTCGTACGAGCCCAATGCCGACAGGAAGAAGAATACGCCGGCTATGAAAAGTGATTTCTTTCGTCCGAAATTGGAGGCGAACAGACCCGACAAGGCGCTGCCTATGATGCAACCGATGAGGGCGCTTGCCGAGGTGAATCCGTGTACACCGTCGGTGTACACAAAATCTTTGGCTTGCATGAAAAAGGCTTGCAATCCTTTCTCTGCGCCGGAGATAACTGCTGTATCGTAGCCGAAGAGCAAGCCGCCCAGCACGGCAACCAGTACGATACTGAATAGATAGAGTTTACTCCCTTGTGTTTCAGTGTTTGACATAAAATTATTCTGTTGTTGTTTGTATAAAAAAAGACAATTAAGAAGCAAGCTTCTTAATTGTCTTTTTATTTATTTAGGCATACATAGCCACGATAGCCTCGTAGAGTTCCTGTTTGCCTGAAGTCTGTTTCGGTTCGTTGACTTTCTTGCCGTACTCGTAAGCCTCTTCGAGAGTCATCTTGCCTTCTTCAAACTTCTTGCCTTCGCCCTTGTCGAACGATGCGTAGCGCTCTGCCAACATCTTCTTGTACGGGCTCTCTTCGAGCAATTTGGCTGCGCTCTCAAGTGCGCGTGCCATTGCGTCCATACCGCTGATGTGAGCCAAGAAGATGTCTTCAAGGTCAGTTGAGTTGCGGCGTGTCTTAGCGTCGAAGTTGGTACCACCGGTGCCAAGGCCACCGTTGCGGATAATCTGCATCCAAGCCTGAACGAGTTCGAACTGGTCGATAGGGAACTGGTCGGTATCCCAGCCGTTCTGCATATCGCCGCGGTTAGCGTCGATTGAGCCGAGCATGCCAGCGTCAACTGCGCAAGCGAGTTCGTGCTCGAAGGTGTGGCCTGCCAATGTAGCGTGGTTAACCTCGATGTTAACTTTGAAGTCTTTGTCAAGACCGTGAGCTTTCAAGAAACCGATAACAGTCTCTGTGTCAACATCATACTGGTGTTTCGACGGTTCCATAGGTTTCGGTTCGATAAGGAATGTGCCTTTGAAGCCTTTTTTGCGAGCGTAGTCGCGAGCCATTGTCAACATAGTTGCCATGTGCTCTTTCTCACGTTTTTGGTCGGTGTTGAGAAGGCTCATGTAGCCTTCGCGGCCGCCCCAGAATACGTAGTTCTCAGCGCCGAGTTCGATGCCAGCGTCGATAGCGTTCTTGATTTGAACGATAGCACGTGCAACAACGTCGAAGTCAGGGTTTGTAGAAGCACCGTTCATGTAACGTTTGTTACCGAATACGTTAGCTGTCGACCACAGAAGTTTGATGCCGGTCTTAGCCATTTTCTCCTTCAGGTAAGCAACGATAGCTTTCAGGTTCGACTCGTACTCCTCAACCGATGAACCTTCAGAAACGAGGTCAACATCGTGGAAGCAGAAATACGGGAAGCCAAGTTTCTCCATGATTTCGAAACCTGCGTCAGCTTTTTGCTTAGCGATGGTAACAGCATCAGCGCCCTTGTTCCAGGGGAACGATTTGGTACCGCCACCGAACTGGTCGCTACCGTCAGCGCACAAAGTGTGCCACCAAGCCATCGCAAAGCGAAGCCACTCTTTCATAGGCTTGCCCATGATTTTTTTCTCGGCATCATAATAGTGGAATGCCATAGGATTCTTTGAATCCTTTCCTTCGAATTTGATTTTTCCAATCTGCGGAAAATACTCTTTTGCCATTTTCTTAAAATTTAAATTGTTTTTAATTATAAATCAGTTATTTAACACTAAAATTTTCTTATTTGCTCATCGATTTCTCAAGACGGTATTTCCATTTCGCATAAGCGTCGGCATACTCTTGGCGAGCCGATTGATTCGGCTCGATAACTGCCAGTTTCTCGAGCGATGCGAAGGCCTCTGTGTTGTTCTTGTAGATGCCTGCGCCCATGCCAGCGCCTTTTGCTGCGCCAACCGAGCCATCGGTGTCGTAAAGTTCGATGGTTGCGCCCGTTACGCCAGCCAGAGTGTCGCGGAAAATCGGGCTCAGGAACATGTTGGCGTGTCCGGCGTGAATCTTGTTCACCTTCATACCCATCGACTCCATAATGTCAATACCATATTTAAATGAGAATACGATGCCCTCTTGTGCGGCACGAACGATGTGGTGCTTCGAGTGAACGTTGAAGTTCAGACCGCGTATCGAGCAGTTTATTTCGCGGTTGCCGAGCATACGCTCGGCTCCGTTACCGAACGGCAGAACGCTCAAGCCGGCGCTGCCGATAGGTGCTTTGGCGGCCAGGTCGTTCATCTCGTTGTACGAGATGCCGTCGGGTGCAATGTTGCGCTTAACCCACGAGTTCAGGATTCCGGTGCCGTTCACGCAGAGCAGAACGCCGATGCGAGTCTGGTCGGCAGTGTGGTTGACGTGTGCAAACGAGTTGACACGCGACTGCGGGTCGTAGTTGGCCTCGCCGTTCACGCCGTAAACAACGCCCGATGTGCCGGCTGTTGCGGCAATTTCGCCAGGATTCAAAACGTTGAGCGAGAGTGCGTTGTTTGGTTGGTCGCCACCGCGGTATGTAACCGGAGTGCCTTCCTTCAGACCGAGTTCGGCGGCTGCCTTTGCTGTCAGGTGGCCCTGGTCGCTGAATGTCGGCTTGATATCGGGAATGAACGAGTGATCAATTCCGTAGTAATCGAGCAGGAAGGTTGCTACTTTGTTCTCTTTGAAGTCCCACATCATGCCTTCAGAAAGGCCTGATACTGTGGTGCTTATCTCGTCAGTCATCTTCATGGCGATGTAATCGCCCGGAAGCATGATTTTGTAGATTTTCTCGTAAATGGCAGGTTCGTTCTCCTTCACCCAAGCCAGTTTTGAGGCGGTGAAGTTGCCCGGCGAGTTGAGCAGATGGCTCAAGCATTTCTCGGCGCCTAAGGCCTTGAAGGCCTTTTCGCCGTAAGGCACAGCGCGCGAGTCGCACCAGATGATCGACGGGCGCAGAACGTTTTTGTGCTTGTCGACGCAGACCAGACCGTGCATCTGATACGAGATACCGATGGCCTTAACCTCTGCGGGGTTGGCGCCGCTCTCTTTCAGTATCGACTGAACCGATAATTTAAGGTTTTCCCACCAGCTTTCGGGGTCCTGTTCGGCCCAGCCGGGGTTTACTGCTATGATTTTAGCTTCTGTCTTCGGGAAGAAGGTGGATGCAACGCATTTGCCAGTCTCAACATTGACAAGGCTTGCTTTTACCGACGAACTTCCTACGTCTACTCCTAAAGTGTACATAAATCAATTTTTTTATTTGTTAATTTTATAAACTTTCACGTATTATCATCTTCGACGGGATGCACTGGCGCATTGGTTTGTCGTTTATGACAAACTCCGCCGCCTTGCGCCCCATCTGCTCAAAATCGGTCGAGAATACTGTTATTCCCTTGTAAATGAACTTCTTCATCGGCGTCTCGTTGTACGAAATGAAGCCGACGTCGCGTCCGGGTTCGAGCTTTTTGGCCTTGCACTGCTCAAGGAAACGGCCCAGAAGGCGGTCGCTCACGCTGAAGTAGGCTATTCCGGCCTTCACATCGAATTTCTCCGACGACTCTTCGACAGCATATTTCAGATTATTCTGCTTGCAGAATAATTTGAAATTGTCAACCGACTCGTGCGGGTGGTTGGTGTATTCGGGATACAGAAAATGTATCTCGTTGTATTTCTTCAGCAGATGCAGCACATCGGCCATCTCGCGCCTGACGGCCTCGCCAAAGTCCTGATACAGAACGTTTCCCGTGGCCGACGTGTACAAGTTCCAGTCGATTGTGAGCAACCTCTCCGCCGGTATGTGCGACAGAGCCTCGCGCACGGCATCGTCTCTGAAGGGCATGACGACATATTTGCTGTATTTGCCTATGCTGTCGTCGATTAACTTCTTGAAAATGCGCGCGTTATAGTGGTGAAAATTGACGTCGGCTATGACGTTTTTGGGTAGCGTCTTTACAAAAGTGTCGTACAGAACCTCTTTGTAGGCCTTGAAAGTGTCGAGGAAGACGAACACTTTTTTTATCTGGTCGGCAACGAAGTAGCCTTTGGCCGGCACGCTTTCGATGGTACCTTGCTCTTTGAGCAAGGTGTAGGCCTTGAACACCGTGTCGCGCGAGAGCTGGTACTCGCTGCAAATCTGATTGACCGACGGCAGCATGTCGCCAACTTTCAGCTCGCCAACCGAAACGGCATAGTTGACCGCGTCGACAATGCAACGGAACTTCGGCATGTTTGCCGAAGTTACTTTGTTGAGTTTCAAGCTCTTTGCGTTTGTCATATCGGTCTGTACTGTTCTGTTATGCTCGCAAATATAAGTATTGTTTTATTCCGTACAATTTTTTTTTTGTTAAAAATGTATGATTTTTATTCAAATGATTAATAATCAGTGTGTTATGTTTTGACTAAAACTGTTCTGCTCTATTGAGCATAATAGTTGAAAAAATGACGGCTTCATTGTCGCAATGAAGCCGTCGGTCGTCTTAAATAAACATTACTATTTGTTTAGAAATGATTATCGTGAGTTTGCTCGAAAGGCAGTTTCTCATCGGTGTAGGGGTTGCGCTCCTGCGCCTTGTGCCCGATTCCGATGACGCACTCCACCTCGAATTGTTCGGGTGCGCCTACAAGTGCTTTTATTATGTCGTTGGCTGAGCGGCCGTCGGCAAAGCCGCGGCCACGCATCTGCGCCCAGCAGCTGCCCAGTCCCATTTCTTCAGCCTTGAGCTGAAGAAATGTCGCTGCTATCGAAGTGTCTTCAACCCACACGTCGGTCTTCGTCGTGTCGGCCAGCACTACGACGGCAAGCGGTGCTTCCTCGAGAAAAGCCGCGCCAGCCTCTTTGCTCACCGAAAGGGCCTTAATCGTCGCGCTGTCAGTGACAAACACAAACTCCCACGAACGGCAGTTCTTCGACGTCGGTGCGCACAGCGCAACGCGTTTCAGCTCGTGTATCTCGTCGGCTGTCAGTTTCTCGTCGGTGAATTTCCGGCAGCTGCGCCGCCTCATCATCAGTTCTGTCAGGTTCATTTTTATCTTTTTTTCTCTGTAAAAAATATCATTCTTCGGTCGCTGCATCGGCTTCGGCGGCTGGCTTTTTCTTCCTGTGCTTGAGCACGTTGTACACCAAAACGCCTATTATTATCACCGCCAGTCCGAGGCATATCATCTTAAACTCGAAGCTGTATTCGGCCAGTTTTCCCATCATTTCCTCTTCGGAGAAGAGGAAACTCATGTAGTAGCCCGCTGCGGCCAGTACGCTGTTCCATACGCCTGCGCCTAACGTGGTGAAAATCAAGAATGTCGAGATTTTCATTTTCGACAGTCCGGCTGGTATCGAAATGAGCTGTCGGATGGCCGGAATGAGTCTTCCGACGAAAGTCGACACTGCGCCATGGGCTGCGAAGTACTTCTCGGCTTTCTCCACTTTCTCCTGGTCGATAAGGCAGAAATGCCCCAGCTTGCTGTTTGCGAATTTGTAAACAATCGGTCGCCCGGCGTAATACGCTATCACATAGTTGATTAATGCGCCTATGTTGGCACCCAGTGTAGCGCAGAGGACGAGCAGAAGTATGTTCATGTCGCCTGTTTGCGCCGCATGATATGCGGCGGGCGGAATGACTATTTCGGACGGAAAGGGTATGAATGAGCTCTCGATGACCATCAGAATCATGACTGTGACATAATCGAGATGGTTGAGGCACCATTGTACGAATTCTACTGATTCCATCTACCTCCTGTGCTAATTGTGCATGAATGCACAATCTTGTTTTATTAATGGTTTTACAAATTCGAAGTCTGGAAAGGGGTTGTACTTGAACAGTACAATCCTCCTCTCGTTGAGCGTTTTCTGCACGTCGATGACGCGTTGGTTGCTGCTCCCTTTGAAGATGAGCGATTCGTCGCGCAAGGCTTGCACGAAGCGCCCGTCGACGAGCACGTCGATCCATTGCAGCAGTTCGCATTTCTCAGCATCGGCCAGAATCTCCTCGAGCGTATAGCCCGAGTAGCACCAGATGGTCTTGTTGGTCTGCTGTTTGATGAGTTTTGCCAGTTCGGCAAAACCATGCGCCTGATACATCGGGTCGCCGCCGGTGAACGTAACGTTGCAGAATTCGTCGTCGGCTACGATTTGGGCAAATATGTCGTTGACATCGGTCATCTGGCCGTTGTTTATGTCCCACGATTGAGGGTTGTGGCAGCCCGGGCACTTGTTGACGCAACCCGCGCAGTATATCGATGTGCGCAGTCCGGGTCCGTCAACGGTAGTGCTCTCAACTACTTTTAATAACGAAATCTTAGTCATGTGTTACTCTGTCCTTAAGTTCGGCCAATTTGGCACTGTTCCAACGGTCGGTTGTGCCTACCAAATAGCCAGTTATACGCTGTAATTTATCAATGTTGGTGCTTCCGCATTTCGGGCAGCGCTCCATCTTGGCGTCGGCGTTTTCGTAGCCGCAGTCCATACAGCGGTTGCGGTTGTGGTTCACCGAGCCGTAGCCGATGTTGTATTTGTCAATCAGATTGACAAAGTTCACAACGGCGTCGGGGTTGTGCGTTGCGTCGCCATCTATTTCGATGTAGAAGATGTGTCCGCCGCCTGTCAGCTCGTGGTATGGCGCCTCTACGCGAGCCTTATGGCTCGCGCTGCATTTGAAGTATACCGGCACGTGGTTCGAGTTGGTGTAGTACTCGCGGTCGGTGATGCCGGGCAGTACGCCGAAGCTGCGTTTGTCCTTCTTGGTGAACTTGCCAGCCAGGCCTTCGGCTGGCGTGGCAAGCACGCTGTAGTTGTGCTGGTACTTCTCGCAGAATTCGTTGACACGCATACGCATGTGCTTAATTATCTCAAGACCAAGAGCTTGAGCCTCTTCCGACTCGCCGTGGTGCTTGCCCACGAGAGCCACGAGGCATTCGGCCAGGCCGATGAACCCGATGCCGAGTGTGCCTTGGTTGATTACCGACTCTATGGTGTCGTCGGGTTTGAGGTTCTCGCTGCCAATCCACAGTGCCGACATGAGCAGTGGGAATTGCTTTGCCTTGGCTGTCTTCTGGAACTCCATGCGGTCGTGCAACTGCTTTGCTGTTATGTCGAGTATCTCGTCGAGGCGTGCGAAGAAGTGTTTGATGCGCTCTTCCTTGTCGACGAAGCTCATGCATTCGATGGCAATGCGTACGATGTTAACCGTTGTGAATGAGAGGTTTCCGCGTCCGATGGAAGTCTTCGGACCGAAACGGTTCTCGAACACGCGCGTACGGCAGCCCATGGTAGCCACTTCGTATTTGTAGCGTTCGGGGTCGTCGGCGCGCCATTGCTCGTGCTGGTTGAATGTGGCGTCGAGGTTGAGGAAGTTGGGGAAGAAGCGACGAGCCGACACTTTGCAGGCCAGTTGGAACAGGTCGTAGTTGCGGTCGGTGGGCAGGTAGCTCATTCCGCGTTTTTTCTTCCATATCTGAATCGGGAAAATGGCTGTAGAGCCATTTCCCACGCCGTCGTACGTGGTTTTGAGTATTTCGCGTATGATGCATCGGCCTTCGGCCGATGTGTCGGTGCCGTAGTTTATCGAGCTGAAAACCACTTGGTTACCACCGCGCGAGTGTATGGTGTTCATGTTGTGAATGAACGCCTCCATGGCTTGGTGAACGCGGCCAACGGTCTTGTTTATAGCGTGTTGCGTAATGCGATCGTCGCCTTTGAGGCCGTCGAGTGGTTTTGCCACATAGTCGTCGATTTCTATATTATAAAGGTGTTTGTAGTCGGCGTCGTTGAGTTGCTCGAGCACCTTTATCTCTTCGATGAAGCTGTTGCGCACGAAGGGCGCAAGGTAGAAGTCGAATGCTGGTATGGCTTGTCCGCCGTGCATCTCGTTCTGTGCGGTTTCCATTGAGATACAGCCAAGTATGCTTGCCGTTTCGATGCGTTTTGCAGGGCGCGACTCGCCGTGTCCGGCAAAGAATCCGTTTTTGAGGATTTTGTCGAGCGGGTGCTGAACGCAGGTGAGGCTCTTGGTAGGGTAGTAGTCCTTGTCGTGTATGTGTATGTAGCCTTGCTCCACGGCTTTGCGCGCTTCGGGCGAGAGGAGGAAGTCGTCGACGAACGGTTTTGTTGTCTCGCTGGCGAACTTCATCATCATGCCGGCAGGCGTGTCGGCATTCATGTTGGCGTTCTCTCGCGTAATGTCGTTCGATTTTGCTTGAATTATTTCAAGGAAAATGTCGCGAGTTTTGGCCTTACGTGCGATGTTACGCTGGTTGCGGTACTCGATGTAGCATTCGGCCACCTCTTTGCGCGGGCTCTTCATCAGTTCGAGCACAACGCTGTCCTGAATGGCCTCTACGGTCATCTTTTCCTTGCCCGAAATCTCAACGCGGTCGGCGATTTTGTTCACCAGACTTTCGTCTTCGCCTTTTTCGGTCTGTATCATCGCGCGCCGTATGGCCGCGCATATTTTTTCTTTGTTGAAGCCGACTACTCGACCATCTCTTTTGACAACTGCCTGTATCATTATTACTTTGAATTTTAAGAGTTTTATATAGTATTTGTTTATGTTATCAACAGCTTATCAACAACTTATTGACATCTTTTGCACAATTGCCTTTTTCTGTTGCGGCAAAAAACGCAAAAATCGTTAAGTCGCTTATTATCAGCTGAAAGCGTTTTCCTTCGTATATTTGTAAGGGTACTTGTTCCCATCTGACAACATGCGAAAATATATAAAAAATATTATCGAATGCCAAAAAGTTATTAACACTTTATAAACATAGTTTGTCAGAGAGCGCACGGGTAAATGGTACTGACAATTTATGAACAATTCTATTTTGTATTGGTTCTAAAATTCATAATTATACAATGCCGTTTTTCTCTAAAATAAAAGCATTCATATTCAGGCAGAAACGCCCATCTGTCTGGTAAATAATGGATTTTTACAGCATGGGTGGTAAATACGGTGCATGCACCGTCTCTGCATAATACATTGTGTGTCAGTTGTTTATTGGGTTTTGTAATTGGCTACGCCGAACTTCGTTTCGTAATTCGGAATTCGTAATTAATCAAAGGCCGAACTTTTCAATGGCGTAGGCCACACCGCATTCGTCGTTGGTGGTGCTGACGAAATCGGCCACTTGTTTTATTTCGTCGCAGCCGTTGGCCATTGCTACGCCGAGTCCGGCGTAGCGCACCATGCCAATGTCGTTGTGTCCGTCGCCGAAGGCGGCGACGTTGTCGGCCGAGAGGCCGAGGCGGCCGACGAGGTCGGCCAGTACGTTGGCCTTGTCGATGCCTTTGGTGACTATTTCGAGGAAGAAGGGCGACGACTTGTACACATCCAACTGCGGAAAGCGCTCACGCACAATAGGTTCCACACCCGACAGATAGTCGGGGTCGGCCACCATGAGGCATTTGGGCAGATGCTCGGGGGCGGCGGCGTTGAGGTCGGCCACGTAGCTTATCTGCATTTGGTTGTTGAGCCATGCTTCGTGTTCTATCCATCGGTCGCCGCGTGTCTCGGTGAGTATCAGGTCGCGCGGTGCGTCGTAGGTGAGAATCGACACACCGAGTTCTTTGGCTGCGCTGCATAGCGCAGGCAGCATCTGGCGTGGCAGGTCGACCGATGAGATTATCTCATCGGTTGCGCAGTCGATGACGACGGCGCCGTTGTAGGCCAGTATGTAGCCGTTGTAACGGGCTAGTTCGAGTTGTCGGGCGAGTTTCATTATGCCGTATTTCGGTCGCCCCGATGCTAAAACAATTTTGACGCCCTTGCGCTGTAAGCGCATCAGGGCGTCAAAGTTTTGTTTTGGAATTATCTTTTCTGAGTTTGTCAGCGTGCCGTCTAAGTCGAGGGCAACCAACTTGCAATTACTCATTATTTGAAAAATCCTGCTTTAAGTTTATTTACTTCGGTATCAGTCAGATAGCGCCAGCGTCCGCGTGGCAGGCCCACTTTCGACAGGCCGGCGAAATAAACGCGGTCGAGTTTCTCCACTTCGTAACCGAAGTGTTCGAAGATGCGGCGCACGATGCGGTTGCGGCCCGAGTGAATCTGAATGCCTATTTGCTTGCGGTCGGTGTCGACGTAGCGAATGTCGTCGGCTTTTATCTCACCGTCTTCGAGTTCTACGCCTTTGAGAATCTGCTTGAGGTCTTCCTCGTTGACAGGTCGGTCGAGGAACACGTGGTAGATTTTGCGAACTTCGTATTTCGGGTGAGTGAGTTTTTCGGTCAGGTCGCCGTCGTTAGTCAGAAGCAGTACGCCAGTGGTGTTGCGGTCGAGTCGGCCAACGGGGACGATGCGCTCTTCGCAAGCGTCGGTCACCAAGTCCATTACGGTGCGGCGCTCTTCGGGGTCGTCGGTAGTGGTTACGGTGTCTTTCGGCTTGTTGAGCAGAACATATACTTTATGTTCTGCCACGAGTTTGTTGCCTTCGTAGCGAATGTCGTCGGTTTTGTTGACGGTAACGCCCATTTCGGTAATAGTCTCGCCGTTGACGGTGATTTTACCGGCTTTGATGAGTTCGTCGGCTTCGCGTCGGCTGCATACGCCGGCCATGGCAATGAAGCGGTTGAGACGCAGACGGTCGAGGTTGGCTGCCACCTGAAGAGCTGCAACTTCTTGAGTTTCAGTGAGAACGTCTTCGGCGAACATTGCGTCGGGCAGATTCTTTTTGTTGATCTGCGATTTATTGAAACGGTTCTTTTTCTGTTTGTTGGGGTTGTTGCGTTTCTGGTTGGCGTTGCGGTTGTTGAATTTCGGTTTGCGCTGGTCGCCATTGTTGCGGTTGCCGTAGCGTCCGTTGTTGTTGCTGTTGGGGCTGAACGAGCTGCGGTTGATGCGCGGCCGTTGGCCACGCTGAATGCGCGGGCGCTGTTCGCGCGCGCCTTCGTCGTCGCTGCTGTAGATGCGTTGCGGCTGCTCGCCGTCGCTATTGTAGCGCGGGCGTGGTGTGTAGCCGTTGTCGCTGTCGTTGTTGTAGCGGTTGTAGCGCGGACGTTGTGAGTCGTTGCTCTCGTACGAGCGCGTGCGGTTTACGCGCGTGCGTTGTCCGGCGAAACGCGGTGTCTCGTCGTCGCTATTGTACGAGCGGCGTTCGCTGCCGTACGAGTTGCGGTCGCTGTTGTACGAGCGTTCGCTGTTGTACGAGTTGCGGTCGTTGCCATACGAGTTGCGGTCGTTGTTGTAACGATTGTTGTTGTAGCGCGGACGGTCGTAGTTGTTACGGCTGTCGTTTCGATGGTAGGGGCGACGGTTGTTGCTGTATTGGCGTTGCTCATTGTCGTCGCCATTGTCCCAACGGTTCGGATTGAAACGAGGGCGTCTCTCTTGTTCGCCGTCGTAACGATTGTAATTCTTTTCGGTTTCTTCTCCTCTCGAGAAGTCACGACTCTCGTCGTTACCTTCTATTGGTTCATTTGTTTCCATAAATTTTTCACAAAATTTATTGTTATTGATACGTTTTGTTATTTAAAATTTTGTGCCAAAGATAGCAATAAGTATTTAAATTGCAATTCTTCAGCAATTCGGTTAAACGAAATTTTTGAAATATTGATACAAAATCTGTCGCATAAAGGGCAGATTTTTGCAACTTTTTTATTTGCAGGGCGTGAGCCTTGCTTCTAGCGTCGGCGTAGCCGAGAGGCTACGCCAAATGGGGTGCGGGAATGAAATTTCCGCGCAACTGACATTCTTTCTGTTTTTTGCAAGCATACGCTTTTTTATAAAAGTCGTAATACTTTGCGGTATTTATTCTATTTCAATTATTTATCTCTTCCACAACATACCGTTCTATTCCGCGTGGTTTCTTGTTTTGGAAGTTCACGCCAATGAGGAATATCTTTTTGCCGCTTGCACGGAACGGTTCTGCATAGTTGTTGTCCTTTATCTGTTGCAGAGCGGCACTGGCGCTCTTATTGTACTTAAACTCAAAGACATATACATAGTCGGCCGTCTCGATGGTCATGTCAATGCGGCCATCGGCCGTGGCGTATTCGGCTTTGGTATAGAGTCCGCAAAGGTTG
>JAGCYH010000016.1 GCA_017960905.1 Bacteroidales bacterium
CGGCTGCGAAGGCTACTTCTGCTACAAGAACGTAGTTCACCCATGCCAGGGCGATATCATTCCTACTGGTGACCGTCAGTCACGTAACTTCCCTATCATGCGTTATGCTGAAGTACTTCTTATGTACGCTGAGGCTTGCGCTCAGACAGGTGATGCCGATGGTCTCCAATACCTCCAAGCAATTCAGAACCGTGCAGGTTCGCAGACTGTAAGCACATCTCTTACACTCGACGCTGTTAAGAAAGAGAAGAGATTCGAGATGTTCATGGAAGGCTGCCGTTCGGCTGACTTGATCCGCTGGGGTGATGTTGCTTCGCTCGAGAAACAAGACTACTATACTCCTTCGTTCGGTGCTAATGGCCTCAACGAGCATAGTACTATAAGTGTAGATTCTAAATACTACGTTAACTACTATGGTGCTGACAACCTCGGCTTCAAGAAGGGCAAACACGAGTTCCTGCCGTTCCCGAAAGACGAAATGGATGTTAACCCGAACCTCGTACAAAACCCTGGTTTCTAATATAGGTAAGTTGTATAAACTAAATTGTTTTATAACATTATGAAGAAGAAATTATTATTCGCCACTATGGTATCGGTGGCAATGGCATTCGGATTCACTTCGTGTAGCGAGGATGAGGACGAAGAATTCAGCACAGATCAGTATACCATTTCGTTCGATGCGAACGGTGGTACCGGTGATATAGCTCCTGTCGTTATCCGTGTGGGTGATTACCTCGCCCTCCCGACCGATGGTGTGTCTAAAGCTGGTAAAGACTTTGCAGGCTGGTCAAGAACTCCCAATGGCGACAAGGTTACATTCTTTGTTGTTCAACCTAAAAATGAAACTCTTTACGCATTGTGGACTGACCATGTTGAAACACTCAACCCTGATGTAAACCACTCTCTTGAAGTTGAAGCTACTGCTATGGTAGCTCAAGCTTGGGACAACCAGTTCTGGATTATGTCTGACACTAAATTCAAAGAAGGTGACAAATGGGAGTTCAGCATGTACGTTAAAGCTAAGAAAGAGGCTACAATTGGTACTCAGACTCACAAAGCTGCTGGTGAATACATTCACTGGGCAGGTGTAGGTTCGGTTCCTTTCACTACCGAATGGACCAAATTTGAGGCTACCGGCTCTTTCACTTCAGAGCAGAACGATGGCTACTCTATCGCATTCAACCTCAACGACTTTGCTGAAGCTAACGTTTACTATTTCGATGACATTAGCTTGAAAATCGGTGGCAAGGAAGTTGTTGTAAATGGCAACTTGGAGTCGCCTGACGGCAACGTAGCTGCTTTCAAAGCTAAAGAGAAAAACGCTACTGGCGCTGATGATTGGCCTGTCTCTGACGGTCGCTTGATCGAAGATGACTCTAAAGACATCGAGATGAAAGGCGAGGCTCCTGTAGCTGATCCTTCACACATGCTTTCGAGCGAGAAAGACAAAGTATTCGTTGTAGAGGCAACTGCTAAAGTAGCTGATCCATGGGATAACCAATTCTGGATTGTTTCTGATGTTCCTTTCAAAGCCGGCGAATCTTACTACATCTCTATGGATGTTAAAGCTGCTGAGGAAGCTACTGTTGAAACTCAGACTCACGTTAACCCGAGTGAATACATTCACTATGTAGGTATCGGCAATGTTAAATTCACTACTGAATGGTCAACCTACACCTACAAAGGTACATTCTCTGCTGAGCAAGACGGTGGTTTGAGCTTCGCATTCAACCTCAACTCTTACGAGCCTGCCAACACATACTACTTCAAGAACATCGTATTGATTCTTGGTAATATGGAAGGTGGCGAGACTACTTTCAAATCGAAAGAGAAAGGTGGCTCAGAGATTGTAGATTCTCGTAACCCTGAAGAATAATAATAGCATATTATTTGCTTCAGAATAAAATGGCCGCGCATCTTTCGATGCGCGGCTTTTTTTTTGCGCAAGCGTAAGAACGGCGCGACCAGGCCATTGCTGTTTCGAATGGCATTATATTTGATGAAAAGATTTTTGCATTACAACATTGTTGCTTAATTTTGCATTATGACAAAGAACATAATAACACTCCTTATGCTGCTTTGTGCCAGCAGTTTGCTGGCACAAGAGCAGCCGTTGCTCGACAAACTCGATGAGGCCACAGGACAGCTTCTCAGCGAGACGAACCGCAACAAGTACAGCTACAACTATCCGAAGTGGGCTTCTACAGCGAAAACGGCTATAAGCGAAACGGCCGAAACGGGTCTGAAAACGTACGTTTTCAGACATCTGAAACACGCCGAAATAGACAACACCGAAATACTTTATTTCATAAAGCACTTCAGTAACCATCAGACATTCAACTGGATAGCATACGACAACCGCAACAAACGGACTTTTGTCTTTGAAGACGTAATAAATATAGGTGAAACGCAAAAAGTAGTTCTTGAAAAGCTATCGGTGCGCGACCTCATAGGATTCACTCTTCGCGACGAGACAAGCGGTGCTACGATATTCACCGTGCCCGACATTGAGACACGGCTCAACTTCGAGATACTTGTAGATATAAAGTATTCTGACGAAGAGAAGAGCCTTGCGCAGAAAAAAGTAAAAGTGGCGCTGGCCGACTTCTTCTACACCGACGAGGCTATTGAGCAGGAAGCCAACGGTTTTCCGCGAATGCAAGTGGTTCAGAATGAGGCAAAAACAGTGCGCGTTGTAACATATATGACTTCGTACGCCGACTTCACAAGCAAATGCCACGGCTTCGTGTTGCACAAAAGCAGCAAAGACGGCCAGATAAAATGCGAATACCTCGACGACTGCACAAACGACATAAAATCAGTAGAATACGCCAAGCTGAAAGCCGACAAATGGTATGGCGCTGTTTACAGCGCCATAATAGAGATACAGATAGGTAAACAGCTGTATTACACGCTGTTGGGCTTCAAATCGAACGACGGACTCATCAAGACGCGCGTGATAGACATTCTGAGCTTCAAGAAAGACAAAAGCGTCTTTGGCGCACCGTATTTCCTGCACGAGAAAGCCACGTATCTGAGGCGCATTTTCCAATACTCGTCGGAAGCCAACATGCTTTTGCGCTACGATGCAGCGCAAAAGCAGATTGTGATGGACCATCTGTCGCCGTCGAACAGTATGTTCGCGGGCGAGTACAGATTCTACGGTCCCGACTTCAGCTACGACGCCTACGAGATTACCAAAGATGGCTGGACATTCAGGGAAGATATTGATTATAAGGATATTGAAAAAAAGAAATAAAGCTATCGGACAATGAGATTCAAGTGGGCAGTAAGGATAACAATTTCATTTATAACACTTTACATTGGTGCTATACTGACTACACTTATACTCATGCCATCGCCTCTGTTCGACGCGCCATGCTCTACGATAATGTACTCCGCCGACGGCGAGCTGCTATGCGCACGCATAGCAGACGACGGCCAATGGCGTTTTCCCGAGTGTGATTCGCTGCCGCAAAAATACATCGACTGCATTGTGCAATACGAAGACAAACGATTCTGGGCACACCAAGGTATTGATATTATGTCGGTTATAAGGGCTGCGAAGCAAAACCTACAAGCCGGACACGTGGTGGAAGGCGGAAGTACGATAACGATGCAAGTGGCGCGAATAGCGCGCGGCAACCAGCCGCGCACGCTTTTTCAGAAATGCGTCGAACTACTTTGGGCTCAATGCATTGAGGCAAAATACAGCAAAGACGAGATACTGCGGCTGCATGCTTCGCATGCGCCGTTCGGTGGCAATGTGGTAGGCGCCGAGACTGCCGCCTGGCGCTACTTTGGCCGAGACTTGCACAACCTGTCGTGGGCAGAATACGCCACCCTGGCCGTACTGCCCAACTCGCCGTCGCTCATTCACCCCGGCCGCAACCGCGACGCACTGATGCAAAAGCGCAACCATCTGCTGGATAAGCTCTGCGAAGGCGGATTCATTGACTCTACAGAACTCGAACTGTCGAAAGAAGAGCCGCTGCCCGATGCGCCCCACCCTCTTCCGAACGATGCGCCGCATCTGCTCACACGCATAACAAACTCTGTATCAGGCAAAAGAACACAGACCACTATTAACAGCGATTTGCAGAGAAACGTACAACGCATAGCCAACAAATACGCAGAGCAATACAGCTCGAACTACATTAATAATATAGCAGTGCTGGTTGCAGAGAGCGAAAGCGGCAACGTAGTGGCCTACGTTGGCAACACAACAGGCGCATTGAACGGCAACGGCAACCAAGTGGATATAATAACATCGCCACGCAGCACCGGCAGCGTGCTGAAGCCGTTTCTGTACGCCGCCATGCTCACCGACGGTCAGATACTTCCGAAGACGCTAATACCCGACGTGCCACTCAACATAAACGGCTTTACACCACAGAATTACACAAAAAAATTCTATGGCAGCGTACCTGCCGATGTGGCCATTGAGCGCTCGCTCAATGTGCCGTTGGTTCGCATGCTGTCGATGTACAACACGGGACGGTTTATGTCGGTACTTAAAGAGCTGGGAATGACCACGTTGAAGTATTCAGAGGACCATTATGGCGCCTCGATAATACTCGGCGGTGCCGAAGGCACATTGTGGGACATGTGCGGCATGTACGCGTCGCTATCGCGTCAGCTGAACCATTACCGCCCATACGGCGGAAAATACAACCCGGCCGACATACATCCGCTAAGATACACCGAACAAACTGAGCAAAAGCCTATTACGCCAATAACCGACAGCCGTTTGCACGATAGTAATCTGCTAAGCGCGGCAAGCATTTGGTTCACTTTCGAAGCTATGTCGAACGTCAACCGGCCGGAGGAAGAGGCCGACTGGCAACAATTCCGTTCGATGAAGAAAATAGCGTGGAAGACAGGCACCAGTTTCGGCGGTCGCGACGCATGGGCACTAGGCACAACGCCGCAATACACCGTAGGTGTATGGATTGGCAATGCCAACGGCGAAGGTCGCAACGGCCTGACCGGCGTCGGCTTTGCCGCGCCGGTGATGTTCGAAACGTTTGCACTGCTTGCAGGCAACAGCTGGTTCGAGATGCCGCTCGACGACATGGACGAAGCCACAGTGTGCCACAACAGCGGCCACTTGGCGTCGGACATCTGCACCGACATCGACAGCGTTTTCATACCGCACACCAACGCCACGAGCCGCACCTGTCCGTACCATCATCTTATCAACCTCAGCACCGACGGCAAATGGCGTGTCAACTCGTCGTGCGAGTCGGTGTACAACATGCGCACCGAATCGTGGTTTGTGCTTCCACCATCGCAAGAGTATTACTACAAACAGTACAACATTCATTATAAGCCACTTCCGCCGTACCGAGCTGGCTGTGCCAGCTCGGGCAGCGACCAGATAGACATCATTTACCCCGAGCACAACACAACGATATTTCTGCCCAAAGACTTCGACGGCACGCGCGAGAGCGTGATTATGAAAGCGGCTCACTCCCGCGCCAATGCGACGCTCTACTGGCATGTCGACGACAATTACTTCGGCGCCACAAACGGCACTCACCAGATGCCGTGTTCGATAGAAGAAGGCGAACACCGACTGACTATTGTCGATGAAGCCGGCAACAGAAGATCAATTATGTTCACCATAAAAAGGTAGACTCGCCTCGGTCTTTTTATTCTGATAAATAAAAAAACGCCATGAAAACATTGTAATTTCGGGCGAAACAATTATTTTTGGGAAATAATAAAAACAACGCAACAACACATGAAAGCACTCTTCATTGGTGGTACAGGGACAATCTCGATGGCCATCACAAAAGCATTGGCAGCCAACAGTAATTGGGAATTATACTTGCTCAATCGTGGCACGCGCACGGCGGAACTACCGCAAAACGTCAAAGTCATCAAAGCCGACATTAACGACGAAAAATCTGTAAATGAGCAGATTAAGGACATGCAATTCGACACCGTTTGCGACTTCATCGGTTTCGAGCTGCCGCAAGTGGAACGCGATTTCCGCCTGTTCGGCGGAAAAACGCGTCAATACATGTACATCAGCTCGGCATCGGCGTATGCCAAGCCCGTACGCGACTATCGGATTACCGAAGGCACAAGCCTCGCCAACCCGCACTGGGAGTACTCACGCAACAAAATACGCTGCGAGCATTTCCTTATGGAGAAATACCGCAACGAGGGCTTCCCGGTTACCATTGTCCGCCCGAGCCACACCTACGACGAGCGCAACATACCGCTGAGCATTCAGGCCTCGATAGGCAGCTGGCCTGTCGTAAAACGCATGTTGGAAGGCAAACCCGTGCTCATTCACGGCGACGGCACCACGCTGTGGACCGTAACGCACAACTCTGATTTCGCAAAGGGATTCATAGGCCTCATGGGCAATCCGCGAGCCATTGGCGAAGCGTTCAACATAACATCCGACGAGTCGCTCACGTGGGACCAGATTTACAAAGCCGTAGCCGATGCCCTTGGCGTAGAGTTCAAGCCGTACCATGTATCATCGGATTTCCTGTGCGAAGTGAACCCAGCGTACGAAGGCGAACTACTTGGCGATAAGACATATACGGTTGTCTTCGACAACCGTAAACTTAAAAACGTCGTTCCCGACTTTGTTTGCACCACACGTTTCGAACAGGGCGTAAGGAAAATCACAGAATACTATCTGACTCACAAAGAGAGCCAACGCGATGACAAAGAGTTCGATGCGTTCTGCGACAATGTGATAGAGACTTTGGAAAAGGCAAAAAAAAGCTCTAAAAAAGTAACGCTCTGATTTTGAGCTGTTTATAAAACAAATGGATAATATTGTCCCTAACTTAGCTTGGGCAATATATCCATTTTTTCGTGTAAGATTCTTACTATCAACACACTACCATCTGAAGTTTTTTTGTAAAAAATCAGATGTTTATGATAATGGTGGCAGAACAATCATTTTTTAATTTCTGAGTATTCTCTGTCTGTAATACATTTACTATCAACAATTTGTTCAACTTCAGCAATCAATCCGCCATAATACGAATCGGCTTGCGACTCCGACCATTTTTCAGCAGTATAATTCCAGATAGAATCCAAATCGGCAACTGCTTTGCGAGTAAAATGCCATTTAGCCATTGTGTCGTTTGGCTTTTAGTTCTTTCAAATGCTCTGCGGCATCAAAACTGGCGACAACACCACTCTCTTCGCCTTCACCAATCGCATTTTTCAAGCGTAGCAACCGGTTTTCTCTTTCTTCTAACAAACGCAAACCAGCGCGAATCACCTCACTTGCATTGTTGTATCTGCCACTTTGCACAGTAAGGCTCACAAAATTCTCAAAATAATCTCCTAAAGCAACCGAAGTAGTTTTCATATAGATTGTTTTAAATACTGCGCAATATTACCAAATATTGGTAACAAAACAAAATTTTGTTACGGAAAAATCTATTCATTCTTAGCAATCACAGCACGTCGTTCACGGCCGTTCATCTTGACGATGAACGGTTTTTGCGCACGCACGTGTTTGAAATACTTCGTCTGATTAACGAGTTGGAAATCTTTGATTTCGTTCCAATTGACAAAATCGGCAGGCGACTCGTCCTGTACCGAGAGATAGCCGATGTTCATCGAAGTAACGTTGTGGAAGAAGTGCGAGCCGAGTGATGAGTCGAGCGGGAAATTAGGCAAGCTCATTTCCACAATTACCTTAGCCTTAGATATTTGCGACCAGACGACGGGGATACCGATGAAGCGGTCGCGAGTGCCCCAGCGCCCCGGACCGATGAGAATGTAATCTTTGTCTTTTTCGAGCATCAGACTGTTGAGATAATCAATCTCCTTGGCCATCTCCTGAGTAGCCATGCGGTCGAAGAGGTCAGGGTCGGCGTAAATGATGTCGGAAATTTCTTTCAGTTCGCCATTGCCAAGGCTCTGCTCTGTATAGAGCAGAGCATGGTCGATTTCAGCTTGTTCTATTTGTACCGAGCTGCCTTGCAGCTCGGTGATAATTGGCTTCATCTGAAGCAGATAGAACGATGGAAGGCCGTTTTCGGCATCGCAAAGGTCGACAGCCCACTCTATTTCTACGGGCGAGCCGAGCGCGTCCTTAGCCGTATTGGTAAGCAGCGAGATAAGGCTTGCAAGCGGGACGTAGTCGTACTTGAGCACATCGGCGAAGTTGACCACGCGCGGGCCATAAGCCGCCAAACCGGCTTCGATGGTGTCGTTCTGCGGGTTATACACTGAAGCACAGTGTTTTAGCGTTCCATGGTGTTCGGCTTCCATGATGTCGAGCGTCGCCAAAGGCGCATGCTCGCCATCGTGCACATAATCAAGGTTTTCCTTCGACAAATCGACAGCCAAGAAATCAACCTGCGTGTTTTTCACGATATCGGTCGTCGACATGATGTCGATGTTGGGCCAGACGGGCGAGAAACGGAACGCCTTGCTACCGCCAACAACGTAGTAGCCAAGGCCGAAGCCTGCTACAGCGAAGCCCTCTTCGGGCTTCATATATGCCACAGGATAATAATTGTACGACTGCGCCGTACCACTTATATGCGGATAATAGTATTTGTCAAATTGCTCACCTACAAGTACTTGCAACACTACGGCCATCTTTTCCTCCTCAATGTTGTATCGAATAGTCTGGAAATAAGTCCGCGACGTTTCGGAGTAAATCGAGGCGTAAACCATCTTGATAGCAGTAGCAATCTGCTCAACGTTCTTCTCGACCGACGGATTATTGTTCGGCACCAAATAGGTGTCGAACACACCTGCAAATGGCTGATTTATAGAGTCTTCGGAAAGGCTCGACGAGCGCACTGCTATCGGTCGGCGTATCTGGCTGGCAAAACGGTAGAGGCGGTTCATCAGCTTTTCCGACAGCGGTTCGGCAGCGAAACGCTGCCGAAGCCGCATATAATCGGTTTCGGTAGTTATGTACGAGTAGAGCCGTCCGCGCTTCATAAAGTCGGCAAACTCATCGGTGCCGATGATGGCCGTAATAGGCATGCGGACGTTGATCGACGAGTCGAAACGACTCGTATCGATGTTCTGAATGAGCGTATTGATAAAAGCGAGGCCACGTCCCTTGCCGCCGAGCGAGCCCGACGCCATAGAGATGACGTTCTTCTCGTCGGGGAAATCGACCTCGTCGTAGTCGAGAATCTTGCCACGGCGGCGGTTGTCGCGGTACTCCGACATGGTCTTGAGCATGTCGGCTCTAAATTTCTCTGGGTCAGCGTATTCGTCGAATTTTATGAGGTTCACTTTTCGCGCGAGCGGTATTTCGCCGCGCGACATGAGCCACGACGAGATGCGGTTGTCGCTGCAGTATTCGCCGAGCAGATTAGCCGGAATGTTGCGGAAAATGGTTTCGAACTCGCGGAAGCCTTTGGCTTGCGCGATAGGTTCGCCCGAATGGCTGCGGAAAATGAAGTCGCCGAAGCCCAGACGGCTCGTCAGGAACTCCATGAGGTCGGCCTGCAGAGAGTCGGAATCTTTGTTGAGGAAAGCGACACCAAGCTGGTCGGCGGCCTCTTTGTTGCGCTGGTCGGCCGACTGCAGCACGATGGGCAGCGTAGGCATCTTCTCGAGCATGTGACGCACAAGCGAGTAGCCAGCGAGCGGGTCGGACGTGCCGTTGCGCTCAAATTCGACATCGGAAATCACGCAGAGCAGAAAATCCTTGTATTTCTCGTAGAAATACATCGCGTCTTCGTAGTTGCGCGCATGCAGGATTTTCGGGCGCTGGCGCATCTTGCTTATCTTGTTTATTTCGTTTCTATCTTCCTCAACCAGAAGCTTTTGCACCTGATTGAACACAATAGAGAAAAGCAGTCGCAGATATTTTGAATAGTACTCGGCCGAATCTTCGACGAGCAGAATGACCCTCACGAGGCCAATTTTAGTATCGTTTTCGACATTGGCGTTATCCTCAATAGATTTCACTATCGAGAAGAGAATCTGCGAGTTGCCGCCCCAAACGAACAGCTTGTCGATAGAGGGCGTCGTGGGGACAAGTTCTTCGAAATACTTAAGGTTATTCTTCTGATTCAGAAGTAGATAGACCGGCAAATCATTTTGCCGCTGTTTTATCTGCTCGCTAAGGTCGAGAGTGGCTTTCGTGTCGAGTCCGACCATGAGTATGGCAATGTCGAAACGCGTGCTCTCCATTAGCTCCAGAGCTTCGGAAGGCGACGACACGCCAGTGATACGCGGCAGCGAGAAGAGGCTGTACTGGTAAATTTCGCCCATGAACTGCTCGAAAAAGCTATCTTCGTTTTCCAAGATGAATGCGTCGTAGAGCGTAGCGACGAACAAGATGTTTTTGATCTTGTACTTCATCATGTCGAGATAGACATATTTTTCGATAATCTGCTTATTGAAAAAGAGTTGCAGCGGCTGTTTGCCCGTGGTGAGAGTCTTGCGGAAATCCTCGCTGACGGCAGTGCTCGACTTGCGCGGATGATTATTGAGAATCTCGCGTCCCTTGTAGTTGTTGACATAGCCGCAAATAAGGCGCGCCAAAACGTTTATCAACTGCCGTTCCTCTTTGAGGAACGGACCTTCGAACTCTTTTGGAAACTCTTTGGTGTAAAACACTTGCAGTGAGCCTTTTCCGTCGTCGAGTGTTACAAAGTTGTCCTTCAGAACCCATTGGCTTTCGTTGAAATTGGAACTTACGAAAACCTTGTTCTCCAAGATAAGTCGTGCGCAGCACGCGTCGGCGTGCTGCCACGAGAATGGTATTGCATTGACTATCAGTTGCAAAGTCTCTTTCACTTCGAGACCTTTGCCAATAATATCCGATACGCGGTTTATCGCCGTGAGCTCCTTCAGGCGCTCTGTAGTCTTGAAATTGAGGCGATTGTAGATATGCTTGGTCATCGAACCGGCAATCATGGTAGCGATGTTGACAAGCATGGCGCGCTCGCTGTCGAGGAAGATGTCGTCGGCCATGTCGGCCACCTCGGGTGCGATGAAGGCCTCTATGCTGCCCCGACGACCGTCGGGCAGCGTAAAATTCTCACAGATAGAGTGTTGCGTCTCGGCAAAATCTTGTGAAACGAATATTTTGCCGCCGTAGTTCACGCGAATTTTAGTCTGTTCGGGATATTGCCACGCATTGGGCAACACGTTGCATAACTCTTTGAGCGACTGCTCGATAGGTGCATTACTATCGAGCAGGCGCGACACTTGGAAAATACCGGTCTGCTCTTTCTGGTGTTCGTTTTGCTCGAACACCATGTGTTCGAGCCTGCGCTCCGACAGAATGCCCTTGATAAGCGTCAGGGCAATGCTCAGAGTGCCATCGAGCGAGCGTTTTTCGTAAATGAGGAAATCCGATTCGGCGAAGTAAAACTCAATGTTGACCTCCGAATCGTCTTTGAGGCGCACAATGCGTCGGCGGCAGTGCGGATAGACCGACACATCGGCGCTTCCGTACGCCTTACCGCGCCAGATGAAACGCACAGCCTCGCACGAGCAATAGATGGCCACTACCTTACATAGCTCATCTACAGTGCGTTGCAAATCGTAATATCTGTCGCCAATGACTACTATACTATCGTAAAAATCGACCGGAGAGTTAAATGTTGCCTGCGCCATATCTGTTCAATTCAACGTAGCAAATATATAACATTGGATTTATATTTGTTTTGAATAGCCGGTAAATATTCGCTCCAAGAGGGCGAGATTTTTTACATGTCGTCGTCTATAAGGCGGTCAACCGCCTTATAGACAGCATTATAATCGAACCCTCGCGAAGCGCCAAAACGCAGCAGCGAAGCACGCAGTTTCTGTTTGTCGGCATTTTTTGTGAGCCGCAGTTTGTTGCGCAACGCACGCTCGAGCTGCTCGTCGAAAACGGCCGTGTCGAACTCGCGCAGAGCGGCGTCAACAATCTTACTGTCAATGCGTTTCAGCGAAAGCTGAAACCTTATTTTCATCGGTCCCCAGCCATTGAAACGCGCCTTGTCGCGGATATAATACTCGACGTATCGGCGCTCGGCAATGAAGCGCTCGGCAACGAGCTGTTTTTCAATACGTTGAGCCGCATCGGGCTCAACGCCGAGTTTCGACAGTTTATCGCGCAACTCCGACAGGCAGTGTTCGCTTTGCGAACACCAGTCGGCGCATCGTTGCATAGCTTCTAATTCTTTCATAATAAACAGATTAAGGGACCGGATCGTAACCGCTGCCGCCCCAAGGGTGGCAGCGCATTATACGGCGCACGGCGAGGTACAAGCCCTTGAGCGGTCCGTGTTTGCGCAACGCCTCAATGGCATACTGCGAGCAAGTGGGCACAAAACGGCACGACGGCGACGTGAGCGGCGAGATGCAACGCTGGTAGAACCGTATGGGCAGAATAAGCAAACGGATAAAAAACGACCTTATGGCTCTGAAAAACGACTTCATGACGGCTGCTGGTTTTCCGATTCGGCGATGCGCGCGAGAGCCGCACGCACCGACTGCTGTATCTTGCCGAAACTCGGCAAGTTGGCATCAAGATAAACAAAAGCCATATCGAACTGCAGGCCGTTGAGCAACGACTTGTTGAGGCGGTACGCTTCGCGCACCAGACGTTTTATGCGGTTGCGTTTCACAGCCCGCTTGAAACGTTTTTTGGGTACACTCACCAGAATACGGCACACGCCGGCATCGGTCCGCTGCTTGCCGAAAACGACACGCAACGGATATTTGACGAACGACTGTCCTTGTGTAAATAGCTCATTTATAGCCACATCGCCACACAGGCGCTCGTTCTTCGACAATGTGTTACCGTTTTCTGATGTGCTCATTTTTATTTTTTTGCGTTGCAAAAGTAAGCAAAAATATTTTTCCGAAACTCAAAGAATTGAATGTAATCTATAAACGACCTGATACTTATATCATAATTGCAGATTCTCAAAGAGGGCAAATAGTATGAACTATTCTATAAAAAGAAAAGCAGTAAGAAGAACTCACTGCTCTTGTAAATAGCGACATTAATCGAATCCGCAGAATCGAGTGCCGATTACATTGCAAATATACGACATTTTTTAATACACAGATACATACTCTTTTGTGTAATTTTATATATTTCATAAAACCACCTCATTATCAACCGAATACACAACAAGTTGTGTATTCGGTTGTCTGATTTTCCATTTTTTCACACTGCCGAGGCGTATTATTTATTAATTTTGCACTTTGTTTTAGAAATAAAAATACAAATAATGGAATTACAATCTCTTACAGCAATTTCGCCGGTCGACGGCCGTTACAGAAACAAAGTTGATGCCCTTGGCAACTATTTTTCGGAATACGCTCTGATAAAATACAGAGTACGCATAGAAGTGGAATATTTCATCGCCTTGTGCGAGATTCCGCTTCCGCAACTCGCTGATATCAACCGCAATACGTTCGACCAGTTGCGCAATTTGTATCGCAACTTCACAACAGCCGACGCGCAGCGCATCAAAGACATCGAATCGGTTACAAATCACGATGTTAAAGCTGTGGAGTATTTCCTCAAAGAAGAATTCGACAAGATTAACCTTCAGAAATACAAAGAGTTCATACACTTTGGCCTCACTTCGCAGGACATCAACAACACCTCTATACCGCTTTCGCTCAAAGAGGCTGTCGAAGAGGTTTTCCTGCCCGAAGCCGATGCGCTTGTGGCCGAGCTCAACCGCCTGGCGACCGAGTGGAAGGACATTCCGATGCTTGCCAAGACTCACGGACAGCCGGCATCGCCAACGCGTCTGGGCAAAGAGATAATGGTGTTTGTAAACCGTATGCGCGTGCAGCTTGCACAGTTGCGGGCACTTAAAGTGCCCGCGAAATTCGGCGGCGCCACGGGTAACTTCAACGCCCACCATGTGGCGTACCCCAAAAACGACTGGGTAGCGTTCGGCAACAACTTCGTAAACAACACTTTAGGCCTCGAACGCGAGCAATACACCACTCAGATTTCGAACTACGACAATCTGAGCGCCGTGTTCGATGCGCTTAAGCGCATCAACGTAGTGATGATAGACCTCTGCCGCGACTTCTGGATGTACATCATGATGGAATATTTCAAGCAGAAAATCAAAAAAGGCGAAGTTGGTTCGAGCGCCATGCCGCACAAGGTGAACCCTATCGACTACGAGAACGCCGAGGGCAACCTGGGCATAGCCAACGCCATACTCGAGCATCTGTCGGCCAAACTGCCCGTATCGCGCCTGCAACGCGACCTCACCGACTCAACTGTGCTGCGCAACATAGGTGTGCCTATGGCTCACTCGATAATATCCATCAAGTCGATAATGAAAGGCTTGGGCAAAGTGCTGCTCAACGAAGCAGCCATAGCCCGCGACCTCGAAAACAACTGGGCCGTTGTGGCCGAAGGCATACAGACTATACTGCGCCGCGAAGGCTATCCGAACCCTTACGAGACGCTCAAGGAACTCACGCGCACCAACACCAAAATCACGCAGGAGTCGATTGCGGCGTTCATCGAAACGCTCAATGTATCCGACTCGGTGAAGACCGAACTGCGAGCCATCACACCGCAGACTTACACAGGCATTTACAAAGTAAATGCCTAATAATAAAACCGTTACATTGATTTAAAGATTTCTTATGAGGTATTTTTTTCAGGTAATAGGCCGTTACATTGGTCCGTATAAGGGTGCCGTAGCGCTGACGCTGTTTTTCAACATTCTATCGGCTCTCTTTTCGGTGCTATCAATGGCGTTGATGATTCCGGTACTCGAAATCATCTTCAACGAAAGCCAGGAAGTCTATCAGCTCGTGCCGTGGTCGGTCGACGGCGCCGCTATAAAAAACAACTTCTACTATTACATAACCGAAATACGCAACACCTACGGCCAGGGCTCTGCCCTGCTCTACTCAGGGCTCTTCATGGTGATAGGCACCGCGCTCAAATGCAGCACGGCCTATCTGGCGTCGTACACGAGCATCGGCCTGCGCAACAACATGGTGTTGGACATTAGAAATCAGATATTTGCAAAGATTCTATCGCTTCCAGTGGGTTTCTTCAGCAACGAGCGCAAAGGCGACATCATGCAACGCGCCACAGGCGACGTTGGCGAGGTGGAAGGTTCGGTCGTCTCGTCGATCGACATGTTCCTCAAAAACCCGATTCTCATTATCGTCTATCTTTGCTCAATGCTTGTGATGAGCCCGCAACTGACGCTGTTTGCGTTTCTGCTTTTGCCTGTCGCAGGCACTGTAATAGGGCGCATCGGCAAGACGCTTAAGAAGCAATCGCGCGAAGGACAGGACAAGATGGGCGAACTACTCGGAATACTCGAAGAGACAATATCGGGCCTTCGCGTAGTGAAGGCCTTCAACGCCGAACAACGCACCGAAAAACTCTACTCGCGCGAGGCCGGCAAATACTGCCAGATAGCCAAACGCCTGTCGCGACGCCGCGACCTGGCACACCCAGTGAGCGAACTGCTCGGCACCATTGTCGTAGTCATCGTGGTGTGGTTTGGCGGCTCGCTGATACTCAACGGCGAAGGAACACTCTCGGTGGCTGTTTTCCTTGCTTATCTGGGTATTTTTTATCAAATAATAAACCCTGCAAAAGCCTTCTCGTCAGCACTTTACAGCATTCAGAAAGGTATGGCCGCGATGGAGCGCATCGACAAGATACTGCTTGCCGACGACAAGATATTTGAAAATTCTAACGGATTGGAAATCAAACGTTTGCAGACTGGTATCGAATACCGCAACGTAACATTCTCATACACAGGCGAAACCGACGTTCTGAAGAACGTCAGTCTGACAATACCGAAAGGCAAAATGGTTGCTCTGGTAGGCCAGAGCGGCAGTGGCAAATCGACCTTCGTCGATTTGCTGCCGCGATTCTGGGACATCAGCCAAGGCAGCATCCTCATCGACGGGCGCGACGTGAAAGAGTACCGTTTGCACGACCTGCGCGGCCTTATGGGCAATGTGAACCAAGAGGCGCTGCTCTTCAACGACACCATTTACAACAACATAGCCTTCGGCGTCGATGTGGCTACGCAAGAGCAGGTTGAATTTGCCGCCAAGGTGGCAAATGCCCACGACTTCATCATGGCGTCGGAGAACGGTTATCAGACAATCATCGGCGACCGCGGCTCGAAGCTCTCTGGCGGCCAGCGCCAGAGACTTAGCATAGCACGCGCCGTACTGCGCAACCCCGACATCCTCATTCTCGACGAGGCCACGTCGGCTCTCGACACCGAGTCGGAACGCCTTGTGCAGGACGCACTCGAGAAACTCATGGCTAACCGCACCTCGCTCGTCATAGCGCACCGCCTTTCGACCATCAGAAACGCCGACCTTATCTGCGTGTTCCACGAAGGCGAAATAGTGGAAAAAGGCACGCACGACGAGCTGATGGCAAAAAACGGATATTACCGCAAACTGCACGATATGCAAAATGTTTAAGTCATGCGACTGATTATCAAAGACATAGAAATCGTCAACGAGGGCACACGGCAAAAAGCGTCGGTGCTTGTCGACGGTGACATAATAGCCGAAATATCAGCCGATTGCGCCGGTTGGCAAGCCGACCGGACAATCGACGGAACGGGCAAGATACTCTTGCCCGGCGCCATCGACGACCAAGTACACTTCCGCGAACCCGGACTGACACAGAAAGCCGACATAGCATCGGAATCGGCCGCCGCCGTGGCCGGCGGCGTAACATCGTTTATGGACATGCCCAATACAAAGCCACAAACAACTACTATTGAGGCACTTAACGACAAATACGCCATTGCCGCTCAAAAATCGGTTGCAAACTATTCGTTCTACATAGGCGCCACGAACGACAATATCGATGTGATAAAAAGCGTTGATTATAAGCATGTTTGCGGCATAAAACTCTTCATGGGCTCATCGACGGGCAATATGCTTGTCGACAACGAAGAGGCTCTCGAAAAACTCTTTGCCGCAGCGCCGGCAATAATCACAGCGCATTGCGAAGACGAAGCCACCATAAGAGCTAATATAGAGGCATTTAAGCAAAAATACGGCAACAATGTCCCGTGGAATTGTCACGGGCTAATACGCTCAGCAGAAGCGTGTTACAAATCGTCGGCGAAAGCCGCCGCTTTGGCACGCCGGCATGGCACCCGCCTGCACATACTGCACCTCTCGACAGCCGCCGAGCTCGACCTGCTCGACCGAGGCGCGGAGCGCCTCGTAACAGGCGAGGCCTGCGTGCATCACCTTTGGTTCACCGATGCCGACTACGAGACTAAAAAACAATACATTAAGTGGAATCCGGCCATCAAAACGCAAGCCGACCGCGATGCATTGCGTCGCGCTGTAGCCGACGGGACAATACCCGTTGTGGCAACCGACCACGCGCCGCATACCATCGAAGAGAAACAAGGCTCGTACTTTGGCGTGCCGTCGGGTGCGCCAATGGTGCAGCACTCGCTCATTGCAATGCTCGAGATGGCCGACCAAGGCCTGTGGAGCTACGAGACCGTCGCAGAACGCATGTGCCACGCTCCCGCACGACTTTTCGACATCAAGTCGCGTGGTTTCATCCGCAAAGGCTATAAAGCTGATATTGTGATAGTAGAGAAACGCAAATGGACCGTTGAGAAATCGAATATCCTGTACAAATGCGGCTGGTCGCCATTGGAGGGCTGCACCTTCGGCAACGCCGTGTACATGACTCTCGTCAACGGACAAATTGCATACGAAAACGGCAACGTAAACCACTCTGTCAGAGGCGAAAGATTAGAATTTGAACGATGAAGAAAATAGTTTTTTTAATGGCAACATTGCTATTATCCGCTTGCGCGAATAATAACGAACCGACAACAGAGCCGGCAGCTACGCTGCCGGCGCAAAACGCTGACAATGGCGACGTTATAGTGGCCGACACTATACGCTACAACGTCAACGTGATACCCATTGAGGATTACGAAGTAGAGTCGCTTGCCCACTTGGAAAAACAGAAACTCGTCGACATGATTTTCGAGTCGATATACATGCATCAAGCTGATGTTCACGACTTTAGCACTGGAGAAAAACTCTCGATGGACGATGTAAAAACACGCGAGATAGAGGACCCGCGCTTCGCACGGGAATTGGTGTCGGCGCTGCAGTTTACCGAAAAATGGGCCTACAACACTACAACTCAGCACTTTACAAAAGACATAATTTCAGTTCACGTGGCATACGCCGTG
Organism: Bacteroidales bacterium; assembly: GCA_017960905.1. GTDB lineage: Bacteria > Bacteroidota > Bacteroidia > Bacteroidales > Marinilabiliaceae > W3P20-009. Next base: position 18,174 of record JAGCYH010000016.1, read on the forward strand.
TTTGACGACACCACCTTCGTGGCGCACCGTGCCGGAATAGTGGTTACGATGCGTTAGTTTTTGCCCTTTCGTGAACTCCTCAAGCATCGTTCGAAAAATTGCACTTGCTTTTCTTGAATCTACTATATAATAATATGCGAAAGATTGCATAAAGTTTCGCATATCCTTCGTAACTTTACGGCTGAATTCTGAAGAATTGTATAGATTGAATTATTAACATTTTCAAATATTTAGACTTATGAAAAGAAAACAAATACTGCTTCTGTTCACGCTGTTCATGACAGTGGCGACGGGCGCGCGGGCACAAGAAGCTACAACCATTGTAACTCAAAGCAATTTCTACAACTACTTTGATCAATACGGTAACTTATTGGATGCAGTCACCTCCGATGAACTGATTTTCCAAGGCGAATTTGCTGATTTGGTTAGCTACATTATAATTGATAGAGCTTTAACCGTTACTGGTGATAATGCAGTATTAAATGATATGGGATTTATCATTGCTGGTGAGGGTGTAACATTAAAAAATATGAAATTAGTTGCCAACGAAAATTTAGGTAATCTGATTGACATTGCTGGTGAAAATGCAGTTATTGAGAACGTGAACATTACTTACACTGTTGATGAAGCTGCTAGTGCAATCAATGTTTATCCTGGTGCTAATGGAGCTCAAATATTGAATAACACCATTTACTTTGTAAGTACTGTCGACGGATATGCAGCGGATGAGGTAACTACTGCAATCTGTGTCAACTCTGGTGTCAGCATTTTTGATGATGATGAGGATCCTATCACGGGCCTTGTAATCGACGGCAACGAAATAACAGCAGTCATCCCTGCATTCCTGGCTGATATTTATGAACACGAAAATTACGTAATGGGAATAAGCGCGGTTAACGGTGTCAGAATTAACGGTGCTAAAGACTTCGAATTTACAAACAACACCCTGAATGTAACAACCAACTGGTTAGACAATCTCTATCCTACTTTCCAGGCAATGTATGTTGCAAGTTCAAGTGGTTTAATCGATAAAAACAAAATTTCAATGATTGACGAATTCACGCCTGCGGGTGAGGATGTTTACCTGTATGCTCTTGAACTTGTTTATGATAAAGACTTGACAATATCTAATGATACCATCAACATATCCACCGCCGGCGGTAAAGCGGGAGCAGGTGCAGCTAGTGCTATATTAGCTATTACATCCGACTTCAGCGTTGCTAAAGACAGCATTACCACAGTATCCAACGGTCCTAACACTGCAGTTTACTTTCCATCCAATATGGGTGCACCTTGTGATGCGGTTATTACAGACAACTTCATAAGTGTAACGGGTTTAGCGACTGCTAGTGAATTTGGTCTTGTTTCTGGTATTGAAATACAAACAGGTATAGTTGAGATTAAAGGAAACACAATCTACACTTATAACACTAGTGAATACGCAGATGGCAACTACATTTTTGGTATCAGCTATGCTCAAGACGGAACAACTTCTGATGTTGAAATTACAGACAACACAGTCAAAACTGAAGGTCGCTATGCAATATCATTCCGTAAAGTTGATGACGCAGTAATCACAGGGAACACCTTATATGCTCATGAATTGACTGGTGATGATGCTGTATACATTGCATCCGGAAGTGGAAATACAGTAGAAAATAACCTACCCGACAATCCAACCGGCATCAAGTATATCCGCACACAGAATACCGATGGCACGGAGTGCTACTACGACCTGAACGGCCGCCGCATCGAGAAACCCACAACGAAAGGTATTTATATTCATAACGGTAGAAAAGAGTTATTTAAATGAGAATAAAACTGAGCTCGCTCATGCTTTATCGAACATGAGCGAGCTCAATATAAAACATCAAAGGAATTATTGAAATAAAAAAGCTTGAAGCCTCATGAACTCTTCAAGCTTTTTTTTGTAAAACTGCACTAGCTTCTTGAATCTACGTTAAAATATTTTTTCCCCATATTATATTTTCAAACCGAAAAAAAACTATTTTTATAGCTTGAAAAAATTTTTGTCGGCCGTTCGGCCGACAAATATAACTATTTCATAATGAGATATTTATATTTTATAATTTCGATAATAACACTCTGTTTTTGCTCACAGACGATGGGCCAGGAAGATGCGCAGCAGGATGTTGAGCAGCCACAACTGCTCGAAGAACTGCATGAAGAGCCGCAACAACCCGACTACGTGAGCCTTTTGTTTGCTGGCGACATGATGCAGCACGACGCTCAGATAGAGGCCGCATACGACTCTATCACAGGCAGTTACGACTACACCGACTACTTCACATATCTTGCACCTATGTCGGCAGCCGCCGACATAGCCGTGTGCAACTTTGAGGTAACGCTTGGCGGAAAGCCATACAAAGGCTTTCCGACGTTCAGCGCCCCCGACGAATACTTAGACGCCATCATTGATGCGGGCTTCGACGTGTTTCTGACAGCCAACAACCATTGCCTCGACAAAGGCAAAACCGGGTTGGAACGCACCATAAAACAGATGAGCGACAAAGGCGTGACGCAACTCGGCACCTACCTCGACGATGCCGACCGCGCCCAGCGCTACCCTGTAGTGCTCGAGTGCCGCGGCCTGAAAATCGGATTCCTCAATTACACCTACGGCACCAACGGTTTGAAAACCACAAAGCCCAACGTCGTCAATTACATTGACGAGGCGGCAATCGCCGCCGACGTGAAGAAGTGCCGCGAGATGGGCGCCGACTACATAATAGCCAACATGCACTGGGGCGAAGAGAACACCCACGTGCAGAACGCCGACCAGAAAAAATGGGCGAAAATGCTTGTAGCTAAGGGAGTTGACCACATAATAGGGCACCACCCGCACATGGTGCAGCCGGCCGAAATAATCACCGACGCCGACACGTGCAAGCACTTCGTCATCTACTCGATAGGCAACATGATTTCGAACATGCAGAAGCCCGATAATGCCGGCGGCATTATCGTAGGGCTTAACTTGCCCATAGTCAAGGACATGAAAGCCGAGCCCGATGTGTGGTACACACAGTTCCACGTGTCGTGGCCTTACGAGTCGGGGCTGAAGAACTACAACGCCTACACGCCGGCAGTGCCCGACTCGATACTGCCCGAAATAGAAATAGAGAAACGCAACGCCTTCTACAAATCGACGCGCGACGTGATGAGTAAAGGCGCATACATAGAAGAAATAATTCAATAACACACTCGCTATGAGACTTTTAAGAAACATATCACTACTATTTGCACTGACGCTTGCAACACAGTTGCAAGCGCAGACATGGCACGTATTGTACACAACCGACGTTCACGGGTCGATTTTTCCGTACAACTTCGTAACCGAAAAGCCGACAAACAACAGTCTGTCAAACATTTACAGCTACATTAAGTCGGTGCGCGACACAGCCGAGAACGTCATTCTGCTCGACAACGGCGACAACCTTCAGGGCACGCCTGCCGTGTATTACTACAACTTTGTCGATACTGCTGCAACGCACATTGTACCAAGCGTTTACAACTTTATGAAATACGATGCGGTTGTCGTGGGCAACCACGACATAGAGACGACGCACGCTGTATACGACCGCGTTTTCGGGCAATACGAAATGCCTGTTCTGGCGGCGAATGCCGTCAGAACCAGCGATGGCGCGCCATACTTCACCTCGAGCATCATTTTGCAGCGCGGCGAACAGAAAATTGCCGTCATCGGACTTATAACACCTCACATACCGTACTGGTTGCCAGAAAGTTACTGGTCGGGCATGAGGTTCAACGACATGATAGAAAGTGCTCAGAAATGGGTTGGCATAGTAAAGGCCACAGAAAAGCCCGATGCCGTAATAGGCTTATTCCATGCAGGTTACGACTATACGTACGGCGGCCAGACCGCCGATACGTACCGCAACGAGAACGCTTCGCAACTCGTGGCTGAGCGCGTCGACGGCTTCGACGCGATACTCATCGGGCACGACCACAAGCTTTACAACAAAGTTGTAAAGAGCCCTTCGGGCAAAGACGTCTGCATACTCGATGCCGGCGTGGGCGCACGCAACATTGGCCATCTGACAATCAATTTCGGCGAAGACGGCACTGTGAAATGCTCTGCCGAAATAGTTCCGGCGGCCACACAACCGCAAAGTGAAGAATTCGACGACATGTTCGAAGAGCAATTCGATGATATAGAGCAATTTACAAAAGATGTTGTTTGCGTAAGCAAACAAGACATATACGCCTACGAGAGCCTGTTTGGCAATGCGGCCTTCACCGACATGGTACACGAGGCAATGCTTCGGCATACGGGCGCCGAAATAAGCATTTCGGCGCCGTTGCTCATCAACGCCACAATAGAAAAAGGCGACATCAGCATCGGCGAGATGTTCGGCGTGTACAAATACGAGAACTTGCTGAATGTCATTGAGTTGACGGGTGAAGAGATAAAGAATTACCTCGAGTTCAGCTACGACTTGTGGGTTTCGAATCCCGACAGCACCGGCCATTTGCTCAAGATAGACAACAAAAACCGATTGGTGAACAACTACTATAATTTCGACAGCGCCATGGGCATACGCTACACCGTAAATCCCTATAATTCAAAAGGATACCGAGTAGAGATAGAGTCGATGGCCGACGGAACGCCGTTCGACCCGAAACGGAAATACACCGTAGCGATGAACAGCTACCGATGCAACGGTGGTGGCGGGCACTTGGAGAAAGGTGCGGGAATAGACCACGACAAACTTAAGGAGCGGATTGTAAAAACCTTCGACAGCGATTTGCGCAGCATAATCATTAAAGACTGGCAGGCCGCAAAAGAGATAGACCCGAAAGCCGGCAATAACTGGCATTTCGCACCAGAAGAAAAACTGAAACAGATAATTGAACAAGATAAGAAATTATTCGAACCAAAAACGTTAAAACAATGATAAAGAATATTTTAGCACTCGCACTCTTATTGCTCACGCCAATGGCGTTCGCACAACGGCAGGCACTGCCAGGCTCGCCTGCTCCCGACGCCGACCTCTTCGACACCGACGGAAACCTCCATCGCCTCTCCGACTACAAAGGCCGCACCGTGGTGGTGCTCTTCACGGGCGAAAAATCGTTCCCGCAAACTTGGGCCGTATCCGACATGTGGCACTACTTCGCCGACAGCAAGGCCGACAGTGCCTACGCGCTGATTTCGATATCGAACAAAAACTACAAAAAATGGAAAACTGACGTCGAGAAAGAAAAACTGCCTTGGCTTTGCCTCAACGACAAGAAAGAGCAAAGCGGCATTTTCGCCGACTATGCAATACAAACAATACCAAGCATTTACATCATTTCGCCCGATGGCAAAATAGAGTATCGCTGCAAAGGCTTCGACGACAACTTCTTCTATAGCCAAGCCAAGCAGCGCGGCTTGGCACAGCCGCGCAGTTACGACTTCGGCGGCGGTCTGATAGTGAAAAACCCGGCCTGCGAAAAGAGCTCGTTCCTCGTGCGCGACCACATAAAGAAAATAACCATCACGCCGGAGAAAACCGTGATCGACTTTTTCATTTTCAGAAATGAGAAATTCGGCCGCAAAAAAGACCTCGACACGCAGGAGTTCTGTATCGAAACGCCCGACGGCAAGCGATACAAGCAGCTTAAGGCCGAAGTGGCGAAAGAGTCGGCCCACACGCCCGACGGCGCTTACTACTTCGCGATAACGTTCGAGCCCGTTCCGCAAGAGACTGAGCAATTCGACATACTCAGCGACGACAAAGGCTCGATGCAGAAGACATACACATCGGTGAAATTGAAATACGAAACGCAACTCGATGATAATCAAATAAATAAATAATATCTAAAATGAAAAAGTTTTTCAAATTCTTAGGCATCACCTTTGTGGTGATTATTGCACTTCTGATTGCAATACCGCTAATCTTCAGCGATGAAATTGAAGAATACGTGAAAAAAGAGATCAACGGCATGGTCGATGCGAAAGTCGACTACACCGACTTTTCGCTCTCAATTTTCAAGAGCTTCCCTGACGTACGAGCCGGTCTCGACGGTGTCTCGGTTGTGGGCAAAGGCCGCTTCGACGGCGACACACTCGCCTACATCGGTGCTTTCAGCGCCGATGTCGATGTGATGAGCGTTATCAAAGGCGACTACAAAATCAACGCCATACTGCTCAACGACCTTATTTTCAATGGCATAGTGGCAGCCGACAGCGCAGTCAACTGGGACATAGTGATAGCCAACGACACCGTGCCGGTAGAGGAAGCGGCAGTGGACACTGCCGCTCAGCCGCTCAAACTGAATTTGAAAAAGGTATCGATCAAAAACGCAAACATCTCGTTTGTCGACTCGACGAGCAAGATGGCAGCCTACGTCAACAACCTCAACCTCGACTTGAAAGGCAAGATGTACGGCGACATGACCGACCTGAAACTGAAACTCGACATCGAGGCCATCAATCTGCTGATGAACAACTTGAAGATGCTTCGCAACGCATCTGTCGATTTCGATGCCGACATAGAGGCCGACTTGGCCAACAACGAGTTCTCGTTCAAAGAGAACACGCTGAATTTCAGCGGTGTGCCTCTCGCCTTCAATGGTTCGGTGAAGCTCAACGAAGCCTCGACACTGATAAAAATGTCGCTCGCGGCTAGCAAAACCGACTTCCGCACCATCTTGGCACTTGTGCCAAGCTACATAATGAAAGACGTTCCGGGCCTCAAAGCCGACGGTACGCTTGAGCTCTACGCCAAAGCCGACGGCGAATACATCGACATGGATCACATACCGAGCCTCGACGTAGCTTTCAAGATAAACAACGGCTCGATAAAATACCCCGACCTGCCTAAGTCGCTGCAAAACATCAACATAGACCTTACAGCAAAGAATCCGGGCGGCTCGGCCGACCAGACTGTCGTCGATATGAAGAAAATGCACTTCGAGCTTGGCGAGAATCCGTTCGACGTAACACTGAACCTCGTGAAACCGATGAGCAATCCGACATTCAAGACAACGGCAAACGGAACCATCGACCTCAACTCGCTCAAAGAGGCTCTGCCGCTCGACAGCATGACTATCGGTGGTATTCTCAAAGCAAACCTGAGTGTGGCAACCGACATGCAATCGATTGAAAAAGAGAAATATGAGGACATTGAAGCCGACGGAACACTCGAGTTGAACAAATTCACCTTCGAAAGCAAAGACTTCACAAAGACCGTAGAAGTGCAGAACGCGAAACTCATCTTCTCGCCTAAATTCCTCGAGCTCAACCCGTTGGATGTAAAACTCGGCAAGAGCGACTTTGCCATTGCGGGCAAAGTAGAGCAGTACCTCTCGTACGTGCTCAACGACGGCACACTCAAAGGCAACGTGACGCTCAAATCCAACGTGATAGACTGCAACGAGCTTATGAATCTGACACCGTCGGACAGCTCACAGCCTGCAGCAGCCGCCGAAGAGGCGCCTGCCGAGTCGGGCGTGGTTGAGATACCGAAGAACATCGACTTCTCATTCTCGCCATCGATTAGCAATCTCTACTACGACCGTCTGACAGTGAACGACATAACCGGCAAAGTGGCTACGAAAGACGGTGTAGCGTCGCTCAACAATGTGAAAGTGAACATGTGCGACGGCTCTATATCGCTCAACGGCAAGTACAATCCGACAAATATTCAGAAACCGGCAATCGACATGCTCATCAACATGAGCAACGTGGATATCAACAAGTTGACCAATTCGTTCAGCACAATCGACAGCTTGCTGCCGATTGCGCAGAAAGCCCACGGCAAAGTGTCGATAGGCCTCGACATCGACTGCCTGCTCGACGAAACGATGTCGCCTGTGATAAAGACCGTAAACGGCAACGGCACATTCAAATCGGACAACATACAGCTGAGCGAGTCGGACTTCCAGATGAAACTCTCGAAACTGCTCAACAACGACAAGTATGAGAATTTGTATTTGAAAGATTGTTCTTTCAAATACAAAATTGTCAATGGCGACATTGTAGTTGACCCATTCAACTTCAAGATGCTCAACAAGCAGACCACATTCTCGGGCAAGCAAGGCCTCGACCAGACAATGGACTACGTGATGAGCATTCCGGTAACGCGAGCTGAGGCAGTAAGCCTCATAGGCTCGAAACTGGGTTCGAAAATCAACACCGAAGGACCAGATATTCCGGTCGGAATATCAATTGGCGGCACGCTCACACAGCCGAAGCTCTCGCTCAACCTCGACGACGCCAAGAAGATGGTAGGCGAAACGGTGAAAGCAGCTGTTGAGGAGAAAGTGAACGAAGTGAAAGAAAAAGTACAGGAGAAAGTTGAAGAGAAAGTTGAAGAAGTGAAAGAGAAAGTAAAAGAAGAGGTGAAATCAAAAGTTGAGGATAAAATTTCGGACGAAATAAAGAACAACGAGCAGCTCAACGACGCCAAAGGCAAAGCCAAAGACGCGCTGAAAGGCTTGTTCAAGAAGAAATAGAGACAACTGAGAAGTACTAATGGCGACAACTATTTATATAGTTGCCGCCATTTTTTTATTAAAAAAAAAGACTTTTAAAAGAATTAATACGTATATTTGCATAATAATTTTTAGCAAAGGGATATGAATACACTCATACCAGGTTCAGACCGTACTCCAGCCATTTCGATGAAAGATGGCGTATTCTCAATAACCGGGCGCTCTTACATGGAGAATTCGGCGGAATTCTACGCTCCGATAAAAAAGCTTATTGAGGAATACCAAGGTCCGCTCAAAGTGGAGATAGGTCTTGACTTTTTCAACACGAGTAGTTCCAAATGTCTGATGGATCTGCTTTTTATCGTTGATAAAAAGTGTGTTACGGGCGGCGAATGCAAAATCAAATGGTCGTACAAGAGCGACGATGAGGACATGCGCGACGCTGCTGAAGAGTTCAAGGATTTGCTCAAACACGTCCCTGTAGAATTAGAAGAAATCGATTAAATTATTACAAATATGGTCTTATCAGAACAATCGGAGAAATCGCCTGAAATAGTGCTCAACGGCAATGAGTTGAGCATCATTGGCCGCTCGTTTATGAGCAACGCCTACGATTTTTACAAGAAAATTATCTCTTACATCTCTGATTTAGAGATAACTGACATGAATGTAAACATCTGCATCGACTATTTCAACACCAGTAGTTCGAAGTGCATCTTGGAGCTTTTCCGCGTACTGGAGAAAAAAGGCGAAAAGGGTGCCAAGATAAAAATCACATGGGGTTTCTCGCCAAAATACTACGAGATGCTCGAAGCCGGCGAAGACTATCGCGACCTGCTGCACAACATTCAGTTTGAGATTGTCGAAGTGAATTGATTTTTCACATACCTATATAAAAAACGCTGCCGCACCCAATGGTACGGCAGCGTTTTTAGTTTGCAACGCGTCCGTGCGGCTAAGCCGCACGGCATTTCTGCGCGTTAAATACCGTAGAACTCCGAGATGGCGTCCTGCAGAGCGTTCGACATATTTTTGAGTTTGTTGGTCTCGTAACTGATAGCATCGGCGCTGGCGGCGTTGCGCTGCGTAACGTCGTTGAGCTGGCGCATGGCGTCGTTGATCTGGTCGATGCTCATCACCTGTTCGTTCGACGCAAGCGAAATGCTCATGACAAGTTTCGCGGTGCGCTGTATTTCCGGCGTAATCTCGGCAATCATCTTCATCGCGTCGTTGGCCGTCTTGTATGTCTTGTTCGACGATTCGGAAATGCCGTTGGCAATTTCCTGAGTCTTGTTGGCGAGGTTGCGCACAGCGTTGGCCACCACAGCGAAGCCTTTGCCTTCGCTGCCTGCGCGTGCCGCCTCTACGTTGGCGTTGAGCGCCAGAATGTTGGTCTGCGTGGCTATGCTGTTGATAGCCGAAATCTTACGGATAATGTCGGCCACATATTCGTTGGCGCGTTCCGAAACCTCCTTACTCTGCATGATGGTTTCGGAAGTATGCGTGGCAATAAGACCTGTGTCGTGCGACTCGGCTGCGGCGTGGCGGATATTCTCTGAGATTTTCTCCATCGAAGCGGCAACTTCCTCAGCAGCAGTAGCTTGCTCGCTTGCACCTTCGGCAAGGCCTGCCGCGCCGTTTTTGAGGCTCTGGCAGCTTTCGTTGAGCGTTTGCGAGCTCTCTTTTATCTGCAGTACGATGCGACGCAAGTTGGCCACCATCCTGTTGAGCGATATTTGCAAGCGCCCGATTTCGTCGTTTACTCGCTCGCCGTCCTTAGCGCCCGTCTCAAACTCAACCGACAAGTCGCCGGCGGCCAAACCTTCGGTTTGGACGATACAGCTGTTGATAGGCAGGATAATTGCGCGCGAGAGCAGGAATATAGTCACGAGCGAAATTATGATGACCAAAATAGAAACGACAAGAGTAACATCGGTGAGCACAACGATGAACTTCGAGGTGCGGTCGCCTAAGGCCGAGATGAGGTCGAGGCCCACATCGGCGGCCGATTTAATTTCACAACTCAAATCACCGCCTATTTCGCGGTGCTTGAGCTCAGCTATTTTGCACTGTCGCATTGTTCCGAAGAACATATTCATAGTTTCGCAGGCAGTAGAATAATCGTCCTGAATCGACGCAGGCAAGCCTGCGTCGTCGGCAGCGAGCGAGAGTTCCTTTACTTGCTGAGCCAGCGACTCTATGTTGCGGAAAGCGCGGCCGTTAATCATAGAGCACAACTCACCATATAAATAATAGTATTTGCGAGTAGCGGTATACTCCACCGCGTCGGCTTCGGCCAGGCGGTTATGCGCCTGGCGCAAAGCGCTGAAACGCTCATCGGCGGCCTCCTGCATTTCGAAATAGTTTGAGGCGGCATCGTTGTATTGCCTGATGAGATTTCCAATATACTCAATGTCAATACCATTCTGCAAAAGCACGTCGCGGTCGTCTTGTGTCAGTTCGGCGAACTCGTTGTACTGTCGGAGCAAATGCCCTATATTATCTCTCGACTTGTTGGCGTAGAAGACGTCGAAACTGCGGTCGAAGAGATCCATATCGTATTCTATCTGATTCCAGAGCCTTTGCAGCTGCGAAGCGGCGTTGGCTGTAGGAATATATGAATTAGCAAGGCGATACTGGTCGCCTTTCTGCTTGAACAACAGGATACACGTGATTATCCCTTGAATGACAATCAGACCAATGACAATACCGAAACCTATACCTAATTTCTGTCGGATAGACTTTCTCGAGAACCAATCGAATTTCATACTTTTATTCATTTTATCGAATGTCAAATCTCATAAAAATAGCTGACATCAGCAACGATTTTGTCGTTTTTTTTCAAAAAAAGGCGCTTTTTTTTTCATTTGCGGCCAGTTTTGGGTGCGGAAACGCCCTTTGGGGCGTTTTTCGCACCACAAAAAACGATTTTTTTTGGTTGTCGGGCAACAACCGACAGATATTTTAATTATTTTTACACACGTTTAAAAGCAAAAACTATGAACAGATTTTTTGTTTCTGCACTGGCAATGTTAACTGCGGCGCTGACATTAGTGTCGTGCTCAAGCGGCAAAAGCGACGAGAAAGAAGTTGCAGTGCTGATACCATCGGATATAACGCGATTTGTGAATATGGCGGAGGTCATGAAATCGAAATTGGCCTCGAAGGGCTATAAATGCCGCATTTACAATGCGAAAGGCAACGAGACGACACAGATGGCACAGGCCGACACCGCGATAATGCGCGGTGCGAAATGCATCTGCATAAGTGCCGTCAACGGCAACACGGCCGCATCGATAGTACGCCTTTGCCACAACAACGACGTGCCCATTTTTGCCTACAACCGACTTGTAAACAACTGCGACTTGGATTGCTTCGTGGCCGGCGACGTGGAGAAATTGGCAAAAATGATGTTTGAGACTGCCCACCAGAAAAAGCCACGCGGCAATTACTACATCATCTGCGGTGACCGCTTCGACCTCAACGGTGAGAAACTGAGGAAGAATCTCGACAAACTCATAGACCCGTTTGTGTCGATGGGCGACATCAACTTGATATACAGGACATACGTAGAGAATTGGGACCCGAAAATGGCGGCACGTGAGATACGTCAGGCAATCAACTTGTCGGGCAAGAAGCCCGACGCCGTGCTGGCCGGCTACGACGGCATGGCACGCGCCATATCTGACGAGTTGGAACAACTCTATGGTTCGGTCGATGGCATAGCTATTACCGGGCAAGATGCTGAATTAGAATCGATTAAATACATACTCGACGACCGTCAGACAATGACAGCGTACCACCCGACCAACGAAGAGGCCGAGACATGCGTAAGCGTGGCCATCAGCCTTGCCGAAGGCAAGGCTGTCAAAGGACTGACAAGCACTACATTCAACGGCACCAACAATGTCCCGACAATAAATGTGTCGTCGATTCTGATTGACAAAGACAACATCGAGAGTCTGCTCGTGAACAAATACAAGGTATATAAGAAAAGCGAGATATACGATTGATGGCCTCCCATCGTCGTACTCAGAGACAAAAAAAAGAAAGCCGTTACAAACAATGTTTGTAACGGCTTTTTATTTGACAATCAATAGTATCAGATTATCTTTTCGAGTTTTGAAGTAGTCTTGTCGATCTCCTCCTGCGGCAATTCGAAGTTGGTGAGGTCGCCCGCCAGATACTGGTCGTAAGCGGTCATATCGATAAGGCCGTGCCCCGAAAGGTTGAAGAGGATAGTTTTCTGCTTGCCCTCCTCTTTGCACTTATTCGCTTCGCGAATAGTGGCCGCAATGGCGTGAGCCGACTCAGGTGCCGGAATGATGCCTTCGGCCTGTGCGAAGAGCTCGGCAGCCTTGAACGATTCAAGCTGCGGGATATCGACGCCGTGCATATAATTGTCCTTAATGAGCTGGCTGACAATAGTTCCGGCGCCATGGTAACGCAAACCGCCGGCGTGAATGTGAGCCGGTGCGAACTCATGACCGAGGGTGAACATAGGCAGCAGCGGTGTGTAGCCAACCTCGTCGCCGAAGTCGTACTGGAAGACGCCGCGGGTAAGTTTAGGGCAAGCCGATGGTTCGGCGGCGATGAACTCAGTCTTTTTGCCGTCGAGGATATTGTGGCGCATGAACGGGAACGAGAGACCGCCGAAGTTAGAACCGCCGCCGAAGCAAGCGATGATAGTGTCGGGGTATTCGCCGGCCATTTCCATTTGCTTTTCGGCTTCGAGACCGATGACCGTCTGATGGAGCGACACGTGGTTGAGCACACTGCCGAGCACGTATTTGCAGTTTGGCGTGTTGAGCGCAAGCTCAACAGCCTCAGAGATGGCAGTACCCAGACTGCCCTGATAAGTAGGGTTGGCAGTGAGAATGTCCTTACCAGCGCGTGTGCCGAGACTAGGCGAGGCAACAACCTGAGCGCCAAACGTTTGCATAATCAGTCGGCGGTATGGCTTCTGGTTGTAGCTGACCTTAACCATGAACACCGCAAGTTCGAGGCCGAACACTTTGGCAGCGTACGAGAGAGCAGCGCCCCACTGGCCTGCGCCAGTTTCGGTAGTGATGTTGGTAACGCCCTCTTTTTTGCAATAATAGGCCTGAGCCAAAGCCGAGTTTAGCTTGTGTGAGCCGACAGGGCTCACACTTTCGTTCTTGAAATAGATGTGAGCCGGAGTGTCGAGGGCTTTTTCGAGGCCATAGGCACGTACGAGCGGTGTCGAACGGTAGTTTTTGTACTGATTGCGAACCTCCTCGGGAATGTCAATCCACTTGTCGGTAGAGTTGAGTTCCTGCTCGGCGCAAGCGCGGCAGAAGATAGGCGTCATCTCATCAACCGTAAGGGGCTTTTTTGTGCCCGGGTTGAGAATAGGCAGCGGCTTGTTTTTCATATCAGCCACAATGTTGTACCACTGAGTCGGTATTTCGCTCTCGGGTAGAATGAATCTTTTTTGTTTCTCCATAATAAGATACTTTATAATATATTAATAATCTATATTCCATTCGGTCATAAAAAAACCGCAGGCCTCAAGGGACTGCGGTTTTTTTGACAAACACAAACAGAGCACAATCCCTTGTTACGAAAGGATTTGCCACCACCACCAATATTTGTTTGTATTTGTCATAACATGAAACGCTTTCTATTTTTCAATTGCAAAGGAATAGATTAATTTTTAAAAAACAAACAGAAACGGATATTTTTTTTCGCAAGGACAAAAAAAAATCCGCTGACATAATCAACGGATTGGAATTCATTATATATAATTGTTTGGGAAGATTTAAGTGTGTGTATTCTTCGTTAATTTTTACAATGCAAAAATACACTGACATCTACCCTAACCCATTGAAAATAACAATCAATTTATATAATTATCGGACTAAAATGAGGCTCAAAAAATTGTACAATTCGGTCATTTGTCAACAGTAAACTATTGATAATCAACACTAACATCGTTCTATTCAAATTATACAATTGGCTTTTCGCGATGCGAAAAAAAGACTTTTTTCCGACGGAATTATTCCACTCCGTACATCATGCGTTTGAGCAGCGGACAGAGGGCGAGCAGAAGCACAGCAGCCACAGCAGCCATCACGGCGAACAGAAGGAAGAACGTGTCGAGCGCGTCGATAGTGACGCCACAAAAGACAGCCGGTTCAGAGTTGGGCGTTGGCAACAAAGTTGCCAACTTGCCCGCCAGAATGTTCGAAGCGGCATTGCTCATAAACCAAACGCCCATAAGCAGCGAAGCCAAATGCTTGGGCGACAACTTATTGACCATCGAGAGGCCAATCGGCGAGAGACTAAGCTCGCCGATGGTATGAATGAAGTACAGCGCCACAAGCCAGAACATGCTTACTTTGGCCGTAGTATCGACATTGTGAGTGCCCACGGCAATGACAACGTAGCCTATGGCGAGCAGAAACAGGCCAATGGCCTGTTTCACAGGTGATGCGGGCTCGAGGCGGCGCTTGGCCAGACGTTCCCACAGCAGCGCCATAATGGGCGCAAAGCAGACTACAACGATAGGGTTAATGGACTGGAACCAAGTGGTTTTGAACTCACAACCCAGCAAAGTGCGGTCGACCTGCTTGTCGGCAAAGATTGTGAGCGACGAGCCAGCCTGCTCGAAAGCGCTCCAGAAGAAGATGACAAACAGCGCTATGATATAAATGACGCCAATGCGGCATTTCTCGATACGCGAGAGGCTGCGGTCGGTGATGATGAAGAGCGGCAGTGCGATGGATATGGCATAGATGGCCGCCGAGGTGTAGTCGTTGAGGGCGAGAAGCGAGCCGCTGTCGGCGAAGAGGGTGTCGGACGCGAACAAGATGAAGAGTCCGACGGCGATGGCGATGCAGAACACGACCCTGAGAGGCGAATTTTTCACACGGACTTTTTGCTCGGTTTTTGCCTCAGGCTGAGCAACTTTCTTATGCGGCAAGCCGATAGGCTTGCCGTCGAAAGTAACAAGATAGCGGTTTTTGAACAGTACAAAGACGGCCACCGAGAGCAGCATGGCGACGCCAGCCGAGAAAAAGCCCCACTTGAAGGGCGACAGGTCGTTCCAACTGCCCTCGCCCAGCGTGCCGCAGACAAAAGGCGCTATGAAGGCGCCGACATTTATGCCCATATAAAATATGGTATATGCCGAGTCTTTGCGATGGTCGGCAGGCGCGTATAGGTCGCCGACCATGGTGGATATGTTGGGTTTGAAGAAACCATTGCCAAGTATGAGCGCCACGAGGCCAGAGAGCAACAACGCTGTAGCCAACGAGTTATCGACGCTTGCGTCGATAACACCGCCTTCGGCAAAAATGGACTGACGGACAAAGCAAGCACTTGCAAAGAGAAGGAACTGCCCGAGAGCCATAATAAGTCCGCCAACAACGATAGAACGGCGGTTGCCCCAATAACGGTCGGCGATGTAACCGCCCAAGAGCGGCGTGAGATAGACAAGACCTGTGTAAGAGCCGTAGATTTGCGACGAGACCTTCTCGTCGAAAAAGGCGGCCACAAGGTAAAGCACAAACAAAGCGCGCATGCCATAATAGCTGAAGCGCTCGGCCATTTCGGTAACGAAAAGAAGATAGAGGCCTTTGGGGTGTTTGTTTATCATATTCATTTTCAGCGTCTTTCGGAAAGATATGAGTTATTTTTGATAATTATCATTTTCATTTTTCTGATAATTGTCGAACGGCTTAGGCTGTTGCGGTTCTTGCGGCTCTTGCGGTGGCTGCTGAGGCTGCAACGGCTGCTGAGGCTGCTGAGGCTGCTGAGGCTGCAATGGCTGTTGGGGTTGCTGCGGTTGTTGCGGCTGTTGGGGTTGTTGAGGCGGCTGCTGTGGTTGCTGATACTGTTGCTGCCTGTATTGCTGTTGCTGCCACATAAGTTGCTGTTGCTGTTGTTGTTGCCGCAGCTGTTGCTGCTGCAAGTCGACCATGCGCTGCTGCTCCTCGCGCTGGTACATATAGCGCGCCGAAGCCACTACCGTGGCTGGCGCGAAGACAACAGCCAGATACGGTCCGATGACCGGAAGCATAAGGAACAGAGTAAACGGAAGGCCGATGCCGATAATCATGCCACGGCTGCCGCGTGCGTAGCGGAAACTCTCACGGATACGCATATTGCGCGCCTCCATTGAGTAGTCGAACATCGACAGACCAAAGAAATAGGCATTGACACCAATGGTGATAATAGGCACGATGAGGCCAATGAGCGGGAGAAAACCCACAAAAAACAAGGCTATCAGCAACAGCATTTGCCAGAAAATATTACGCAACGCGACAACGATGCCCCTCCAAATGCAGAACATGAAGCGCTTGAAGCCGCCATTTATAGTCCGACCGGTCTCGATAGTGTAAGTCTTCTCGGCTATTTTGCTGAAAAGCGGGCTCATGACAATAATAATAGTGTATCCGACGACGACCGAGAGCACCATGAGCGACAAGAGCCAGAGCACCACGGTGGCCAGGAATTTGATAGCCGTCATCACCCATTCGGGCAGCGAAGGCGAATCGATCCAGTTCTTTATCATGTCGACGGCACAGCCTACGCCATAGCGCAGCAGCGTCATACCGCCGAGAAAGAGCACAAACATAAGCACGGCCACGACGACATAGACGTAAGCCATTTTGTTGCGGTTGATGTAGCCGAGCGAGGTCATCACCAACCCGAATCCGCTGAAAAGTGATTTGAAAAAGCCCATTTTCTCTATTTTTTATGCAAAGTAAACGCTTTAAAACGAATATTTAAACGCTATGCTGAAATTTTCTTTAAACTGAAACTTCTTGCTTTCGTTGTCGAAGAACCTGAGTTCCGACAGCAAACGCGTTGTGAGATAGCGGTTTATCTGCATGTCGAAGATATTTTCCCAGTCGAAACGTTTCTGTCCGCCTTTCTTGAAATATTCGTAGAAGAGCTCGCCCTTGGTAGTGTAAGTGATATTTACAGCGAGTTTCTTTTTCCAGTTGACCGAG
Organism: Bacteroidales bacterium; assembly: GCA_017960905.1. Taxonomy (GTDB): domain Bacteria; phylum Bacteroidota; class Bacteroidia; order Bacteroidales; family Marinilabiliaceae; genus W3P20-009. The sequence goes on from JAGCYH010000016.1 coordinate 35,618, forward strand.
ACGGAGAAACCGTTGACCGACATACGTTTTTTGTCGCCGGTGATAGAATACTGCGACTTATCAACCAGCGATGTGTCGGCCACAATGGTGATGATAGAGGTATAGGGCGACAAGAGAAGGCTGAGGTCTTTTTTCTTGTAGTCCATACCGAAGATAAACTGAATGTAAGCGGGCGAGAAAAAGGCCGATTTAGGCCTTTCCTTCTCCTTGTCGTTTTTGGAATAATTGCGGAAGAGCTGCGTTTTGAAGGTGTTTTTGAACGAATAGAACCAGTTTTTGACGGCCTCGTAGCCATACTTCGACGAGAGATCGACAACATCGTCGCTCAGGCGAGTGCCAAGCACGCTTGTGTGCGTTACGCCGAGCTTGTGAATAATGTCGTTTTCCCACTGATGCTTGTCTTTTTTGTAACTGGCCTTGAAACGCAAGTCGCTCAGCAACGTTGTGGAGCTCTCACCACCTTTGACCCAGTTGCTCAAGAAGAGTTGCGAGAGCTGCACATTCTCCTCGCCCGTGATGGTCCACGGCGACTTAGGTTTTTCGGGCAGTTTGTGCATCTTCATATTGTTGCGGTAATAGCCGTCGGTTTCGAAATACTTGGCGAGTTCGGCGTTTTGTGCTTTCTCGCGCCCTTCGGGGCGGTTGTCGCTAAGCGGGCGCCACAGTTCGGGAATCATATCCCAGGTGAGGTTGACCTGCGACGGATTGGCCAGCACATAGTCGTGCTCGAGTTCGGCGAGTGTTTTCACGCCGACATTGAGCTGCTTGTAGTCGGTCGGCTTTGTCCGACCGACCGACATGACACTGCGAGTGGGAATATATTTGATTTCCATTTCGGGAGGCGGAATGAAAACAAGGTTGAACGACAGCGTATTAACCTCGATGTTGCGCCTGAAGACGTTGGCGAGCGTGTCGGCGCCCAGCGACGGGAAGCCGTGCTGTGCGGCAGCTGCGCCACAAAACGACAAAGTGAGCGCGACTGACAATACGAGACGCCGAGCGAAGGCTGTAATGCAATAGTTCATCTGCGGTTTTTTCTATTGGTTGCAAAAATAATGTCTATCTGTCGGTAAATTGCATACCTTTGCCACAAAAATAAACCGAAGAGCGTGCTTTTTATTGTGCCAAGGCACAATAAAAAAACGCGCCGGACAAATAACCATCTGGAAATGATAGAGATAGAGAAAGTACCATCGCCGTGCTACGTGTTAGACGCCGACCTGCTGCGCGAGAACCTGCGTCTGATAGCCGACGTACGCCGGCGTTCGGGAGCCGAGATAATACTGGCGTTCAAAGCCTTCGCCATGTGGTCGGCATTCCCCATAATACGCGAATACTTCGGCAAGTCGACGGCGAGCTCGCTTTGCGAGGCTCGCCTTGCCTACGAAGAGCTCGGCAGTCTGGCCCACACCTATTCGCCGGCCTACACCGACCGCGAGTTCGACACCATAGCGGCGTGCAGCAGCCACATAACGTTTAATTCGCTGACGCAACTAGAGCATTTCGCACCTAAAGTGCTGCAATACGACGACCATAAGATATCAATAGGTCTGCGGGTGAACCCCGAGTACAGCGAGGTGGAGACCGACCTCTACAACCCATGTGCGCCGGGCTCGCGCCTGGGCGTTGTTGCTTCGCAACTGCCGGCGAAACTGCCCGAATACGTTGAGGGACTGCACTTTCACACGCTATGCGAGAGCGACTCGACCGACCTCGAAAAGACGCTTGCGGCTTTTGAAAGCCGCTTCGCGCAATGGATTCTGCAAGTGAAATGGGTGAACATGGGCGGCGGTCATCTGATGACCCGCAAAGGCTACAATGTCGACCTGCTCGTAGACCTCATCAGCCGTTTCTGCGAGCGGTGGAAGGTGGATGTGATACTTGAGCCGGGCAGTGCATTCGCCTGGGACACAGGCGTATTGGTGGCCTCGGTGGTGGATATTGTTGAAAATGGCGGCATAAAGACCGCCATTCTCAACGTGTCGTTTGCCTGCCACATGCCCGACTGCCTCGAGATGCCCTACAAGCCACGCATACGCGGGGCTCACTTCGACCCCGTGGAAGGGCTGCCCACGTACCGCATGGGCGGCAACAGCTGCCTGTCGGGCGACTACGTCGGCGACTGGTCGTTCGACCAGCCGCTGAAGATAGGTGACCGCATAGTGTTCGAAGACATGATACACTACACAACGGTGAAAACCACGATGTTCAACGGTGTGAGCCACCCTTCGATGGCCATCTGGGATGCAAAGCACGGCTTGCGTGTGGTGAGAGAATTCGGCTACGAGGACTATAAACGACGGATGAGTTAGAGGAAATTGAAAATTGAAAATTGAAGAAAAAAAGGCGGTGCAAAATGCTAAATTGTAGCATTTTGCACCGCTCTTTTAACAATAAAGTGTCATTCGACCGAGTTGTAGATGGAAGCAAAGACAAAGCACCGTAGTGTAGCGTATCGCTTTTGAGCTTTGAACTTTGCGGTCCATTCGTTGAGTTGCTCGGGGTCGGCGAGGATTTCGGCGACTCGAGCGTGCACTCGGTTGAACTTAGCGCGAACGGCCATTTGGCGTTCGCTACTGCCGCCATCGTAAGGGGCATAGATGCGAGTCAGAATAGTCTGACCAAAACGATTGGCATAGTAAGAGCTATCGCTCTTGCTGACTTTGCCACTGATGCCCTTTACGGGCGATTCGAGTAAAATTTTAGCCATGTGCATTAAATTTTAAATCAGAGGCGACATTGCCGCTGACAGATACAAAGGTAGGGTGCGTGGAAAGCAGGTGGCGGCTTGAGGAAGGATACGGCGCGATAAAGTTGGATTAAACACTTTATGGTAGTTTCTGGTAGTTTCCGGCAGTTTTTGGTAGTTTCTGGTAGTTTTTGGCAGTTTCGGGAAGTTTTGTGGCGGTTTCAGGAAGTTTCTGGAAGTTTTCGGCGCGATGCTTCGCTTTGCGGCACGATAAGTGCCGTCGGGGACGGCGAGGGGCTTAGTCGGGGTTTAGACGGGGCTTAGAATATGCTATAGTTTTTCACAGAGGGAGGGGCAATGAACAATTAAAAATGAAAAATGATAAGGGCTGCATGGAATGCAGCCGGAATGGACAGGCGGAGGGGAATACGCTGCACACAGGACGAGAAAGGCGATGAGAAGGAACGACATGGCGAGATGGCGAGATAAGGACATAACGATGGGGGGGATTTACAATGAACAATTAACAATTAAAAATTAACAATTAAAAATGGGATATGAATATGGCTGCATGGAATGCAGCCGGAATGGACAGACCGCGGCGAATACGCCGCTCACGGGACGAGAGACGGCGGTGATGAGGAACGACATGACGAGATGGCGAGATAAGGACATAACGAGGGGGGGGGATTTACAATGAACAACTAACAATTAAAAATGAGAAATAAGATTGGCTGCATAGAATGCAGCCGGAATGGACAGGCGGACATGATGAATGACAGGACGAAGGAGGCAAAAGAGAAGGATAGATATTAAATAATGTTAAAAAGAGTTCGTTGACAGAAATAATTTCTGCTTTGCTATTGTAAAGCAGAAATTGTTTTTTTATATTTGCCGGCAGTTGGACAGATTTTCGTTTTTGGCGGATTTGTCAAGCAAAAAAAACAGTATAATTACATGAGAAACAAACTAGAGGATGAAAGAGATGAGTAAAACAGAGCTGATAGGCAAGCGGATACAGCAGGCGCGGATAATGTGCAAGATGTCGCTTGACGACCTGTGTGAGGCACTGGGAAAGATAGTTACGAAGCAGTCGCTGAGCAACTACGAGAAGGGCGATACGGTGCAGCCGGAGCATGTGCTGATAGGCATGTCGCGAGTGCTGAAAGTATCGATGGATTTTTTCAGACGTCCGTTCACGTTCGACATAAACGAGGTGAAGATGGACTTCAGGAAGAAACAGAGCATAAGTGTAAAAGAAGAGGAGGCGTTGAAGATGAAGATACAAGACGAGGTGGAGAAATATTTGAGTGTGGAGCAGCTGCTTGACCAAAGAGGTCTGGCGGCGTCGGTACGAAAACCGTCGGACGAGGTATGCGACTCGGCAGGCGCAGTATCGTTCGCGCGCGAAGTGCGCGAATGGTTGAAGTTGGGCGAGAGTGCGATACCGAGTGTATTCACACTGATGGGACAAATGGGCATAAAGGTAATAAGCACCGGCGGTCCGGACGGATTCGACGGAGTGAGCGGTGTGATAAAAGGATGGGACTATGTGATAGTGCTGAACAAGAGGCTCGACGAGAATGTAGAACGTCGTCGGTTCACAGTGATGCACGAGCTGGGTCACCTACTGATGGGCGAAAAGATATCGGAGGCGCTGAAGCCCCGAGAGGTGGAAAAGCTATGCCACGCATTTGCGAGTGAGATGCTTCTGCCGACAGCGGCACTGCGCAGGGAATTGGCCGACAAGCCGAGCTTGAGCTTGCCGGACTTAAAGGAGATACAAATGACGTATGGCATATCGGCAGATGCGATAATGAAAAAGTTGGTTGACTTAGGCGCAATAACCGGCGACGCGTACAAGAGATACAACATAAAGAAAAACGTATCGGAGGAATTTAAGGAATATATGGAGGAGAGCTTATACGAAGAGCAGATACCGAACAAACTGCAGGAGATGACATACCAGGCAGTGATGATGGGACTGATGACACCCGGCAAAGCGGCCGAGATACTCGGCAAAAGCGAAAAAAACGTCGTCGAAGACACAGAGAACACAATAAAACTAAGAAGATGGGAAATGAACTGATAATAGGTGACTACACGACGCTCAAGCGAATGCTTGAGCCAGAGATGACAGACTGGTGTCGGGATAGCGACACGGCACTGACAATAACAAACCAGATGGCCGACAAAGCGAGAGAATACGGATTGTCGGCCACCGGCGTGAATATAAGGCAGATGAGCGACTATGCAAGTTTGGCCGACTATAGGGACAGACACGGCATAAGCTGGATAACAATGACCGATGCGGAAGCATCGGCATTGTACTACTCGAGCGAGAGCGGGTTGCCCATACTGACAGACAGGAAATGCATAAGTGGTATAGCCCGTCGGATTGGTCTGACGGTATATAACACAAATGAGATAGTGATTAACTATAAAAAACAGATGCCTATGACAGGATAAGAATAAAAGAGAGGCGAAAAAAAGCTCTGCGCCATCGGGAAATGGCACAGAGCCATCGGAAGGTCAAGCTTAAAAGCGCCGTTGGAAGACCTGAGCCTCATAGGGAACAAGCGCTGTACGCTACTGATCCTTCACCGGAAATGAGTGGCAAAGATATTTAAAATATCATTTGCGCGAATCGGTAGCGAGGCAAAACGGCAGAAATTATTATAAAAAAAGTATAATGACAACAAACATTTTTTTTGCCGATTCGCGAGACGAGAATAAGCATCGCACGGCTAAACAAGACAAGAATTCAAATAAAAAGGAAGGAGGCTACCATGGGCGGACGAGGAGATTTTGACAAAGCAACTCGGTCGATACCGGTAGAGAACCGCAAATATAGAACAATAGAGGTGGTTGACGGTATAAAAGTGATAGAAGACTACGAGACTGGCAATGGTAAAACGCCAGTAATGTCGAATACAGCTGATACAGTATATGCTGTGTATAGTGAATCAGCAGGACGCATTAAGCATGTATTCTATTACAAAGACCATGTGTTGGTGTATGCCATAGACATAGAAGGCAGCAAATCGCATTCGCACAAAGTGTACATAAATAAGGACACCGGTGCGATAGGCAGGGAAACTCATAGTAAAAACAATACATTTGAGCTAACCAAAAAAGAGTGGAATCTTGTAAATAAATTAAGACAATGGAAAAAGAAATAATTATGAATAATTGGATGGAGAACCATCCTATAATATACTCTGACGAATTGGGTTGGAGTGAGAGCGACAAGCGTGATGCCTTGTCGGACAAAGAGGAAGAGGTATTCAACTATCACTGGAAGAATTACTATTCCATAATATTCTATTACATAGACGATGGCAACTTCTATGAGTTATTCATGGAATCGACTCCTCACAAGTTTTGGCGCATACCGAAAAAAACAGATTGGGATGGCCAATACATAGGTCGTCAGATACCATGGGAGAACCACGAAGAAGGCGAAGTACTAATGGAATTCGACGACGACACCGATTTGTGGCGGACATTGAAGGTATGCGGCAAACCGATAGGCGAAGTTTTGAAACGTTCAATAATAGCGGAGGTGGAGATATGACACAAGCATTACAACAAACACTGTTCACCGACGAAGAACTCGCCAGGATAACCATACCGTTTTCGGACAAAGTAAGCTCAAGTGACGAGTGGGAACGTCGCAAGGCACGAATAGGCATAATGCGTGCCGACCTGACGAAATGGCTAAAGACAGACGAACGGGGATTCCCGACAATGGAGCCATACAGAGGGGTGCCCGATGCACTATTGATGAGATTCAATGATGCATTATCATCAAAAGAATACGATTATTGGGTACACTTTTTCGTTTACGATGAGTTTTTCGAGCAAATATGGCGCCCTGAATACACGACACGAGACATAAGTATATTATCAAAATTCAGAGGAGCTTTTTCGCCCGACTTCACACAATCGCCTGTCTTGTCGCCAGTACAAGAGCAATTTAATGTATACAGAAGCAGGGCGATAGGCCAGAGCATGCAAGGCGTGGGAATAAATACAATAGCCACAGTGGGCTGGTCGGTTCGCCGAAGTTTCGACTTTTGCTTTGCGGGCTTGTCGGAAGGCGGAACAGTAGCGATAAGCACAAACGGTGTTTTGCGTCGATTCATTTCGAACAGACTATTCAGGGAAGGCGTATTTGAACTGGAAAGGCAACTGCATCCAGAGAACATAGTGATTTTTGGTCAACGAATAGAACTTCGCACAGAAGCCAAACAACTATGGTATGAGAATGAGCGCATCGCATATTTGCGAAGCAAAAGCAAGGATGGTAGTGGTAATAGTTCAAATAATCCATATAAATAGAGAACGTTCTGTAAGCTATGTATAACCAACTTAATACCATGTCTCTATGAAAGATTCTATTGTTAAACAAGGTTCGAATGAGGAGCTGCCCATCAGAGCGATGCTGAAGAGTGAGCTTGCCAAGTATTTCGGGGCGTCGATGACATCGTTCAGAAGAGCTATAAAGCCATTCAAGAACAAACTGCGCAAGATGGGCGTAACCGACAACGCAAAATTGCTACCGCCTAAGGCGGTAGCATTTTTGTGCCAACAACTGTGTATAAGTCTGTACAAAAATGAATTTGATTAACAATGAACAATTTACAATTGAGAATTGAAAATTGAAAATTGGCGGTGGGTCGCGAACCTCCGAAAAAAATTCTATATTTGCACTGCAATATTTTGACCAATGCAATATACGACATACGAAAGAGGTAGTGTAACTGTCAGATACTCAACGTTTGGTGAAGGGCGCAGCACGCATGAGCTTCATGCTGTGGCGACGGTGGCCGATGCCAGTCGGACGTTTACGGAGCAGCTCGACAGTGTTGCCGAAGCGCTCACGGTATTCGGTTCGACGCCAGAAGCAAACGGCTATCGGCCTATTGTAGCGCGGCTTCTGCTAAGCGACGCCGCCAATCAGGCGGAGCAGGCCTTGGAACGGTTCAAAGACATTTTTCCGCTTACCACCTACATACAACAGCCGCCCCTCAACGGCACCAAGATTGCCGTTGTGGCATACTACAGGACCAATGCCGAAGTGAAGCGAACCGACAACCACACCATAGCCATAGAGAGCAACGGGTTGACGCACCTGTTGTCGGCGATGCTATGCGGGGCGGCACCCAGAACCTATACGGAGACTACCAACCAACTTGACGCTCTTGAGCGTACGCTCAAGAGCCATGGCGGCAACATAGCCGACAACTGCGTGCGCACATGGTTTTTCGTTCAAAACATCGACGTCAATTACAGCGAAGTGGTGCGCGCCCGCCGCGAATACTTCAACGAGCACGGACTTACCGAGGCCACACACTACATAGCCAGCACCGGCATTGGCGGGCGCCATGCCGACAGAGCCATAACATCGGTACTCGAAGCGTACTCTGTAGTGGGGCTCCGACGCGACCAAGTGAAATACCTGTACGCGAGCGACCACATGAACCGTACGAGCGACTACGGCGTAACCTTCGAACGTGGTACGGCGGTCGACTACGCCGACCGCCGGCACATATTCGTAAGCGGCACAGCCAGCATCGACAACAAAGGCCAAGTGGTATGCAAAAGAGACATTAAGGGCCAGATAGCCCGAATGATAGAGAATGTAACAGAGTTGCTGAACGAAGCCGGCGCCACGTTTGCCAACGTGGCGCACTGCATAGTGTACTTGCGCGACACAGCCGACTATCGCACTGTAAACGCGACACTTCGGCACACATTGGGCAACATACCATACGTGATAGTATTGGCGCCAGTATGCCGCCCCGAATGGCTGATAGAGATGGAATGCATGGCTTGTGTGAGTAAAGAGAGTAAAGTGTAGAGAGTAAAGAGTAAAGAGTAAAGTGTATGGTGTAAAGAGAACAATGTGTATGCTAAGGTGTTGAAAATTAATAATATATCAATATGAATAAAACTTTATCGTCAAGTATTGTTTTGCTGTTTTTTCTGTTTTCCTTGTCTTCATATGCCGAATGTCATTTCGGTATTAAGGGCGGTTTAAATTTGTCTTATTTGAAAGTCAAAGGCGATCATGGTTATATGTGTGTTGATGATGATTTTATTGTTTATGATATTAATTTGAATCCTGACAATAAAAATGGTTATTTCATAGGTCCTACTGTTATTTTCGGTATGCCTGTTAAATGTTTGTCTGTAGAAACTTCGTTATTGTTTAACAGAAAGGTTGTTGAATTAGACCCTAGAATCCAGTACGTTTCATCTAAAGATTTATTGGGATCATTCGGAGATGATTTTGTTTATTTAGAATATGCAAATGAATCGCCCAAAGAAGATAATAAGTTGAAACAAAATTTGTTGTCAATTCCTATCAACGTGTTATTATCAAAAGAATTGTGTGATGTGTTTGGCATTTATTGCTCAGTTGGACATCAAATAGATTTCAATCTTGGTGAAAAAAAATGGAACGGGATTAAAGGTTTTGAATGGGAAAAAGTTGTGAGTAGTGTTAATGCAAGTGTCGGAGTAATTCTGGTAAAACATATTCAAATTGGTGCTACTTATAATCGGAGCCTCAGTAAAATTGCAGATGTTAATGATGATATGAAGAATATGATTCCCGTGAATTTGGATAACGACATAAAAATCAAAACGAATACATTTATGTTTAGTGTCGCATATATGTTTTAATAGAGAACATTTTTTTATTACAAACTATGCTATTTGGCAACAAAATTGTATAGTTTTGCGTTTGGAAATTAGACTATAAAACTAAAACTATAAAAAATGAAACATTTACTAACAATCTGCGCTGGTACATTGGCACTTATGCTTGCCATGCCAGCTAACGCTCAGACTCAGTTCGGTATCAAAGCCGGTCTGAACATCACGAGCATGAAGATAAAAGACCTGAAAAGCAAAAAACCTGATGGCGCTGCGTTCGTTCAGACAAACATCGACCCAGAGAACCGCTGCGGTTTCTTCATCGGCCCGACTGTCGATTTCAAATTGCCTATTGTAGGTCTGGGAATGGAGACCTCGCTGCTCTACAACCAGAAAGTGGTTGAAGTAGAGTCGACGGCTTCTGTTTCTACAAGTTTTACGTCGTCATCGTTATTCTCTATCTCGCAGAAGGAGAAAGTAAAGCAGAATTTGCTTTCGGTGCCCATCAACCTCAAAGCTTCGGTAGGTTTGGGTAGCGTGCTTGGCATCTACGGTGCTGTTGGTCCGCAATTCGACTTCAACCTTGGCGGCAAAAAATGGAAAGACCTTGAAGGACTGGGCATGGAGTGGAAAAACACTACAGCAAGCCTCAACCTCGGTTTCGGTGTGAAAGTTCTGAAACACATTCAGGCCGGTCTAACTTACAACATAGGCCTCAGCAAAACTGCTGAATATACCGACATCGACGCCGACGAGGCAACTAAAAAAGCATTCAAAGAGGTTTGGGGCAATGCTAATGCCAAGACCAACACTTGGATGATAAGCGCTTCGTATATGTTTTAAGAGAGAGAGTAGTGTTTAAAGAGTAAAGAGTAAAGAGTAAAGAGTAAAGAGTAAAGAATAATGTGTAAAGACGTACGGCCGTGCGTCTTATAAAATAAAAAAGAGCTTGCCGTTTGGCAAGCTCTTTTTTTTTTATTCTACGAATGTTTTCTTTTTAACGTCTTTGTCCTTCACTATGTAGCAGCCCGGGAACTGCCGGCGTAGCTTAGAGAGCAGCGGCATGGCCTCGCTACGGAAGCGGAAGTCGCCCACACGCACGCGCCACGACGGTGCGTTGTACGTGCCGTAGGTGTGCTCCGACGGATAGGCCTCGAGTACTTGGCGCTTGGCATTCTGGCTGTCGTTGCGGGCCGAAGCGCCCGAACCTGAATAGACCTGAATGCGGTAGCCATCGAGCGAAGTGGTGGCGTAGTTGAACTTGTTGCTGTAGGTAACAAGCGAGTCGAGCGCTGCGGTGTGGAACACCACGTGCGCCTTGTCTTGCGCTTGCGAAGCGAGCGCAACGAAGATAGTTGATATAAAAATAAGTGTCTTTTTCATCCTTTTCAAATTTTGCCGCAAAGATATCAATCTTTTATGGGTATTGCAAGCACAGGGCATTTTGAATTGTTGACAATAGACGTGAGGAACGGACGGAAACGGTCGGCGATGAACGAGCCCGTGTTGGTAACGTCGATGGCCACCATGTCGGCCTTGCTGTCGGCAATGGCTTCGATGAAGCTGCCGGCCACGTCTTTGCCCGAAATCATTATCGACTTCTCAACCTCGACATTGGCACGTTTGGTCAGGTATTTCTCCACCTGTCCGATGCTTACCGTGATGCGAGTGAGTATCGATTTGAAACTTGAGTTCTGAATGCCTATGACAGTTGCCTTGGCGCCGAAGAGTTTGGCCACACCGGCTACGATAGGGATCTTGTAGCGGCTGCTTTTCTTCAGTTCGACAGGAATGGCAATGCGCTGGAAATTCTCGTTGTACTGCATGTCGGGGCGTATGAGCAGCAGCGGGCATTCGATGTTGCAGATAAGTTTGTAGGCGTTACCGCCAATCCAGCTTTTGGTGATGCCCGATACGCCGTGCGAACCGGCCACGACGATGGTAGCATCGTCGTATTTGCACTGATTGATAAGCTCTTGCGTTACGTTGCCTTTGCGCAGCTTATAATCGAAAGTGCCACCGCCATAGTATTTCTGGGTATTCTCCTTAATAATACGCTCGAGCATCTGCTCAGGGTCGTGCTCCTCGCCTTCGACGCTCTCGAAACCCGATGCGTAATTGCCCGACGGGCAAACATGAACTATGCGCAAATTAGCTTTCAGCTTATTTGCAATCGCTATACCCGACTTCAGAGCGCACATGGCGGTCTCAGAGAAGTCGAGAGGAACCATTACTAAACTCATATACTGTATTTTAATATGTTATTTCTTATTTTATTTTTACAAAAATACAAAAGTTTTGACAAATACATCACATCGTTTGCAATTTTCTGACCTTCTTTTCTAAATTTATTGCATAACTTTGCGCCGTTTGTCAAATTTCAAAGATACAAACAAAGATAAACAAAAGCAATGACTGATAAACTTTTATTTATAGAAACATATGGTTGCCAAATGAATGTAGCTGACAGTGAGGTGGTTGCATCGATAATGAAAACCATAGGCTACACCACAACCGACACAATAACTGACGCCGACGCCGTGTTCATCAACACTTGCTCGATACGCGACAACGCCGAGCAGCGAGTGCTGGGCCGACTGGCGGATATTTGTGCGCTTAAGCGCACAAAAAAAATGATAATAGGCGTCATTGGCTGCATGGCCGAGCGCACCAAAGAGCAGCTCTTCGCCGCCGGTGCCGACCTCATCGCCGGCCCCGACTCGTACCTCGACCTGCCCAACCTAGTGGCACAGGCCGAATTGGGACAGAAAGCCATCAACATAAACCTCTCGACAACAGAGACTTACCGCGACATCATTCCGCAGCGCATAGGGCCAAACCGTGTGAGCAGCTACATATCGATAATGCGAGGCTGCAACAACTTCTGCTCGTACTGCATTGTGCCCTACACACGCGGCCGCGAACGCAGCCGCGACGTAGAGAGCATTGTGACCGAAATAGCCGACGTGGAGCAGAAAGGCTACAAAGAGATTATTCTGCTCGGACAGAATGTCAACTCGTACAAATACACTGATAATAAGAACAGTACGATAGCATTTCCCGACCTGCTCGAAATAGTTGCCGAGCGTTTTCCGGCCATGCGCATACGCTTCACCACCTCGCACCCGAAGGACATGACCGACGCCACGCTGGAGATGATAGCCAAGCACGCCAACCTTTGCCGTCACATACACCTGCCAATGCAGTCGGGCAGCTCTCGCATACTTGAGCTGATGAACCGCAAATACACGCGCGAATGGTATATGGAGCGCATCGAAGCGATACGCTCGATAATACCCGACTGCGGCATAACGACCGACGTCTTCTGCGGCTTCCACTCCGAAACCGAGGAAGACCATCAGGCAACGCTCTCGCTCATGGAGTGGGCCAAATTCGACTCGGCGTTCATGTTCCAATACTCCGAGAGGCCAGGCACATACGCCAGCAAGCACCTACCCGACGACATCGACGCGGCGACCAAAGGCCGCCGCCTCAAAGAGATTATCGACCTGCAGAACCGACTCTCGGCCGAGAGCAACCGACGCGACATAGGGAAACAATTCACTGTGCTCGCCGAAGGATTTTCGAAACGCTCGCGCAACGACCTTATGGGCCGCACCGAGCAAAACAAAGCCGTAGTGTTCCCCGCTGAGGGCAACCGCGCTGGCGATTTCGTACGAGTGGAGATAATCGATTCGACACAAGCAACGTTAATTGGTAAACGCATATAATTAAAAGTTTGTATATTTGCACCGTTTTTGCAAAAACAAATTACCATAAGTCATGACTAACAACTCAGAATTTGACCAAATACGACCCTTCAACGATGATGAGGTAAGTACTAAAATTGCTCAGTTGTGCGAAGTGCCATACTTCAGCCGCGTACTGACTTTTTTGTATCCGGGTCAACCGATTGAAGCCGTTATGGCTAAACTGAAGACTATCAGAACGATAGACCAATTTCAGAGCGAATTTGTCATTCCGTTTCTGACAAATCTGATAAAAAACACCACCGATGGTGTTACGGCAAGCGGGCTCGAAAACATCAGCGACAGCAAGAGCTATCTGTTCGTTTCGAACCACCGCGACATAATTCTCGACTCGGCGCTACTCAACTACAAGCTGCACGAGCACGGGATAAACACAACAGAAATCGCCATAGGCGACAATCTGCTTATATATGAGTGGATTACCGACTTGGTGAAACTCAACAAGTCGTTCGTTGTAAAACGCAATCTGCCTGTACGGCAGATGATGGAGGCCTCAGCTACCCTATCGGCTTTCATTCGCAACGCCATTGTCAACTCGCACCAGAACATCTGGATAGCGCAGCGCGAAGGCCGCTCAAAAGACGGCGACGACCAGACGCAGACAAGCGTGCTGAAAATGTTCAATCTGAGCGGAAGCGAAGATACCATACAGAACTTCAAAGAGCTGAATATCACGCCAGTAAGCATCTCGTACGAGTTCGACCCGTGCGACTACCTCAAAGCGTACCAGTTCCAGCTGAAACGCGATGACCCCAACTACCAGAAGTCGCAGCGCGAAGACCTGACGCACATGTCGACAGGCCTCAACGGGCGCAAGGGGCGCATTCACTTCTCGTTCGGACAGCCCATCGGCAGTGAGCTCAACGCACTCGAAGGCATGAACAAAAACGCTCAGATTCAGTCGCTTGCCGATTTAATCGACAAGCAGATACACCTCAATTATCATTTGTGGCCAGGCAACTACGTTGCCTTCGACACACTCAACAGCACTTCGCAGTTCGCCGACCGCTACACCGCCGACGAACGCGACATCTTCTTCGAATACGTCAATGAGCACATCTCGCGCATCGAAGCACCCGACGAAGATTTCATAATGAAAATGATTCTGATGATGTACGCCAATCCGGTAACGAACAGAATCAAAGCCGAAAACAGCTGAGACAGAAAATATTACGACCATTGAACAGAATACTACTGACGATATTATCAGTTATTTTGTCGGCCACAAACATTTTGTCGCAGACGCATATAACAGGAATTGTCACCGACAACGGCTCGCCCGTTGTCGGTGCGGCTGTTTTTATAGAGAACACGACGAACGGCTGCGCCACCGACGCCAACGGACACTTCGACATTGAATACAAAGGACGCTTCCCGGTAAACATCGTTACGCAAATAATCGGTTTCGAAACCCTGACGACAGAGGTCGGCGCCGACAAAACCACCGACATAACTATCAGTCTGTCAGCCGAATCGCAGAATTTGGAAGGTGTTAACGTTGTGGGCGAGAAACGGAATACGGGCTTTGAGAAAATCGACACCGAAAGCGCGCAGAAGATAACAGGCGTCTCGGGCGGAATAGAGAACATGCTCACCACTCAGATGGGCGTGAGCACCAACAGCGAGCTGAGCACGCAGTACCGCGTGCGCGGCGGCAACTTCGACGAGAACATGATATATGTCAATGGCATAGAGATTTACCGTCCGTTCCTGATTCGCTCGGGCGAGCAGGAGGGATTGAGCTTCGTCAATCCCGACATGGTGGAGGCTCTGCAATTCTCGTCGGGCGGTTTCGACGCCTCGTATGGCGACCGCATGTCGTCGGTACTCGACGTAACTTACAAGAAACCAACCACTAACGCAGGCAGCTTAAGAGCCAGTCTGCTGGGCGGCTCGGTGCACTTCGAAGGTGCAACGGCGAACAGCCGTTTCACCCATATAAGCGGAATACGCTATAAGACAAATAGATACGTATTCAAATCGCTCGACACGTCGGGCGATTACGACCCGACATTTCTCGACGCGCAAACCTTCATCACCTTAGCCGCCACCGACAAGCTAACTTTCGATGTATTAGGTTATTACGCAGGAAATAAATACAAATTCCGCCCCAAAGACCGCGAAACGTCGTTCGGCACCATCAACGATGCGCGGAAGCTGAAAATTTATTTTGAAGGAAAAGAAAACGACAATTACCAGACAGGCATCGCAGCCGCAACAGCCTCATACAGAATAAATAACGAAAACACAGTTCGTCTGACTGCGTCGATGTACCGAAGCAGCGAGCAGGAGAACTACGACATACTGGGCGAATACTGGCTTCAGCAAGCTGAAGCCGCATCGACGCTCGAAGCCTACAACGAGAGCGAAGGCATAGGCGTGGGCGGATATATGCAACATGCTCGTAATGAGTTGTATGCGCGTGTGAACAACATAGCGGTCGGTGGTACCGACCGCATAGGCCGCCACGCACTACGCTGGGAGATAAAGTACCAGACCGAGCGTTTCGACAACCACACCGACGAGTGGCAGTTCCGCGACTCGGCCGGCGTAACCACACGCACGCCTGGCAAGGTCATCGACTTCGACTATGCGGCTTACGGATTGAGCAAAACCCGCACAAACCGCACAAGCGTCTATCTGACAGACAATTACAGTTTCAGAAAAAATAACACCACCTTCACGTTCGACTACGGTTTGCGCGTTGCGCATCAGACGCGCAACGGCGAGACGCTCGTCAGTCCGCGAGCCGCAGTGCGCATCAACCGCGACAAAGTGGCCTACCGCCTTGCGGCAGGCATATACAACCAGTCGCCGTTCTTCCGCGAGATGCAGCGTGCCGACGGCACGATGAACGAGGAGGTAGGCGCGCAGAAATCGTGGCAAGTGGTGGGCGGTTTCGACTACTTTTTCGAAGCCGACTCGCGGCCGTTTAAATTCACCGCCGAGGCCTATTACAAAGGGCTGAGCGACCTCAACCCGTACAACATCGACAACGTGAGGATACGCTACATGGGTGACAACTGCGCCAGCGGCTATGCCGCTGGCCTCGATGTAAAAATCAACGGCGAGCTCGTCGAAGGCATCGAGTCGTGGGCGTGCCTGTCGGTAATGCGCACCGAGGAGGACGTCGACTACGACGGCGCGGGAAACATTCCGCGCCCGTCGGATCAGCGCGTGTCGTTCTCGACATTCCTGCAGGACTATCTGCCCAACAACCGTTCGGTGGGCGCGAGCCTGAGCATGTTCCTCTCGACGGGTCTGCCCTTCGGACCGCCCAACTGCGAACGCCGCCAAGCCACCAACCGCATGCCGGGCTACAAACGCATCGACCTCGGACTGTACAAGGATTTTGCGAAAGCAAAAGACGGCACGTGTAAAATGCGAGGTATCAAGTCGTTGCAGATAGGTGTCGATGTATTCAACCTCTTCGATTTCAGCAACACGATATCGTATTTTTGGGTGAAAGGCACAGGCGACAAGCAGTATGCAGTGCCCAATTATCTGACATCGCGGCGGATAAACATCAAATTCTCGCTCGAATTCTGACAAATGGAACACACGCACAGACCGCATAAACACTACGATGAGAGATTTTTTTTTACGGAAAAACAAAAAAAACATTAAAAAAATACTCACTGACGGTTTGCAATAACAAATAACACCGTATCTTTGCACTCTGATTTCAAGGAAATAAAAATTAATAAAAATAACATAAAAAATGGCAGCAATACAGTCACTTAGAAACAATGCCAGATGGTTTATGACGGCTATTGTTTTTATAGCTTTGTTTGCGTTCGTCGTAAATGCCGACGATCTGCGCAACTGGTTCAATACGAATAGCAACGTAGTTGGAAAAATTAACGGAGAAAAAGTAAAAATTGATGAGTATCAACGCCGCATCAACGAGGTGGAAGACTTCACAAAACTGCAACAAGGCATGATGTCGATACCCGAAGCTCAGCAGATACAATTGCGCGAGCAGATTTGGCAACAAATGGTACAAGAGAAAGTGATGGGCGACATCTACGAAGAGATAGGCGTAGTGGTAACCCCCAACGAGGTATACGACATGGTAACCGGCAACCACATTTCGCCGATGGTACGATCGTTCTTCACAAATCAGGAGACAGGTGTTTACGACCGCGCAATGGCCGATAACTTCCTTCGCAACAAAAACGGCGACCCGCAAGCATCATTCTACTGGAATTTCATTGAGAAAAACCTCATTATCAATCGTTTGAATGAGAAATACCTCTCACTCTTCCAGAAAAGCATCATCTACACCGACGCACAGCTGAAGGTTGAGAAACAGAAACGCAGCTCTAACGTCGACATGTCGTACGTAGCTGTTAGATACACTTCGGTACCCGACAGCACGATAACCATCACCGACAAAGAGATAAAGAGTAAATACGACAAGAGCAAAGAGCTCTACAAAGTAAGCGAAAGCCGTGATATAGAGTACGTTTCGTTCCCGATAAAGCCGACTGATGAAGACCGCGACGAGACAATGAAACTCGTTGAGAGCCTGAAAGCCGACTTCGAGAGCGAAGAGACCGACGCTTACCGCTTCGCACAGATGAACTCGGAGAACCCGACAGGCGAAGTGTATATGACAGAGTCGCAACTCGAGCCCGAGATTGCGAACTTCGTAAAAAGCGCTAAAGAAGGCGAAGTTTATGGTCCGTATCGCGATGGCGATTCGTACAAACTGAGCCGCCTGGTAAAAATAGCACAGCGCCCCGACTCAGTAAAAGCAAGCCACATACTTATAACCGAAAGCCGCGAACTGGCCGACAGCATCTTCGACGTTGCCAAGAAAGGCGGCAACTTTGCAGACTTGGCCCGCAAATACAGTGTCGACAACGGCTCGGCTATCAACGGCGGCGACCTCGATTGGTTCCAAGACGGACGTATGGTACCTACTTTCAACGAAGCTTGCTTCACAGGCAAGAAAGGCGACATTGTAGAGGTTGAATCGGAATATGGCATTCACATCATCAAAATCACCGATGTGGGCAAACCTTCTACAAAATACAGCGTCGCTACAATTGACAAATCGATACAATTCAGCCAGAAAACTTATCAGAAAGTTTACGGCGACGCCAACGAGTTCATCTCGAGCATAAAGACCAACGACCAGTTCAACAGCATGATCGACAGCTTGAACCTCGTTAAACGTTACGCTCAGAACATACGTCCGACAGCACACAGCATCAACTCGATAGCTTCGGCACGCGACATTGTAAAATGGGCTTACGAAGCAGAGCTGAACGAAATTTCTGACATTTTCGACTGCGGCGACGAATTCGTGATAGCAACTCTGGTTAAGAAACAGGATAAAGGCTACGCCGACCTGAAAGAGGTTAGCGCATCGATTACACGTGAGATACGCAACGAAAAGAAAGTGAGCATCATAGCCGACAAATTCAACGGCAAATCGCTTGCTGAGATAGCAGAAGCCAACAACGCCAACGTTGACAGCGCATCGAACGTCAACTTCTACACCAACACCATTGCTGGCGCCGGCGTAGAGCCGTCGCTCGTAGGCCGCGCAGTGGCAGCCGAACAAGGCAAAGTGATTGGCGCTGTAGAAGGCCACAACGCTGTTTACTTCTTCGAAGTGAACAACAAAACCGAAAACAGCAGCATCGACGACGAGCAAATCAAAATGTCGTACGAGCAACAGCTCAGCAACCTTGGCTACTCAGTGGTTTCGAACATCTTAGAGAACGCCGACATAGAAGACAACCGTATAAGATTCTATTAATAGATTATTGAAAAATGCGACAAAGGCTGCCTTGCGGCGGCCTTTGTCATTTATTCGACATACACACAATGGGGGCAGGGACAATAACTGACATCATAAACCAATACAGTAACGACAAACGCATCAGACAAGTGCGCGACTTCCTCAGCTCCGACCGCAGCAACCTTACTATCAACGGATTGCCGGCTTCGGCCAAGTCGGTGGTGATAGCGTCGTGCCGCGCTAAGCAGAATGTCGTTGTTTGTGCCGAACGCGACGATGCCCCCTACATCTACTTCGACCTCACTAAAATCATTGGCGAAGACAATGTCTTCTTCATGCCGTCGTCGTTCAAGCGGATAGCCAGCGCCGACAACTTCGACCAGCAGAACATACAGCTTCGCACCGAGGCGCTCAGCAAACTCATGGGCGGCGAGGCGGTTACTGTGGTTACCTATGCCGAGGCGATGAGCGAAATGGTGATGCCGGCACAGACTTTCAACGATCATAAATTCACTGTCGCCGTAGGCGACAGACTGTCGATATCGTTTCTCAACGACATTTTCGGCGAATACGGATTCGAGCGTGTCGACTTTGTGTTCCAACCCGGACAGTACTCTGTCAGGGGCAGCATCGTCGATGTTTTCTCGTTCGCCAGCGACAACCCCTTCCGCATCGACTTCTTCGGCGACGAGGTGGATTCGATACGCACATTCGAACTGGAGAGCCAGCTCTCCATCGACAATCTGGATAAAATAGACATCATTCCCGACATGGAGCGGGAGTCGGGCAACGTCCAGCTTCTGCCATTAACAGCCACATTGTCAGACGATTGCGCTGTTTGGTTCGTTGATAAAATGCTCACTAGCCAGCTTCTCGACAAGTTCTACGACAACGTACACGAATCGGTCGAAGACGACAAGAGAGTGATGAAAACGAACTTCTGCACAAGTGCAGAATGGCTTAAAGAACTGAAAAACAAACAGATAAACATAACAACCGAAAAGACTGATGCCGAAACCATAGATTTCGGCATCGTTCCGCAACCGCTTTTCAAAAAGAACTTCGACTTGCTCGAAGACGACATATACTTCAAGCTGTCAGGCGGTTATCAGATTTTCATCCTGTCGGACAACAGCCGCCAGCTCGACCGACTGAGCGAAATACTTACCAAGCGCAAGCGCAAACTGAGATATTCAGAGATAAAGGCAACGCTTCACGAGGGCTTTGTCGATAACATCGCTTTGCGATGTTATTACACTGACCATCAGATATTTGAGCGATTCCACAAATACTCGTTGCGCAACGAGAAGATGCGCTGCGCCCAGCAGGCTATCACACTGCGCGAGCTGAGTCTGCTCAACGTGGGCGACTACGTCGTCCACGTCGACCACGGCATAGGCATCTTCGGCGGCCTCGTAACCACCGAAGCCAACGGGCGCACATTCGAAGCTATCCGCCTGACATTCAAGGACAACGACACGCTGCTCGTCAACATACAGTCGCTCCACCGCATAAGCAAATACCGTGGCAAGGAAGGCACGCCGCCCAAGATAAACAAACTGGGCACCGCAGCTTGGTCGAAGCTGAAAGAACGCACCAAGAAACACGTAAAGGACATAGCCCGCGAACTTATTGCTCTTTACGCAAAGCGTAAAGAGGAGAAAGGATTCGCCTTCTCGCCCGACTCATTCATGCAAAGCGAGCTCGAGGCCTCGTTCCTCTACGAAGACACGCCCGACCAATACAAGGCATCGCAAGCCATCAAATCCGACATGGAGCGCGACGAGCCGATGGACCGCCTCATCTGCGGCGATGTTGGCTTCGGCAAGACCGAGCTGGCCATCAGAGCCGCCTTCAAAGCTGTGTGCGACAACAAACAAGTGGCCGTACTCGTGCCCACCACCATTCTCGCCTTCCAGCATTACAACACTTTCTGCGAACGTTTGAAGAACCTGCCTTGCAGGGTAGAATATATCAGCCGCCTGCGCAAACCGTCGGAGGTAAGGGCAATACTCAAAGACCTCGAAGCCGGCAACGTAAATATAATCATAGGCACTCACCGCGTCATTGGTAAAGACGTAAAATTCAAAGACTTAGGTCTGCTCGTCATCGACGAGGAGCAACGTTTCGGCGTAGGTGTGAAAGAGAAACTTCGCGAGATGAAAGTCAACGTCGACACGCTCACTCTATCGGCTACGCCGATACCGCGCACGCTGCAATTCTCGCTCATGGGCGCACGCGACCTGAGCGTGCTCAACACACCGCCGCTCAACCGCCAACCTATTGTTACAGAGCTGCATACATTCAGCGAAGACGCAATGCGCAACGCCATAAACTACGAGATAGAACGCGGCGGACAGGTATTCATAATCAACAACCGCATACCGCACCTCTACGACCTGCAAGCGGTCGTAGGGCGCATATTGCCCAATGTGCGCACCGTAGTCGCGCACGGACAGATGGAAGGCGTGAAACTCGAAAGCATAATGCTCGACTTCATGAACGGCGAATACGACGTACTGCTCGCCACAACCATCATCGAGTCGGGCCTCGACATACCCAACGCCAACACAATAATAATCAACAACGCCCACCTGCTCGGATTGAGCGAGCTGCATCAGTTGCGCGGCCGAGTAGGCCGCAGCAACAAACGCGCATTCTGCTATCTCTTCGCTCCGCCACTGAGCACTCTCACTCAAGAGGCGCGCCGCCGACTGCAAATCATCGAAGAGTACTCCGACCTCGGAAGCGGGTTCAACATCGCCATGCAAGACCTCGACATACGCGGCACAGGCGACGTGCTCGGCGCCGAACAGAGCGGTTTCATATCCGACATCGGATATGAAACGTATCAGAAAATACTCTCGGAAGCACTCGTCGAACTCAAACAAAACGAGTACAAAGAACTCTTCGAAAACGAAAACGCAAATGCCGCCGAGCAGAAAACGCCCGACGACGGATATATGTTTGTAAGTGATACTCAGATAGATACCGACGAGGAAATAGTATTCCCCGAAAGCTACATAAGCAGCATTTCAGAGCGCATGAGACTCTACAAAGAGCTCGACAACATACAGAACGAGAGCGACATAGAGACCTTCCGCACGAACCTCATCGACCGTTTTGGTCCCATACCCGACACAAGCGAGCAACTGCTCTTCGTTGTGAAAATCAGGCTCAACGCTCAGCAACTCGGCATAGAACGCCTCGTACTCAAAGACAAGACACTGCTGCTCTACTTCGTATCCGATCAGGAATCACCGTTCTACAAATCGCCAGTGTTCACCGCAGTAATCAATTGGTTACAAGGCAATTCGCGCCGTGCACAGCTCAAAGAAGCCAAAGGCAAACTCTACCTCTCGGTGAAAAACATCCGCTCAATGAGCGAAGTCTACACTCTGCTCAAAGAGATGCACGACCGCTAAAGCTGAGAGATTCGGTTTCGTCATAAAATATTGTTTTACAATTTTTTTTTCTATTTTTGTAACTGTTTTTCCAGCGCGCAAAAACGATGAAACAGCAAGACAAATTCAGCAGCAAACTTGGTGCGATAGCAGTAGCGGCGGGCTCGGCCGTAGGCCTTGGCAATATATGGCGTTTCCCCTACATACTGGGCGAAAACGGCGGCGCCGCCTTCCTACTTATATATATATTGTTCACCATCATCATCGCGCTGCCTGTTCTCATCAGCGAATTCTCCATTGGGCGTATGGCCGGCCTGTCGGCCACGGCCGCATTCAAGAAACTCGCACCTGGCAAAAAGTGGTACTTCATAGGACTGTCGGGCGTGCTGTGCGCCTTTGTAATAATATCGTTCTACAACGTAGTGGCCGGTTGGACTCTCTACTATACATATCTGGCCATCGTCGGCGACTTGCAATCGCTTAATGAGCAAGAAGTTACGCAGCTATACCAGCAAACCTCGTCCGACACTACCACCTGCATCTTCTGGATGGTACTCATTGTAGGCGCCATCGCCTACATAGTAGCCCGCGGCGTGCAAGACGGCATCGAGAAATACAGCAAAGTGCTCATGCCGCTGCTATTCCTGCTTATGATAGTGCTGTGCGTCAGGTCGGTAACACTCGACAACGCGTCAGAAGGACTCGCCTTTCTGCTCAACCCCGACTTCTCGAAACTTACACCCACAGCCATCTTCGCCGCACTCGGCCAGGCATTTTTCTCGCTCAGCATCGGCATGGGAGTAATGATAACCTACGGTTCGTACATCAACAAAGCGCAGAACATACAGCGAAGCGCCATGTCGATAGTAGTCATCGACTTCATAGTGGCACTGCTCGCCGGAATAATGATTTTCCCATGCGCCTTCTCGTTCGGCATAAGCCCCGACAGCGGCCCTGGTCTCGTTTTCGTCACTCTGCCAAACATATTCAACAAAATGACAGCCGGACACATCATGTCCATAGCCTTCTTCCTCTTGCTGGCCATAGCGGCGCTCACTTCATCCATATCGCTCTTCGAGGTGCTCGTCTCGTTCGCCAAGGCACAATACGGCATCGGCCGCCGCAAGGCGACGATAATAGCATCTGTACTTACAGTTTGCGTAGGCATCATCTGCGCTGTCTCGCCTACCGTTTTCTCGCTCTTCGACAATGTATCAGCAAATATCCTGCTTCCCTTGGGAGCATTCTTCATAGTGCTCTTCATCCCTATCGTCCTTGGCCGCAAACGCTTGCGCAAAGAGCTCGAGGCCAATGGCGACAAATGCAAAACTTTCAGCTTACTGTATTTTCTAATTAAATTCATCGTCCCATTAGCCATCTTCTCATTGTTCCTCTATTGCATTGTGAATTGGCTGTTTGTCAATTAATTATATGCTGCGCGACTACCTCAACCTAACC
The DNA here is from genome assembly GCA_017960905.1 of Bacteroidales bacterium. GTDB lineage: Bacteria > Bacteroidota > Bacteroidia > Bacteroidales > Marinilabiliaceae > W3P20-009. Next base: position 59,360 of record JAGCYH010000016.1, read on the forward strand.
AAACGAGAATTATACGGATACGTCGGACTGCTTCTGATAATCGTCAGTGTCACAGCCGTTTTCAAAGCCACTCGGCACCTCTTTCCCAACAAAGAGGAGATAATAATCGAAATACCGCCCGATGCTGCCTACGTCGACGACATAGGCCGCCTCGACACGCTTCACATAAACACGGCGACAAAAAGCCAGATGATTTCGTTCGGCTTCCGCCGAAACGAATATCTGGCCATTCTCTCAGCCCGACAAGCCGGCTACGTGTTCAGCTGTATCGACGACATCACCACCATGCGCTCACTCGACTCCGCCCGCATGGCCGCTTTTGGTCCGAGGATTCTCTTCGACACCATCCCCGCCCGAAAGAGCTACCCGCAACGCGACTACAGCCGCAACAACTACTCGTACGACAACTATAAAACCGGCAAAAACAACTACAGCAAGAAAGACTACAGCAAAAACGACTACCACAAATACGACAAAAAAGTATCTAACGACCTGATACTCTACAAAATAACCGAATCAACCATCGACAGTCTCGGGCTCAGTCGAGTCCTTTGGGACTCGATACAAAAGTATCAGGACCAATATTTCCTCAAAGGCAAAATATCGGTCGACGAGCTGGCCAGTGCCACACCGGTCAGCATCGGCGAACTGATGGCGCCACACCTCGGCACGCCCAAGCAACGCGACGTCAAGATAAAAGTAAAGGCCACCAAAACCATCGACATCAACACCGCTACCGAGCAGGAGTTGTCGGAACTATCGTGGATATCGGAATGGACGGCCAAGCGCATCGTTGAACGCCGCGACAAGCTTGGCGGATTTGTCAGCACTCGCCAGCTCACCGAGATATACGGCATCGACTCGCTCCGCTACACCAAGATAGCAGCCAGCCTCACCCTCGACCCTGCCAAAGTAAAGAAGATAAAAATCAACAGCTGGACCGAAAGCCAGCTCGCCAACCACCCTTACATAGGCAAAGAACTGGCACGGTTCATCTACAAATACCGCTCTAAACACAATATTCAGTCGATTCAGGACATTCGCGACAACACAGCTATCGACGTAGATTACACATACTTAGAGCATTACATATCGTTCGAATAACAAAAAAATATTTTTGCCAAACAATTTGTTTAAGTCAAAAATCTTCACTTACTTTGCACCCACAAAAAAATAAAGGAAACTAATTTCGAAATTAAAAAATAAAAAAATGATTGTAGTACCAATTAAAGAAGGCGAAAACATAGAAAGAGCCTTGAAAAAATTTAAAAGAAAGTTTGAGAAGACTGGCGTTATGCGCGAGTTGCGCGACCGTCAGGCTTACACTAAACAATCAATCGTACGTCGCGACAAAATGGCTAAAGCCATTTATGTGCAGCAGATGCACCGCGATATGGAGTAAGAAAAAAATCGGACAAATACGCGTTAGTCCGATAAAACTCATTATCTTTGAGGATGCGTTTTGAAACGCATCCTTTTTTTATGGATTATATCGACGACTACATAAAATACATGCAGTACGAGCGTCGCTGCGCCCAGCTCACCATCGTTGCCTACTCCAACGACCTGAGGCTCTTCGCCACGTACATGCACGACACCGGCAACGACGACCCGCTGCGCATACGCGCGCGGCACATACGCCGATGGATAATGCACCTGCTCGCCCACAAAATGCAGCCACGCAGTGTCAACCGCAAAGTGGCGGCCGTCAGAAGCTTCTACAAATACCTCTGCCGTGAGCAGAAGATGCAGGCCAACCCGTGCGCCGTCATCGACAGCGTGAAGACGCCCAAAAAGCTGCCCGTCTTCCTGCGCCCGCCCGAGCTCGACCTCATGCTCGACGACTGCGACTACCCCGACACCTACGAAGGAGTGCGCGACCAGACCATAATCGAACTTTTTTACCAAACAGGAATGCGTCTGTCGGAACTTGTCAATCTCACTGATAATCAGGTAGATTTTGCCAACGCCACAATATCGGTCATCGGAAAAAGATCAAAAGAGAGAATAATTCCCATCTCAAAATTTTTGCAATCCGTTTTAAATTCGTATCTTGAACGGCGAAATTCTGAGTTCGGGACTTTATATAAAAGTCGCTTTTTTTTAACAAAAAAAGGCGACCAAATATATCCCAAGCTCGTATATAGAGTAGTACACAAACACATTGAGGCAGTATCTACCATCACCAAAAAGAGTCCGCACGTGCTGAGGCACACCTTTGCAACGGCGCTACTCAACAACGGAGCCGACCTGATGGCGATAAAGGAGTTACTGGGGCACTCAAGTTTAGCGGCCACTCAAGTATACGTGCACAGCGATTTCGAACAACTAAACAAAGTGTATAAACAAGCCCACCCAAGGGCAGAATTAATGGAGGATTAGGTTATGAACGTAACAATTCAATCGTTGCACTTCGATGCAACAACGCAACTCAAAGATTTCGCCAACCAAAAGGTTGGCAAACTCGACCGTTTCTTCGACGGCATCATCTCCGCCGAAGTGGTCTTCAGCCTCGACAAAGCAGGCAACACAGAAAACAAAGTAACAAAGATTTCTTTGTCGGTGCCAGGTGACGTGCTCGTCGCCGAACGGCAATGCAAAACCTTCGAAGAGGGCGTCGACCTCAGCTGCGACGCGCTGAAACGCCAGCTCGAAAAACACAAAGAAAAAAAGTAGTTTCACTGTAAAAGCTTAAATATCAATTACTAATAAGGCGCACCAGACGGTGCGCCTTATTTTTACCTATATATATAAAGGTATAGCCACAAAGAAAAACAATTCTTAATAATATTTTGCAGAAAAAAAATCAAACACCTATTGTATTATTAGAAAAATTTGTACCTTTGCAACCGGAAATTTTATGGGGTGAATTATGCAATTCGCCCAATAAAATGAACAAATAAAAAAAAGAATTGATTAAATATTTTAATATCTAATTGTCTAATAATTCGAATTATGGCTAAAGAAACATTTCAAAGAACCAAGCCACACGTGAACATTGGTACCATTGGACACGTTGACCACGGTAAAACAACTCTTACCGCAGCTATCACTACTGTATTATCTAAAAAAGGTCTTGCAGAGCAAAAAGCATTCGACTCGATCGATAATGCACCTGAGGAAAAGGAACGCGGTATCACAATCAACACCGCACACGTAGAGTACGAGACAGAGAAACGTCACTATGCACACGTTGACTGCCCGGGCCACGCCGACTATGTGAAGAACATGGTAACTGGTGCCGCTCAGATGGACGGTGCTATCCTCGTTTGCGCCGCAACTGACGGTCCTATGCCTCAGACACGCGAGCACATCCTTCTCGCACGCCAGGTAAACGTTCCACGTATCGTTGTTTTCATGAACAAAGTTGATATGGTTGACGACCCTGAGCTCCTCGACCTCGTTGAAATGGACCTCCGCGAGCTCCTCTCATTCTACGAATTCGACGGCGACAACACTCCTATCATCCGCGGTTCGGCACTCGGCGCACTCAACGGCGAGCCACAGTGGGAAGAGAAAGTAATGGAACTCATGGACGCAGTTGACGAATGGATTCCGCTTCCTCCGCGTGATTTGGACAAACCTTTCCTTATGCCTGTAGAAGACGTATTCACTATCACTGGTCGTGGTACTGTTGCTACTGGTCGTATCGAATCGGGCCGCGTACACGTAGGCGACGAGCTCCAGATCGTAGGTGTAACAGAAGAGAGCCTCAAGACTACCTGTACAGGTGTTGAGATGTTCCGCAAGATTCTTGACGAAGGCGAAGCAGGCGATAACGTAGGTCTTCTCCTCCGCGGTATTGAGAAATCGGACATCAAACGTGGTATGGTTATCTGCAAACCTAACTCTATCACACCTCACAAGAAATTCAAAGCTTCAATCTACGTATTGAAGAAAGAGGAAGGTGGCCGCCACACTCCATTCGGCAACAACTACCGTCCGCAATTCTACATCCGTACATTGGACATCACTGGTGAAATCACTCTCACCAACGGCGGTGAAATGGTTATGCCGGGCGATAACGTTGAAATCAACGTTGAACTCATCCACCCAGCAGCATTGAACGTAGGCTTGCGCTTCGCTATCCGCGAAGGTGGTCGTACAGTAGGTGCAGGCCAGGTAACTGAAATTCTGGATTAATACCAACAATAATTATATCTCTGAAGAGGAAACTCTTCAGAGATATAATATACGGGTGTAGCTCAGTTGGTAGAGCACTGGTCTCCAAAACCAGGTGTCGGGCGTTCGAGTCGCTCCTCCCGTGCCAAACAACAAGGTAAATACCTTTTGAATATGAAGAAAATAGTAGATTACTTCAAAGACGTTTATAACGAGTTAGTAAACAAGACCTCATGGCCAACATGGCGTGACTTGAGCAACAGCGCGATAGTAGTGATGATTGCATCGGTAATCATAGCGTGCATGGTCTTCGTCATGGACTTTACATTTGAGCATGTGCTCAAGCTTGTGTACGGTGTGATGTATCATTAACGGGTGTAGCGATGGCAGCGATTGAGAAGAAATGGTACGTTCTGCGTGCCATAGGCGGAAAAGAGAAGAAGGCCAAAGAGAGCTTGGACAACGAGATAGCACGCTTGGGGCTTACCGACTTGGTAGGCAACTCCGTCGTGCCCGTCGAACGCGTATACCAGCAGCGCAACGGCAAGAAAGTGATGAAAGAACGTATCCTGTACTCAGGATACGTGTTCGTCGAAGCCGCACTGGTAGGCGAAGTGCCCCACGTACTGCGCAACATACCTAACATACTCGGTTTCTTGGGCGGCGACAGCAACCCAGAGCCTATGCGAGCATCGGAAGTCAGCCGCATGATTGGCAAAGTTGACGACTCGATAGAAGAGATAGAAGACACGTTCGTACCATACTATGTAGGCGAAACCGTCAAAGTAGTCGACGGACCGTTCAACGGATTCAGCGGCATAGTAGAAGAAGTAAACGAAGAGAAGAAGAAGCTCTCGGTAATGGTCAAGATCTTCGGACGCAAGACCCCGCTTGAGTTGAGCTATCTTCAGGTAGAAAAAGAATAACTAATAGTTCGAATATTTAATGCTTCCTCCGATATTCGGAAATATTGAGAACTATTTATTATATATAAATTAAACAATAATTGCTAAAATGGCTAAAGAAGTAGAAACCTTTATCAAACTACAAGTTAAAGGTGGTGCAGCAAATCCATCGCCCCCTATCGGTCCGGCACTCGGTTCGAAAGGTGTGAACATCATGGAATTCTGCAAGCAATTCAACGCTAGGACGCAGGACAAAGCAGGTAAGATACTGCCGGTTGTGATAACCGTTTACAAGGACAAATCGTTTGATTTCGTTGTAAAGACTCCTCCCGCAGCAGTACAAGTGCTCGAAGCGTCGAAGGCAAAAGGCGGTTCGGCTGAGCCGAACCGTAAGAAAGTTGGTTCAATGACTTGGGATCAGGTGAAAACCATAGCTCAGGACAAGATGGCCGACATGAACTGCTTCACAGTAGAATCTGCGATGAAGATGATTGCAGGCACCGCGAGAAGTATGGGTGTAACCGTGACAGGCGAATTCCCTAACAGTAAATAACTAATACCTTTTTGCGACAATGACAAAACTAACAAAAAACAGAAAGTTAGCGTTAGCAAAAATTGATGCCAACAAGCAATATACAATAGAGGAAGCAGCATCTCTGCTCAAAGAGACGGCAACAACGAAATTCGACTCCTCTGTTGATATTGACATACGATTGGGAGTAGACCCGCGCAAGGCGAACCAGATGGTACGTGGCGTTTGCACATTGCCAAACGGTACCGGCAAGGTAGTCAGAGTGCTGGTTCTCTGTACCCCCGACAAAGAGGCAGAAGCTAAGGCTGCTGGTGCAGATTATGTTGGTCTCGACGAGTATATCGAAAAGATCAAAGGCGGTTGGACTGATGTTGATGTTATTATCACTATGCCGAGCATCATGGCAAAAGTAGGTGCTCTGGGCCGTGTGCTGGGTCCGCGCGGACTCATGCCTAACCCCAAGAGCGGTACTGTAACCATGGACGTTGCAAAGGCAGTGACTGAAGTTAAAGCCGGAAAGATTGATTTTAAAGTTGACAAATTCGGTATTGTTCACGCATCAATCGGCAAAGTGTCGTTCGACACAGCGAAGATTGTTGAGAACATAAAAGAGTTTATCGACGTAATCTTGAAGCTCAAACCTTCATCAGCAAAAGGTACCTACGTTAAGAGCGTGTTTGTATCTAGCACGATGAGTCCGGGAATTCATGTTGACTTCAAATCGGTAGATGCATAATTGATGTTTAACAATTGAAATTAGGATCATGACAAAAGACGAGAAGAATACGCTCATTCAATCGATGGCATCAACCATCAAGTCGTACTCACATTTCTACATTGTAGATATCAACGGCTTGAACGCAGAGGCGACAAGCAAATTGCGTCGCGTTTGCTTCGGCAAAGATGTGAAACTTCTGGTTGTGAAAAACGCTTTGTTCAAAAAAGCGCTTGATACCATCGAAGGAGACTTCGCAGAACTTGACGTTGCCCTCAAAGGGTCATCGGCAGTAATGTTCTGTAATACCGGTAACGTGCCTGCGAAACTCATAAAAGAGTTCGCATCGACAAGCGACAAACCGGTACTCAAAGGTGCATACGTTGAACAGTCGTTGTATGTCGGCGCTCAGACACTCGAGGAGCTTGTAGCTATCAAGAGCAAGGAAGAGCTCATCGCAGACATCATCGCTCTTCTTCAATCACCGGCCAAGAATGTTGTTTCGGCACTTCAGAGCGGCGCAAACAAGATTCACGGCGTATTAGAAACATTAAGTAAAAAGTAATTTTTAGAAACACAATTAATTTTAAATAAAATGGCAGATATTAAGAAGCTTGCAGAAGAATTAGTAAATCTCACTGTAAAAGAAGTTAACGAACTTGCAAACGTTCTTAAAGAGGAATATGGTATTGAACCGGCAGCAGCAGCAGTTGCAGTAGCAGCAGGTCCCGCTGCAGCAGGCGCAGGCGCAGCAGCAGCAGAGCAGACTGAGTTCGACGTGTTCCTGAAGAGCGCAGGTGCAGCTAAACTCGCTGTTGTAAAAGCAGTTAAAGAAAACGCTGGTCTTGGCTTGAAAGAAGCTAAAGAACTTGTTGACAAAGCTCCTGTAGCTATCAAAGAAAAGATTTCTAAAGCTGACGCTGAAGCATTAAAGGCTAAACTTGAAGAAGCTGGCGCTGAAGTTGAACTTAAGTAATTACGATCCTGCTGAAGGATATGGTTTGGAACTCGCCTTGCGCGAGTCCCAAACCTTTTCGTGTTTCTGTTTCTAAGTTCAATTAATTTGTTTATAAATGAATCCATTGAAAGCCGAAAGGGTAAGTTTTTCTTCCTTGAAAAAGCCGCTGGAGTTCAACGACTTTTTGGAAGTACAATTAAAATCATTTCGAGAGCTGTTCCAGCTGGGAACAACTCAAGAAGACCGTAAAAACGAGGGACTGTACAAAGTCTTTGTTGAGAATTTTCCAATCAACGACACGAGAAACAACTTCTCGCTGGAGTTCTTGGACTACAGCATCGACCCGCCCCGTTACACCATACAAGAATGTCTCGAGCAGGGACTGACATTCAATGTGCCTCTTAAAGCCACATTGAAATTATCTTGTAACGATCCTGAACATGAAGATTTCGACACCGTAGTTCAGGACGTTTATCTCGGTATGATACCATATATGACCGAAAAAGGAAGTTTCGTCATCAACGGTGCCGAACGCGTCGTAGTATCGCAGCTGCACCGCTCACCTGGCGTATTCTTCGGACAGAGCGTTCATGCCAACGGCACGAAACTCTACTCGGCGCGTATCATTCCATTCAAAGGCTCTTGGATTGAATTTGCTACCGACATAAACAATGTCATGTACGCATATATTGATCGTAAGAAGAAATTACCTGTTACGACCATGCTTCGTGCCATTGGTTTCGAGTCGGATAAAGATATATTGGAAATCTTCGGTTTGGCCGACGAAGAGAAAGTGTCGAAAGCCAACCTCAAAAAATGCGTAGGCCGCAAACTCGCTGCCCGCGTGTTGAAATCATGGGTCGAAGATTTCGTCGATGAGGATACGGGTGAAGTAGTATCCATCGAACGCAATGAAGTGATTGTCGACCGCGAGACCATTCTCCTCGACGAACACATCGACGACATTATTGATTCAGGTGCGAAGACCATTCTTCTGCACAAGGAGCAAAATCTCGCCGACTTTGCGATCATTTACAACTCGTTGCAGAAAGACCCCTGCAACTCAGAGAAAGAAGCAGTTGTATACATCTACCGTCAGTTGCGCAACGCTGATCCCCCCGATGAGTCGACAGCGCGCGACGTGATAGAGAAACTGTTCTTCTCCGACAAACGCTACGACTTAGGCGACGTGGGTCGTTACAGACTCAACCAGAAGCTGGGTCTCGAGATTCCGCCCGAAGTCAAAGTGCTTACTAAAGAAGACATTATAGAGATAATCAAACATCTCATCGCGCTTTTGAACTCAAAAGCCGATGTAGATGATATCGACCACTTGAGCAACCGTCGCGTACGCACGGTTGGCGAACAGTTGGCAAACCAATTCAGCGTCGGACTGGCGCGTATGGCACGCACCATACGCGAACGTATGAACGTTCGCGACAATGAGGTGTTCACGCCTATCGACCTGATCAACAGCAAGACACTGGCCTCGGTCATCAACAGTTTCTTTGCGACAAACGCATTGTCGCAATTCATGGACCAGACCAACCCGCTTGCTGAGGTAACTCACAAGCGCCGTATGTCGGCACTCGGCCCGGGCGGTCTGTCGCGCGAGCGCGCAGGCTTCGAGGTCCGCGACGTGCACTATACGCACTACGGCCGTCTCTGCCCTATCGAGACACCAGAAGGACCGAACATCGGTCTTATATCGTCGCTTACCATCTTCTCGAAAATCAACGATTTGGGTTTCGTAGAAACTCCATATCGTATGGTGAAAAACGGCAAAGTGGATTTTTCAGACGAAGGTCTGAAATACATGTCAGCCGAAGAAGAGGAGCACAAAATCATCGCACAGGCGTGTACGCCTGTGGAAGACGATGGTACATTTGCTACCGACAAGATTAAAGCACGTCAGGATAGTGACTTCCCTGTTGTCGACAAATCACAGGTTGAGATGATCGACGTGGCAGCCAACCAGATAGCATCGGTGGCATCGTCGCTCATTCCGTTCCTCGAGCACGATGACGCGAACCGCGCCCTCATGGGTTCGAACATGATGCGCCAGGCAGTTCCGCTTATCCGTTGCGAAGCGCCTATCGTCGGTACAGGTCTCGAAGAGCCTATTATCCGTTTCTCGCGCACGCAAGTGCGCGCCGAGAAAGACGGCGTCATCGACTACGTCGATGCAACAAAGATTATTGTCCGCTACGACTATACAGAGCAGGAGCGTTTCGTAAGCTTCGACCCCGACACGAAGGAGTACGACCTTCCGAAGTTCCAGAAGACCAACCAAAGCACTTGTATCGACCTGCGTCCTATCGTACGTCAGGGTGAGAGAGTTGTTAAGGGCCAAGTACTTACCGAAGGTTATTCGACCAACAACGGCGAGCTTGCTCTCGGCCGCAACCTGAAGGTTGCGTTCATGCCTTGGAAGGGATACAACTTCGAGGACGCCATCGTTATTTCGGAGCGTGTGGTACGTGAGGATATTTTCACATCAATACACGTTGACGAGTATTCGTTGGAAGTACGCGACACCAAACGCGGTATGGAAGAGCTCACTTCGGATATTCCGAATGTGAGCGAAGACGCTACCAAAGACCTTGACGAGAACGGTATAATAAGAATCGGCGCACACGTGAAGCCGGGCGATATACTTATAGGTAAGATTACGCCAAAAGGCGAAAGCGATCCGACGCCCGAAGAAAAACTTCTGCGCGCCATCTTCGGCGACAAAGCCGGCGATGTGAAAGACGCTTCGCTGAAAGCCTCTCCGGCACTCAACGGCGTTGTCATCGGCAGAAAACTATACTCGAGAATCATCAAGGACAAACGCTCGCGCACGAAAGAGAAAGAGCTTATCGAAGAGATTGACAAAGAGTTCAAAGCAAATACCGACGCTCTGACAGAGCGTCTGATAGAAAAACTGCTCACTCTTATCAACGGCAAGACATCGCAAGGTGTGAAAGACTATTACGGTGTCGATGTCGTAGGCAAAGGCGTTAAGTTCAGCAACAAGATTTTGTCGGATATAAACTTCATGACGGTTAACCCGTCGAAATGGACATCGGACAAAGAGAAAAACGAACTGATATATTCTGTAATTCACCATTACAGAATGAAATACAAAGAATACGAGGCAGTAGAAAAACGCAAGAAGTACAATGCAACGATAGGCGATGAACTTCCTTCGGGCATAATGCAGATTGCGAAAGTATACATAGCCAAGAAACGTAAGATTCGCGTAGGCGACAAGATGGCCGGCCGTCACGGTAACAAAGGTATCGTGTCGCGTATCGTTCCGCTGGAAGACATGCCGTTCCTCGAAGACGGAACTCCGGTAGATATCGTGCTCAACCCTCTTGGTGTGCCTTCGCGTATGAACTTGGGACAGATATACGAGACAGTGCTTGGCTGGGCTGGCCGCGAGTTAGGCTTGAAGTTCGCCACCCCGGTATTCGACGGTGCGACACTTGAAGACATACAAAGCTATACCCAGAAAGCAGGCTTACCCGATGTAGGCCGTACGTACCTGTACGACGGTGGAACCGGTAACCGATTCCACCAGCAGGCAACCGTCGGCGTGGTGTACATGCTGAAACTCGGCCACATGGTCGACGACAAGATGCACGCCCGTTCAATCGGTCCGTACTCGCTTATTACCCAGCAGCCATTGGGTGGTAAAGCACAATTCGGTGGTCAGCGTTTCGGTGAGATGGAAGTTTGGGCGCTCGAAGGTTTCGGCGCATCGAACATACTCCAAGAGATACTGACAGTGAAGTCGGACGACGTAGTAGGCCGAGCAAAAGCCTACGAGGCGATTGTAAAAGGCGATTTGCTGCCGCAACCGGGCATTCCCGAATCACTCAACGTGTTGCTGCACGAGATGAGAGGTTTGTGTTTAAGTGTAAATTTGGAATAAACAATTGGCAGTGGCGCAAGCCACTGCCGATACATACCCAAGTGGATAATAAAAAAATAAAATTCTCTACTAAATATGGCTTTCAGAAGAGATCAAAAAAATAAAAGCAACTTCTCGAAAATATCTATCGGCTTAGCATCGCCCGAAGAGATTTTAGAGATGTCGAGTGGTGAGGTATTGAAACCCGAAACCATCAATTACAGAACATACAAGCCCGAACGCGACGGTTTGTTTTGCGAGCGCATATTCGGTCCGGTAAAGGATTACGAATGTCATTGCGGCAAGTATAAACGCATACGCTACCGTGGCATTGTGTGCGACCGATGCGGCGTTGAAGTGACAGAGAAGAAAGTACGCCGTGAGCGCATGGGACACATCTCGCTCGTTGTGCCCGTAGCCCACATCTGGTATTTCAAATCGCTTCCGAACAAAATCGGCTATCTGTTGGGTCTGCCTACCAAAAAGCTCGACGCAATAATCTACTACGAACGCTACGTAGTGGTTCAACCTGGTATCAAAGAGGCCGACGGCATACAGCAACTCGACTTCCTGACAGAGGAAGAGTATTTGGAAATAATGGAGTCGCTGCCGAAAGACAACCAATATCTCGACAACGAAGACCCCAACAAGTTCATCGCTAAGATGGGTGCAGAAGCATTGGAAATGCTTCTGTCGAAAATAGACCTCGATGAGTTGTCGTACGACTTGCGCAACAAAGCAAATACCGAGACGTCGCAACAGCGTAAGAATGACGCGCTTAAACGTCTGCAAGTGGTTGAAGCGTTCAGAGATTCGGGCGGCATCAACAAGCCCGAATGGATGATAGTGAAGGTAGTGCCTGTAACACCGCCCGAACTGCGCCCTCTCGTACCACTCGACGGCGGCCGTTTCGCAACATCGGACTTGAACGATTTGTACCGCAGAGTCATCATCCGCAACAACCGTCTGAAACGCCTTATAGAGATAAAAGCACCGGAAGTGATTTTGCGCAACGAGAAACGTATGCTCCAGGAAGCAGTCGACTCGCTGTTTGACAACTCGCGCAAGTCGAACGCAGTGAAGACCGATTCGAACCGCGCTCTGAAATCTTTAAGCGACAGCTTAAAGGGCAAACAGGGTCGTTTCCGTCAGAACTTGCTCGGTAAACGTGTCGACTACTCTGGTCGTTCGGTTATCGTCGTTGGTCCGGAACTTAAGATGCACGAATGCGGTCTGCCAAAAGACATGGCAGCCGAATTATATAAACCGTTCATTATCAGAAAATTAATTGAACGAGGCATAGTTAAAACTGTAAAATCGGCAAAGAAAATCGTTGATAAGAAAGCACCGGTAGTATGGGATATTCTTGAGAATGTAATGAAGAACCACCCCATCCTGCTCAACCGTGCCCCAACGCTTCACCGCTTGGGTATTCAAGCGTTCCAGCCGAAGATGATCGAAGGCAAGGCATTGCAGCTCCACCCGCTTTCGTGTGCAGCGTTCAACGCCGACTTCGATGGTGACCAGATGGCAGTACACTTGCCACTTGGCAATGCCGCAATACTTGAGGCACAGCTTCTTATGCTCGCTTCGCACAACATCCTGAACCCTGCCAACGGTGCGCCTATCGCCGTTCCGTCGCAGGACATGGTACTTGGTTTGTACTACATCACCAAACCGCGTCCGGGTGCCAAAGGCGAAGGTCTTATATTCTATTCGCCTGAAGAGGCCGAAATAGCTTATAATGAGAAACGTGCAGAACTTCACGCTAAGGTGAAAGTTCGCACGTACGACCTCAACGAGAAAGGCGAGCTCGTGTTGAAACTCATCGAGACGACCGTAGGCCGTATCCTTTTCAACAAAGTAGTGCCGAAAGAAGTTGGTTACATCAACGTGCTGATTACCAAGAAGTCGCTTCGCGACATCATCAGCAAAGTACAGAAGAACTGCGGTATACCGAAGACAGCCGAATTCCTCGACGCTATAAAGAACCTCGGCTACCGCATGGCATTTGAAGGCGGTCTGTCGTTCGCCCTGTCGGACGTAATTATCCCGCCCGAGAAGGAAGAACTTGTGAACAAAGGTTATGCTGCCGTTGAAGAGGTTATGAACAACTATAACATGGGTTTCATAACAAACAACGAACGCTACAACCAGATAATTGATATATGGACACACGTAAACGCCGACTTGACCAACATCCTGATGAAGCAGCTCAGCAGCGACCGTCAGGGCTTCAACTCGGTGTACATGATGCTCGACTCAGGCGCCCGTGGTTCGAAGGAACAGATACGTCAGTTGTGCGGTATGCGTGGTCTGATGGCGAAACCTCAAAAATCTGGCGCCGAAGGCGCACAGATTATTGAGAACCCTATTTTGGCGAACTTCAAAGAGGGCTTGTCGGTGTTGGAATACTTCATTTCGACACACGGTGCCCGCAAAGGTTTGGCCGATACGGCTCTTAAGACAGCCGACGCTGGTTACCTTACCCGTCGTCTGGTCGATGTGTCGAACGACGTCATCATCACCTGCGAAGACTGCGGCACACTGCGCGGTTTGTCGTGCTCGGCCATCAAGAACAACGAAGACGAAATCGCTTCGTTGTACGAGAGAATCCTCGGCCGTGTGTCTGTACACGATGTGTACCACCCTGTTACAGGCGAGCTGATAGTTCGTTCGGGCGAAGAAATCAATGAGACAAAAGCTCAGATTATAGAGGATTCGCCTATCGAACACGTAGAGATACGCTCGGTACTCACTTGCGAGTCGAAACGCGGTGTATGTGCTAAGTGCTACGGTCGAAATCTGGCCACCGGTAAGATGGTTCACATCGGCGAGGCTGTCGGCGTCATTGCCGCACAATCAATCGGTGAGCCTGGTACTCAGCTTACGTTGCGTACATTCCACGTCGGTGGTACTGCATCTAACGTATCGTCGGAGAACAGCATCCTGTCGAAGTACGACGGTGTAATCGAGATCGACGAGCTTCGCAGCGTACCATATACCGACGACAATGGCCGCAAGATGGAAGTGGTAGTAAGCCGTCTGACAGAGTTGCGCGTAGTCGACAAGAACACTAAGATTGCACTTTCGACCCACCCGATACCATACGCAGCAAAATTGTTTGTGAAGAATGGTCAGGAGATAAAGAAAGGCGACGAGATATGCGAATGGGACCCGTACAATGCTCTGATTATCACAGAGAAGAGCGGAAAGGTTCAGTTCGAGAACATGATCGACGGCGTTTCGTTCAAAGAAGAGTCGGATGAGCAGACAGGCTATCGTGAGAAAGTGGTTATAGAGAGCCGCGACAAGACTAAGACACCTGCGCTCAACATTGTTGACGAGAAGGGTGAGATAGTCAAGACATACAACTTGCCTGTAGGCGCCCACATCTCAGTAGTAGAGGGCGACGACATACGCATGGGTGAGATTATCGCCAAAATACCACGCGCAGTGGGCAAAGCAGGCGATATCACCGGTGGTCTGCCCCGTGTTACCGAGTTGTTCGAGGCCCGCAACCCAAGCAACCCTGCTGTGGTTTCGGAAATCGACGGTGAGATCACCTACGGCAAAATCAAACGTGGTAACCGCGAAATCATTGTTACATCGAAAACTGGCGATGTTAAACGTTATCTGGTATCACTCTCGAAACAGATATTGGTACAGGAAAACGACTACGTACGTGCCGGTACGCCGCTTTCAGACGGTGCTGTAACGCCATCGGACATTTTGGCAATCAAAGGCCCGACAGCAGTTCAGGAATACATCGTTAACGAAGTACAAGACGTGTACCGTCTGCAAGGTGTGAAAATCAACGACAAGCACTTCGAAATCATTGTGCGTCAGATGATGCGCAAGGTTGAGATAGAAGATCCGGGCGATACGAGATTCTTGGAGCGTGAAGTTGTCGACAAGATCGACTTCATGGAAGAGAACGACGACTTGTGGGGCAAGAAAGTGGTGCTCAACGCAGGCGACTCGACATCGTTGAAACCAGGCCAGATAGTAACAGCTCGTCGCTTACGCGACGAGAACTCGCAGCTCAAACGCCGCGACATGAAACTTGTAGAAGCACGCGACGCCGTTCCGGCAACATCGAGCCAGGTACTGCAAGGTATCACACGCGCAGCCCTCGGCACGAAGAGCTTCATGTCGGCAGCATCGTTCCAGGAGACAACCAAAGTACTCAACGAAGCCGCAATTATGGCAAAAGTGGATTACTTGGAAGGCCTCAAGGAGAACGTCATCTGCGGTCACCTGATACCGGCCGGTACAGGCACACGCGGTCTGGGCGACGACATTGTAGGCTCGAAAGAGGACTACGAGGCTATGATGGCCGCTTCGGGAAACGAATACTAACAAGTATTTCAGATATTTGAAAATGAGAGGTCGTGCGTAAGCAAGACCTCTCATTTTTTTAACATCAAAACAGCGCAACTACATGGAAAAGAAAGAGATACGCCGCTATGTAAAAGAGTTGAAAAGCCAACTTTCGCCAGAAGAAAAACTAAATGGCGAGACAAAAGTGCTTGAACAACTAAGAAACAACGCCGCCATAGCGCGTTGCGAAAATCTGGTTGCATACTGGGCTATGCCCGACGAACTGCCTACGCGGCAGATTATAGAATATTTTTTGCAAAGCAAAAAAATATTTCTTCCTGTAGTTTGCGGTACAACACTGGAATTCAGACGTTTCGAAAGCGAGAAAGAGCTAAAAGCCGAGGCCCGTTACGGTATTTTCGAACCGACATCGGAAGAGACGCTTACTGGCGACGGCAGCAATACTGTGATACTTGTGCCTGGTGTGGCCTTCACGGCCCAAGGCCTTCGCCTTGGGCGCGGCGGCGGATACTACGACCGAATATTGGCCCAACTGCCTAAAGCCCACAAAACTGGCATAGCGCTCAAGTGCCAACTACTCGACTCGCTGCCCGTCGAACAGCACGACGCTATAATGGACGAAGTGATTGTGGGCTAAAACGGACGCTGAAAAATTGTTTTTTATCTGACGAAATAGCTATATTTGCAAAGCTAAACAAGGAAAAAATGGATAATAATAACGAAAACAAACTGTCAATTGACGTGCCGGTAAGCGTAGCCGACGGCGTGTACTCTAATTTTGCGGTAATAAACCACAAACAAGGTGAATTTGTAATGGATTTCTGCTCAATGATGCCAGGCGTAAGCGGAGCGCGCGTGAAATCGAGAATAGTATCGAACCCTGAAAACGCGAAACTGTTTCTGAATGCATTGGCCGAAAACGTGAAAATGTACGAACAGAAATTCGGTCCGATTGGCGACAAAAGCAACAACGGACAACCGACAATAAGATTCAACGGTCCGCAAGGCGAAGCATAGACTAAAAAAATAACGTGTGAAAAAGTTCTTCGCAAAACTACTTTTTTACATCCTCTACGGATTGTCGAAACTGCCGATGTGTGTTCTCTATGCGTTCTCACGCATGGTATATGTGCTTGCGTATCATATACTTAGGTACAGGCTGAAAGTAGTAAGGGCGAATTTGCTTAAAGCATTTCCCGAAAAAGACGACAAAGAGCGCCGCACGATAGAGAAGAAATTCTACAAACATCTGTGCGACTACATCTTTGAGACACTCAAAGCCATAAGCATACCGCTCGACAAACTGGTGCAAAGAATGCACTTCACCAATCCCGAACTGATAACCAACTACAACAAACAAGGCCGTTCGGTTTTCATGTACGCCGCCCACATGGGCAATTGGGAATGGTATATCGTGTGCCATGCTCACAACAAAGGCGCTAAAATGCAGACCTTCTACCAGCCGCAAAGCAGCGAATTCGTCAATTATCTGACACACTACTCGCGCAGCCGCAACAACACGACACTTATTGAGTCGCAGCGCGGGTACCGCCAGATAGTGGAAAGCATGCGCAAAGGCGAGATAACATCAACACTCATCATCGGTGACCAGTCGCCGCATTGGGGCGCACAAAAGCACTGGACTACATTCTTCGACATAAAGACAGCATTTCTTGTAGGGCCGGCCACAATAGCCCGCCGGACAAACCAAGTGCTCGTCTACCCTTCGTACGTTGGCTATAAGCGCGGACATTACACCGTGGAGTGGAAACTCATAACCGACGACGCGCAATCGCTTGATACAGGCGTAATTATCGACCGCTTCGCAGCTCTGTTGGAAGACGACATCCGTCGGATTCCAGAACTGTGGCTATGGACACACCGCCGTTGGAAACACAAATACGAAGACTATGCCAACCTACGGAACAATGTATAACGAAGCCACATTCGAAATAGCCGTTATCGATGCCAACGCACTATGCCGCATAGGGCTGACGGCACTGCTTCAGGAAGCAGTGCCAAATGCTAACTTCCGTTCGTTCAATTCGTTGGTAGAGCTCACCGACGACACGCCCGACATGTACGTGCACTATTTCGTTTCGGCGCAGATATTTATCGAAAACTCGGCTTTTTTCATTCAACGAATGAAAAAAGTGATAGTTCTCACAAACGGCATTGCGCTTCCAGCGCAATGGGGCAACATACATACACTTAACGTCTGCCAGACCGAAGCAAAATTAGTGAGCGACCTTATGCGCCTTTTCTCGCTGGCGCACAAAAACAACCCCAAATCCGACAAACAGAGCAAAAATCTGATGCCGATAAACCAGATATTGTCGGCTCGTGAGATAGAAGTAGTAGCTCTTGTGGTCAAAGGATTGATAAACAAAGAGATAGCCGACAAGCTAAACATAAGTCTGACTACAGTCATATCGCACCGCAAAAACATCGCCAACAAATTGGCAATAAAAACCGTTTCGGGCCTGACGGTGTTCGCCATAGCCAACGGAATAGTGGAGGCGAGCGAGATATAGACGGCTGAGCCTGTGCCAAGATAAATCCGCCACATTGTTGATAACTTTTTTCGGCATACTGAACATCGTATCAAAAATAGCTGTATATTTGCACCGCGAAAACGAAAAGCTCTCGGGATGTAGCGCAGTTGGTAGCGCACTACGTTCGGGACGTAGGGGTCGGGCGTTCGAATCGCCTCATCCCGACAGAATGGGGCAGGTGGATTTTTTCTCACTTGCCTTTTTTTGATGGAAAACAAAGAAGGCTTCATTCATTTTGCAGAATGAAGCCTCTTCTTTTATCTTGTAGCAACCCGGTAGGCTGCGCTATCTTCCCAAAAACTTGATATACTGTTCCATAGTCTTGTTGC